>DATJZU010000150.1:0-25002 GCA_035498835.1 Thermoanaerobaculia bacterium
TCGGCGAGCCAGGAGCTCGGCGAAGGAACCGAGACGCTCGACGTCGAGTTCAAGGGCGAGCCGCTCTCGATCGGACTGAACGCGCAATACCTTCTCGATTTTCTCGAGGAAGCGGAGACGGAGAACGTGCGCCTGGAGCTCAAGGACGAGAACACCCAGTGTGTTTGCAAGCCGGAAGGGGGCATCGAATCCGCCTCGCGCTATCTCTACGTCGTCATGCCCATGCGGCTCTGACCTAAGGACGCCTTGCGCTTTTCCCAGATCACGCCCCACAGCTTCCGCAACCTGTCCTCGGATCCCGTCTTCCTCGGGCCCGGGCTCCACGTGTTCGCGGGAGAGAACGGACAGGGCAAGTCGAACCTCCTCGAGGCGGCAGCCGTCGCCTGCGGTCAGCGTTCGTTTCGCCGTGCGCGTCCCTCGGCGTGTGCGCCGGACGGCGAGTCGTTCGGCGTCTCGGCCGAAGTGCAGCGCGACGGCCGGACCGAGCACGTGCGCGTCGAGTGGTCGCGCGCGCAGGGGCGGCGCTATCTCCGCGGCGGGAAGAGCGCCACATTCCGCGAAGTCTCGGAGCTCGCGCCCGCGGTCTTCCTCGCCCCGGAGCACCGGGAGCTCGTGACGGGATCGCCCGAAGCGCGCCGGCGCTTCCTCGACCGCCTCGTGATCGGATGGCGCCCCGCGGCGGGAGACGATCTGTCGCGGTACGAGCGGGCGCTCGCGGAGCGAAACGCCCTCCTGTCGCACGCGCACGGGCGCGGGCCGGGAGACGGGGAGCTCGAGACCTGGACGGAGGAGCTCGTGACGGCGGGTGCGGCCGTGCGGCGGCTGCGCGCGGGAGCGCTCTCCGAGTGGCAGGCCGACTTCGAGCCGCTCGCGCGCGACGCGGGTGCGGCTTTCGCGGAAATTCAGGCGGAGTACCCGTCCGGCAGCGAGACGGCGGAGACGCTGCGCGCCCGGTG
Source organism: Thermoanaerobaculia bacterium (assembly GCA_035498835.1). Classification (GTDB taxonomy): domain Bacteria; phylum Acidobacteriota; class Thermoanaerobaculia; order UBA5066; family Gp7-AA6; genus DATBFU01. Next base: position 957 of record DATJZU010000150.1, read on the forward strand.
CGAGCGGATGCTCCCGGCCGAACGGCGTCGCGGCCACTCGCTCTGCGGGCCGCACCGCGACGATCTGCTCTTCACGCGCGCCGGCCGGCCGCTCGCGTCCGAAGCCTCGACGGGCGAGATTCTCCGCGTCGCGGCGCTCGCGAAGCTCGCCGAGTGGCACGCCCTGGCGCGCGCCCGCGGCGTCGCTCCCCTGTTCGCCGCCGATGATTTCGACGCGGGCCTCTCGCGGGCGGCCGTCGACGCGTTCCTCGCGAGCCTGCCGCCCGCGAAGCAGACCATTCTGACGACCGCTTCCGATCCCGCGCGCTTCAAGGCGCGCGCGCAGGTGATCTGGATCCGCGCGGGGCGCGCCCTCTCGGCGGCGCCGGCGGTTCAGGCGGCGGGAGTCTGAGGCGCGAGGCCTCGACGACGATGAGCAGCACCGCCTACACCACCGATTCCATCAAGCTCCTGAAGGGGCTCGAGGCCGTCCGCAAGCGGCCCGGCATGTACATCGGCGACACCGACGACATCTCGGGCCTGCATCACATGGTCTTCGAGCTCGTCGACAACTCGATCGACGAGGCGCAAGTCGGGTTCAGCGACCACGTCTCGGTCGTGATCCATCCCGACAACTCGGTGACCGTCGAGGACAACGGGCGCGGCATCCCGGTCGGGATGCACAAAGAGCACAAGCGCGAGACCCTCGAGATCATCATGACGGACCTCCATTCGGGAGGAAAGTTCGACGACAACTCCTACAAGGTTTCGGGAGGCCTCCACGGGGTGGGCGTCTCGGTCGTGAACGCCCTGTCGAAGCGCCTCGAGGTGGAGGTCCGCCGCGAGGGAAAGGTCTGGCAGCAGGCCTACGAGAAGGGCCGTCCCGTCGCGCCGATCAAGGCGGTCGGCACCGCGAAGAAGAGCGGCACGAAGGTCACGTTCTGGCCGGACCCCGAGATCTTCTCCGTCCTCGAATTTCACTTCGACTCGCTCTCGCAGCGCCTGCGCGAGCTCTCGTTCCTGAACCCCGGCGTCGCGATCTCGATTCGCGACGAGCGCACCGAAAAGAAGCACGACTTCGCCTACGAGGGCGGAATCAAGTCCTTCGTCGAGCACCTGAACAAGACCAAGCAGCCGATCCACGACAAGGTCATCCATTTTCAGGACGTCAAGAACGGTACGGGAGACCCCAAGCGCGACGCCGACAAGGAGCGCGTGGAGGTCGCCCTACAGTGGAACGAGGGTTACGCCGAGACGCTCTTCACCTTCACCAACACGATCAACAACCGCGACGGCGGAACCCACCTCGAGGGCTTCAAGACGGCGCTGACGCGCGCGATCCAGAAATACGCCGACGCCAACGCTCTGACCAAGGCGCTGAAGGAAACGAGCCTCTCGGGCGACGACTGCCGCGAGGGGCTGACGGCCGTCGTCTCGGTCAAGGTGCGCGACCCGAAGTTCTCCTCGCAGACCAAGGACAAGCTCGTCTCCTCGGAGGTCAAGACCTGGGTGCAGCAGGTCGTCTACGAGAAGCTCGGGTCGTACCTGGAAGAGAACCCGCGGGTCGGCCGCAAGATCGTCGAGAAGATCGTCGAGTCGGCGCGCGCGCGGGAAGCGGCGCGCAAAGCCCGCGAGCTCGTCCGGCGCAAGGGGGCCCTCGACTCCGGATCGCTGCCCGGAAAGCTCGCCGATTGCCAGGAGAAGAACCCCGCCTTCTCGGAGATCTTCATCGTCGAAGGCGATTCGGCCGGCGGCTCGGCCAAGCAGGGCCGTGACCGGCGCTCCCAGGCGATCCTGCCTTTGCGCGGCAAGATCCTGAACGTCGAGAAGGCCCGGCTCGACAAGATGCTCGGTTTCGCCGAGATCCGCGCGCTCATCACCGCGCTCGGCACGGGCATCGGAGAGGACTTCGACTCCGAGAAGGCCCGCTACCACAAGATCGTCATCATGACCGACGCGGACGTGGACGGCTCGCACATCCGCACGCTTCTTCTGACCTTCTTCTTCCGGCACATGGCCGCGCTGATCGAAAAGGGATTCCTCTACATCGCGCAGCCGCCGCTCTTCAAGGTCACCGAAGGCAAGAAGGAGACCTACCTGAAGGACGAGAAGGCGATGTCGAAGTTTCTTCTCGGGCGCATCGGAGACGACCGGTCCCTCTCCTCGGAGATGTCCGGAGCCTCGGTGTCCGGAGCAAAGCTCGTCGCGCTGCTCGAGAAGATGGAGGAGTATCGCGACCACGTCGCAAAGCTCGGCCTGCGCGGCGTTCCCGAGGGACTCATCCGGGCGCTGCTCGACCGCGGCATGACCTCGAAGGCCGAATTCGCGGAGAAGAAGAAGCTCGAGGACCTCGCGAAGGCGGCGCGCGCCTTCGATGCGGAGAAGGTGGCGGTCGTCGAGGACGAGGAGCACTCCGGGTGGGCTCTGGAGCTCGAACGGCGCGTCAATGGCGTGCCGCGCAAGGTCCGGATCGACACCGATTTCATCGGCAGCTTCGAATTCAAGCGCATCCGCGAGACGGCCAAGGCGATTGGCGCGTTCCTCGACGGTCCCTACGTCGTCGCGAGAAACGGCGAGAAGCAACCCCTGGCGACCCTCGGCGCGGTCGTCGACGCGATCTACGAATCCGCCAAGAAGGGGCTGACCGTCTCGCGCTACAAGGGTCTCGGCGAGATGAACCCCGAAGAGCTCTGGGAAACCACGATGAATCCCGAGAAGCGGCGTCTCCTGCACGTCAACGTCGAGGACGCCGTCGAGGCCGACGAGATCTTCTCGATCCTGATGGGGGACGCCGTCGAGCCTCGCCGCGACTTCATCGAGAAGAACGCCCTGAACGTGAGGAATCTGGACATTTAGCTCTCAGCTTTCAGCCATCAGCTCTCAGCCGGACGGCACGGCGCGCTTCTGGCTGACAGCTGACAGCTGATAGCTGACAGCTGACAGCTACTCATGACCACCAACCTTCTCACCCCCGAAGAAAAAATCCCGATCACGATCGAAGAGGAGGTCCGGCGCTCCTATCTCGACTACGCGATGTCGGTCATCATCGGCCGGGCGCTGCCGGACGTGCGCGACGGCCTGAAGCCCGTCCACCGCCGCTCGCTCTACGCGATGTGGGAGCAGGGCAACTTCCACAACAAGCCTTATAAGAAATCCGCCCGGATCGTCGGCGACGTGCTCGGAAAGTACCACCCGCACAACCCGGACGCGGTCTACGACACGATCGTTCGCATGGCGCAGGACTTCTCGATGCGCTATCCGCTGGTGGACGGCCAGGGCAACTTCGGCTCGGTCGACGGGGACAACGCGGCCGCGATGCGCTACACGGAGATCCGTCTGACGCGCCTCGCCGAGGAGATGATCGGCGACGACATCGAGAAGGAGACCGTCGACTGGGGGCCCAACTACGACGGCTCGCTGCAGGAGCCCTCGGTGCTCCCCTGCAAGTTCCCGAACCTCCTCGTCAACGGCAGCTCGGGCATCGCGGTCGGCATGGCGACCAACATCCCGCCCCACAACTTGGGCGAAGTCGTGGACGCGACGATCGAGCTGATCCGCCATCCCGACGCGACGGTCGCTCAGCTCGCGCGAAAGCTTCCGGGACCGGACTTCCCGACCGCCGGCTTCATCCACGGCGCGCAGGGGATCCGCGACGCCTACAAGACGGGCCGCGGCACGGTCCAGGTCCGCGCGCGCGCGATGGTCGAGAAGGCCGCGCGCGGCGACAAGGAATCGATCGTCGTCACGGAGATCCCCTACCAGGTCAACAAGGCGAAGTTGATCGAGCGGATCGCCGAGCTCGTCAACGACAAAAAGCTCGAAGGCATCGCGGATCTGCGCGACGAGTCCAATCGGGAGGGCATGCGGATCGTCGTGGAGCTGAAGCGGGGCGAGAACGCTCAGGTCATCCTGAACAAGCTCTTCGCGCTGACGCCGATGCAGTCCTCCTTCGGGATCATCTTCCTGGCGATCGTCGACAACCAGCCGCGCATCCTGCCGCTCACCGAGCTTCTGCGGCATTTCGTCGACCACCGCAAGTCGGTCGTCATCCGGCGCACGCAGTTCGACCTGAAGAAAGCGGAGGAGCGCGCGCACCTCCTCCGCGGCCTGGCGCTGGCCCTGGCAAGCATCGACGCCGTCATCAAGATCATTCGGGCGTCCAAGGACCCGAAAGAAGCCAAGGAGCGCCTGATCTCCGAGGTCTCGATCACGCGGGCCGGCCTCGAGAAGTTCCTCGGCGGACCCATGGCGCCTCCGGGCGAGAAGGGCAAGGGGACCGACCTTCTGCGGCTCGACGACGTGCAGGCGCAGGCGATCCTCGACATGCGCCTCCAGCGCCTCACGGGTCTCGAGCGGGAGAAGATCGTCGCCGAGTTCAAGGAGGTCCTCGCGCTCATCGCGAAGCTGCGCGAGATCCTCGGCTCCGAGAAGCTCGTCCTCGACATCATCGTGGAGGAGCTCCAACAGGCGAAGAAGCAGTTCGGCGACGAGCGCCGCACGCAGATCGTGGCCGAGGCCTCGGAGATCGACATCGAGGACCTGATCGTCGAAGAGGACATGGTCATCACCGTGTCCCGCGGCGGCTACATCAAGCGCTCTCCCCTGTCGCTCTACCGCGCCCAGCGCCGCGGCGGGAAGGGCCGCATCGGCGCCACGACGAAGGAAGAGGACGTCGTCGAGCACCTGTTCGTCGCCTCGACGCACGCGTACATCCTCGCGTTCACTTCCAAGGGCCGCATGCACTGGATCAAGGTCTACGACCTGCCGCAGCTCGGTCCGGCGACGCGCGGCAAGGCGATCGTGAACCTGCTGAACCTCGGCCCGTCGGAGCGCATCGTCGCGATGGCCGCGACGAAGGATTTCCCGGAAGATCGCTTCGTGGTCTTCGCCACGAAGAACGGCCTCGTCAAGAAGACGGCGCTCGCGGCGTACTCCAACGTGCGCTCGGGCGGCATCATCGCGATCAACCTCGAAGACAAGGACGAGCTGCTTTCCGTGCGCATCACCGACGGCGAGCGGCAGATTTTCATCGGCACGAGCCAGGGTCAGGGGATCCGGTTCTCCGAGAAGGACGTGCGCCCGATGGGCCGCGACACGACCGGTGTCATCGGCGTCACGCTCAAGAAGCACGACGACGCCGTCGTCGAGATGGACGTCGTCGACGAGAAAGGCCACCTGCTCTCGGTCACCGAAAAGGGATACGGAAAGCGGTCCGAGGTCTCCGAGTACCGCTACCAGGGCCGCGGCGGGTCGGGCGTGATCAACATCAAGGTCACCGAGAAGAACGGCCCGGTCGTCGGAATCAAGTCCGTCAGCGACGCCGATCAGCTTCTTCTCATCACCCAGAGCGGCATGCTCATCCGCATCAAGGTCAAGGACATTCGCGAGACCGGGCGCGCGGCCCAGGGCGTGCGCCTGATCGATCTCGACGAAGGCGATCGCGTCGTGGCCGTGGCGAAGCTCGCCGAGCCGGAAGAGGTCGAAGACGAGCCGCAGGCCGCGCTGCCGGCGGTCGCGCCCGAGACGACCGCGTCGCGCGGCAAGGCGAAGGGTGAGAAGGCCGGCAAGGCCGGCGCGCCCTTCCTCGACGAGGACGGCGAGGAAGACGAAGAGTAGGCTCGTCCGCCCGGCGGCCCGCGCAAGATCTCGTCAGATTCTCGGGACCGCTGGCTCCAGTTCCCGGACGAACCTTCGAACCCCTCGCGCCGTTTCGCGTAACACCTCTGCGTGAAACGGAGACGGCTCTCTCCCCTGGCCGCGGCCTGCCTGGCCGCCTCGTCCCTCGTCTCGGCCGCCCCGGCCGACACCGCCATGTTCCGCGGGGACGCGCGGCACACCGGGGTTGCCCCGGGCCCCGCCGGACCGGCGCTTTCGGGTGTGAAATGGAAGTTCGCGACGCGCGGTCCGGTGCGCGGCTCGCCCGTCGTCGCGGGCGAGCTCGTCCTCTTCGGCAGCGGCGACGGGAACCTCTACGCGCTCGAAGCGGCGACCGGCCGCGAGCGGTGGCGGGCGGCGCTGGGAGGCGCGGTGGCCTCGGCCCCCGCCGTCGCCGGCGGGCTCGTCTTCGCCACGAGCCGCGAGCGGCGCCTGACGGCGCTCGACCTCGCGACAGGACGAGAGCGCTGGCGTTTCGACGCCGGGCCGGACCTGCCCTTCAAATGGGGCTGGGACTTCTGGCTCTCGTCGCCGACGGTCGTGGACGGCCGGGTTTTCTTCGGCGGCGGCGACGGCAACCTGTATGCCCTCGACGCGAAGTCGGGTCGCAAGCTCTGGGAGGCCGCGACCGGCGGCCGGATCCGCTCCTCCCCCGCCGTCGCCGGCGGCGCGGTCTTCGTCGGCAGCATGAGCGGCCGCGTCCACGCGGTGGACGCCGCGAGCGGCAAGGCGCTCTGGGCATTCGAAACCGAAGGCTTCTCGATCGACTCGAAAGCGGCGGGGTTCGACCGCACTTCCGTCGTGTCGTCGCCGGCCGTGGGCGACGATCTGGTGTTCGTCGGCTCGCGCGACGCTCACCTCTACGCGGTCGATCGCAAGACCGGCGAGAAGAGGTGGCGCTTCGGCCACAAGATCGATTACATGGAGGGCAGGCCGGAGGTGAGCTGGGTCCTCGGCTCCCCCGCGCTCACGAACGGGCTCGTCCTCGTCGGCAGCTCCGACGGCCGCTTCTTCGACGCGCTGCGCGAGGGCACGGGCGAGGAGATCTGGCGGTTCCGGACGCCGGGCAATGTGATCTCGTCGGGCACCGTCGCGGGCGGAGTCGTCTTCTTCGGCTGCGAGGACGGGCACCTCTTCGCGCTTGACGCCGCGGCGGGCCGCGAGCTCTGGCGCTTCCGCACGGGCGGCGCGGTCCTCTCGACCCCCGCGGTCTCCGGCGGAGCCGTCTACTTCGGAAGCGACGACGGCACGCTCTACGCGCTCGCGACGGGCCCTACGCCCGCCGGCGCCCGGACGCGCCGGGCCGTCTACTGGAAGGATTCCGGCGACCACGCGTGGTTCCGGGGCGCCGCGGCTCTGAAGGACTACCTCCGCGAGGAGGGATACGAGATCTTGGACGACGACGGCGTCGGCACGATGCTCGCCGACCTCTCCGGCGCGCCGCGTTCGGTCCTCGTCGTCGCCGCGGACGCGCTGCCGGCCGGCGCCTTCGCGGAGGCTCCCGAGGAGAGCCCGTTCCGCCGGTATCTCGCGGCGGGCGGCCGCGTCGTCTGGATCTCGCTTCCGCCGGACAGCATCGAGCGCGACCCGAAGACCGGAAAGGCCGTGAAGTTCGACCCGTCGCGCTCGACGCGGCTGCTCGGAGTCGAGCAGCAGGCCGGCAACGCCGACTGGATGGGCTCGACCGCGACGCCGGACGGGCGGCGCTGGGGCATGCCGGACTGGTACCTCTCCGGCTGGGCGGTTCCGAAGGATCAGGTCACGACGGCCCTGGCGATCGACGAGTGGGGCCTGGCGAGCGCCTGGGTCAAGACCTTCGGCGCGGTTCCCGGGTCCGGATTCGTCCGCGTCTGGGGGCGCGCGGACCCGATTCCCGACCCGTCCTGGGTTCGGGCCGTCGCCGAGCACGCCGAGTAGCTATCAGTTGTCGGTTTTCAGTCGTCAGTTCCGGAACTGAGAACTGAGAACCGAGAACCGACAACTCGCATAGAATCCCGCCCCTCATGCGCCTTTTTCTCGACAGCGCGAGCCCCGACGACGCCAAGCGCGCGAAGGACTGGGGCCTGCTCGACGGGGTCTGGATTTCCAACGGCGCCGCCGAGGCCGCGGGCCTCGACTATCGCCGCGCGGTGCGCGAGCTCTCGGCGTTGACGGACGGCCCGGTCTGCGTCGAGCCGCTCGCCGGCGATGCCAAGGGCATGTACAAGGAGTCGCGCGAGCTCGCCAAGCTCGGCAAGGACGTCGTCCTCCAGCTGCCGACGAGCCCGGACGGCCTGCGGGTGGCGCGTCTGCTCGCCCAGGATCAGATCGCCGTGTGCGCCGCGGGCTGCTTCTCGGCGGCGCAGGCGCTGCTCGCGGCCAAGGCGAACGTCGCCTACGTCGCGCCGGCCGTCGGGCCCCTGGACGAGGTCGGTTCGATCGGCATGGATCTCGTCGAGCAGATCATCCGCATCTACGACAACTACGGGTTCCAGACGCAGATCGTGGTCGCGGCTCTGCGCAACCCGGTCCACGTGCTCGACGCAGCCGTCATGGGGGCCGACGTGGCGACCGTGCCTCCCGGCGTGCTCGAGCAGCTCTTCCGGCACCCCCTGAGCGACCGCGCGCTGGCGGGGAAGGCGTGAAGGTCTCTTCCGACCGACTGCTCTACCTTTCGCGCATCATCGCGCGGAAGCTGAAGGACAGCCACAACCTCGTGCCGCGCACGGACGACGAGACGATCCGCCGCGCCGTGATGCGCGTCCTCTCCGACACGCAGAAAGAGCTCGAGGGGATCGAGGAGAAGGTCGCCGCGGCGCTCGCCAAACGGCGAAATGTCTCGCCCCGGGACCAGGAATTCCTTTTCAATCAAAGGCTGGAAGAGGAGCTCCGCAAGCACGGAGCATGACCTTCCAACCCTGCAGTTAAATGCATTCAAACTATTGATATAAAATAATATATATATAATCTACAGTAGGTCTGAGCAAACGCGCCAGATGGCTTGCTCGCTGATCTAATTGACTTCTGGAAAATTGGCTCGGTACAATTGGCACCTCGATGAGCCAATTGGATCTCGAGCCTGATTCGCTGGATCGTTCGGGCCGCCAGGCCCTCTCCGATCAGGTCGCCTCGGCGATCGAGGCCCGCATCGTGTCGGGGCGCCTGCGCTCCGGCGACCGCCTTCCCACGACGCGCGAGCTCGCCTCCTCGCTCCGTGTCAATCGCGGTACGGTCCAGGCGGCCTACCGGGCGCTCTCGCAGAAGCGGCTCGTCGAGGGCCGGGTCGGGAGCGGCACGGTCGTCCGCGAGACGGCCGGGTCCGACCGGCCGTTCGACGCCGCGGCGCTCGTCTCGCGGCGCGTGCGCGGCATCGGGGAGGAGGCGGGGCTCGCGCTCTCGGAGCCCGTCGTCGCCGACTTCTCGCGCCTGACGCCGGACGAGCGGTTCTTCCCGCTCGAGGACTTCACGCGCACGCTCGCGGAAGTCTGGAGCGGCCGCCGCGACCTCTGGCAGTACGCCGCGCCGCTCGGCCTTCCGGAGCTGCGCCAGGAAATCTCGCGCCGTCTCGCCGAGCACGGCGTCGAACGATCTCCCGCCGAAATCCTCGTGACCTCGGGCGCGCAGCAGGGCCTCGACCTCCTCTTCCGGACGTTCGCCGACCCGGGGGACGTGCTGGCCGTCGAGTCGCCGACGTACTCCGGAGCGCTCGCGCTCGCGCGCTTCGCGGGAGTGGAGATCCTGCCGCTGCCGATGGGTCCCGACGGGCCGGATCCTTCGGGCCTCCTCGGGCGGCGGGTCAAACTCGTCTACCTCATGCCCGAGCGGCAGAACCCGACCGGCGTCACGACGCCCGACGCGCGGCGTGACGAGATCCTGGAGGCCGCGAGGGCCTCCGGCGCGCTCGTCGTCGAAGACGGCTACGAGGATCCCGAGCCGGGCCGCCGGCCGCTCGCCGCGCGGCGGCCGGACCGTGTCGTGTGGCTCGGGACGCTGTCGAAGGATCTCGTGCCCGGATTCCGCATCGGCTGGCTCGCGGGGCCGGCGGCGATCATCGACCGCCTCGCGCGCGTCAAGCGCACGGCCGACTTCCAGACGCCGCTGCCGCTCCAGGCGGCCGTCGCGCATTTCCTGCGCGCGGGCGAGGACCGGAAGGCGCGGCAGAAGCGTGCCTTCGAGGTCGAGACGCGGCGGATCGCGGCGGTGCGGGCCCTGAAGAATCACCTGCCGCAGGTCGCGCGCTGGGGCGGGGACGTCGGAAACCCGCTCTTCTGGCTGCATCTGCCGCCGGGCGTCTCGGGGCGGCGCGTGGCGGAGGCCGCGGCGGCACGCGGCGTCGGCGTTGCGCCCGGCGCGGATTTCGACCCGCGTGGGGAGGACCGGCCGAACCTGCGCCTCTCGGTCACGCGCGTCGACAAGCGCGCCGTCGACCGAGGGATCACGATCCTCGCGGAGGCGATTCGAACCGTCACCGAGACGGGCGGCGTGCACGCCGTGCCCGTCGTTTGATCGACCCGGCGAAAACAACGGAGGAAGCTGCGATGACCACCGACGAAACGTTCCGAGTCAAAGTGGGACTGGCCGAGATGCTGAAGGGCGGCGTCATCATGGACGTCGTCAACGCGGAGCAGGCGACGATCGCCGAGCGCGCGGGCGCGGCCGCCGTCATGGCGCTCGAGCGCGTGCCGGCCGACATCCGGCGCGACGGGGGAGTCGCGCGCATGTCGCCGGTCTCGAAGATTCGCGAGATCCAGAACGCGGTCTCGATCCCGGTCATGGCCAAGTGCCGCATCGGCCACACGGCGGAGGCGCGCATCCTCGAGGCGCTGAAGGTGGACTTCATCGACGAGTCGGAAGTCCTGACGCCAGCCGACGAGGAGAACCACGTCTACAAGAGCGACTTCAAGGTGCCGTTCGTCTGCGGCTGCCGGAATCTCGGCGAGGCGCTGCGGCGCATCGGCGAGGGCGCCGCGATGATCCGGACGAAGGGGGAGGCGGGCACGGGCGACGTCGTCCACGCCGTCAAGCACCTGCGCGAGGTGGGCCGCGACATCCGCAACCTGACGCTGATGTCGAAGGACGAGCGCATGCACGAGGCCAAACGCCTCCAGGCGCCGTTCGAGCTCGTCGTGCAGGTCGCCGAGACGGGCAAGCTCCCGGTGCCGAACTTCGCCGCCGGAGGCATCGCGACGCCGGCCGACGCGGCGCTCTGTATGTCGCTCGGTGCCGAGGCGATCTTCGTCGGCTCCGGCATCTTCAAGTCCGACGACCCGGAGAAGCGGGCGCGCGCGATCGTGAAAGCCACGACGCACTGGCGCGACGCGGCGGCGCTCGTCGAGGCGGAGGAGTCGCTCGGCGCGGGCATGAAGGGAATCGAGGCGGCGAGCCTGCCCGCCGAAGCGCAGTTCCAGACGCGCGGATGGTGAGAAACAGCTCACAGCTGTCAGCTGTCGGCTCACAGCCGGAAAGCGGAGTCGCCGTTCTGGCCCTCCAAGGGGACTTCGAGGCCCATCGGAAGGCCCTGAAGAATCTCGGAATCGAGAGCGTCGAGGCGAAGCGGCCGCGGGACCTCGGGCGCGCGGCGGGACTCGTCATTCCGGGCGGCGAGTCCACGACGCTCTGGAAATTCTTCGAGGCGGAGCCCTGGGAGGCCGCGCTCGCCGACTTCGCGAGGAGCGGCCGTCCGATCCTCGGCACCTGCGCCGGCGCGATCGTGCTCGCGCGCGAGGTGACGAACCCGAGCCAAAAGGGGCTCGGGCTCCTCGACATTTCCGTCGAGCGCAACGCGTACGGCCGGCAGGTGGATTCTTTCGTGGGCTCCGTCGAGGCGCCGTCGCTCGGGGGGACGATTCCGGCCGTCTTCATCCGCGCGCCGCGCATCCGGCGCGTCGGGCCGGGCGTCGAAGTCGTCGCGACCCGCGCGGGGGAGCCGGTCCTCGTCCGGCAGGGCAACGTGTGGGCCGCGACGTTTCACCCGGAGCTGACGGAGGATTCCCGCGTGCACGCGTTCGTCTTCGAGCCGGCGGCCGCGGCGGCGGGAGCGCGGGCGTGAGCGGCCTCGTCCGCGTCGAGCGGCGCGAAGGCGTCGCCGTTCTCACCCTCGATCGCCCGCGTGCGAACGCTTTTTCGCCGGAGCTCGTCCGGGACCTCTCGGCGGCGATCGCTGCGAGCACGAACGCCGGAGCGGTCCTCCTGACCTCCTCTTCGCCCGGGATGTTCTCGGCCGGCTGGGACCTGACGCATCTCGTCGGGCTGGATCGCGGCGCGTTCGACGCGTTCGTGACCTCCTACTGCGATCTCGTGCGCCACATCTTCTCTTTCGAGCGCCCGGTCGTGGCGGCGCTCCCCGGGCATGCCATCGCCGGAGGCCTCATCATCGCCGCGGCGGCGGACGAACGCATCGCCGCGGCGGGAAAAGGGGAGCTCGGCCTCTCGGAGGTCCTGCTCGGCGTGTCGGTGCCGGCGTGCCTTCTCGAGATCTTCCGCCACGCCGTCGGTCCGCGGGCCATGGAGCGGCTCGCGGCGACGGGGGAGAACGTCTCCGTCGAGGCCGCGCACGACATGGGTCTCGTGGACCGCGTCGTGCCGGCCGAGGCGCTCGCGGAGGAAGCGTTCGCGCGCGCGCTCTTCCTCGCCGGCCGGCCCGCGGCGGCGCACGCGTCGATCAAGTCGCGCAGCCGCGCGGCCGCGCTCGCCCGCTTCGACCAGGCGCGGGGCGGCGATCCGTTCGCGACCCTCTGGTTCTCCGACGACGCGCAGTCCCGTATCCGCGCGCTCGTCGCGCGGCTCACGAAGAAGGGCTGACGGGCCTCTTGGGAGAGCCCGAGCTCGAGCCGCTCCCGCTCGACGACATCCTCGAGGCCCTGGATCTCCCGCGCGCGGCGCCGGGCGTGGGGCTCCTCGAGCGCCTCTTCGTCCGATTCAACGCGCGGGTCCCGTTCGAGACCGCGTCGAAGATCCTGCGCGACGGCGAGCCGCTCGACGCCGCGGACAAGCCGCGCCGGCCCGCGCTCTTCTGGCGCGAGCATCTGGAGTCCGGCACGGGAGGGACCTGCTTCGCGCGCGTCGCGGCCTTCGACGCGATGCTCGGGGCGCTCGGATTCCGAAGCCGCAAGATCGTCGGCCGCGTGGTTCAGGACTTCGACCACGCGGCTCTCGCCGTCGAGACCGACTCCGGCCCGGTCCTGTGCGACGTGGGCTTCCCGCTGCCGGCGCTCCTGCCGGTGCGCGCGGGGGAGGTCGAGACGCCGCTCGGCCCGGTGCGGGTCGCGCCGACGGCCCGCGGTCTGGCGCTGGACCTCGGCGGCGTGCCCGAGGGACCCCAGCGCATCGAGCTCCTTCTCGCGGAGGTTCCCGAGCCCGAATACGCACGCCTCTGGCGCGCGACCTTCCGGCCCGGCTCGAAATTCCTGGCGGAGGTCGGGCTGCGGCGCGACCTCGAGAATCGCGTCCTCCGTTTCGCGCGCGGCCGCCTCCACGTCGACGACGCGCACGCGCGTCTCTCGGTTCCGCTGCCGGTCCCGCGCGCCCCGCGTCTGCAGGAGCTCTTCGGAGTCGATCGGTCGCTTCTCGAGCAGGCCTTCGCGCGCGTCGGCGATCCCGGGCCCGAAAGCGGCGACGCCGCGCTCACGGCGTATCTCGAGATCTCGGCGTCACCCGAAGACGCGTTCTCGGCGATCGAGACGCCGGCGGGATACCGGCGTTTGCTCGCGGGCGTGGCCGAGCCCGTCGCGGAGGAGGCGCTGCCCGACGGCTTTCTGCTGCGGCTGCGTCCTCCCGGGCCGCCGGGCGCCTCGGACGCCGCCGCCGCCGCGCTCGAGGACCGGGTCGCCGTGGATCGCGAGCGGCTGTGCCTCGACATCGAGCGGACGTCGGGAGCGGCGCGATCGTCCTCCTTCTACCGGGCGGAGCGGCGGGACGGGCGCTCGTATCTGTTGCGCGGCGCGAGGTTCCCGGGGACGCGCGACGATCTCCTGCGCAACGATTCTCTGAGGGGACGGCTCGCCGGAGGCCTCGCCGTCGACCTGCTCGCCTGGTCGCGGCTTTTCTAGAGCCGGATCGTCTTCTCGCCCTCGAGCAGCTTCAATCGCGGCTCGGCGAGGGCCCGGATCTCGCGTCGGATGCGCGGCAGCGAGAACGGTTTCACGTGGTAGAGGTACACGGGCACGCGCTGCGGAAGCTTCGGCAGCTCCTGGGAGACGAGCCGAGGCGTCAGGTGCTGCGAGTCCGCGGCCAGCCGTTCCTCGCCGTCGGAGAAGGAGCACTCGAGGAAAATCGCCTGGACGTTCGGCGCCCGGCGCGCCGCGACCCAGAGCCGCTCCGTCGGTCCCGTGTCCCCCGAGAAAACCGCGGCGGACGTCCCCGTCGAGATGACGTAGCCGAACGTCGGCACGACGTGGTTGACGGCGTAGGGCGTGACCTCGAGCCCGCCCGCGCGCAGCGTGCGGCCCTCTTCGAGCGCGCGGTACCGGATCGTCGGCCGCTTGACCGAGGGGAATCGCGTGAAGTCGGGCCAGGTCGCGTCGTTGAACACGTGCCGCCGGACGGCCTCGAGCACCGGCTCGGGCGCGAGGATCTCGAGAGACACGCCCGCGCGCCCGTGGATGTTCGCCGCGAGAAACGGGAGCGAAGCAATGTGGTCGAAGTGTGCGTGCGTCAGGAAGACGCGACGCAGCCGGCGCTGGGCCGGCAGCGGCAGGGCCTCGGTCAGGGCGCCGGCGTCGAGCGCCGCCTCGCTGCCGATCAGAAACGAGGTGAGGCGGCAGCCGGGGGCCGAGCCGCCGAAGGGGCCGAGGACCCGCACCGACAGAGACCGCTCGCGGGGCACGCGAGGAGCGATTCTAGTCCGGCGCCGGGCTCAGAACGTGTAGCCGATGTACCAGGACGTCTTGAACCCCGTGAGATTGGTCTTCAGGTTGGTCTGCCGAGCGAAATCGAAGTGCACGGGCAGGCCCAGAAGCGTCACGTCGATGCCGCCGCCGTAGGCGGCCTGGGCGTCCTCCAGCTGGTTCAGGTCCGAATTCCAGAGTTGGAAGCTGCCGCCCTTGGACTTGGCGCCGGCGATGTCGAAGAAAATGTGGCCGCGGATGTCGCCGAACGCGAGGAACGGCAGCGCGATGAGGTCGATCAGGGGGAAGCGGAACTCGAAGTTGCCGTACGCGCACGAGTTGCCGAAGATCGCCGCGTAGTCGACGCCGCGGTACGTGTCGAGGCCGCCGAAGGCGCAGATGTCGGGGATGTTCCCGGTCGATTTGAACCCGACCGCACGGAACGCGAAGAGCATGCGTTTGCTGATCGGGAGGTACTCCCGCAGATCGATCGTGGCGCTCTGCGTCAGCGTCGAGCCGATCGATGACCCGGGCGGCAGCGACTGGTTCTTCTGGAAGTCCGGGGCGTACGAGTACGTCAGCATGAATCGATAGCCGGCGCGCGGGCCCCATTGCTGGTACTCGACGGTATCTCCGATGAGAGAAAGGTCGAGCTGGGGATAGGTGTTCTTGACCTGCGCGAATCCAAAGACCGGGCTTCCATCCGGGAACTCTTGTCCCGTCAGGTAGTTATAGCCCACGTCGCGCGAGATGACGCTGATCCCGCCCTGCGTCCGGAAGTACCGGGAGAGCGGATAGGTCGTCATCAACGAGCCGCCCGTGTAACGGGCCGCCTGCTTCACGCGCTCGACCGTGGGCTGGCCGCCGAGCTCGCCGACGCCGAGGTAGTACGTGCGCTCGTCGAAAGCCCGGACTCCCCACTGGAGTCTCCGCGAGATGTTCCAGTAGGAGAAGTCGAAGACCGTGTAGCTCGAGAGCGACTCGATGATCGCGTAGAAGCGGCGGTCGCCCAGGTTGTCGCCGAAGATCAGCACCGTATCGGAGTAGAACGTCTGGTCGGTGTTGACGCCCGCAAGGACCTGCGCGTTCTCGAGGTACAGCTTGCGCGACGGCTTTGCCGTGACCTTTTCCGGATCGATCGAGACCTCGATGGCCGGCTGGTACGGCGCGACCACCGTCGGCGTCGCCGGCGTGATCTCGGGCGCGAGCTCCGGCAGCTTCTTGACGGGCTTCTTCGGGTCCGCGATGTAGAGCTGGAAGCGACCCTTGTAGTAGGCGGTGAAGACGAGCTTCTCGGCGTTGTCCTTCCCGATGAAGGCCGTCGGCCCGAAGCAGCCGCCGACGACGTTGGTGTGGAGGAACGTCTCGCCCGTGTCGAGATTCTGCGAGTAGATGTTGTAGATGCCCTCGTCGCGGTCGGAGGTGAAGTAGAGACGGCGGCCGTCCGGGGAAAGCGAAGCGTCCTCGTCGTTCCCGTCGCCGTAGGTGACCTCCTCGCGCGTATCCGGAGAGGCGATCTGGATCCGGTAGATCTTCGACTTCTCGCCGCGGACCGAGGAGTAGTAGATCCACTTGCCGTCGGGCGAGAAGACGGGGCCGAAGTCGAAGGACTCGTCGTCCGTGAGGTTCGTGATCGAGCGGGTCGAGAGGTCGTAGAGGTAGATGTCGGCCCTCCCGCCCTTCATTCCGTGGAAGGCGATCTTCGAGCCGTCGGGAGAGAAAGCCGGCGAAAGCTCCTGATCCACGTCCGGCATCTCGATGCGCTCGACGATGTCTCCGTTCAGGGCATCGAGGAGCAGCAGATCGCGGCCCCGCTCGCGCCGGGCGAAGACCGCGATGCGGTTGCCGTCGTTCGAAACCGCGAGATCGGCGCCCTGCTGCGGACCGGTCGTCACCCACTGGGAGACCAGGTACTCGTAGGACGTCTTCCGGCCCTTCGTCAGGTTCTTGAAGAGCTTGCGTTCGCGCGTCGACATGACGACGACGTCGGCGTCCTCGTGGTACGTCGAGATCGCCGCGACGAAGTCGCCGGAGGGGTAGGCCCGCGGCGAGAGCTCGGCCGAGGGCGTGTCCTCGATCTTGAACCGCTCGCCGAAGTCGATTGGCTCGCCCTTCTCGGTCAGGATCTTCAGATACTTTCCGCGAAGATAGCGCCGG
The DNA here is from genome assembly GCA_035498835.1 of Thermoanaerobaculia bacterium. Taxonomy (GTDB): domain Bacteria; phylum Acidobacteriota; class Thermoanaerobaculia; order UBA5066; family Gp7-AA6; genus DATBFU01. The sequence continues at coordinate 17,552 of DATJZU010000150.1, forward strand.
AACTTGATGTCGAAGTCTTCGCCGGTCTCGTTGAACGTCCGCTTGACGGCACGCTCGACGCTCGGTCCGATCTGGTTGCGATACTCGAACAGGAAGTCGCGCACCGCGTCCTTGCCCCACTCGGCGGTGATGAAGTCGAAGACCGCGTGGCCGAATCGATAGGCGAAGAAGCCGTAGATCCCGCGCCGCGTGATCTCGGGGACGCGGTCCGAGAGCACGGCGTCGCGCAGGACCATCCGGTCCTTGTTGTCTTCGTCGTTTCCGAAGTACGAGGCCATGCCTTCCATGAACCACTGCGGCGCGTTGGTGGTCATCGCGCGGATGTAGTTGCCGTTGAACAGGATCTCGAACTGGAAGACGTGCGTGAGCTCGTGGGCGATGAGCTTCTGCAGCTTCTCGTCGGGCAGGTCCACGGGCAGCACCATCCGGTTGCGCGTCGGCAGCGCGAAGGCGCCGACGCCCTCCGAGATGAAGTTCAAATCGGTGTTCGTCTGCTCGAAATCCGAGTGGTCGGCGTAGTAGATGAGGTTGATGGATTTCGGAATCTGGAAGTTGAGCTGCCGCGAAATGTCGTCGTAGGCGCTCTCGGCGAACGAGGCCACCTTCTGCAGGGACGCGGCTTCCCGGTCGTAATAGAAGATCGTGAAGTGGGTGGACTTGTAGGTCTTCCAGTCGAAGCGGTCGTAGACGATCTTGTTCTCGCCGAAGGAGTACTCCGGGTTGTCGAGGAAGACCTGAGCCCCGGCCGGGGCGGCCAGCACGGTCACAGCGAGCGCCAGGACGATTCGCCTCATGCTAGGTCCGCCTCCTTCCGATCGGTCAGCTGCTGAAGAGATACCGGTCCGCTTCCCGCTCGCGCGCGACGAAGAGATTCAGGATCTGGTTTTCGAGCGAGAAAAGATTCTCGAAGAGTCCCTGCAGCTCGTCGGAACGGTTGGCCGATCCGGTCTGACGAAAGTCCTTGAACTCGTCCTGGAGCAGCTTTTCTCCCGAGTGCCCGTCGAAGACCATGAACACGATGTCGAACAGGAAGCCGCTCTGCTCGACGTACACCTGCCGGTAGTAAGTCTGGCCGTTGATCGGGGAGACGTACTCTTCGGTCTTGTAGCCCGAGCGGTCCTCGACGCGGAACTCGAGACTTCCGGAGACGAGGACTTCGCCGCCGGTCGTCGTGCCGAGCGCGCGCCAGAACTCGACCGAGCGGCCGAGCTCGGTCAGGTTCTGGGTCGGGAGCTTGAGGTCCGCCGGCGCCTCGACGACCTCGAGCTTGGTCTTCTTCTCGATCTGTCGCTTCAGGAAGCGGTGGAACTCTCCCTGGATGTCGACGTTCGCCAGCCGCTTGTCGCGGACCTTGTCGGCTTCCGTGACAATCAGGAAGGGGGCGAGCACCACCTTCTCGTTGCCCCGGAGGGGGAGGCGCGGTTTGAGGGGGAGCCTCAGGCGAACCTGCTGGACCGAGGAGCAGCCCGCGGCGGCCGCGAGCAGCAGGACCGCCGTCCAGGCGAGGCCGCGACGCGCCGCGGCCTCAGGACGCACCGGCCGCCTTCCCCGTCGTCCGGGTGTAGGAAGTGTAGAACTCCGCGAAGCGCGCGTAGTTGCGGCGGATGTAACTGTCGTGCGGATCGAGCTCGAGGGCCTTTTTGTACTCCTCGAGCGCCCGCGCGAACTCTCCCGTCGCCTCGAGGGCGACCGCGAGGTTGTTGTGGGCGCGCGCGTTCTTCGGGTCGGCCGCGATGACTTTTTCGAAGCGGAACGCCGCCTCCCGCCAGAGGCCGTCGCGCGCGACCTTCGTGCCGAACGCGATCTGATCGCCGGAGGCCGTCGAGCTCGAAGAGCAGCCGGCGCCGGCCGAGGCGACGGCGGCGAGGAGGGCCAGGGCGACGGCGTGCTTGTTCAATCTTGCTCCAGCGGTGCGCATTATAGGAAAGCCGGCGCCCCTTCCGATTGTTCCCGGCGAACCGACAGCGCGTCGCGCGGCCGCCCCTGCGGTCGGAGGGGTTAAGGTAAGGGACGGATGAAAAGCGCCCTGGGGCGGCGGGCAGCCCTCGGATGGTCGCGCGAGAGGGACCTGACGCCGCAGCGGCTCTGGCCTCTCCTCCGGGAGGCGGGCGGGGTCGAGGGGCTCCTGTCCCGGCCCGAGGCGGAGGTCGCGCAACGCCTGGGCTCCGCCGCGCGAGCGCGCGCCGTTCTCCGCGCCGCCGACGATGCCCGCACGGATCGCTGGGCGGCCGAGGTCGAGCGCGCCGGGATCCGCCTTCTGACGCCGTTCGACGACGACGGCTATCCCCCGCTTCTGGCCGAGATCGCCGACCCTCCGTTCGCGCTCTTCGCGCGCGGCATTCTCGACCGGCTCTCCGGGCCCGCCGTCGCCGTCGTCGGGTCGCGCAACGCGACGCACTACGGCCGCGACGTGGCCGCGAGCCTCGCGCGCGGGCTGTCCTCGGTCGGCATCGCGGTGGTCTCGGGCCTCGCGCGCGGGGTCGACGGGGCGGCGCACGAGGCGGCGCTCGAGGGTCCGGGAGGCACGATCGCGGTGCTCGGGTGCGGCCTCGACGTGGACTATCCGCGCGAGAACGCGCGGCTCAAGGAGGTCATCTCGCGGCGCGGCGTCCTCCTCTCGGAGTTCGCACCGGGCGAGGAGCCGCGGCCGCAGAACTTTCCGATCCGCAACCGCATCATCGCGGGGCTCTCGTCGGGCGTGGTCGTCGTCGAAGCCTCGCGCCGCTCGGGATCGCTCATCACGGCGCGGCTCGCGGCCGATTTCGGGCGGGACGTGTTCGCGGTGCCGGGCAGCGTCTTCTCCGAGACGTCCGCCGGCACGCACGAGCTGCTCCGCGACGGCGCGATCCTCTGCCGGGGCGTCGAGGACGTCTTCGTCGAGCTCTTCCCGATGCTCGGCGCGCCCGCGCCGGCGCCTCTCTCCGCCGCCGTGCAGCCGCCCGAGGATCTCGGGCCGGAGGCGCGCAAGATCTTCGAAGCGCTGCGGACCGAGCCCGAGGCCTCCGCGGAGGAGCTCGTCACGCGGCTCGAGATGCCGGCCGCCGTCGTGCTCGCGGCGCTCTTCGAGCTCGAGGGCGCGGGGCTGGCCTCCGAGTCGGATGGCCGCTATCGGCTGCGGCGTTGAGGCGACGGACAAGATGCTTTGACCTCAAGCAGATGGGGCGCGGGAATGGCCACGTGTTACGGGTTGGTGAGGCGAGGCGAGTTTGCGCTTTCCTTCCCGTTGTGGCAGGTTCCACCGCCCCGATGACCGCCCGCGACGCCGCGCCACGCCCTCGAACGAATTCGCATGAGTGACTCTCGCCGCAACCTCGTGATCGTCGAGTCGCCCGCCAAGGCGAAGACGCTCGAGAAGTTTCTCGGGCGCGACTTCCGCGTGCTCGCGTCCTACGGGCACGTGCGCGACCTGCCGAAGAAGGGTCTCGGCGTCGATCGCAGCAACGACTACGAGCCGACCTACGAGGTCCTCAAGGGCAAGGAGAAAACGCTCAACGAGCTCAAGAAGGCGGCCAAGGGCGCCGCCGCGGTCTACCTCGCCGCCGACCCGGACCGCGAGGGCGAGGCGATCTCGTGGCACCTGCAGGAGACGCTGAAGCCGGGCACGAAAGGCACGCCCTTCCGCCGCGTCCGCTTCAACGAGATCACCAAGAACGCCGTACTGGCCGCGATGAAGGAAGCCGGGCAGATCGACTCGCGCCTCGTGGATGCGCAGCAGGCCCGCCGCATCATCGATCGGCTCGTCGGCTACGAGGTCTCGGATCTGCTCTGGAAGAAGATCTGGCGCGGGCTCTCGGCCGGGCGAGTCCAGACCGTCGCCCTGCGGATCATCTGCGAACGCGAGCGCCAGATCGAGGCATTCCGGCCGGTCGAGTACTGGACGCTCGACGCGGATCTCGAGGCGTCGGCGCCGCCGTCCTTCACGGGGCGACTTTCCTCCTTCGAAGGCGAAAGGCTCAAGTTCGACGGCGAAGATCCCCGTCTCGACTCGGAGGCGAAAACCGAGCGCGTGCGGCGCGCCGTCGAGAAGGCCCTCTGGCGGGTGGCGAAGGTCGACACGTCGGAGCGCCGCAAGACGCCTCCGCCGCCCTTCATCACGTCGCAGCTCCAGCAGGCCGCGGCCAGCCGGTTCTCCTTCGCCGTGCGCCGCACCATGCAGATCGCGCAGCGGCTCTACGAGGGGCGCGACATCCCGGGACGCGGCACGGTCGGCCTCATCACCTACATGCGCACCGATTCGACCCGCGTCTCCGCCGAGGCGCTGACGGCGGTGCGCGAGCTCATCGGAGCGCGCTACGGCGCCGAGTCGCTGCCCGACTCGGCGCGGTTCTTCAAGAGCAAGCGCGACACGCAGGACGCGCACGAGGCGATCCGCCCGACCTACCTCGACCTGCCGCCCGAAGCGGTCGAACCGCATGTCGCGCCGGAGGAGGCGAAGCTCTACCGCCTCATCTGGCAGCGCTTCGTGGCCTCGCAGATGAACCCCGCCGTCTACGACACCGTCTCGGCCGAGATCGAGGCGGGGCCGGCCGTTTATCGCGCGTCCGGCTCGACGCTGAAGTTCGCCGGTTACCTCGCGGCTTATGGCGTCGAGGTCGGGGAGGACGAAGACGACGCGGCGTCGCCCGAGGGCGCGGCGAAGCTGCCGCCGCTGAAGGAAGGCGAGACGCTGAAGCTCCTCGCGCTCAAGCCCGAGCGCAAGCAGACGCAGCCGCCGCCGCGGTTCAACGAGGCGTCGCTCGTGAAGTTTCTCGAGGAGAACGGCATCGGCCGCCCCTCGACGTACGCGGAGATCCTGCGCAAGCTCGAGCAGCGCGAGTACGTCCACAAGAAGGACCGGCGCTTCATCCCGACGGCGCTCGGCCGCACGGTGCTCGAGCTCCTGATCCCGTATTTCGACGACTTCTTCGAAACGGGATACACGGCGCGCATGGAGGAGGCGCTCGACGAAGTGGAGGAGGGCAAGCTCTCCTGGACCAAGGCGCTCTCGCGGTTCGACAAGACGTTCACGAGCGACCGCAATCGCGCGCTGCGCGACATGGTGTCGTCGAAGGCGGGGATCCCGCTCGGCGAAGCGCGCAGGATCCTGTCCTTCCCGGTCGTGCCCGAGACGCCGGAGAAGTGCCCGCGCTGCGGCAAGAAGCTCAAGCTCCGCATGGGCAAGAACGGACTTTTCGTCGCGTGCAGCGGATACCCGGCCTGCACGTTCACCGAAAACATCCCGGATCCCGAGGAGGACGTCGTCGATCTGTCGGAGCTCGAGAAGACGACCTGCGACGAGTGCGGCTCGCCCATGAAGGCTCGCCAGAGCCGGGCCGGCGGGACGTTCCTCGGGTGCTCGGCTTACCCGAAGTGCCGCAACGTCATCAACGTCCACATCGCCGGCGGAAAGGCCGAGGCGAAGCCGGACGAGCCGACGGGGGAGATGTGCCCGCAGTCGGGCCATCCGCTCGTGCGGCGCTACGGGCGATACGGTGCGTACGTCGCGTGCAGCGGCTATCCCGACTGCCGGTACAAACCGCCCAAGCCCGTCAAGGACACCGGGGTCGCGTGTCCGAAGGACGGCGGCGTCATCGCCGAGCGCCGTGGGCGCTTCCGCCCCTTCTACGGGTGTGTGAACTATCCGCGCTGCGACTTCACGCTGTCGGCGCGGCCGATCCCGGAGAAATGCCCCCAGTGCGGCAACCCGTACCTCCTGCTGCGCGAGCGCAAGTCCGGCAACGCGTTCGCCTGCGACAAGGGCGACTGCGGCTTCGAGAAGCCCGCGGGCGAGATCCCCGAGATGAAGGAAGTCCTCCTCGCGGCGCCGGCGGCCGAGACGCGGCCGGCGCGGGCGTCGAAGAGGAAGGCGAAGGCGAACGAAGACTCGGCCGAGGTCGCCCCCGCGGCCCGCAAGCGAATAAAGTCCGCGCGCCGCGCCGCGAAGTAACCGAGCGAAGCGAGGCGCGTCGCGGGAGCCGGAACGAGCGAGGGAATCCGGCGAGCGGTCGAGCTCCTTTGAGCGAGCCGCGAGCCGGTGTCGCCGCCGTCCGGGAGAACTTGATGTTCCAGATGTCGAGCGGCGGCGACCAGATTCCCGAGCGAGTGACGGCGACGGTTAGTTGTCTCCCCGCGGCGCATTCAGGAACCGCCGCAGCGGATCCTTGAACGGGAAGCGCTGCGCCCACTTCCAGACACGGTCGGTCAGCGCGGGCCGCGCCGCGGGGTTCTTGAAGCACTCGGCGCACCGCGGGAGCTTCGAGAAATCGTGCCGCTCGAAGCCGTCGGCGATCGTCGCGAGGAACGGCGATCGCGCGATCTCGGCGATCGGGGTATCGCGCACCGACCCGATCTTCTGCGTGCCGTCGTAGTCGTAGCAGCAATGCGTCACGTCCCCATTGCAGAGGATGACGAACCACTGCCACGGCGTGCCCTGGAAGCAGCCGTAGTAGGCCTGGTGGAGCTCGGTGACCTCGGACGTGTCGAGCCCCTCGCACGTCTTCTGGATCACGCTTGCCTGCGGGTAGCGGTCGAGGAGGAAGAACTCGCGGAAGTCGCGCACCGACTCGTCGTGCGTGTGCGTCGTGATCATGCGCTGGATCTCGACCGCGATCTTCTTGCCCTTCGACAACTCGAGGAAGCGGCGAATGTTTTCGACGACGACCTCAAAACGCCCGCCCTTGCGCACGATCGGGTAGACCTCGGGCTTCAGCGTGTCGATGCACAGCCGGATCCGCGAGAGCGACGAAGCGAGCAAGTCCCGCGAGAGCTTCTCGAAGAGGAGCGTGGCGTTGGTCGAGACGCACACGCCGGGAAAGAGATCGATCGCCTCGGGCAGCCGCTTGTACATCAGCGGCTCGCCCATCTCGTGGAGGTAACGCATCGGCAAGCGCAGCTCTCGCATCTGGGCGGCCACGTTCTCGACGAGATCCCAGGGCGCGTCCTCGTACGGCCTCGTCAAGTCGTCCATCGGGCACATGCCGCAGCGCAGGTTGCAGCGGCTCGTGAGCTCGAGGGCGAACTTGAGCGACTTGAGCTTCAAGCCGTTTCGGTCGCGGCTCATGAGCCCGCCAGTCTAGCCCGAAAGCACGAACGCCTCGGGTACGATGTCTCCACGGAGGACGGCCGATGCGCCGGATGACCCGAGCCCTGCGGATGGCTCTCCTTCTCGGAATCGCTTTCGTCGCCTCGGGCGCCGCCCGGGCGCGCGAGCTCTCGTGGCCCTCGATCGACGTCCGCGCGCGCCTCGACGCCGACGGAGCGCTCCACGTCGTCGAGCGGCAGACGATGCGTTTCACCGGCGACTGGAACGGCGGCGAGCGCGTCTTCCGCGTCGAGCCCGGGCAGAACCTCCGGTTCGAGTCGATCACGCGGATCGCGGCGGACGGCTCGACCCATCCGCTCGTGCGCGGCGATCTCTCGGAAGTGGATCAATACGCGTGGAAGGACGCGCACACGCTCCGCTGGCGGAGCCG
>DATJZU010000151.1:0-19275 GCA_035498835.1 Thermoanaerobaculia bacterium
CTTCGAGGCCGACCGGCTCAGGGACCTTCGTTCGCGGCGCGACCAAGCTTCGCGAAGTTCACCGAGCGAAGCGACTCGCGTTGCGGGAGCCGGAGCGCAGCGAGGAGGCCAGGGCGGCCGTCGAGTTCCTTTGAACGAGCGGCCGCCCGGTGCGGAGCAGGCCCCCGAGCAAGCTCCGGCGACGGTCTACGGGTAATACCCCGACAGCGTTCTTGCCACCAGGTTCGTCGGCTCGACCTTCACGTCGACCTTCCGCCACTTGTCCTTGGCCTCCGGGTTGGTCGAGTAGTACGTCAGGAGGTACTGGCTCCGCAGCTCGTCGTTGATCTGCTGATAGACGGAAGCGAGGCCCTTGATCGAATCGATCATGAAGGTCTGCCCGCCGGTGACCTGCGCGAGCTTGCTCAGTTTGTACTTGACGTCGAGCTCCGCCGTCGGGATCTTCAGCCCGATCGCGTAGATCGCGATGCCGGACTTCTTCACGTATTCCAGCAGCGTGTCGTAGTCGAACTTCGACGACGTGTCCTTGCCGTCGGAGAGGATGACGATGGCCTTCTTTCCCTTCACGCCCGTGAACTGGTAGAGCCCGTACACGATCGCGTCGTAGAGAGCGGTCGAGCCTTCCGCGCGCAGGCCGGCGAGGGACCGGTAGAGCTTGTCCTTGCGGTTCGTCAGCTTCGAGAGGACGTAGGGCTCGCTGTCGAAGGAGATCGTGAACCCGCGGTCCTTCGGGCCGATCGAGTAGTCGAGGAAGCCGATCGCCGCCTGCTGCGCCTCGGGGAGCGACTCGAGCATCGAGGCGGAGGTGTCCACGAGGACGCCGAGCGACAGCGGCACGTTCTTGACGTACTCGAACGACTCGACCTTCTGGACGACGCCGTCCTCGAAGACCTTGAAGTTCGTCTGCTGGAGCCCCGATACGGGCCGGCCGCTCTTGTCGGTCACGGTCGTGTAGAGCTCGACGGCGTCGACCTGGACCTCGGAGATGTAGGACGGCGCGTTGACGTAGCGCACGTCCTCGGCCACGGTCCCGTCTTCGAGCGTCCCGACGACGCGGACGTAGCCGAGCGACTTCGTGTCGCGCAGGTTCACGGTCTGCTCCCACGGCGCCTGATAGAGCGTCGCGACGCGCGTCTCGTTCGAGTAAAACTCGATCTTCTGGAGCGTGCGCCCCTCGGGCACCGCCACCGCCGCCACGACGGGCGTCGGGCCGGTCGCCTTCGCGCCCTTCTCGGGCGACAGGATCCGCACGCGGAAGACCTCGCGACCCTCGTTGACGATGTACTCGTCCTCGCCGACGGCGCGCCCGTTGGGCCCGTAGGCCACGACGCGGATCACCTGCTTGCGGGGCAGGGGACCGAGGTTCAGGTCGGCGTCGAACGGCGCGCGCGTCTTCGTCATGACCTTCGAGCCGTTCAGGTAGAAGTCCACGGCCGAGACGCCCTCCGCGGCCTTCGTCTCGAAGCGCTGCAGGCCGGTGGCGATCTCGCGCGCGATCGGGATGAGCGAGATCGCCGAGGGCAGGATCCCCGCATCCTTCGTCTTCTCGATGGCGGCCTTCCCGGCGGCGCGCGCCGCGGCTTCGATCGGCGGCGGCGCGTCCGGTTGCTCCGGGACCTTGATCAGGTCGGTGATCCGCGCCTCGGCGTTCTGGTTCCCGTCGGAAACCTTCAGAACGAGCTTGTAATCGCCGGGGTAGAGGTAGCGGCGCACCGTGAGCGGGATCTTCTCGCCGCCGACCTCGTCGGTCGGGATGTCGAACCGGTATTTGAAGTTGTCCATCAGGCGATCGTCTTTGACGATCTCGCCGATGATGTCCACGTTGTAGAAGACCTCCTCGCCGAGCTGCTTCGACTTGAGCTCCGCGCGCGGCACGAGGAGCGACAGATCCACGCCGATCTTGTTGGCCCGCTGATCGGGGAAGCGGATCATCTTGGCGACGCCGAGCGTGACGGCGTTGGCCGCCATGTCGGTCGTCATGTTGAGGATCTGATCGACGCCCTCCGTTTCGACGACCGGCGGCTGGAAGAGCAGGGACGCGCCCGCCATGGACATCGCGCCGGTGCCGAGCGTCGCCGCCGAGTACTGCTCGGCCTGGCGCACCGTGCGGTACTCCGGGCACTGGGTGACGTCGATCTGGCGCGCGCCGGGTCCGAACGACATGCCGTTGCCGACGAGCACCTGCTCGCCGTCGAGCGGCAGCCACAGCTTGTACTCGCCGGTGCCGTACTGCTTGTAGAAGAGGAGATAGGCCTTGCTCTTCAGCACCTCCAGCCGCTCGTAGAACCAGATCTGGATCGGGACATAGATGTCCACGCAGTCGACGTTCAGGACCGCGTCGGGCGCGCCGTTGATGATGAAGATCTTCGCGCGGTCGCTGCGCATGTTCTGAAACTGCTCGTGCGCGACCTGCCAACGCTGGATGTACAGCGAGCGGTAGTCGGTGCGCAGCCCCTGGTTGTTGAGCGAGCGGCGCCGCCAGAAGGCCTCGATGAACTGGTCCTTCTGGTAATTGTCGGTGATCTCGAGGAAGACCTCGCGCTCCTGGTCCGTGATGATCAGGTCCACGAGCTCCAGGAAGTCGTGGTACTTCTGGCCGAGGTGGTCCGTGAGCTCCTTGATCTCCTTCTTGGAGAGCTTGCGATGGACGGGAGCGGGTGCATTCCCGGTTCCCGGCGCGACCGTCGAGGACGCGACCGCCGTCGAGGACGGTCCCTGGACCTCGAGCTTCTTGGCGTTGGGGTCGGTGGTGTTCGCGGAGCGGTTCTTGATGGACTCGAGCCCTTCGAGGGGAACCGTCTCGGGTTTCTGCAGCTCCGCCCGCTCCATCTCCGCGCCGGAGCGCGAGCCCTGGCGCGAGTTGATCTGCTCCCAGGCCTTGTAGACGTCGCAGGCCTCCATGCAGGCGCAGGGTTTCGCGTTTCGTGTGCACGCTTGCGCCATGGACTGGAAGCTCGTGTAGCAGGCGCCGGGGACGAAGATGTCGCTGTCGGAAGTGCCGACCGTCCACATCTGCCGCGGTTCCCCCGGCGTGCGCCGATAGAAGAAGTACTTCTTGCCCGACGACGCGAACGTGCCGAGCCCCCCGCCGCCCGCGTAGGTCCAGATCTCGAGACCGCGGAAGAGCGCGGTGCCCCCCATGTCGTTGCAGGCGTCGAGCTTCTCGATGGAGGCCGGCTCGCCGTGCCGGATGACCATGGCGGCGGCGTCGTTGGGCCACCGGTCGTACTGGTCGTCCGCGAGGCGCCGCAGCTCCTCGAAGCGATAGCGATAGCCCGGCCCGAGCGGGGGGGTCATGTTCGGCTGCTCGCGCCGGCGCCAGAATTCGGTCTGGAACGCCTCCCGCTCGTGCGGCTGCGTCAGCTCGAGGAAGGCCTTCTTCTCTTCCGGCAGGATGATCGGCGCGACGAAGTCGAGCCACTTCTTGTCGTCCTCGGAGAGCGGTGTCTTGTCGGGCAGTGTCACCGGAACGGCGGCGGGGAGAGGCGGTGCGGCCGCGGCGGCCTGGATGTCCGCGGCCGTCGCGTCCGGCGCAGGCGTCGCGACGGACAGCTTCGCGGCGCTCGGATCCGATGCGTTGGCCGAGCGGTTCTTGATGCCGTCGAGGCCTTCGAGCGAAACCTCGGGCGGAGCGAGGAGCCCGGCTTCCTCGGCGGCCGCGCCGGTCCGCGAGCCCTGACGGCTCGAGATCTCGGTCCAGAGATTCAGGATGTCGCAGACCTCACCGCAGACGGTGCCGGAGGGAGCCAGGTCCCCTGTCCGCGAGACGCGCGCGCAGGGATCCTCCTGGCCTGCGGACAGCTTCGTCCCGCACTCGAAGCGAAGCTCCTCGAAGCTCTTCCGGCACGATCCCGGCGCGAAGACGTCGCTGTCCGGCGTGCCGACCGTCCACATTCTTCGCGCTTCGCCGGGCGAGCGGCGGTAGAAGAAGTAGTGGCGTCCGGAGCCGAGGCCGCTCGCGCTTTGGTAGGTCCAGACCTCGAGATCGCGGAAAGTCCTCCGGCAGTCCTGAAGCTCGTTGATGTTCGCCGGCTCGCCGTAACGGATGACCATCCGCGCGGCGTCACTGGGCCAGTGGTCGTACTTCGATTCGGCGAGGTCGCGCAGGTCCTGGTAGCGGCCGCGATAGCCCGGACCGAGCGGGAACGCCTGGCCGTCCTTCTCGCGCCGCTTCCAGAACTCTTCCTTGAAGAGCTCGCGGTCGCGCGGCTCGGTCAGCTCGAGGAAGACCGTCTTCTCCGCCGGCAGGATGATGGGCGTGACGAAGTCGAGCCAGTGGCGGTCCTCCTCGGGCAGGGCCGCCAGCGCTTCCTTCGGGGAGGTGCGGCCTTCCGCCCGGGCGCACAGGGGCATGGCGGCGAGGAACGCCGCGACGAGAAGCGGGTAGGCGACCCTCGCGCGCATCCGGTTCTGATCCTAACTCCCTCGATCCGTACGCGTATTCCTTCATCCAGGTTTTACGCCGGCGTCGATCGGAGCGATAATCCGAGGCGACGCGGGCGGCTTTCGACGAACAAATGATCTCTCTGGACAACAACGCGTCCACAAAAGTGGACCCGGAGGTTCGTGCGGCGGTCGAGCGGGCATTGTCGCTCGACGGGAATCCGTCTTCGATCCATTCCGCCGGACGCCTCGCGCGCCGGGCCGTCGAGGAGGCGCGCGACGAGGTGGCGCGGCTCGTCGGCGGGCGGAGCGAGGAGATCTTCTTCACCTCGGGCGGGACCGAATCGAACGCCATGGCGATCTTCGGGGCAGTCGGAGGCGCGGCGGCCGCGGTTGGCTCGCGCAAGATCGTGCGAACCGGAGCGGAGCACCCGTCGGTTCGCGAGGCGTTCGAGAGGCTTGCCGCGCAGGGGCTTGGATTCGAAGAGCGCGTCGTCAACCCGGATGCTTCCGGGGCGCTCGATCCCGAGGCCGTGGCTGCGGAGCTTTCGGGAGGGGCGCGACTGCTCTCCGCGATGCTCGCGAACAACGAGTACGGCGGCCTCTTTCCGGTCGCCGCCTTCGCCGCTCCGGCGCGCGCGGCGGGCGCCGTCTTCCACACGGACGCGGTTCAGGCGGCCGGCCGCGTCCCGATCGATGTCCGTGCCCTCGGCGTCGATCTGCTCTCGCTCTCGGCCCACAAGATGCACGGTCCCAAGGGGATCGGCGCGCTCTGGATCCGCAAGGGACTGCGGCTCGCGCCCCACACGCCGGGCGGCGGCCAGGAGAGGCGCCAGCGCGCCGGAACCGAGAACGTGCCCGGCATCGCCGGCTTCGGTGTCGCGGCGCGGATCGCGCGCGAGCGCCTCGCGGAGGACGCCGCGTCGACCGCGCGTCTGCGGGACGCGCTCGAGGGCGCGATCGTCGCCGCCGTTCCGGGCGCCCGGGTCGTGGGCCGCGCGACTCTCCGCCTGCCCAACACGTCGGCGATCCTGTTCCCGGAGATTTCCGGCGAGACGCTCGCGATCCGCCTCGATCTCGCGGGCGTGGCCGTCTCCGTCGGCAGCGCGTGCTCCTCGGGAACGACCGCGCCTTCTCCGGCGATGCTCGCCCTCGGTCTCTCCCGCGCCGAGGCGCGGAGTGTCGTGCGGTTTTCGCTGTCGCGGTTCACGACCGCGAGCGAAGTCGAGGCCGCGGTGCGCATCGTCGGCGAGGCCGTCGGCGCGATGAGAGAATCGTCGCCGGCCCCGGCGATGTCGGCGAACTGAGAATTGGAGTCGACGACCCCGCCATGATCATTACCTGCGATACCTGCCTGGCCCGATACCGGTACGACGAGACCCGGTTCGCCGGAAAGCGCATCAAGAAGGTGCGATGCACGAAGTGTCTGACCGTGTTCGAGGTGGAGAACCCCGCCTTCTCGCCGGCCGGTCCGGCCACGCTGCGCGAGAGCGTGGAGGAGACGTACATCCGCCTCTCGGACGAGACCGGGGCCGGCAAGCCTCCGGAGTCGGCGCGCAAGCGGCCGATCGTCGGCGCGGGGCGGCCGGCGGGCGAGCCTCTGATCCTTCCGTCCGACGCGAAGCTGTCGCTCGCTGTGATCTCGGGGCCGGCGGCCGGGACGATCTACGCGATCGAGAAGCCGCGGGTCGTGATCGGCCGACAGGATGCGGACTTCGTGCTCGAGGATCCCGAGATCTCGCGGCATCACAGTGCGATCGAGGTCTCGGGGGAGCGCGTGACGCTGATCGATCTGGAGTCCACCAACGGCACCTTCATCGGCGAGCAGCCGATCCGCGAGGCGCCGCTCGGGCATCAGCAAGAGTTCTCGATCGGCGGGTCGACGATCATGCTCATCGTCACCCGGCCTTAGGATTCCCCCATGCGCATCGCCGTCGCCATGTCGGGCGGGGTCGACTCGTCCGTCGCCGCGCTCCTCCTCAAGGAGCAAGGCCACGAGGTCGTGGGTCTCTCGATGCAGCTCTGGGACCACTCGGGAGAGGCGGGACGCTCGGGCCGCTGCTGCGCGCTCGAGGACCTCTCCGACGCGCGCCGCGTGGCGTGGGCGCTCGACGTCCCGCACTACGTCCTGAATCTCGAAGAGGAGTTCCGCGACGAGGTCGTGCGCCCGTTCGTCGCCGCATATCTCGAAGGGCGGACGCCGATTCCCTGCTCGGACTGCAACGCGAAGTTGAAGTTCGCGACGCTCTGGACGCGGGCCCGGCAAATGGGTTGCGAGGCCGTGGCGACGGGACACTACGTCCGCTCGGAACGCGACGCCGTTTCGGGCCGGGTCCGTTTGAAGAGGGGCGCCGATCCCGACAAGGACCAGTCGTACTTCCTCTGGGACCTGACGCCCGAGCAGCTCGCCGCGGCCCGCTTCCCGGTCGGAGGGCTCACGAAGTCCGAGGTCCGAGCGCACGCCCGGCGCGCAGGTCTGCCCACGGCCGACAAGGCGGAGAGCCAGGAGGTCTGTTTCGTTCCGCCCGGGACGCGCCCGGGCGACTTCGTCGCGAAGCACGCCGGAAGCCTGGGGCTGCCGCTGCCCTCGGCTCCGGCGGCGCTCGAGGACTCGGCGGGATCTTCCCTCGGCACCCACGCCGGGCACTATCGCTTCACGATCGGACAGCGGAGAGGAATCGGAGTCGCGGCGACCGAGCGTCTCTACGTCCTGCGCGTGGACGCCACCGGCAATCGCGTCGTCGTCGGGCGCGAGGAAGAGCTCCTGACCCGGGAAGCCCGCGTCGAGGCCCTGCGCTTCTTCGACGGTGCGCCGGGCCGCTCCTTCCGGGCGACGGCGCGCGTGCGACATCGCGCGGCGGCGGCGGCCTGCACGGTGACGCCGGAGTCCGGCGGCATGGCCCGCATCGTCTTCGACGCGCCGGTGCGCGCCGTGACGCCGGGACAGTCCTGTGTCTTCTACGAGGGGGACGTCGTCCTCGGAGGGGGGGTGCTCGCGGCGATTCCCGTCGCGCCGGCCCGCTCCCTCAATTCGTCGGCTCGCCTCCCGTGACGACCGCGGGGGCGGGGAAGTCCGACCGAATCTCGCCGAAGTTCCGCTCGTATACCTGGATGTTCTGCACGAGCGCCTGCGCGATCTGCTTGGCATGATACGGGGTGGTGAGGATGCGGGACATGATCTTGACGTCCGGCCGGCCCGGGACGACGCGCCCGAAATCGATGACGAACTCCGTCGGGTTGTGGAGGATGTTCGCGAAGTTGACGTACCGCCCTTCGGCGGTCGCCTCGTCGATCGAGACCTTCACGGGAACCGGCTTCGCGTCGCTCATGGCAGTCCTCCGGCCGGGAATTGTATGAGAGCCCGGCCGCGTTGGATGAAGACCATGCGCCGCGCGTTCGGGATGCTCCTGGTCGCGGCGGCGGCGTCTCTGCCCGGCCGGACCGGTCTCGCGCAGGACGCGCACCAGTTTCCCGACCAGGCCGACAAACGCAATCCCTACGTCGTCGAAGGGGACGCCGCCTTCTCGCGCCGGCAGGAAGGACGCGTCGGCGCGGTCGCGAGCCAGCGCCCGATCGCGCAGGCGATCGCCGCTTACCAGACGGCGTCGGAGGCGCCCGACAATCTCGAGGCGCGATGGAAGCTCCTGCGAGCCCTCTACTTCAAGGGCGTCTACACCGGACTCGACGCGGAGTCGCGCAAGGCCGTCTTCAATCAGGCGCGCCGTGTCAGCGACGGTGCCATCGCCATCCTGGCGCGGCGCACCGGACGCGAGGGCGGACCGGAGCTCCTGCAGCTCTCGCCGCCGATGCGCGCCGAGGCGCTCGCCAAAGAGCCGGACGCGGCGCCGACCTTCTTCTGGAGCGCGGTGTGCCGCGGGCAGTGGGCGCTCTCGGTCGGAAAGCTGGAAGCGGCGCGCGCCGGAACCGCCGAGCGGATTCGCGACGACGCGGCCACGGTGATCGCGATCGATCCGAAATTCGAGGACGGCGGCGGCTATCGCGTTCTCGGCCGCCTCCACGACCAGGCGCCGGAGATCCCCTTCCTGACGGGATGGATCTCGCGCGACGAGGCCCTGAAGAACCTGCGCCTGGCGGTCGCCAACGGCCCCCGCAACTTCCTGAACCGGCATTTCCTGGCCGAAACCCTTGCGCGCGGGAGCGCGGAGGAGAAGGCCGAGGCGATCAAGATCGAAGAGGCCCTCGTCGCGGACGCGCCGTCGCCCGGCCACCTCGTCGAGGATCTCTCGACGCAGGAGGAGGCCCGGAAGAACCTCGCGGTCTGGACGAAGGGCGGCTAGCAGGCTGCTCAAAATGGATGCGGGCGTCGGGTCCGGCTGTCGGCCGCAGGCGTTCGCTTCGCGAACGGCGGCCGAGAGTTTTTAGCTCGGATCGCGGATGAGCCCTCCGGCCGAAACTCTCGGCTGCCGGTCGTCTTCGATCGCCGCAGCCGAATGTCATCGCTCCTCGCCGATGCGAAGGCATCGACGCTTCCATTGCGCTCCCTCGGACGCCTGGCCCCTCGGCGCTCGTAACGCCATCCCACACCCTTTTTCAGCAACCTGCTAGAGCCGTCCGATCCGTCTCGCGCCGGGCCGCGCCGGCAGCGACGCGAGGAGCTCCCGCGCCGTCCGGCCGGTTCCGGGGTGCCGCCACTCCGGCGCGATCTCGGCGAGCGGCGCGAGCACGAACCGGCGCCTCGCCATGCGCGGATGCGGCAGGACCGGATCGGGGCTCCGCCGTACGACTCCTCCCAGGTCGAGCAGATCCACGTCGATCGTGCGGGGGCCGTTACGGAGCGTCCGAACCCGCCCGAGATCGCCCTCGATTCGCCGCGCCAGGGCGAGGAGCGCACGGGCCGAGCCCGGCCAGAGGATCTCGACGACCGCGTTGTAGAACGGCGGCTGCGCGACGTATCCGACGGGCTCCGTGCGATAGAGGGAAGAGGCGCGCGGGCGCGCCGTCGCGCTCTCGATGCGTCGGAGCGCCTCGCGCAGGTTGCGGCGGCGATCTCCGAGATTCGAGCCGAGTCCGAGGTACGCGATCCGGGCGGATCGCGTCGGCCTAGAACTCTTCTTCTTCTTCGACCGGCTTCTCTTTCTCGCCCAGTTCCGCCGTTTCCTCGAAGTCTTCGTCGTCGTCCCCGCGGTCGTCGTCGGCGGCGGGCTCTTCACCGAACTCGGGCGCATTGTCCTCGGGGATCGGCTCCATCAGCACCGAGGAGCGGCGCGGCGGCCGCGGCGCCGGGGCCGGCGCGTCGTCGGACTTGGCGTCCTTCTGGTTCGCTCCGCACTTGGGGCAGATCGCCTCGGGCTTGCCGAGGTTGTAGAACTTCGTGCGGCAGTTGTAGCACTCGTACTTCTTGCCGAGATCGGCCATTCGCTTCCTCGAAAGGCCCGCACCCTAGCACGCGGGTTTTCGAGGGTCAATGGGATCGCGTCGCGGGCGTCGGCGGACTTCAAGAGACGGGACGGCAACGAGTTCCGACTCCGTCCGGTGCTAACATGCGAACGGTTGCGAAACGGACACCTCGCGCGCGCGATTTCGCTCTTCCCGGTCCTGGCCGCCCTCCTTCTCGCACCCGCCGCCCACGCGCAGACGCCGTTCGTCGGGCCGCGCGCCTCGGGGATGGCCGGCGCTTCGGTCGCCGTCGCCGACGACGGCACGGCGCTCTGGACCAATCCGGCCGGCCTCGCGCGCGACCCCCGAACGGATCTGGATCTCTTCGGCGGCGCCGTCGCCACCGACCGCGGAGACTTCCGGGAGCTCGCCGGCGCGCTTTCGGGCCTCGATCTGCCGTCGATCGCGGGCGACCCCGCGGCGGTGCTCGACGTGGTCTCCAACCTTGCGCGCCTCGCGCAGCCGGGCGTCGGCATCGTCGGGTCGGGAACCGCGGGGCTCGTCTTCGGCTGGAACGGCCTGGCGCTCGGCATCGGCGACACGGCATACGCCGGCGTCTATCCGAACGTCGACCTCGTGCACATCCTGCCGGGCAACCTCGCCGAGAACGAGACGTCCGTGCGCTCCGCGGGCCTCGAAGCGCGCGAGGCGCGGCTCGGGCTTTCGCACGCATTCTTCCAACGGTTCCTGCTCGTCGGCGTGACGCTCCGCTACGTCATGGGGAAGACGTACTACCTGAACCAGAGCGTCTTCGGCATCGACTTCGGCAACCCCATCTCGGCGGCGCGCGACGCCTTGAAACAGAACGCCCAGGAGACCGACCGCTTCACGATGGACGCCGGCGCGATGGTGAACCTGCTCGGCAAGCTCCGGGTCGCGATCGTCTCGACTTCGATCACGGAGCCGTCCTTTTCGGTCAAGCAGGATCCCTCGAATCCCGAGCTCTCCGGCGCACCCGAGTCGCTGAAGCTCCCCCGGACTCTCCGCGCGGGCGCGGCCTTCGAGCCGATCGGCGCCCTGACGGTCGCCGTCGACGGCGATCTCGTCCGCACCGCGACCCTCGTGCCGGGCGGCAAGAGCCAGCAGATCTCGACGGGGCTCGAGGTTCGGCTGCCGCTCTTCGCGATCCGCGCGGGAGCCTTCCGGGACGTCGCCGCGCCCGACCCGCACTGGGCCTACTCGGCGGGGTTCGGCCTGGGTTTGCCGCAGCTCTCGGTGAACGGGTCGATCGTGCTCTCGACGTATCACGGTCTCTCGCTCTCCTCGGCCAACCAGCGCGACTTGGGGGGAGCGGTGGATGCGAGGTTTCGGTTCTGAGGAGTTGTCAGTTTTCAGTTGTCGGTTCTCAGTTCCGGAACTGAAAACTGATAACCGATAACTGATAACTGATAACTGTGAACTCTTTCCAGATCCTCGCCCGCGACGCCGCCTCCTCCGCTCGACGGGGTCTTCTCGCCACCAACCATGCCTCGATCGAGACGCCTTGCTTCCTGCCGGTCGGCACGCGCGGCGCGGTCAAGGGCGTCCCGTTCGACCGGCTGGAGGAATGGGACTGCCGCGCGGTGCTCGCGAACACCTACCACCTCATGGCGCGGCCGGGCGTCGAGCGGATCCGAGAGGCCGGCGGCCTCCACGCGTTCATCGGCTGGAACCGCGGCATCCTGACCGACTCGGGCGGCTTCCAGGTCATGAGCCTCTCGTCCCACCGCAAAGTCAGCGAGGAGGGCGTCGAGTTCCGCACGCCCGAAGACGGCACGCGGCACTTTCTGACGCCCGAGCTCGCGATGGAGCTTCAGAGCGCTTTCGGGGTGGACATCGCGATGGCGCTCGACGTCTGTCCGCCGTTTCCCGCGCAACGCGAGGAAGTCCGCGCGGCGGCAGAAATCTCGCAGCGCTGGGCGGAGCGCGCGCGCCGCGCCTGGCCGGGACCGGGCCTCCTCTTCGGAATCCTCCAGGGCGGCACGCACGAGGACCTGCGCCGCGCGGCGGCGTCGCCGCTCGTGGAGCTCGGATTCGACGGCTACGCGATCGGCGGCGTCGCGGTGGGGGAGCCGAAGGAGGCGATCCGGTCGATCACGCGGTTCTCCGCGCCGCTCCTGCCGGACGGGCAGATTCGCTACCTCATGGGCGTCGGGACGCCGGCCGACCTCCTCGAGTCCGTGCGAGCGGGCGTGGATCTCTTCGACTGCGTTCTCCCGACGCGCCACGGCCGCATGGGCCACGCGTACACGCGCCACGGCGAGGTCACGATCAAGCACGCGCGCTTCCAGGCGGACCTGGCGCCGCTCGATCCCGACTGCCGCTGCCCGGTCTGCCGGCGCCACTCGCGCGCCTACCTGAGAAATCTCTTCGTGCTGAAGGATTTTTCGGCGCCGATGCTGCTCTCGCTCCACAACGTCTTCTTCTATCTGGACTGGATGCGGTCGATCCGCGAGGCGATCGCGGCGGGGACGCTGGCGGGGCTCGCCGCGCCGCCGGAGGCGGAAGTCGATTGAGCCGCGGGCTGCACCTGTCATACCCTTCGCCGCCATGAAGAAGACCGCCGCGGCTTTCGCCGCGCTCCTCGCCGCCGCGACTCTGCCCGCCGCCGCCCTGAAGGAGCCTCCGGCCAAGGACTACAAGACGATGGCGGCCCGCCTCATCAAGGGCGCGATCGTCGTGGACACCCACGAGGACGTCCCCGAGCGGCTCGGCAAGGAGTGGGTGGACCTCGGCACGCGCAGCACGACGGGCCACGTGGACATCCCCCGCCTGCGGGAGGGCGGCGTCACGGCCGCGTTCTTCGCCGACTACGTGTCCTCGGACTACGCGAAGGAAGGCGGCGCGGCGCGCCGGGCGCTCGAGCTGGCGGAGCTCGTCCACGAGCTCGTCGAGAGCCACCCGAACGATCTGATGTTCGCCGACTCGATCGCCGGCGTCCGGCAGGCGAAACGGCGCGGAAAGATCGCGGTGCTGATCGGCATCGAAGGCGGCCACGCGATCGAGGACTCGCTCGGCGCGCTCGGGGCGTTCTATCGCCTGGGCGTGCGCTACATGACGCTGACGCACACGAACACGAACGCCTGGGCGGATTCGTCCGGCTCCTTCTGGAGCCTCGATTTCGATCCGAAGTCCTCCGCCGTCCACGGCGGGCTGACGGACTTCGGGCGCGAGGTCGTCCTCGAGATGAACCGGCTCGGCATGCTGGTCGACGTCTCGCACGTCTCGGACGCCACGATCGCCGACGTCCTCGAGGTCTCCAAGGCGCCGGTTTTCGCGTCGCACTCCTCGTGCCGCGCGCTTTCGAACGTGCCGCGCAATCTCACGGACGACCAGATCCGAGCGATCGCGAAGAAGGGCGGCGTCGTGATGGTGAACATCTCGTCGCTCTTCCTCGAGCAGCGCGCGGTGGACGAGTGGCGCTCGAAGCGTGACGCCCTGAAGCCGCAGATCGCCGAGCTGCGCGCGAAGTTCAAGGACGACCCGAAGAAGGGCGAGGCGGAGGTCGCAAAGCTCCTCGAGACGGTCAAGTACGAGCCGGCGTCGTGGAAGACCGCCGTCGATCACATCGATCGGATCATCAAGATCGGCGGCCGCGAGGCGGCCGGGCTCGGGACCGACTTCGACGGGATCGAGGACCCGCCGGCCGGGCTCGAGGACGTGTCGAAGCTGCCGATCCTCGCGGAGGAGCTCCTGCGGCGCGGGCACTCGACGCAGGTCGTGCGGGGCGTGCTCGGCGAGAATTTCCTGAAGTTCTGGGCGCGGGCGGAGAAGGCCAAAGCCTCCGTCCCGCCCCGCAAGAGCCCGTTCACGTTCACGCAGCCGGGCCCGGCCGACCGCTGATACCGGGCCGCGCGGCTCCGATATGATGCGCGCCATGTTCGACCTGCTGCAGACGGCGGCGCCGGGAACCTCATCCCTCTGGATCTTCGGGCAGTTCGCCCTCGTCTTCCTGATCTTCTACTTCCTCCTGATCGCCCCGATGCGGAAGAAGCAGAAGAGGGCCCAGGAGCTGCTGTCGAAGCTCAAGAAGGGCGACGAGGTGATCACCAACGGGGGCATCTTCGGCCGGATCTACGCTCTGGACGAGGAGCGGGGGTTCGTGGTCCTCCAGATCGCCGACAACGTGAAGGTCAAGATCGCCCGCAGCGCGATCGCCGGCCTGGCGGGCGAAGGCGAGGCCTCGGCGCCTGCGGCGCCGTAGCTGTTAGCTATCAGCTTTCAGCTCTCAGCCAGACGTCGGAAAAGTCTTTCTTACTCTAGGAGATTCAGTGCCCGGAAGGCTCTGGCTGACAGCTGACAGCTGACAGCTGACAGCTAATCCATTAGACTCCGGCGTTTTCGATTTCGGGCCGAGGAGGCGTTTTGTCGAAGAAAGTTCGCTGGCGGGTGCTGCTCATCCTGCTCGTGGTCGTGGGGACCGTCGCCGGCTACGTCGTCACCGGATACCAGCACGCGAAGAAGGAATGGATTGGAGCGGGCAACCCGCCGCTGTCGCTGGCCCTCAAGAAGGGCATCAAGCTGGGACTCGACCTCCGCGGCGGCATCCACCTCGTCCTGCAGGTCAACACGGCGGACGCCCTGAAGGCGGAGCGCGACGACGCGATCGAGACGCTGCGCAATCAGGCGCGCGAGAAGTCCTTCACGCTCGGGGACTTCGAGATGACCGCCCCCAACGCGTTCGCCGTGAACGTCTCCGCCCAGACGGACACGACGAAGCTCGAAGAGGCCGTCAAGCGCTTCCTCGGCGATTGGACGTACAACGTCGTCGGCGGCAAGTGGGTCTTCCAGCTGAAGGAGACCGCCCGGCGCGCGGCCGAGGAGAACGCCGTCTCGCAGGCGATCGAGACGATCCGCAACCGCGTGGACGAGTTCGGCGTCGCCGAGCCGCTGATCGCGCGGGAGGGCGTGGACCGCATCCTCGTGCAGCTGCCCGGCGTGGACGATCCGAAGCGCGTCAAAGACCTGATCAAGAACACGGCGTTTCTCGAGCTCAAACTGGTCGAGTCGGGGCCCTCCGACCGCACGGCGCTCCTCGCGGCATCGGGCGGCCAGGTGCCGCCGACGCTCGACCTCGTCGAGGCCAAGGCCGAGGCGGGGCAGCGGCAGGACCTCTACTACCTCGTGCGCAAGTCGGCTGTGATCACGGGGCGCGACCTCAAGAACGCGCGCCCGAGCCGCACGGGACAGTTCGGACAGATGGGGGTCACGTTCTTCCTGACGGCGGGCGGCGCGGAGAAGTTCGCGTCGGCCACGGGCGCCAACGTCGGCAAGCAGCTCGCGATCATCCTCGACAACCGCGTGCAGTCGGCGCCCCGGATCAATGAGCGGATCTCCGACCAGGGTGTCATCCAGGGCTCGTTCACGGCCGAAGAGGCCAACGACCTGGCGCTCGTGCTCCGCGCGGGCGCGCTGCCGGCCGGCCTGACGTACCTCGAGGAGCGGACCGTCGGGCCCTCGCTCGGCGCCGACTCGATCCGCAACGGCATCACGGCCTCGGTCGTCGGGGCGCTGCTCGTCTTCGTCGCCGTGGTCGTCTACTACCGGCGCGCCGGATGGAACGCCGTGATCGCGCTGCTCCTGAACGCGATCCTGCTCGCCGGCGCCATGGCGCTCCTGGGCTCCACTTTGACGCTGCCGGGCATCGCCGGTTTCATCCTGACGATCGGCATGGCGGTCGACTCGAACGTGCTGATCTTCGAGCGCATCCGCGAGGAGCTGCGCGGGGGCCGCGCGCCGAAGACCGCGATCGAGAACGGCTTCGCGAAGGCCTTCGCGACGATCATCGACACGCACATCACGATCGTCATCTCGGCGATCTTCCTGTTCCAGTTCGGAACGGGCCCGGTCAAGGGCTTCGCGGTGACCCTCGTGATCGGCCTCCTCATCTCGGTATTCACCGCGGTCTTCGTCTCGCACACGATCTTCGACCTCGAATACGGCCGGCGGGCCCACATCGACACCGTGTCGATCTAAGGAAGAGAGCCCAAGCGCATGGAACTGTTTCGTCAGACCAACATCGACTTTCTCCGCTGGAAGTGGTGGGCGATCGGGGCCTCCTGGCTCCTGATCCTGATCGGCTTCTTCGGGATCTTCGTCCAGAAGGGCCTCAAGTTCGGCATCGATTTCGCCGGCGGGACGCAGATCGCGCTGCGCTTCGCCGAGAAGCCGGACATCGAGCGTCTGCGCAAGCTTCTCGATGCGACCAACCTCGGGGACACGGGAATCCAGCGCTATGAGGATGTCTCGAAGAACGAGGTCCTCATCCGCGTGCAGCAGCAGAAGAAGGAAGGCCGTGACGTCACGCAGGACGTGCTCACGGCCCTGCGCACGGGGCTGACGACGGGATCCGATCCGTCCCGCGTGGACCTGAACGTCCAGGGGCGCGACGCGCTGACCGGGCGGCTCCTCGCAGCGGACCCGGATCACCTCGCGGGCGGCTCGGGGGAGAACCCCGCGGATCACTACGCACGCGCCGCCGAGCGGATCATCGCGCGCCGGACACAGCTCGGAATCTTCCGGTCGCCGGCCGACGTCGAGGGCACGCCGGACGTCTCGCAGGCGGTCAGGGACTGGGTGAAGGCCAACACGAACGCCGGACCGTTCGTGGTCCTCTCGGCGGAGAACGTCGGCCCGCAGGTCGGCGCGGACCTCCAGAAGAAGGCGCTCTGGGCCGTCGCGCTCTCGACTCTCGGAATGCTCGTCTACATCGCCATCCGCTTCCGGTCTCTGCCCTTCGGCGTGGGCGCGGTCATCGCCACGCTCCACGACATCCTGATCACGGTCGGCCTGCTCGCGCTCCTCCAGCGCGAGTTCAATCTCGTCGTCGTGGCGGCGCTCCTGACGCTCGTCGGCTACTCCGTCAACGACACCGTCGTCGTGTACGACCGGATCCGCGAGAACCAGCGCACGCCGAAGAAAGAGCCTCTCGAGTCGGTCATCAACCGCTCGATCAACCAGACGCTCTCGCGGACGGTGCTGACCTCGGGCGCCACGATGCTCGTCGTCCTCGCGCTCTTCGTCCTCGGCGGCGAGGTGCTCAACACCTTCGCCCTGACGCTGATCATCGGGATCATCACGGGGACATACTCCTCGATCTACGTCGCGTCGCCGGTCGTGGTGATCTGGAAAAACTTCGTCGACAAGCGCCGCGCCAAGCGCGTCCCCGTCAAGGTCGTGCCGCCGCCACCGGCGGAGCCGACTCTCCCAAAGGCGGCTCCGGCCGCGGCCGAGGCGGCGCCGCGGCAGAAGAAGAAGAAGAACCGGCGGTAAGGGCGTCCGCGCCGCTTCTGCCGACCGCTCCGGGGCCCCGGGGCGATTGGCGTAATCTCTTCTCGTGGCGACGATCCGCTTCGAGGACATCCTCGAGAAGGTCCAGGCTTATAACCCGCAGAGCGACGAGGACCTGCTCCGGCGGGCCTACGTCTTCTCGGCGCGCGAGCACCGGGGCCAGGTCCGCCGCTCCGGAGAGCCCTACCTCGTCCATCCGCTGAACGTCGCGGCGATCCTGGCCGACATGAGGGCCGACGACGTCTCGATCGTCGTGGGGCTGCTGCACGACGTGCTCGAGGACACGCTCACGACGAAGGAGACGATCGCGCAGCAGATCTCGCCCGAGGTCTCGGACCTCGTGGACGGCCTCACGAAGATCAGCCGTTTCTCCTACGTCTCCCGCGAGGAGGAACAGGCCGAGACCTTCCGCAAGATGATCCTCGCGATGGTGTCGGACCTGCGGGTCGTGCTCGTCAAGCTCGCCGACCGCCTCCACAACATGCGCACGCTCGAGTTCCTCGCCCCCGAGAAGCGCCGCGAGATCTCGCGCGAGACCATGGACATCTATGCCCCGATCGCCAACCGCCTGGGCATGGGGCTCCTCAAGGGAGAGCTGGAAGACCTGGCGTTCCAGAATCTCGAGCCCGAAGAGTTCGCGCGCGTGGCCCGCGAGGTCGAGCGAGGCCTGAAGGGCTCCGAGGGGATGATCGAGGAGGTCCAGGGGCGCCTCGTCCAGCGCCTTGCCGAGACCTCCATCGCCGCCGAGGTGACGGGCCGGCGGAAGCGGCTCTTCTCGATCTCTTCGAAGATGCGGCGGCGCGGCGTGGACGTGGCCCAGCTTCACGACCTGCTCGCCTTCCGGATCGTCGTGCCCGACACGAAGGACTGCTACGCGGTCCTGGGCCTCGTCCACCATCTCTGGCGTCCCGTGCCGGGTCGCATCAAGGACTACATCGCGATGCCGAAGCCGAACTTCTACCAGTCCCTCCACACCACGGTCATCAGCGAGGGCGGCACGACGTTCGAGGTCCAGATCCGGACCCGCGAGATGGACCTGATCGCGGAGCGCGGCATCGCGGCCCACTGGAAGTACAAGGAGGGCCGGCTCGATCCCCAGCCCGACGACACGCGGTTCCAATGGCTGCGGCAGCTCGTCGACTGGCAGAAGGAGGTCTCGGACCCGCGGCAATTCCTGTCGTCCCTCAAGGTGGATCTCTATCCCGACGAGGTCTACACCTTCACGCCCAAGGGCCAGGTCTTCGCGTTCCCCCGGGGCGCGACGCCGGTGGACTTCGCCTATCGGGTGCACACGGACATCGGACATCGCTGCGTCGGCGCACGGGTGAACGGCAAGCTCGTCCCGCTCCGCACACCGCTCTCCTCGGGCGACATCGTCGAAATCCTGACGGCGCCCAACCAGACGCCCTCGCGCGACTGGCTCTCCTTCGTCGCGACGAGCCGCGCCAAGCACAAGATCCGACACTTCATCCACACGCAGGAGAAGCTCCAGGCCGTCGAGCTCGGACGGCGTCTGCTCGACCGGGAGCTCAAGAAGTTCCGGCGAACCATCAAGAAGCTCGAGTCGCAGGGACTCCTCGAGAAGGAGCTCGCGCACTGGGGCTTCTCGAAGCCCGAGGACCTCTACGCGGCCGTGGGCTACGGGAAGATCGCCCCGAGGGCGGCCCTCGAACGGTTCGTGCCGGCCGAGGAGCTGGCGCGGGAGTCGGAGGCCGGGGCGAAGGAAAGCACGGTCTCCCGCGTCGTCCGAAAGATCCTCCCGTTCGGCGCTCCGGACATCGCCGTCGTCGGCCACAACGACCTCATGGCGACGCTCGCCAAGTGCTGCAGCCCGGTGCCGGGCGAGCCGATCGTGGGCTACATCACCCGCGGCCGCGGGGTCTCCGTGCACTCGGAGACCTGCCCGAACGTGCGCAACCTCCTCTACGACCCGGAGCGCAAGATCGAAGTGGCCTGGTCCGGAAAGAAGAAGGTGCCCTACGCGATCGAGCTCGAGGTCGTCGTCGAGGACCGGCCGGGCCTTCTCGCGGACGTGACCCAGGCGATCGCCGACGAGCAGTCGAACATCCGGCGCATCGAGGCCCGATCGGACGAGGTGCGGAAAGGCTACGTTTCGGTGTCCCTCGAGGCGATGGACATGAAGCACCTGCAGCGGATTCTGACGAGGATCCGCGCCGTTGCCGGCGTCCGCGAGGTCATCCGGAAGTACAACGTGCCGAGGGCGGG
>DATJZU010000152.1:0-8095 GCA_035498835.1 Thermoanaerobaculia bacterium
CGACCGGCACGAGCGCCGCGGCCTCCAGGCCGAGGAAGTTGCCCGCGTAGCGCACGCGCAGGCGGAACGCGAGCGTCGCGAGGCCGGTGAAGAAGGCGAGCTCGAGGACGCGGCCCGCCGGAATCGACGGCAGCTCGAGCAGGAAGAGGAGCGCCGCCGAGCCGATGACGGCGATCTGGAGAATCCGGAACGCCTGCTCGCGCCGGCCGGTTTCGGAGGCGGGCGCGGAGGTCATGGCCGGCCCGCCCGCGGCGTCACTTCTTCGCCTTCCAGCGGATGACGCCGTCCTTCAGGAACTTCTGGAAGATCATGAGGACGTCGAGCTCCTTGATCGGCGAGATCTTCATGATCGCCTTGACGTCCCACTGCCCGTTGATGCGCGAGAGAACGAATCCTTCGTGCGGCGAGAACGTGCGGTCGGTGACGTCGGAGATCGAGATCGCGAGCTCCGGAATCTTCTCGCCCTTGATGCCGTCCTTCTCGAGGCTCGCCTTGATGACGCGCTCCGCGTCCCGGATCCCTTCGGCGGCGCGACCGTCCGAGGGATTCAGGTCCGAAGCGACCTTGAACATTCGGTAGGCCGTCTGCGGGTCTTGCTTGAGCGAGGCGAGGCCGCGCTGCAGGAAGTGCTCCACCTCGTTTCCCGCGATCGCGATGCCTCCGGCTACGGCGCGCTGCCGCGCGACGGCGCCTTCGACGAGGGCCATCGAGCCGCCGCGCAGTCCCTCGAACACGAGTCGAGAGACGTTGAACTCGGCGTTGTGCGTCTGGAGGGCGATCTCCTCGATCGTGCGCTGGCCGTCGATGTACGGCACGATGAGCTTCTCCTGCTCGCTCAGCGTGTCGAGGTTCAGCGGCTTCACGATCCGCGGGACGATCTGGTTGTCGGGAATCTCGACGCGGATGCGCTTCCACTCGTCCCAGCGGCGCAGGCCCTCCATGATGATGCCGGTGACGTCGAGCGACAGCGGCACCATCTTGAGCTCGGGCAGCTCGCCGTCCACGAACTCGAAGTTTCCTTCCGTCCAGAGGAAGACGTCGTAGATCGACTCCTCGGCCTTCTTGCGCATCAGGCGGAGCAGGTCGGTCTCGGAGATCGCGTTGATCATCACGAGGATCTTCCCGAGGAGGATGTTCGACTCTTCCTGGACCTCCATGGCCATCTTCAGCTCCTCCTCGGTGATGTACCCGTGGGAGACCAGGAAGTGGCCGAGGTACTCGCGCTGGTCGGAGGAGGAGGAGGAGTTGATCCGCCCGCCCTGGAAATAGATGCGCTTTTCGACGCCCCGTCCTTCGATGAGCAGAGTTCCAGTTTTCTGCCCGAGGGACAGCCATTGAAGCAGCTCGGAGAGCTGCATCGTGTTCAGGTTGCCGCTGATTCCCACTCGATTGTCCGGAACCGATCTATTTTAGCCGAAAAGAGATCCGGCCACGCCGGCCGGTGCGGAAGGGCCTATTCGGAGGGAGGGTTGTAGGAGGCGATCCCCGTCACTGCCTCGCCGATGATCAGGGTGTGGATGTCGTGGGTTCCTTCGTAGGTGTACACGCTCTCGATGTTCGCGAGGTGCCGGAAGACCGGGTATTCGTTGACCACGCCGTTGGCCCCGAGCGTCTCGCGGGCGAGCTTGGCGCACTCGCGGGCCACCCAGACGTTGTTGCGCTTGGCCATCGACACGTGGTGCGGGCGCATGGTCTTGGCGTCCTTCATGGAGCCCAGTTTCCAGGCGAGCAGCTGCGCCTTCGTGATCTCGGTGATCATCCAGGCCAGGCGCTCCTGCACCAGTTGATGAGCCGCGATCGGGCGGTCCAGCCATTGTTTCCGGCTCTTGGAGTAGTCGAGGGCGGCGCGGTAGGTCGCCATGGCGCTGCCGATGGCGCCCCAGGCGATTCCGTAGCGCGCCTGCGTCAGACAGGAGAGCGGGCCCTTCAGTCCCTCGACCGCGGGGAGAATCGCGTCGCCCGGAACGCGGCAGTCCTCGAAGGCGAGCTGCGACGTGACCGAGGCGCGCAGCGACATCTTTCCCCTGTGCTCGAAGGTCGAGAAACCCTTCGTGCCCTTCTCGACGAGGAAGCCGCGCACGACGCCGTCGAGCTTCGCCCAGACGACCGCCACGTCGGCGATCGAGCCGTTGGTGATCCAGGCCTTCGCGCCGTTGAGGACGTAGCCGTTCCCGTCCTTCTTCGCCGTCGTGCGCATGCCGGCGGGGTTCGAGCCGAAGTCGGGCTCGGTCAGGCCGAAGCAGCCGATGGCCTCCGCCTTCGCGAGCTTCGGAATCCACCGGTCCTTTTGCTCCTTGGAGCCGAAGGCGTAGATCGGGTACATGACCAGAGCCGACTGCACCGAGACGAACGAACGGAGGCCCGAGTCGCCGCGCTCGAGCTCCTGCATGATGAGCCCGTAGGCGATGTTGTCGAGGCCCGGCAAGCCGTACTCGGCGATCGTCGAGCCGAAGAGGTGCATCCGGGCCATCTCCGGCACGAGCTCCTTCGGGAAACGGCCCTCCCAGGCCGCCTCCTCGATGACCGGGAGGACCTTGTCCTCGACCCAGCCGCGCACCGTGTCGCGTACGAGCCGCTGTTCCTCGGTCAGGAGGGTGTCGAACTCGAGATAGTCCACGCCGTCGAATGCCATGGGCGGCGAAGGATACCTCAAGACCGGAGGTCCGGACGCGGCCGCGCTGGATTAGACTGACGCCGACTCCATGAGCGTCTTTGCCGGGGGCTCGGCCTACAACATGGCGTCGTCGATCGCCGACGGCTACATCATCACGACCGAATTGACGTTCAAGCAGTTCAAGGATCCCGACTTCCAGACGTTCCTCTTCGAGGCGGACCGGCTCCTGCGGGAGATCCGCGGGAACCCCGCGCCCGTCGACGACGTGATGGCG
The DNA here is from genome assembly GCA_035498835.1 of Thermoanaerobaculia bacterium. Taxonomy (GTDB): domain Bacteria; phylum Acidobacteriota; class Thermoanaerobaculia; order UBA5066; family Gp7-AA6; genus DATBFU01. The sequence goes on from DATJZU010000152.1 coordinate 2,889, forward strand.
ACGCAGAACCGGCAGCGCAAGCTCCAGCGCCTCCAGCAGGCCCTGACGATCGCCAACAACGCCCGGAGCAAGCGGCGCTGACGGGCCCGGGGCGGCGCGGCGGCCGGGAGGTCCTCCTCGCGGCGCTCCTCCTTCTCGGCGCCACTCTGCTCCAGACCTGGCCGCTCGCGGCGCGCGTTTCCTCGGCGCTCCCGGACCTCTGGGACGCGAAACTCACCGCGTGGATCCTCCACTGGGACTTCCACCAGACGTTTCAACATCCGCTGAGACTCTTCGACGCGAACATCTTCTATCCGGCGCGGTACAGCCTCGCCTTCTCGGAGAACCTGCTCGGGGCGGCGGTCTTCGGCTTTCCGCTCTACGCGGCGGGGCTCTCGACGCTGACCGTCTACAACGCCCTCTTCCTCCTCGGCATGTTCTCGTCGGCGCTCGCGGCGTGGGCGCTGGCGCGCGAGCTGACCGGCGACGCCGCCGCGTCCCTCCTCGCCGGCGTCGTCTACGCGCTGCTGCCGTGGCGGATCTCGCAGCTCCCGCACGTGCAGTTTCAATGGGGAGCGTTTCTGCCGCTGCTGCTTCTCTTTCTTCTCCGGTATCTCGAGGCCGGGCGCCGGCGGGATCTCGCTCTCTTCGCCGTCTGTCTCGGGTGGAACGCGCTCGCCAACGTGCACTACGCGATCTTCTCGGGCTTCCTCGTCGGGACGGCCCTGCTGTGGCGGTTTCTCTCCAGGGAGGATGCCGGGTCTCGGCGGCGCGTGCTCCGGGTGCTTCTGGCCGCGGCGGCGGTCGGCGCGATCGTCGCGCCGTTCTTCTTGCCCTACGTCCTCGCTTCGCGCCTCTACGGATTCGAGCGTGGGACGCACGAGGCCGAGTGGTTCTCCGGCCGCGTGACGGAATTCCTCTCCGCGGGCGCTCGCAACAGGCTCTATGGAGCGGTCACGCAGCGCTGGTCGCATCCGGAGGGGGATTTCTTCCCGGGGATCGTTCCCGTCGCGCTCGCGGTCCTCGCGGTGCGCCGCTCACGGCGGACGGCGCCGGACGGCGGCGTGCGGCGCGTCGAGGCCCGGCGCCGCGCGTGGGCCCGGGCGCTCGATCTGACGGCGCTGCTCCTTCTCGGTATCGCGATCGCCGCCGCACTGCGGCCGGGCCTCTCGGTCGGTCCTCTTCGCTTCGGAGACCCCTCGCGCCTCGTCGTCTTCGCGACGGCCGCGGCGTTTCTCCGCCTGGTGCTGGCCTTTCCCGCACGATCACGCTACCGGGATCTCGGCGATTTTCTCCGCCGCGGGCCGATCGACCTTCGCGCCTCGCTCCTCGTCGCGATCGCCATCGTCGGTCTCCTCGTCGCGCTCGGCCTCCACACGCCGTATTACCGATTCCTCTTCGAGTCCCTGGGTTCCGTGTTCCGTTCCATCCGCGCTCCGGCGCGCGGGATCGTGCTCTTCGATCTCGCGCTCGCGGTGCTCGCGGCGTGGGGCCTGTCGCTCGCGGCGGGCGGGGCGGTAGGCCTTCGGCGCCGGGCGATGATTGCCGGCGCGCTCGTTGTGACGGGCGTCGAGTATCGCGCCTTCCCGCTCGATCTCCACGAGGTGCCGGCCGATCCCCCCGCGGTCGACCGCTGGCTCGCGCGGCCCGGCGTGCCGGCGGGGGTCATGGAGTGGCCGCTGGGGCTTCAATACGACTACGAGTACGAGTTCCGCTCGACGGCCCACTGGAGGCCGATCGTCAACGGGGCGTCCGGATTCACTCCTCCCGACTATTTCCGCCTCTCCGAGGATCTCAACAAGCTCGCGATCCCCGATTCCGTCTGGGACCACGCCGCGGAGGTGCGGGCGTCTCTGCTCGTTTTCCACCCGCACGACGCCCCGCCGGGCGTCCTGTTCGCTTACGCCGACGCCGTCAAGCGGGGGCTGCGATCGCACCGGATCGAGCTGCTCCGGGATCTGCCCCACGGTGTCGACCGCGATTTCGTCTTCCGGGTCGCGAGCGCACCGGCCTTCGACGCGGGCGTGACGAGCGAGGAGCTGCGGCAAGCCCAGGCGGACTTTCACTCTCTGACGCTCCGTCCGGGATTCGACAACTCCCCGCCGATCGTCGCGCTCGACTTCCCCTCGGCGGGTTTCGCCGCCGCTCCCGGCGAGATCGGGCACGGCTGGGCCGCGGATGATTCGGGCATCGCGCGCGTTCGCATAGAGACGGAGATCGGGGCTTCCGACGACGCGACGATCGGCGACGATCGCGCCGACGTGGCCCGTTATTTCCCCGGCTATCCCGACGCGGCGAAGCTCGGATACCACTTCCGAATCCCGAATCTCCCGCCGGGAGACCACACGCTGACCGTCACGGCCGTGGCGCGGGACGGCGGGGAGGCCACGCTCCGCCGCGTCATTCACGTGCGCTGATTCGGGGCTCGAGCGGCGGAAGCTCCCAAAGACCGACTTCTCGGATCGCGCCGACCTTTCTCCACGCGCCGGGGACGTGCTCGGCGAAGCCCCTCTCCTCTTCCGGGAAGAGGACGGCGTAGAAGCGCCAGCCGCGATCCTCGAGCCCGGCGCGAAGCACGGGCCACCGCGCGGGCCAGATCGGGTCCCATCGGAGGTACGGGAGCTTCGTGTAGTACTCGATCGCGCCGCTCGCGTACGTTGCCACGACGATGCTCCTCTCGGGCCTCGCGCGCGCCCAGCGGCAGGCCAGGGGATAGGTCGCCTGCGTTTCGGCCGTCCCGAGGACGCCGATGAGGCGCGTCTGGCGACACTCGACGACGAGAATGATCGCAAGGGCGAGGACGGCGATCGCCGGTGCGAGGCGCGTGCCCGGAAGTCGCGCCAGGCCGTGGCGCAGCGCGAGGGCCGCGGCGAGCACGAGCGCCGGAATCCCCGGGAGCAGGAATCTCAGGAAGCCGAACGATTCGTAAGGACCGTAGAAACAGTAGAAGAGGAGGAAGACGCCGAACCAGGAAAGGAGCATTGCGCGATCCCGCGCGGGCGTGCGCCGGTCGGCGGCCGAGGCCATTGCGGCGAGCGGAACGATCAGGGTGAACGTGTGGAAGATCCAGCGTCCGTAGTACCAGATTCGGGCGGGAAAGTTCGCGATTGCGATGGCCTCGAGGTGGCCGGTCTTCCCGTAGCCGGTGGCGAGAAGGCCGCCGTAGCAGGTCCGGTTGATCGCGGCCTGGGCGGCGGCCATCGGCGCCCCGCCGAGAACGAGAAGGCCGAGACATCGCCGCGTCCAAGGTATCGCGAAGGCGAGCGGCACGGCGAGGAGAAGGCTCGTCGGCCGCACGAGCACGGCGAGTCCGAGCGCCCCGCCGCAGGCGAGCGCCCACGCCGGACGGCGGCGCGCGCGGACCGCGAAGAGAACCGCCGCGATCGCCCAGAGCGTCGCGACGACGTCGCTCATCGGCTGGATCGCCTGGAAGAGGAAGGCCGGCCACGCGGCGAGCGCCGCAGTCGTGGCGGCGGACCACACCGGCGGGAGCCCGAGCTCGCGAGAGAGGAGATAGAGAAGGGCGAGGCACAGCACGGCCGCGATCGGGCTGACGAAATACGGCCCCTTCTCCCAGCCGCCGGCGAGCGCCGCCGCGGCGAGGTGCGCGGGAAATCCGATCGGATAGAGCGGCGCCATCGTCCCGGGCCTCGGCCCGGCGAGGAAGCCGAGCGGCGTGACGATCTCCGCGAGCGAGTCCGGAAGACCCAGAAGCTCGAGCGAGCGCGGCCGCGCGACCAGAGTTCCCGAGAGGAGGCGCCGGGCCGTGTTGGCATAACCCGAGCTGTCCGAGCCGCCGACGGCGTGCGCCGCATGCCGCACCAGGAACGCGCCGTAGGCGGCGAGGGCGGCGAAGAGCCCGAAGGCGACGGCGAGAACCGGGAGCCGCTCACGCCGAATGGCCATCCCCCTTATAATCCCCGCCCTTTATGGCCACAACCGCGATCCGGCACATCGGGGAGAAGACCGGGCAGACCGCGACGGTCGAGGGCTGGCTCTTCCAGAAGCGCTCGTCGGGAAAGATCCAGTTCCTGATCGTCCGCGACGGCTCGGGATACCTCCAGGCCGTCGTGCCCAGGGCGGACGTCCCGCCGGAGGCCTGGGAGGCCGCCGAGCGTGCGACGCAGGAAGCCTCGATCCGCGTCACGGGCACGGTGCGCGAGGACCAGCGTGCGCCGGGAGGCTTCGAGATGACGGCCGCGGCGGTCGAGGTCCTCGGCCCATCGGAGAACTACCCGATCTCCCCGAAGGAGCACGGCGTCGACTTTCTGATGAACCTGCGGCATCTCTGGATGCGGTCCTCGCAACAGCACGCCGTGCTGCGGGTTCGCTCCGAGCTCGAGCAGGCGATCGCCGACTTCTTCTACCGGCGCGAGTACGTCCGCATCGATTCGCCGATCCTGACGGGCTCCTCGGTCGAGGGCACCTCGACGCTCTTCGAGACGGACTACTTCGGCGACAAGGCGTATCTGTCGCAGTCGGGCCAGCTCTACCTCGAGCCGGCGGCCGCGGCATTCGGGAAGGTGTACTGCTTCGGCCCGACGTTCCGCGCCGAGAAGTCGAAGACCCGCCGCCACCTGACCGAGTTCTGGATGCTCGAGCCCGAGGTCGCCTTCATCGACTTCGAGGGGCTCTGCCGGCTCGCCGAGGATCTCATCGCGCATCTCGTGGGATGGGCGCTCGACCGCTGCCGCGAGGACTTGAAGCGTCTCGAGCGCGACACCGCGAGGCTCGAGGCCGTGAAGCTCCCGTTCCCGCGCATCACGTATCGGGAGGGGATCGCGCGCCTCGCCGCGAAGGGATTCCCCGTGAAGTTCGGCGACGATCTCGGCGCCGACGAGGAAACGGCGCTCGCCGAGGGCCTCGACCGGCCGCTCATCGTGTCGCGCTTCCCGGCGGCCATCAAGTCGTTCTACATGCAGCCGGACGCCGAGGACCCCGAAGTCGTTCTCGGGCTCGACATGCTCGCGCCGGAAGGCTACGGCGAGATCATCGGCGGCTCGATGCGCATCCACGACCTCGCGCTCCTCGAGAAGCGGCTCGAGGAGCACAAGCTGCCGCGCGAGGCCTACGAGTGGTACCTCGACGTGCGGCGGTACGGGACGTTTCCGCACGGCGGGTTCGGCATGGGCCTCGAGCGGGTCGTGACGTGGATCTGCGGGATCCACCACCTGCGCGAGGCGATCCCGTACCCGCGTACCTTGAAGCGGATCTATCCGTGAGCGCGC
>DATJZU010000153.1:0-14855 GCA_035498835.1 Thermoanaerobaculia bacterium
CCGCACGCGCTGGCCGAATTCAATCTCGACGGCAAAAGCGTCGACCTCCTCACGCCCAACACCACAGCACTCCGTGAATGCTTGCGCCGCGCCACCGACAACCCCACGGCTATCGACGGGTTCCTCAAGGGCGCAGCGGAATCATCGCGGCTCGCCATCGAAGTCGAAGTCAGCGACCCCCTCACCACCGCGCCAAAGAATGTTGTACGCAATCACGAGGCCGGCATAACGAGAACCGTCATCGCGGTCCTGCCAGGAGCACTGGAGAAGACCAGGGCGAAGCTGCCGAGCCTCCTGCCAGCATCCTTGCGCGACCAAGCTCTTATCGTTGACGTCCTGCGACTCCTCGATATTCCGAAGCAGAAGGACCGACCGTGAATCGCGCCGACACCATCGAGCCAGCGATCACCGCTCGCGTCGTCCCGGGAGCGGAGCGCGAAGCGACGGCTCGCGCGCGAATGGAAGCGTTATACGAAAGAGAGCTCTCGGACGAAGAGTGGGCGCGCATCGCGCAGACCGTGCAAGCGTTTGCGGCCATCGTCACCCGATGGAACCAGCAAGAACAACCAAGGCCGAAGGGCTTGGCGGTTCCCGTCGCTATTCCGGCCGAGCAGGGGTAAGTTGTTGAGGACACGATGGTTCCCGCAACCAGAGCACGAAGCAATCATCGCGCCGAGACAGGACTCGGGCGCGCGGCCGTGCTCTACGCCCGCGTCTCCTCCAAGGACCAGGAGCGCGAGGGGTACAGCATCCCCGCACAACTCCGACTCCTCCGAGACTACGCGACCGCGCACGGGCTGACGATCACGCAAGAGTTCCTCGACGTCGAAACCGCCAAGACCACCGGACGACCCGGGTTCGCGAGCATGCTCGCGTACGTGAAGCGCAATCACGAGACCTGCCGCACCGTCCTCGTTGAGAAAACCGACCGGCTCTACCGGAACATCAAAGACTGGGTCACCATCGACGAGCTCGACTTGGAGATCCACTTCATCAAAGAGAATCTCATCCACAGCAACCAATCACGCTCGAGCGAGAAGTTTCTCCACGGCATCAAGGTCCTCATGGCGAAGAACTACATCGACAACCTCGGCGAGGAGGCAAGCAAAGGCATGACCGAAAAAGCACGAAGCGGCATCTGGCCGAGCTTCGCCCCCCTGGGGTACAAGAACGTGACGCGCGAGGATGGGCGACGCGTGATCACGCCCGATCCTGTCGTCGGGCCCTTGATCACGAAGCTGTTCGCCCTCTTCGCAACCGGGCGGTACTCGCTGCGAAATCTCGCAGCAGAAGCAGCAAGGCAAGGATTGTCGTACCGCGCGAGCGCGGCCAGGATTCCGCCTAACACCTTGCAAAAGATCCTCCGCAAGCGGATCTACACGGGAAGGTTCGACTTCAACGGGACCACCTACCAGGGCATCCATGAGCCACTCGTGGACCACGCCACGTGGGAGCGCGTCCAGGAACTCCTCGACGGCCGCAACCAGCAACCACATCGGACCACGCACCACTTCCCGTACGCCGGATTGGTGCGGTGCGGCCACTGCGGGTGCAGCGTAGTCGGCGAAGAGAAGAGAAAACCGAGCGGGCGAACCTACGTGTACTACCACTGCACCGGCTACCGCGGACGATGCCCTGAACCATACACAAAAGCCAAAAACCTCGAGGAAGAGTTCCTCACGGCACTCCAGACCATCGTCATCCCCGAGGAGATCGCCCAATGGCTCACGACCTCCCTGCGCGAGAACGCGGAGGAGGAGCAACGCGACCGAGCCGACAAGATTCGGCGCCAGTCGACCGAGGCTGAGCGCCTCCAAGCGCGCATCGACGCAATGTACATCGACAAGCTCGACGGCAAGATCACCCAGGAATTCTTTGACCAGAAAGCAGGGGAGTGGCGTAACGAACAAGAACGACTTCAGCGACGCATCCTCGCCCTCCAAGGGGATGACCCGGCGCAGGTCGACGAGACGATCAGCATGCTAGGCCTCGCGCGACGTGCCGCCACCCTCTTCCCAACCCAGTCGCCCGACGAGCAACGAGAACTACTCACGCTCCTCGTCGACCACGCAACCTGGAAGGACGGCCAGCTCAGCGTCGCGTTCCGCCCGCCATTCAACGCGCTCCAGGGACTTTCGAACTCCGCAAGTCCCACGAACAGCGGAACGTTAGGCGAAAGAAAACCCGATTCTGAAAATTGGCTGGGAGGCAGGGACTCGAACCCCGATTCACTGGTCCAGAGCCAGTTGTCCTACCATTGAACGACCTCCCAGTCGCTCGGGAAAGGCGGATTATCGAGGAAGGCAGCGGGGCGGTCAAATCCGGTTCGCGATAAGGTCTGACCACCCAGAGGGATCTCGAATTGACCCGAATCTGCCGAACGATACGAGCGGCGGTCATCGTCGCGTGCGGCACGCTGCTCCGCGTGCTGTCCGCGAAGGCTCAGGACCTCGAGCCGCGAGCCTATTCGCCGTCGCCCGTGGGGGTGAACTTCCTCGTCGCGGCGTTCGGGCGGTCCACGGGCTCGGTGATCACGGACCCGTCACTTCCCATCTCGGACGTGTCCGCCCACATCAATGCCTTCACCGTGGGCTACGCGCGCTCGTTCGCGTTCTTCGGCCGGCAGGCGACGGCCAGCGCGGCGCTGCCCTATGCCTGGGGAGACGCGGAAGGCAACGTCTTCGAACAGCGCCAGCGAGTCACGCGCTCCGGACTGACCGACCTGAAAGCCAAGATCGCCGTCAACCTCTACGGCAGTCCGGCCCTCACGCCCGAGGAGTTCGCCAAACGAACCCGCGGAATCATCGTCGGGGCGAGCTTCGCGATCTCGGCGCCGACCGGCCAGTACGACCAGACCAAGCTGGTCAATCTCGGCACGAACCGCTGGGCCTTCAAGCCCGAGGTGGGTATTTCGGTCCCCTGGAGAAGGTTCGACTTCGACGCCTACGCGGGAGTCATATTCTTCACCGAGAATCCGAACTTCTTTCCCGGAACAGCCACGCGAACTCAGGACCCGCTCGAGACCGTTCAACTCCACATCGACTATACGTTCCGTCCGGGGCTCTGGCTGGCGCTCGACAGCACGTGGTACGGCGGCGGCGCGGCGCGCGTCAACGACGGCCCGCCCGGCACGAGACTTTCCAACAGCCGTGTGGGCGCCACGCTCTCGATTCCGGTCGCCAGGCGCCAGTCCGTGAAGCTGAACTACAGCACCGGCGCCTCCGTGCGCGCCGGGTCGAACTTCGACACGTACTCCGCAGCCTGGCAGATCCTCTGGTTCTGAACTGACCGGCCGCGCTTAGTCCTCGTCCTCGGTGATCACCCAGGTCTTGTCCGGGTTGTAGGTCTTGATCTCCGCAGCGAGCTTCGCGGTCTCGGGCCCCAGGTCCTTCTGGTAGACGACGCCGTCGCTGTTGACGAGGAACGTCTGAATGCCCGTCACGCCGTAGTTCGCCGGCCAGGCCACTGCGGCGAAGCCGCCGATCATCATCCCGTTGACCATGTAGTCGCGCGCGCCCAGACGCGCGGCGGGGCCCTGCGAGGTCAGCGTCCGGAAGTAGTACCCGTTGTACGGATCGCTCTTCTTCGTGTAGCCCTCGGCGATGGCCTTGGCGATCAGCTCGCCGAGCGGTCCGCCGAAAGTGCCGTCCGCATTCTTCCAGCAGAGGCCGTCATGCTTGCCTTCCGAGCTGAGCGCTTTCTGAGCGTACTGATGAACCTTGCTCCCGTCGTGGAGCTCCGCGGCGTAGTCCCCCTGCGCCTCGACGTAGCCGCGGAGGATCGCGATCGCGTCGAGCTCGTTGCCGCCGATGCGGCGAGCGAGGATCTCCTCGCGTCCCTGCGCCGCGTCGAAATGCCATTTCCCGCCGCTCTTGACGATCGGAACGGGCACCGGCCATTCGTCCTCTCCGACGAGGACGAGGGTCCGTTTCGGATGGCTGGGGTCGGTCTCCAGCCGCATCCCCGCGCGAGCCTTCTTGACGAAGCTCTCGAGGTGTTTCCTGTCCTCGACCGGATCTCCCGAAGAGACGAGGTCCTTGCCTGCGGGCCCGAAGATCGCGAGCAGCGCGTCGGTGTCGTTCTTCTCGGCGGCCGCGACGAGTGCGTCGGCGGCCTGCTGAGCCGTATCGAACCCCTGCGCGCCGGCGGCCGACTTCGCCGCGGGGCTCGCAGCCGACGCGATGCCGGCGACTGCGAAGAGCGCGGCCAGAAAGACGATGTGCCGTTTGAGCATCGGTGTGCTTCTCATGAGTTCCTCGCTCCGGCGGCCTAACGCCGCCGCCCCCCGCCGCCGCCGCGCGACATTCCCCCGCCGCGAGAGCCCATGCTCGAGGCGCCGCGCGAGCTCGACGACCGCGCGTGGCTGCCGCTCTGCGAGCCTCCGAAGGCGCTGCCGCCGCGACTGGAGGGCGACACGTCGCGGCTTCCGGCGTGGCTGCCGCTGCCGCCGAAGTTGCTCCCGCTCCCGCCGCCGCGATTCGATGCGCTCCCGCCGCGGTCGAAACTCCCCGTTCCCGATCCGCCGCGGTTGGCGCTCTGGGCCTGGCGTGATTGGGCCTGACCCTGCCGGGATTGCATCGAGTCGCCGCGCGTCCCGCCGCCGTACTTGTTCGCGGTGGCCCGGTCCTTGTACGGCGCGCCGCCCCGCTGCTGGGCATTGTGCTGCCAGTTGCTGTTTCCGCTCCGGTTGACGTTGTTCTGCCGGTTGTAGTGATTGACGTAGTTGTTGTTGTTGTTGATGTTGATGGTGTTGCCGCCGCCGTGCCAGCCGCAGCCCCAGCCCCAGCCGCCGCTGATCCCGATGCCGACCGCGATTCCGACACCGAACCCCACCCAGGCCGCGCCGGCGTAGTAGGGCGGGTAGTACATCGGCGGGTACGGGTAGATCGGCGGTCCCCAGATGACCGTCGGACTGTAGGTCGGCACGTAGACGACTTCGGGGCTCGCCGGCTGAATGACGATGACCTGCTTCGACTCGACGGTCTGCGTTTCGACCTTCTGCTGATCGGACGACTCGAGCTTCCCGGCGTCCTTGGCCTTCGCGCGCAGCCGCTGGACCGCGTCCATGACGTCGGACTGCTGCGCGAGAAAGGCGTCGCCGAGGTCCTTGGTCCACGCGATGTTTTCGGAGAGCCGCTTGAGGGCGTCGGGAATCGAGACCAGGGCCTGGACGCTCGGATCCCACGGCTGATTCTCCGCCTCCTTCGCGAGCGCGTCGCCCTTGAGGCTCGAGTTCTTCTCGAGCCACTGCTGCGCCGAGACGACGTCGATGGGATAGGTCGACGCCACGAGGCACTGGGCGAGCAGGGGATCCGGGTAGAGCGCGATCGGAGCCACGAGGGAGTCGAGCTGGTCATTGGTGAGCTTCTCGGCCTCCTCGGGAACTTGCGCGGCCTGCGAGCCGGCCGGCGCGGCTTGCGGCGGCGGTTCCTGGGAAAACGCCTGTCCCGGCGCGGCCATCCAGGCGCAGAGAATCCCGACGAGCGACGCCGCCGGAAAGCCCTGGAAGCGGGAACGGATTCGTTGGAGCGTGGGCACGTTGCCTCCGTTTCTCGGCAAGCCTATCGCCGATGACGCGGCCTCGCAATCTCGAAGGATCGCTTTCGCATCTGTCGAGACTCTGATCTGATCCGACCGCGTCATCCCGGATTGGCTGCTCGCGAAACCAGAATTCCGCTGCGAACTCCCGTGAAGATGTTCTTCAAGGTCGGCCTCGGGACGGCCGTCGGAGGGATCGATGGCTCTGCTCGCGATCCTCATCGGGCTCATCTTCGTTTACGGTCTCGTCTCCGGACGGCTCGAGCGGACCGTCCTCACGTCGCCGATCGTGTTCACGGCGGCCGGGATCGTCCTCCTGATCGTTGCGCCGCGGCTCGGAGAGAAGCCGGGCAGCGTGTCGATCCTTCTGCGCGTGGCCGAAGCCGGTCTCGTGCTCTTGCTCTTCACCGACGCCAGCCGCACGGATCTGAAGGTGTTGAAGAGCATCCGCAACCTGCCCGTGCGGCTCCTCTCCGTCGGCATGCTGCTGACGATCCTGCTCGGGGGTCTGGGAGCGCTCGTCCTTCTCCGAGCGCTCTCGATCTGGGAAGCCGGAATTCTTGCCGCCATCCTCGCGCCGACCGATGCCGGACTCGGCCAGGTCATCGTCTCGAGCCCGCGCGTGCCCCTGGCGGTTCGCCAGGCGCTGAACGTCGAAGCCGGCCTGAATGACGGGCTGTCCGTGCCTTTTCTGCTCTTCTTCCTCGGGCTGGCGGAGTCGACGGGCGGCGGGCAGGCGCGTCTTTCGCGCTTTCTTCTCGAGCAGCTCGGATTCGGCGCGGCCATCGGTCTCGGGATCGGCCTCGCGGGCGGATGGCTCCTGGGCGTCGCGGAGCGCAAGAAATGGATGGCGCCGTCCTTTCGCCAGATCGGCGTCGTGGCCCTTCCCCTCCTGTGCGCCGTGGCCTCGGAGGCCGCCGGCGCGAGCATGTTCATCGCCGCCTTCGCGGCGGGCCTCGCCGTTCAAGTGGGGTTCCCGGGCGCCGCGAAAGACAGCGTCGAGTTCACCGAACTGTGGGGCCAGCTGCTCAACCTCTCCGTCTTCTTCCTCTTCGGGCTCCTCGTCGCTCGCTCCTGGCACGGCTTCATGGCCGCGATGCTCGCGTACGCCGTCTACAGCCTGACGCTGGCGCGCATGCTGCCGGTCGCGCTGGCCCTGATCGGCACCCATCTCTCCCGCGCGAGTGTCGTCTTCATGGGATGGTTCGGACCTCGGGGCCTCGCCTCGATCGTCCTGGGGCTCGTCTATCTCGAGCGGGAAGCGGCCCTGGCCGGGGAATCCACGATCCGTCTGACGGTCATGGCCACGGTGTTGTTGAGCATCTTCGCCCACGGGTTGAGCGCGATGCCCGGCATCGACTGGTACGCCCGGCGGATCGCGGCGTTGGACCCGAGCGCCCCCGAGTTCCAGGCGGCTGGCGAGCCCAGCCCTAGAAGCTGACGGCGAGCGACGAGACCACGGTCGGCGTCTCCCAACCCGGGTTGAACACGTAGGTCGTGAGCTTCACGCTCTTGTAAGTAAAGCCGACGAAGAATCCTCGCTGCACGTCGAGCGCCGCGTGATAGGCGCGGGTCCGCTGCGAGGAAAGCCCGACGGTCAACCAGTCGAGAGGGGAGTAGCCGAGCTGCGCCCAGTTGTAGAAGAAGTTGTTGGCGGAGTCGTCGACGTCGATGACGTACTCGCTTTCGCTGTAGAGCTCGAAGCGGCCGTAGGTGGCCGTCAACTCGAGGCCGGGGGCGACGCCATGTGTGTCGCCGAAGACGCCCCCCGCCATGAGCGTCGCGTCGAGCCGGAACTTGTCCTCCTCGCCGAGGCCGAAGTTCCAACCGACCCAGGCCGAGCCCGTCTTGAACGATTCGTAGTTGTAGCGGCCCTCCAGGTGGAGCGCTCCGTGGTCGGCGATCACGGTCGGCTGGGCGTAATGCCGGTCGTCCGGAGGAAAGTATCCATAGACGCTGGCGTTGAACTCCCACCCGGCCTCCTTTTCGCCGCCCGTCGGAGGCGCCGCCGTCTCCTGCGCGAAGACCGTCGCCGCCGAACAAAGGGCGACGAGCGAGGCAACGACGAGACGGCCCCGCGCCTTCATCCTCCGAGGGCGATCGTCAGGCCGACCAGCGCGACGCCGATGCCGACCATGGCGAAGCCGAGCCGCCAGGGGTGACCACCGGAATGTTTCGCCAGGCTGTAGCCGCCCAGAAAGAGCAGGACGACCGCGATGAGGTTGGAGATGCGCAGCGCCAGCATCGCGTCGCTCATCAGCAGGAAGGGGATCGTCACCGGGAAGGTCGACAGAAAGACGAGGAGAAATACCGCTGCCGCACCGCGGAAGTCCTCGCGGAGGAAGAAGACACGCTTCGGCGGTTCCGGCAGCGTGGCCAGGCGCTCACGCAGCGTCTCCAGGTCCCCCGGGCGCAGGACCGAAACGAGAACCGGCGGCAGCTCGTCCGCGATCAGGGCATGCGCTTTCGCCGGGTCGGAGGTCTTGCGCAGACTCCGCAGGACGACGATCCCGTGCCCCCTCTGGCTGAGCGTGTTCATGAGATAGAAGATCGCGTCGATGATGCCCCACGCGAGGTTGCAGCCGAGCGCGCCGATCAACATCGTCCGGACGGCGTTACGGCCGCTCTCCGCGGCGGAGAGAGAGCCCGTGAACGTCAGGACCATGATCAGACCGAACAGGATCTCCGAGAAGCGTTCGGTGGGATCGAGGGCCCGCTGGTGTCCGGCCTTCCCGGCCCGGGTCTGACGGTTGTCGGAGGTCATCGGATACAGGCCTTCGTCAGCCCGGAATCAGGTAGGCCGTCACGGCGAAGATGGCGTACACGGCGAGAAGCTGAATCCCCGAGTACCACGCCGCGCGGCCGCCCGCGACCACGAAGGAAACCGTCAGGGTCGTGAGCAGGACGACCAGCACCTGGCCGCCGCCGAAGTTCAAGTCCATGGGAGTCGGGGCCACGAAGTAGCTCAGGATCAGGAGAGCAGGAGCCACGAAGAGGGCGATCTGGGCGGAGCTGCCCATCGCGACGCCGACGGAGAGATCCAGCCGGTTCTTGCGGGCCGCGGAGAAGGCGGTGGCCATCTCGGCCGCGGCGCCGACGAGCGCCACGACGATGAACCCCACGAACGCCTTCGACATCCCGAGGGTGACGGCCGCCTGCTGAACCGACTCCACGAAGATCTCACTGACGTAGGCGATGCCGAGGGTCGCGATCGCGAGCGCGCCGAGGGCGAATGAAAGGGGCCACGGCTTCTCTTCATGCTGGTCGCCGTCGCCGCCGACGCCCGCGAAGACGTCGCGATGCGTCTTGAGGGAGAAGAGCAGGCTCAACGCATAGGTCGCAAGCAGGATACAGGCGATCCCGAGGGAAAGCGGGAGCATGACGGAGGTGACGTTCAACTGGTCCACGCGGGCGACTGCGGACGGCACGACGAGGGCGATCGTAGCGAGCAGCAGCATTCCGGCCTGCGTGCGCGCGTTGGCCGGATTGAACTCTTGCTTGTGATGTTTGAGCCCGCCGAGCAGGAACGCGCCGCCGAGCATGAAGAGAGAGTTGGTCACGACGGCCCCGATCAGCGACGCCTTCACGAGGTCGAGCATCCCGGCGCGCAGGGCCGTGATGGCGATGACGAGTTCGGTCAGGTTGCCGAGGGTCGCGTTCAAGAGCCCGCCGATGGCGTCTCCTGTCTTCGCGGCGACGCTCTCGGTCGCGCGGCTCAGGAGCGCGGCCAGCGGAACGATGGCGAGGATCGAAAGCAGGAAGAGCGCGGTATGCGCTTCGGGCTTGACGCTGTTGGCAACCCCGACCACGGGCACGAAGACCAGGAGCCAGTACAGAGGGTTGTGACGGAGCTCCCTGCCGATCGTATTCATGTTCTCGTTAGATTGGGTAAGAGTACTAGCCCGGGGCCTCGAAAGCTCCAATGAGACCAAGGTCCCACCCGCGGCCTCCGGCTGACTTAGCATGGAGGCCTCGAGATTGGCCATATCGAACACATGAACTGGGTCACGGTGGTCTGGCTGTTTGTCGCGTCGGCGTGCCTGACGCTGTCGGGGATCCACCTCTTGATTGGAATCCGACAGCCCCGCGCCTCCTACCTGTGGTTCGCGATTTCGGCCGCGGCGTGTGCGACGATCGCCGCTTTCGAGCTCGCGTTGATGGACGCCGATACACCCGCTCGCTATGGCACGCTCGTCCGATGGACGCATGTGCCGATCTTCGCCTTCGTCGCCTCGCTCATTCTCTTCGTGCGGTCCGAGCTGAACGCCGGCAGTCCCTGGCTCGCGGCGGCGGTGATCGCGGTCCGGGGCGCCGCTTCTCTCGTGGTCAACTTTCTTCGGAGCCCGAACCTCAACTACACGGAGATCACGAGCCTTCGCCACGTGCCCTTTCTCGGGCAGATGGTATCGGTCGCGGAAGGAACGACGAGTGGATGGACGAGGCTCGGCGAGTTGAGCTCTCTCGTGTTCCTGGCCTTCCTAGCGGACGCGACCCGCACGGTCTGGCGGCGCGGCGATCGGCGGAAGGCGATCTTCGTCGGCGGCGGCGCCGCTCTCTGCGTTCTCTTCGGTTCCCTGAGCTCGGCGCTCATCCATCGCGGCGTTCTCTCGACTCCCTACATGGTCAGCATCCCCTTCTTCGCGGTCCTTCTCGCGATGTCCTACGAGCTGACCTCCGACGTTCTTCGGGCGATCGATCTGTCGCGTCGGCTCGGTATGAGCGAGGAGGCCCTCCGAGAGCGCGAGCTGCAGGCCGCGCTCGCGGCGCGGGCGGCGAATCTCGGCTACTGGTCCTGGGACGTCGCCTCCGGCGATTTCTGGATGAACGATCGGGCGAAGGAGGTCCGCGGATTCGGCGCCGTCGAGCGAATCGATTTCGAGCGGTTCCTCGAGTCCGTTCACCCCGACGATCGGGAGGAATTCCGTCACGCCGTTCGGGAATCCCTCGGCAGCGGCGGCGAGTTCAACAGAGATTACCGCGTGCTTCGCCCGGACGGAGAGATCCGCTGGATCGTCTCCCTCGGCGCCGTCGAGCGGGACGAGTCGGGACGGGTGACTCGGGTGCACGGCGTATCCATCGACGCCACCAAACGCAGGCTCGCCGAGATCGAGGCGCAGCGGCGAGAGGCCGAGTTCGCGCACCTCTCCCGAGTGGCGATCGTCGGCGAGCTCTCCGGTTCGATCGCTCACGAGCTCAACCAGCCCCTGACCGCGATCCTGAGCAACGCACAGGCGGCGCAGCGCTTCTTGTCGCAGAACGGCGGAAATCTCGGAGAGCTTCGGGAGATCCTCCAGGACATCGTCGATGAAGACAAGCTCGCCGGAGAGATCATCCGGCGTCTGCGCGGGCTGCTGAAGAAAGGCGAGGTCGACCTGCAGAGACTGGACCTGGCCGAGGCCTCGGCGGACGTCCTGAAGTTGATGCGCACGGACTTTGTCGATCGTGGGATCTCCCTGAAGACGGAGCTGGCGGGAGACCTTCCGCAGGTCCTGGCGGATCGGGTCCAGATTCAGCAGGTCCTCCTGAATCTCCTGACCAACGCGTGCGATGCCGTGGCGGGCGCCGAGCCGCAAGAGCGAAGGCTCCTCCTGCGGGTCGACCTCTCCGACGGCTTCGTGCACGTTTCCCTGGCCGACCGGGGCGCGGGTCTGCCGGCGGAAGAGATCGAGCGCGTCTTCGAGCCCTTTGTGACGACGAAGAGTCAGGGGTTGGGTCTCGGCTTGACGGTTTGCCGGACGATCATCACGGCCCACGGCGGCCGCCTGTGGGCCACGAACAATCCCGACCGCGGCGCGACCTTTCATTTCGAGCTTCCCGCCGCGGGCGCGCCGTGAGCATGAGCTTTTCCGGCGAGCGGGTCTTCGTCGTGGACGACGATCCCGGCGTTCGAAAGAGCCTCGCGCGTCTGCTCCGCTCGGCGGGGCTCGAGCCGATCGCTTTCGAGTCGCCGCAGGAGTTCCTCCGTACTCTCGGTGCCGAACCCGCCGGCTGCGCGATTCTGGACGTCACCATGCCGGGGCTCGACGGCCTGACGCTCCAGCGCGAGCTGACGTCCCGCGGAAGCGAGCTGCCCGTGATCTTCCTGACCGGACACGGCGACGTCCCCAAGAGCGTCCAGGCGATGAAAGGCGGAGCCAAGGACTTTCTCACCAAGCCCGTCGACGACGAGGTGCTGCTCGACGCGGTCCGCCGCGCGCTCGAGGTGGACCGGGCCGGCCGCGAGTCGCGCCGCGAGCGAACCGAGATCCAGAAGAGGCTCGCGGCGCTCACTCCGCGGGAGCGCGAAGTGATGGAGGGCGTCGTCGCCGGCCGGCTCAACAAGCAGATCGCGAGCGATCTCGGAATCTCGGAAAAGACCGTCAAGGTTCACCGCGGCCGCGTGATGGAGAAGATGGCCGCGTCCTCCGTCGCGGAGCTCGTCCGCATGGCGGATCGCGCCGCCCTTCGCCGCCCGTAATCTCCGGGCGTCTCGCCGCTGCGGCATGGGACCAAAGTCCCATGGACCAGGGTCTGATTGCCCGGCCCTCCCGTGCGCCATAGCGTGCGATCGTGGCTCGCTCCGGCTCCCTGATCGCAGTGGTCGACGACGAGGAGGGCGTGCGGCGAGCGCTCGGGCGCCTGCTCCGTGCGGCGGGTCTCGATGCCGAGACGTTCCCTTCCGGAGACGAGTTCCTCGAGACGCTCTCGGACCATCGGCCCGACTGCGTCGTGCTCGATCTCCACATGCCGAAGGTCGACGGCTTCCAGGTGCAGGCGTGGCTCGCCCGTGCCGATTTCGTAATCCCAGTCATCGCTATCACCGGCCACGACTCGCCCGAGTCGGAGGCTCGCGCGATGAAGGGCGGTGCGTTCGCTTATCTCCGCAAGCCTGTGGACGCCGACACGCTGCTCGGCAAGATCGATGAGGCGATTGCCCGGAAGAGTAACGGCAAGAAGAACGTCGGAGGGAAACCAATATGAAAAGAGAAACCGCAGCGAGATTGTGGCGGGCGGCGGCGTGTCTGGCGGCCGTTCTGGCGCTCTTCGGCGGCTCGGCCGTAAGCGCGCGGGCCAGTGGCGACGACTCCGAATCCACCGGGGCGGTTGTGACGGACGCCGCCGACACGGCAGGCCCCGAGGCGGGGGTTCCGGAGCCCAAACCCCGGATGGACATCTACGGCTTCGCGATGCTGGACATGGGATACGACTTCAAGCAGGTCGATCCGAACTGGTTCGACGTCCTGCGGCCGACGAAGCTTCCGTCCTACGCGGATCAGTTCGGCGCCGACGGCAACTTTTACGCCGGCGTGCGGCAGAGCCGCCTCGGAGTCAAAGGATGGCTGCCGACGAGCCTCGGCGAGATCAAGACGATCTTCGAGTTCGAGCTCTTCGGCACCGGCGTGGACGCCGGCCAGACGACCTTCCGGTTGCGCCACGCCTGGGGCGAGATCGGGCAGTTCGGGGCCGGGCAGACGTGGAGCCCGTTCATGGATCCCGACGTCTTCCCGAACTCGATCGAGTACTGGGGCCCCAACGGCATGGTGTTCTTCCGCAACGTCCAGGTGCGGTGGATGCCGATGCAGGGCGAGAACGAGCTCTTCTTCGCGCTCGAGCGGCCGGGAGCGAGCGCCGACCAGGGGCCGTATGGCGACAAGATCGCGTTGCAGAACGTAAAGGCGCACTTCCCAGCGCCCGATTTCTCGCTGCACTACAAGCGCAGCGGCGACTGGGGCCACGTCCAGATCGCGGCGATCTATCGCTACATCGCCTGGAAAGACACGGTGCCCGACGAGGTCGATCTCTCGGGGCACGCCAACGGGTGGGGCGTGAATCTCTCCACCAACATCAAGACGCCGATGAAGGGCACGGTCCGGGCGTCCGTCGTCTACGGCGAGGGCATCGAGAACTACATGAACGACGCGCCCGTGGACATCGGCGTCGAAACGAACGCGGGAGACCCGCACCGGCCGCTCCTCGGGAAGGCGCTTCCGGTCCTCGGCATCGTCGGCTTCTACGACTTCAACTGGAGCGAACGCTTCTCGAGCGCGCTCGGTTACTCCTACGTCCACATCACGAACAGCGACGGGCAGGCTCCCGACGCGTACAAGACGGGGCAGTACGCGCTCACCAACCTGCTCTATTACCCCGTCAAGAACGTCATGGCGGGGCTCGAGTTTCAGTGGGGCCACCGCGAGAACTTCTCCGACGGCTTCAAGGTGCCCGACTACCGCATCCAGTTTTCGGCCCGGTTCAACTTCGACATTCACCTGGAGAAGAAATCATGAACAACATCGCCAAAACCCGAATCGAGCACGATCTGCTGGGAGATCTCCCCGTTCCCGCCGAGGCCTACTACGGCGTCCAGACCGCGCGCGCACTCGAGAACTTTCACATCTCGGGCGTCGAGCTGCGGCTCTATCCGAACGTCATCAAGGCGTTCGCCATGGTGAAGATGGCGGCGGCGCGCGCCAACTACGACTGCAAGCAGTTCTCCAAGGAGATCCTCAAGGGGATCGAGGGCGCCTGCAAAGAGCTCATCGACGGAAAGCTGCACGACGAGTTCCGCCTCGACGTGCTCCAGGGCGGCGCGGGCACCTCGACCAACATGAACGCGAACGAGGTCATCGCCAACCGGGCGCTCGAGCTCATGGGACACAAGAAGGGCGAGTACAAGTACTGCGACTCGCACGACCACGTGAATCGCTCGCAGTCCACGAACGACGCGTATCCGACGGCGCTCCACGTCGGAATGGCGCTCGGCAACGTCGAGCTCGTCGCGGCCATGAAGAAGCTCATCGCGTCGTTCCGCAAGAAGGGGAAGGAATTCGCCCCGCTCCTGAAGATGGGCCGCACGCAGCTCCAGGACGCCGTTCCGATGACGCTCGGCCAGGAGTTCGAGGCGTTCGCGGTGACGCTCGAAGGCGAGGTCCTCGCGCTCGAGAGGATCCAGAACGTCCTGTGCGAGATCAACATGGGCGCGACGGCGATCGGGACGGGCCTGAACGCGCCGAAGGGCTACGCCGAGAAGTGCACGGAGCACCTCGCGAAGATCACGGGCCTTCCGATCCATCTCGCCGAGAACTTGATCGAGGCGACGCAGGACACGCAGTCGTACGTCCTCTACTCCTCGTGCATGAAGAGCCTCGCGATCAAGCTGTCGAAGGTCTGCAACGACCTGCGGCTGCTCTCGTCCGGACCGCGGACAGGGCTTCGCGAAATCAACCTGCCGGCCAAGCAGCCGGGCTCTTCGATCATGCCGGGCAAGGTCAACCCGGTGATACCGGAGGTGGTCAACCAGGTGTGCTTCCGCGTCATCGGCAGCGACCTGACGGTCTCCA
>DATJZU010000154.1:0-10950 GCA_035498835.1 Thermoanaerobaculia bacterium
CGACGGGCGCACATCCTCCTATATGCCCTGAATGTGAAAGGCAGATAAATTCAATTCGCGGACAGGTGGTCGGTTCATGGGCCTCGGCCGCCCCGAGAGAAGGCGCCCGAGCAAGATGAAGGGCTTGAGACAATGCGGACACTTCACGCTTCGGCCTCCGCCCGGCGCCGGTCAAAAAGCCCGGCCGTCACGCGGTGAAGAATCGACTGTGTTCACGCGGGGATTTTGGTCGGGACGCCGGGATTCGAACCCGGGACCCCCTGAACCCCATTCAGGTACGCTACCAGACTGCGCCACGTCCCGACCGGAGGGCGCATTTGAGCAGGGCGCGACGGCGCTGTCAAACGCGCGGCGTCAGTTCGGGAAGTGCAGTCCCAGCGCACGCGCGAGAAACGCCGCCATCTCGCCGCGCGTCACGTTCTGGTTCGGGCAGAAGTTGCCATTCCCGCAGCCGCCAGTGATCCCCGAGGCGACCAGCGCCTCGATCGCCCGAAAGTACGGGTAATCGGCCGGCACGTCGCCGAAAGTCGGCGTCGCCGGCGCCGGCGACATCTGGAGCTTGTACCCGATGTAGGCGCCGGTCAGCTGGGTCGTCGCGTCTCCCGCCAGCGTCACCGCCTCGAGGACGAGCTCCTGCGCCGCGTTGTCCATCGTGTAGTTCTTCGACGTCAGGTCGGCTCCGACGTAGAAGCAGCCGGAGATGCCCGATTTCGAGCTCAGCGCTTCGAGCAGCGAGCAGGTCTGGCCGTTGTAGGTGCAGCTTCGCAGGTTGAGGACGACTCCCAGAGCCGGGCTCGGGTTCGAATCGCAGTAGTCGAGCTCGACGTAGCTCACGAGCGCCCCCGACGGCACGTGCGCGACGGCATGGAACGTGCCAGGAAGGCCGCCGGTCGAATAGACGCTGAAGCTCCCCGCATACGCCGAGGCCGAAAAGATCGGCCGAAAATCCGAGTAGCCGACGTGCGCGAGAATCTGGTCTTTCGTCCCGTAGCGCGGCGCGGCGCTCGGACTCGCCGCGTCCTGGCCGCGAAGAACGGGCGCCGCCGCGGCAAATGCGAACACCGCGGCGAACGGGACAGCGAGCTTCGGAAGGGGGCGGACGGCTTACCTCGGCCGCCGGTCGAGCAGCTTCGCGATCTCCTTGAGCTCCTTCAGGACGCGCTTGCGCTCGGGGAAATCGTTCGAAGGAGGAGCCGGCACGGCCTTCACCGGCGGCATCGCAGAGACGGTCCCGCCCTTCGCCGCCCGAGCCGGCCCATCGGAGACGAAGAGAGGCGGCGTCTGCTCGACGTCGGCCGCGACCTTCGCCGCGCGCTTCTGGTCGGACGGCGGCGGCGCCGGCGCCAAACCGGAGTCGAATCGTCCTTCGGCGATCTCGGACTCGAGACGCTTCTTCGCTCCGGCGACCGTGAAGCCCTCGTCGTACAGCAGCTCGCGGATGCGGCCGATGATCTTGACGTCGCGGCCCGAGTAGAACTTCCCGCCGGCGCGCTCGCGGCTCTCCGCGAGCACGGGGAACTCGGTCTCCCAGTAGCGCAGGACGTACGGCGCGACCTCCGCCATCTTGCACGCCTCGGCCGGTTTGTAGAGGGACTCGGGCTCGGCTTTCGCCACGGGCCAACTCTAGCGCGACTTACGGGCCTTCGTGAAGCCCGCACGCGGCCTGGTACCCCTCGAACGCTTCTTCTCTCCCCGCTCCTCCCCCGTCCGCCGCCGAACCTCGATCCGGATGGGCGCCCCGGAGAAATCGGCCGCCTCGCGCAGCAGGTTCTCGATCCGCCGCTCCTCGGAGAAGTGCAGGCGCTCCTCGCGGCTGCCGACGAGCGCGAAGGTCGGCGGATCGGTCGCGGTCTGGGCGACGTAGAGCACGCGCAGCGTCTTGCCGGAGGCCGTCCGGGGCGCCTTGTCCCGGAGCGCCCGGCCGAGGACGCGGTTCAGCTCCCCCGTCGAGATGCGCCGCTGCCGGTTCGCCGCGACGCGGACGGCCGTCTCCAGCACCTTCGCGACGCCGCGCCCCGATTTCGCGGACACCAGGAGCACCGGCGCGTGCCGGGCGAACGGGATCTGGCGCTCGATCTCGGCGAGGATCGCCTTGGACACCTCGCCGCCCTCCCTGCCGGGCCGTGTCGCGAGGTCCCACTTGTTGGCGACGAGCACGAGCCCCTTTCCGGCGTCGTGGGCATACGAAGCCACGGTCGCGTCCTGCGCGGTCGGCCCTTCCGCCGCGTCCATGACGAGGATCGCGACGTCGCACTGCTCGATGCGCCGGCGCGCGTGCACGACCGACAGCACCTCGGGGCCCTGTTCCGTTCGGCCCTTGCGGCGGATCCCCGCCGTGTCGACGAGGCGCAGCTTCCGCCCCTGGAGCTCGAGGCGGGTGTCCACGGCGTCGCGCGTCGTTCCGGCGACCTCGGAGACGATGGATCGCTCGGAGCCGAGAATCGCATTGACGATCGAGGACTTGCCGACGTTGGGACGCCCGACGACGGCGATCGCGATCTCGGGCGGCTCGGCCGTCTCTTCGGCGGCCGCCTCGCCGGCCGCTTCTTCTCCCGCCGCCGGCATCCGCGACGCCACCGCGGCGAGCACGTCGTCCACGCCGATGCCGTGCTCCGCCGAGACACCGAGAACCTCCGGGAACCCGAGCTCCCATGCCTCGAGCTCTCCCGTCTCGCTTTCCTTGCGGTCCACCTTGTTCGCGACGACGACCGTCTCGACGCCCGATTGCCGCGCCGCTTCGGCCGCCTGACGATCGCCCGGGGCGAGGCCCGCCGCGCCGTCCACGACGAGGAGAAGGAGATCCGCCCCGGCGATCGCCTCGAGCGCCTTGCGGCGCACGGCCGCCGGGATCTCGTCGTGCCCCGAAGGATCGTATCCCCCGGTGTCGAAGAGGCGAAACGCGCGGCCGTCGGGCAGCGTCACCCGTTCCTCGACGACGTCGCGCGTCATGCCGGGAAGGTCGTGCACGAGCGACCGGCGCCGCTTCACGAGCCGGTTGAAGAGCGTCGACTTGCCGACGTTGGGGCGGCCCGCGATCACGACGCGGAAGAGACGCCCGGGCATCGACGGCCTCAGGTCTTGCGGACGCCGCCGTCGAGCCGCAGCGAGAACCGCGGGTGCGTGAAGGGATGGACGTCCGGGAAACGCTTGAAGATCCATCCCGAGAAGATCTCCTTGCCGCCCTCCGAGACGCGGATCCGCGCGGCCGGATTCTCCGGCTCGATTCCGGACGACGTGATGACCTCGTTCGACATCGTGAACGCCGGCAGAAAGACGTCGGCCGCGACGGTCAGGCCCGACCCCGGCAGCTCCGCCGAGCCGCCGAGCGGCACCGAAAGCGCGCCGGTCTTGCCGGTCGTCGCATCGCGCCAGACGAGAGAAACGCCGGAGTAGGCCTGCTTGACGGCGTCCGGGACCTCGAGGCGATCGGGCACGCGCGGAGCGTTCTGACCCTGGCCGGCGGCATGGGGGTTCTCGCCGGAGGTCTCCGGGGTCTCGGACTCGGACGTCGGCTGATGCGAGATCGCCATGCGGACGTCGGGATCGGGCCTCCCCTTCTCGCGGCAGCCGAGCGCGAGCGCGGACATCAGGAGAACGGCAGCGGCGCGTTTCATCGTCCCACCTTCCGCGGCCGCCGTCCGAACGATCCGGCGGACCGCGCCGGCGCCGGAGCGGCCGCCAGCTGAAAATCGAGCCGCCGGCGGACCTCGTCGATCGCCTTGAGCTTCACCTGCAGCGTGTCGCCGAGGCGATACGTCTTTCCTCCCGAGCGCCCGCGCAGGCGATGCTGCTTCTCCTCGTACACGAAGAAATCGTCTCCCAGTCCCGAGACCGGCACCAGTCCCTCGACGAAGTAGTCTTTCAGCGTCACGAATACTCCGAAGGATGCCACACCGGTGACGAAGGCGTCGAAATCGCGGCCGACCTTGTCCTTCATGAACACGATCTTCTTCCAGAGGAGACTTTCGCGCTCCGCGGCCTCGGCCCGCCGCTCGCGCTCGGAAGAAAAGGCGGCGATCTCGGCGAACCGCTGGTTGACCGCTTCGAAGTCCTTCGCGGCGACCGGGCGGCCTTCGGCGAGGAGCCGCGTGAGCTGCCGGTGGACGATCAGGTCCGGATAGCGCCGGATCGGCGAGGTGAAGTGGCAGTAGTAGGGCGCCGCAAGGGCGTAGTGGCCGCGGCACTCCGGGCTGTAGAGCGCCTTGCGCTGCGCGCGGAGCAGCAGATCGCGCAGGAGGCGCTCCTCGGGCCGGCCGGCGATGGCGTTGAGGATCTTCTGGAAGGCCGCCGGCGGCACCTCGGCCAGATCGCCCTTCAGCTCGTAGCCGAAGCCCTCGAGGACTTCGCGGAGATCGACCAGGCGGTCCGGATCGGGACGGTCGTGGACACGATAGATCGCCGGCTGCTTGGCGAAGAGCAGATGTTTCGCGACGGCCTCGTTGGCCGCCAGCATGAACTCCTCGATGAGCTTGTGGGCCACGTTGCGCGACTCCGGGACGATGCCGACGACCAGCCCCTCGTCGTCCAGCACGACGTCCGCATCCGGAAGGTCGAAGTCGATCGATCCGCGCGCCTCGCGGCGGGCGCGCAGCAGCGCCGCCACCTCGGCCATGAGACGGAAGTCGTCGAAGTATGGGCCGTATCTCTGGCGATCGTCGTCGTGCGGGGCGGCCGACCCGACGAGGCGCGCGACCTCGGTGTAGGTCATGCGGTGGCCGCTCCGGATCACGCCGCGGGCGAACTCCGAATGGACGACGCGGCCCGACTTGTCGAGGTCGAGGATCGCCGACAGGACGAGGCGGTCCACGCGCGGGTTGAGCGAGCAGAGCCCGTTCGAGAGCCGCTCCGGCAGCATCGGCAGGACGCGGCCCGGAAAGTAGACGCTCGTGCCGCGGGACCGCGCCTCGTCGTCGAGCCCCGTCCCCTCCGCGACGTAGTGCGACACGTCGGCGATGTGCACCCCGAGGCGATAGCCGTTCGGCGTCCGCTCCACCTCGACCGCGTCGTCGAAGTCCTTGGCGGTCTCTCCGTCGATCGTGACGATGCGCCGGTCCCGGAAGTCGCGCCGGCCGCGCAGGTCGCCGGGCCGAACCTCCTCCGGGAACGCCTCCGATTCGGCCACGACCGGCTCCGGGAACCGGTGCGGCAGATTGTGCGACCGGAGCACGATCTCGATGTCCACTCCGGGCTCGCCGAGGAAACCCAGGCGCTCCTCGACGACGCCGTGCGCCACGCGCCGCGAGTCGGGGAACGCCGTCAGCCGCGCGTCGACGATCTCGCCCTTGCGGGCGCCCTTCGTCTTGCCGTCCGCGATCCGCACGACGGCGTCGATCTTCGGGTTGTACGGGAGAACGACCTTCTTGCCCTCCTCGGACTCGAAGCGGCCGACGACCCGCTCTCGGGCGCGGTCGAGCACCTTGACCACCGTGCCCGAGGTCTTCCCGGTGTCGCGGCCGCGCGCGCGCGAGCGCTCTTCGCGGGCCAACACGGTGTCGCCGTCCATCGCGCCGTGCATGCCCGAGCGCGGAACGAAGAGGTCCTCGCCGTCCGGAACGAGGACGAACCCGAACCCTTCGGGCCGCACCGTGATCCGGCCCGCCACGAGGTTCGAGAACTCGATGGCCGAGTACTTCTCGCCGCGGATCCGGGCGATCTCGCCCTTGCGCTCGAGCGCCTCGAGGCGCTCCCGGAAGGCGTCCTCCTCCGCGTCCCCGACGTGGAGGGCCTTCGCCAGCTCCCGGAACGAGAGGACGCGCGAGCCCTTCTGGCGGAGGCGATCGAGGATCTCGGAGTCGCGCGGAATCACGCGGCGCAGTCTATCCCCGGCGGCCGACCGCCCGCGCTATATCAGAGTTGATATAGCAGTCCGAAGGACGGGCGCCGGACTTGCGCTAACCTGCCCCCGTGGGACTCTTCGGCCGCCTCGGAAAGAAAGCTTTGCCCGCGGCTTCGCCGGCGTCGCTCGACTACAAGCGCGCCTGGAACGATGCGGCGCGGGCCGACGCGCACGACGCGATCCTGACCGGCTCGACGGCCGAGTCCTTCGAGCGCTCCGGCGAGGCGGACGCGGCGGAGATCCGGCGCTATCTGCCTCCGGACGCGGCCGTCCTGAACATCGGCTGCGGGGTCGGCCGCGTCGAGAAATACCTCGCGCCCCACGTCCGCGAAATGTGCGCCGTGGACGTCAGCGGCGAGATGATCGCGCGAGCGCGCGAGCGCCTGGCCGGGCTCGCCAGCGTCCGGCTGCGCGAGATCGGGAACGACGAGTTCCTGCGTTCCTTCGAGGCGAACCGCTTCGACCTCGTCTTCTCGTACCTCGTGCTGCAGCATCTCGCGCGCGAGGACGCGTTCGCCTACTTGCGCGACGCCTTTCGGGTCTTGAAGCCCGGCGGCATGCTCCTCGTCCAGTTTCCGAACTTCCTTTCGCCCGAGTACACGCGTGCGTTCCTGGTCGGCGCGGCCGTCACGCAGCGTAGCCCCGGCCGCGTGCGTTTCTACACCGAGCCCGAGGTCCGACACATCGTGGAAGTCGCCGGATTCACGGTCGAGGAGCTGCGCCTCTCCTCCGGCGAGCGCGGGGATACCGAAATCTACGTGAGGGCGAGGAAGCCCGGGTAGAAGACTCTCGCCCCCGACCCTCTCCCGCCGCCGGGAGAGGGGTCGTCTTCCGCCGCCCGCCTATTGCCAGTGCAATCCGAAGCCGTTCGCGAGGAACTTCGCGAGCTCGCCGCGCGTGACCGGCTGGTCCGGGCAGTAGTTCCCGCTCCCGCAACCCTGCGCGATGCCCGAGGCCGTCAGCGCCTCGATCGCGCGGAAGTAGATGTAGTTCGTCGGCACGTCCCCGAACGTGGCGGTCGCGGGGGCCGGGCTGATCTGGAGCTTGTAGCCGATCACGGCGCCGCGCAGCGACATGAAAGTCGAGGCGGTCTGCAAATAGACATAGAGCTGATGGGCCGAATCGTTGACGTAGGTCGTCGGCTGGAGCGTCAGGTCCTCGGTCGCCGCCGCACAGCCTGCGTTGTCGGCGATGGTTCGCTGGCTCACGATGACGCAGTTCTGACCGAACCGATCGCATTGATAGAGCGACGCCTGGATCTGCATCGCGTCGGCGGCGGTATCGCAGGCGTCGAGCTCGAAGGACGTCAGCCGCGCTCCGGGAGGCGCGTGCACCGACGCGACGAACACGTCCCCGGCGTCGGAACCGCTGAGCGAGGCGCCGACGTTTTGATAGTTGTCGACACTCGCGTACGGGACGAAATCGGGTGGGTTCACGCGATAGAAACTCTCCGCGGGCTGTGCCGCGGCCGCCGCGACCACCGCGAAGGTCATCCACACCGAGGCGCGGAGCCGCCGGGGCATGCTCATGGGACCTCCTCTTGTTGGTTGTCTCCATGGTACGCCCTCGGGGGTCGCGTGGGCCGGATCAGGCTTCGAGCAGCGCGGCGGTCCCCTCCCCGCCGTCGGCGCAGATGCTGACGATGGCGCGGCTGCCGGCCGGCATCGCGGCGAGCTCCTTGACGGTCTGGCTCAGAATCCGTGCGCCGGTCGCGCCGAAGGGATGCCCGATCGCGACGCTTCCGCCGTTGGGGTTGACGCGATTTCGCGGGAACGAGCCGAAGGTGAAGGGCACGCCCGCCTTGGCGCGAACGTAGTCCGGGTTCTCCAGGCCTGCGATGTTGCAGAGCACCTGCGCGGCGAACGCTTCGTGGATCTCCCAGAGCGCGACGTCGGCGTAGCGCAGGTTCTGCCGCGCCAGAATCCGCGGGATCGCCGCCACGGGCGCCATGAGCAGTCCCTCGCGGAAGAGATCCACCGCGGCCATCTCGAAGTCCACGAGGCGCACGCGGGGGACGGACGGCGGCAGGCGCGCGAGACCCGCTTCCGTCGCGACCCAGAGGCCGGCCGCGCCGTCCGTCAGCGGCGAGCTGTTGCCGGCGGTGAGCGTCCCCTGGCCGCTCTTCCGGTCGAAGGCGGGCTTCAACGCCGCGAGCTTCTCGATCGAGGTGTCCCGGCGAGGGAAGGCATCGCCGGAGACGCCGCCGAGCGGCAGAATCAGGTCGTCGAAGAAGCCGGCGTCCTGCGCGCGGACCGTCCGGACGTGGCTCGCGAGCGCGAGCTCGTCCTGCGCCTCGCGGCCGATCTCCCACTCTCTCGCCATCTCCTCGCAGTGCTCGCCCATGCTCTTGCCGGTGGCGCGGTTGCGGATGTCGGGAATGTCGAGCCGCAGATCCCTCGGCCGCAGCGCGAGCGCCGCCCCGAGCTTGCGCCGAAGTCCCTTCGCCTGGCCGACGCGGCGAATCCCGTCCGACAGGCTCTGCCCGAGGCCGATCTGCACGCGGCTCATGCTCTCGACGCCGCCGACGAGCGCGAGCGCGCGGCCGCCCCTTCCGAGAAGGCCGGCCGCCTGGAAGACGCCGACCATGCTGGTGCTGCACTGCATGATCGTCGTGTAGCTCGGCACGTGCGGCTCGAGCCCCGCCTCGAGCCAGACCTCACGGGCGAGGTTGCTGTAGCCGAGGTTCAAGACGACCGAGCCCCACACCGCGAAATCCACGGGCCCGGACACCCGCTTCGACATCGCCTCGACGACCGGCACCGAGAGCCCGAGCGCGTCCCGCCCGGCGAAGGGCCCGTCCACGCGCACGAACGGCGTGCGCAGCCCGGCGGCGAGCCAGACGTCGGAGGCGGCCACGATCGCGGCCTTACTCCGCCAGGTAGCGATGGATGAAGGAGACGGCGATCGATCCCTCCCCCACCGCCGACGCCACCCGCTTCACGCTGCCCGACCGCACGTCGCCGACCGCGAAGACGCCCGGCCGGCTCGTTTCGAGCAGATACGGAGCGCGCGCGAGCGGCCACTTCGCCGCCGCCAGATCTTCCTTCAGGAGATCCGGCCCGGTCTTCACGAAGCCGTGGTCGTCGACGAGGAGACACCCGTCGAGCCAGGCCGTGCTCGGCATCGCGCCCGCCATCGTGAAGACGTGACGGATCGGATGCGTCGTGACCTCCCCGGTCGGCTTGTGCCGCAGGCTCACCCGCTCGAGACGGTTCGTTCCCTCGAGCGCGACGACCTCCGTATTCGCATGCAAGACGATCGCCGGGTTGTCCTCGATGCGACGGATCAGGTACCGCGACATCGTCTCCGAAAGACCCGGCCCTCGGACGACCAGATGCACGCGGCTCGCGCTGTTGGCGAGGAAGACGGCCGCCTGGCCGGCCGAGTTTCCGCCGCCGACGACGACGATCTCCTCGCCGCGGCAGAGCGGCGCCTCGACCGCCGTCGCACCGTAATAGACGCCGGCGCCTTCGAAGCGCGCCAGGTTCTCGACCTCGAGCTTGCGGTACCGCGCGCCCGTCGCGATCACGACGGCCCGCGAAGCGATCTCCCCGTCCCGCTCGGTCCGGATCCGGTAGGGCCGCGCCGTGCAGGAGAGATGCGCTGCGCTGCGAGCCACCAGCATCTCCGCGCCGAACTTCTCCGCCTGCGTGATCGCGCGCGCCGCGAGCTCCTGGCCCGAGATGCCGGTCGGGAACCCGAGATAATTCTCGATCTTCGAGCTGGCCCCGGCCTGGCCGCCGGGCGCTTCGGTCTCGACGACGAGCACGTCGAGCCCCTCCGACGCGGCATAGACCGCCGCCGCGAGGCCCGAAGGTCCCGCGCCGATCACGACGACGTCGCGCGTGCGCGCCGGATCCACGGCCTCGTTGAAGCCGAGACAGTCGGCGATCTCGCCGTTGGACGGATTGCGGAGGACCGTCGTGCCGCGGCAGATCAGAACGGGCACGTCCTTCGGATCGACGCCGAAGCGTTCCAGGAGCTCCTGCGCGGTCGCGTCCCGCTCGAGATCCACGTAGGCGTAGGGATGGCCGTTGCGCGTCAGGAACTCCTTGATGCGGAGCGTGGCCGAGCAATAGTCGGAGGCGACGAGCACGACGTCGCTCACGCCCTGCGCGACGAGCTCGGCGCGGCGGAGCAAGAAGGCGCGCATGATGACGTCCGAGAGATCGCTGTCAGTCTGCACGAGGCCGAGGAGATTCTCGCGCGGGACCTCGATGACCTCGCCGTCCTCGATCGCCCGGAGCGTCACGAGCGCGCGACGGCCGGCGAGCATGTTGATCTCGCCGGTGAACTGGCCGGGCCCGAGGATCGAAACCGTCTGCGGCGAGCCCTCCGATCCCCGCTCGATGCGAAGCGATCCCGAGACGACGAGGTAGATCGAGGCCGGCGCGCCGCCGGCCGAGAAGAGCACCTCGTCCCGCGCGACCCGGCGCCGGTTGCCGTGGGGCGTCATGCGCGCCATCTGATCCGCCGTCAGTGCCGGAAAGATGTCCTCGAGGCGTCCCGTCACGAGCGGCGGCGTGCTCATCGGCGCGATTCTCCACCCGATTCCTGGCGACCCGTAGGGACGGGGCTCGTCCCCGGCCGCCTCCTCGCACGTCAACCCGAGCGACAGCGAGGCTTCGAGCCTCGCGCGCTCTTCTTGACCCCTCCGCCATCAGTCGTTATCCTTCGCATCCCCGCGAAAGTGGCGGAACTGGTAGACGCGCAGGTTTCAGGAGAGACCGCCACCATTTCTGCGAATCGCTAGAAAACTCAATAGAGACGGCCTCTTTTGCCGTCTTCGGTGAGTGTTGTTTTCGTCGATTAGACCCCCCCTCGTGGCGCCTTTTCTCGGGCAGAGACGGCACACCAGACGGCACAGCACGAGCGCCGCCCGTTCCCCTCTCGCCTTGCGGTTTGCTATCGCGCCGGAGACGGCGCTTTCGCCGCCCTCGATCTGCCGGCAATAGAATCGCGGAGCGTGGCTCGCCACCACGTCCGCGCCGGGATAATTCGCGTCCCTCGAGCTGTCAAGATGAAGCTCCTTCAGCCCTCTCCTTAAGGCGGGCTACAGCCCGTGTGGCTGTGGACTGGGAATCCTCCCGGCGTTGCGGGAATAGCTGCTCCGC
>DATJZU010000155.1:0-34749 GCA_035498835.1 Thermoanaerobaculia bacterium
CTCCGGACCCGGACGCCCGCCAGTCCCGCACCCGCCTCGTCGACGACGCGGCCGGAGATCGTTCCTCCCCGGGCAAGCGCGATGCGGACGGGACCCGAAGGCGGCGAGGCAGCCGTGACGGGTACCGCCGAGACGAGATACCCGGCGCGCCATGCGGTCACCTTGTATTCGCGCCGGACAAGGCCGACGAGCCGGAACCGGCCCCGAGAGTCGGTTCGGGCCCGTCCCGCGGCGGTGCTCGATGGCATCGGATAGGGATCATCGAGCGCCTCGACCCGCGCGCGGGCGATCGGCCGCTTCGTCGCCGCGTCGACGATCGTGCCGGCGATTCCGGTCTCCGGCTGGAGCACGAGATCGACCTGAACGACGGCGCCCTTTCGGACGCGGATTCCGTCCTTGTGCGCGACACGATCTCCCTCCGCGGAGGTGCCCGAGAGCGCGACGAGCCCCTCGCGCAGCGCCGGAAGGCGCCATTTCCCGTCGCCGTCGGTGCGGGCGGCCGCGTCGGCCGAGGCAACGATCGCGGCGGAGACGGGCCGCCCCTTCGCGTCGCGTACGACGCCTTCGACGGCACCGCCGCGAGTGAGCGAGATGCGCGTTGCCGGATGGGCTCCCCGATCGGACGCCGGCGCGAATCCCGTCGCGAGCACCCGCATCGTCACGTCGCCCTTCGGCGCGGCAACGAGCGTGAAGGTCCCGTTCGGACCGCTCTTGGTCTCGTCGGCCACGGCGCTGTCTTCCGGGAAGTCGAGCGGCGCGCTCGCCCGGATGAGCGCGCCGGCCACCGCCGCGCCCGATTCGTCGGTCACGCGGCCGGTGATGGTGCGGCCGTCCGGCACCGCGACCTCGATCGGCTCTTCCGTGTCCTCCGCGCCGAACGGCCCGGCCAATTCGACCGCCGGTCTCCCGGCGGCGGAGACCCGGAGCGAGAGCTCCACGGTCCCGGCGGGTACGGAGACGCGGAACGTTCCGTCGGCGGCGGTCTTCGCCTCGGAGACCACCTCCGGCGCGACGCCGAGCGTCCGATCCAGCAGAGCCTCCTGCGGCGAGCGGTACGGGA
Source organism: Thermoanaerobaculia bacterium (assembly GCA_035498835.1). Classification (GTDB taxonomy): domain Bacteria; phylum Acidobacteriota; class Thermoanaerobaculia; order UBA5066; family Gp7-AA6; genus DATBFU01. The sequence goes on from DATJZU010000155.1 coordinate 1,061, forward strand.
ACGCCTTCACGGCGGCACCCGCGAGAGGATCGCCGGCCGCGTCGACCACCCGGCCGGTCAGAGGCGGTTCGGCCGGAAGCGCCGCCGCCCATGCCACGACGGAGGCAAATGCGAGCGCCGCGATCTGAATGGATTTCCGCGTCGGAGGGATTCTCCGCCGACAGTTTCGCTCGGCGGCGATACGATCGCAAGCGATGAATCCGCTCCCCCTCGCCGGCAAAGTCGCGCTCGTCACGGGGGCCGGCGTCCGGGTCGGCAAGACGATCGCCCTCGCCTTGTCCGATGCCGGCGCGGACCTCGCGATTCACTTTCGGGAGGCGGCGGGGCCGGCGACGGAGCTGGCCGCGGAGATTCGCGGCGCGGGGCGCAAGGCCACGACGGTCCGCGGGGACCTGGCCAATCCGGCCGACTGCCGGACCGTGATCCGCGATTGCGTCTCCGTGCTCGGAGGACTCGACCTGCTCATCCATTCGGCCGCGAACTTTCATCGAGCGCCGCTCGCCGACACGGACGAGACGATCTGGGATTCCGCGATGAACGTCAACGCGCGCGCGGCGTTTCTGCTGGCACGGGAAGTCGCTCCGACTCTCCGGCAGCGGCGCGGCCGGATCGTCCTGATGGCCGACCGCATGGCGCGGCATCCGCAGCGCAACTATCTCGCGCACTCGGTTTCCAAGGCGGCGGTCGAAGGGCTGGTCCGCGCGCTCGCCGTGGAGCTCGCGCCCGAAGTCCTCGTCAACGGCATCGCGCCGGGAGCCGTGCTCGTGCCGGAGGGGACGACACCGGAACAGATCGACCGATGGGCGAAGGCGACACTTCTCGAACGGATCGGCGATCCCGAAGACGTCGCGAAGACGGTGCTCTTCCTCTGCGCGGGGCCCGCCTACATTACGGGAGAGATCCTCGACGTGGACGGAGGGCAGGGGCTGCGATAGGAGGGCAGGCCCTCACCCCGACTCTCTTCGGTCACCGGGAGAGGGGGAAGCCGACAGTTCCCGCTGCTCGGTTCGCAGCTGCTCCGCGAATCGCCGCATCGCCTCGCGTCGCGGCTCGGCGAGACGCCGGCCCGCCTCGGTCGCGAGCTCCACGCCCGCCGCCTTCTCGATTGCATCGGCCATCTCGAGGAAGTCCTGGCGTTCGCGGTACCCCTCGAGCAGGAGCCTCGCGATCCCCGTCGCGCCGAGTGCCTCGAGCTTCAGCGCGTCGTGCACCACCGCTTCCTCGCCCGTCCGGGGCGCGGAAGCAAGGCGCGGCAGCCCACGGAACAAAGCCCGCATCGCCGGCGCCGGAACGCCGGACGATGTCAGGAAGATCTCGGTTCGGCTGCGCTGGCCGAGCCGGGAGACCCACCGGCCCTGGCCCGAGAACATCGCGAGGAGATAGACCACGTCGCGATCGATCGACGGGTCGTCGCCGGCGATCCGCTCGGCCGCCCGCGCCACGCGCTCCGCGTCGCCGAAGTAGGTCACGCCGTCGAGCCCGACGGCGATCGGGCGCACGTACTCCTCGATCCGGCGGCGCCGCGTCGCGTCCATTCGGCACCGATCGTATGCCGGCCGGACTCCTACCTCGCCGGGTAGCGGAAAGCGCCCTTCTGCGCGCCGCCCTTGGAGCCGCGCCGTTCGCGCGCGTCCTCCCGCATCTGGCGGAGCTTCTCCCATTGCTCGAGCTTGAGCTCGTTCTTGATATCGAGGAGCATCAGGACCCGGGTCTTCTGTAGATCCCTCCGCGCGTTCTCGACCGCGTCGAGCTTCTTCTCGATGTCCGGGCGCGGCGCGTTGTTCTCCATCGCCGTCTGAAGTTCGAACTGCCGCTTTTCGAGATTCGCCTTCAGGTCGATGAGCTTCGGCCGCTCGCGGACGAAGATGTCCTCGATCCGCTTCGCCTGATCGTCGGTCAGGCCGATCTCGTGCGCGATGCGGGGGCGCTTCCACCACTTGCCCTCGGGCATGTCGGCCTGCGCCGCCATCGAGGCCGCGGCGAGAGCGAGCAGCGCGCCCGCGAGAAAGCGCCTCACAGCCGGCCCTCCTCGACCGCCGCCGGATCCGGAACGAGCCCGCCCCAGGCGCCGGCGTCGTCGCCGCGCGAGAGTTTCGCGACGTCCCGGAGGAGCGCGTCGTCGGCCGCGTCCTGCGGCGACATCTCCGAGGCGTGCGACGGGACGGCCGCCGCGACCGCCGCCGGCGCCTTTGCGACCGGGGCCTGCCGTCCCGGCGCGATCAGGATCGCCACGAGCACGGCCGCCGCGAGAGCCGCCGCCCACACGATCGGCTTCCGGCTTCGCCGCGGCGTGACGTGGCGCAGGCTCTCGAGCGTGCGGTCCTCGGCTGCCCGCCACTCGGCGGCCGACCGGGCGTTGACCGGCGCGACGTCTTCCTCGCCGACGTCGATGACCGCCGCCTTCCATTCCTGGAGCGCCCGGCCGCAGCGCCCGCAGGACAGCACGTGTGGCGGCAACGCCTCCGGCTCGCCCGCCGGCGGCAGCGCGAGGCCGAAGAGCTCTTCGTCGGTCAGATGGGTCGCGCGATGCGTTTCCATGGCCTCAGTCCCCCTCGCGGAAATCCCGCAGCCGCTCGCGGATCTTTGCGGCGGCCCGGAAGAGATGCGACTTGACGGTCCCCGGGTCCACGCCGGTGATGGCGGCGATCTCCGGGATCGAAAGCTCTTCGAAATGCTTCAGCTCGAAGATCGCCCGCTGGCGCTGCGAGAGCGCCCCCATCGCCTGGCGCAGCCGCTCGCGGATCTCCCGCGACTCCGCCCGCCGCTCGGGCGACGGATCGGGATGCGGCGCCACGTCCCGTGGACCCGATTCCTCCTCGTCCGGCGACTGCGCGGGCGCCTGATGAAAGTAGACGACGAGGCGCCGGCGCTTCATGCGGTCCTTGCACCAGTTGATACAGATGCGGGTGAGCCAGGTTTCGAAGCTCGAGCCCTCGCGGAAGTCGCCCAGGTTCTGGTACGCGCGCAGGAAACTCTCCTGCGCGGCGCAGTCGGCCTCGCCGAGATCGCGCAGCATCCGGTACGCCACACGCGTGATCTTGCACTGATACTTGCGAACGAAATGTTCGAAGCTCTCGAGCCTTCCCGCGCGCACTTCGGCGAGCAGCTTCCCCTCGTCGACGACGTCCGGGTCGGTTCGGTGCGGGATCATTGCGGCAGCTTGCACATGGATTAGACGAACGGGCCGCCTCGAAGTTTACGCCCCGGTCCGGGGGGTCCGGACCCTTCCGGCGATAACATCGCCGGCCAGTGAACCGTTCGCAAGTCATTCTGGTCACGGGGGCGTCGAGCGGCATCGGCCTGGCCGTGGCGCGGGAGGCGGCCCGGCGCGGCCACCGCGTTTTCGCCTCCGCGCGACGGCCGGAGACGCTCGCCGGCGAGACCGGCATGCGGGCGATCCGCCTCGACGTGACCGAGCTCGGGGCCGCGGCGCGGGCCGTCGCGGAGATCCTCGGCCTCGAGGGCCGATTGGACGCGCTCGTCAACAACGCCGGCTATGCGCAGTACGGCGCCACCGAGGACGTCTCGGCAGCGCGGTGGCGCGAGCAGTACGACGTGGCCGTCTTCGGCGCGATCGAGACCATCCGCGCGGCGCTCCCGGCGCTGCGGGCGGCGGGAGGCGGCACGATCGTCAACATGTCCTCGGTCGGAGGCAAAGTGACGGTCCCGTTCGCCGCGCCGTACTGCTCGGCCAAGCACGCGCTCGAGTCGATCTCGGACTCGCTGCGGGTCGAGCTCTCCCCCTTCGGGATCCGCGTCGTCGTCGTCGAGCCGGGGCCCGTGGACACGCGGTTCGACGATCGCGCGATCGCCGAGGTCGCGGACATCCTGAAGCGGCCCGGGCCCTACGCGCCGTACTACGGCGACATCGAGGCGGCCATGAAGGGCGCGTTCGCCGCGGGGAAGGTCGAACCCGAGGTCGTCGCGCGCGTCGTGGCGAAGGCGATCGAGAGCCGGCGGCCGAAGGCGCGCTACCGCATCACGAGCATGTCGAAGCTCCTGATCCCGCTGAAGGCCCTGCTTCCCGACCGCCTGATGGACGCGGCGTTCCGGCGGTCGCTCAAGGTCCCGCAAAAGAGGTCGCGAAGCTGGTGGGGCCGGGCGGACTCGAACCGCCGACCTAGAGTTTAGGAAACTCTTGCTCTATCCGCCTGAGCTACGGCCCCTGCTCGGCTAGCTTAACTCCCGGCCGGAATACACCTCTCGACGGGAGTACCCTCTTGGAAGAGGAGGGATCATGAGACGCATCGCCTTCGTGCTCCTTGCGCTTCTGCTGGCGATTCCCGCGCTCGCTTCCGAACCGAACGGCTACGCGATGGACGTCGACGTCTCCTCGACGAGCCAGTCCGACGTATTCCTGTGCACGGTCACCGTGACGAACCTCGAGGACGGGACCCTCGTCTTCGCCCCCCGAGTCGAGCTCCGGAGCGGCGAGCCCGTCATCGCTCAGAGCAAGGACGGCGACCTGCTATCGGAGCTAGCGGTCTCGGTCGATTCTGCGACGGCTCGCGTGACGACGGAGGTCAAGCTTACGCGCGACGGAAAGGTGATTGCGATCCACCGCAGCTCGGTCGTCGCCCGCTGAAAGCGGTCTGCGGAGCACCGTGTAGAGTCCCGGCCGGAGGTATCGATGCTCAGAGCTCGCTCTTCGATCGTCCTGGCCGCTGCCTGCCTTCTCGCCGCCCGTCTCGGCTTCGCCGCCGACGCGGCCGCGCCGCCCACCAAAGAATCCCGGGTCGACGCGCTCTTCGTCGAGGCGGACCGCAGCGACACTCCGGGATGCGCGCTCGGCATCTTCCAGGACGGCCGCATCGCCTACGCGAAGGGTTACGGCATGGCGAACCTCGAGCTCGGCGTCGCCAACACGCCGCACACGGTCTACGACATCGGCTCGCTCGGCAAACAGTTCACCGCCTTCTCGATCTACCTCCTCGCGCGCGACGGCAAGTTGTCGATCGACGACGACGTCCGCAAGTACGTGCCGGAGCTGCCCGACTTCGGCAAGCCGGTCACGATCCGCCACCTGCTCCACCATACCGGAGGGCTCCGCGACTACATCGAGCTGCTCGAGCTCGAGGGCCACGGCTCGGAGGACCTGACCACGGCCCGGGAGGCGCTCGACACGTTGACGCGCCAGAAGGCGCCGCTCTTCGCTCCCGGCGAGCGCTATGAATACAGCAACACCGGCTACTTCCTTCTGAGCTGGGTCGTGAAGCGCGCGAGCGGGAAGAGCCTGCGCGACTTCGCTCAGGAACGGATCTTCGGCCCCCTCGGCATGACGCACACGCAGTACAACGACGACCACGGCCGCATCATCGCGAACCGCTCGACCGGCTACAACCCGACCGACGGGGGTGGGTTTTCCATCGACATGTCCGACTTCGAGCAGAACGGAGACGGCGGCGTCAACACGTCCATCGAGGACCTCTTTCTCTGGAACCGCAACTTCGACGATCCCGTCGTCGGCGACAAGCGCATCGTGGCGCAGATGGAGGAGACGGGCGTCCTCAACAACGGCAAGCCGATCGACTACGCCTCGGGCCAGCGCGTCGGGTCCTATCGGGGCCTGCGGACCGTGGGCCACACGGGCTCCTGGGCCGGGTATCGCGCGCTCCTCTACCGGTTTCCGGAACAGAAGTTCTCGGTCGCGTGCCTCTGCAATCACTCCGGCATCGATCGGATGCAGAGGATGCGGCAGATCGCGGACATCTATCTGGCGGATCGGATGACGAAGCCGGCCGAAGCGGCGGCGAAGACGCCGATTGCCATCTCCCCCGCCGATCTCGAGCGCCTCGCCGGCGCCTACCGCGACCCGAAGACGGGCGAAGTCTGGTTCTTCTCGGTCGTCAACGGCGGGCTCGTTGCATCCACGGGCGGCTCCCGGATCCGTCTCGACGCGGTGGCGCCCGACCTCTTCGTCCCTCGGAGCGGAGGCAGCCTCCAGGTCCGGTTCGATAAGCCGGCGTCGGCGGCGAGCGGCCGCTCGGGCTTCACCGCCAGCTGGCCCGAAGACGACGCGACGCAGCGCTTCGAGCCGATCGCCACGTGGACGCCTACCGCGAAGGACCTCGCGGCGCTCGCGGGGAGCTACACGAGCGACGAGGTGCCGGCGATCTTCCGATTCTTCGTCGCGGATGGCGGCCTGTGGATCCGCCACCGCGAGTTCGAGGACGCTCCCTGGCGACCGACGGTCAAGGATTCGTTCACGCTCGACGGCGCCAATGTGACTTTCTCGAAGGACGGCTCCGGAAGGGCGACCGGTTTCCGGTTGGACGTCGAGGGCATGCGCGGCATCGTCTTCCGGCGGATCGGGAGCTAGCCGTCGGAGCGAGCGGCTAGCGTTCGGCGTCGTCCGGGACCGAAACGGCCGGCGGGACGCGCCGCGCCGGCTTGGCCGCGGGGACTTCCTCCGGCACCGCCAGGTAGAAGCCCTGCCCGTACGGGATACCGAGGCGGCGGCATTCCTCGAGATCCTGCGGCGTCTCGATGCCCTCGGCGACGCAGACCGCCTCGATGCGCTTCGCCAGGTTCACGAGCATCTCGACGACATCGCGCTTGATCGTGTCGGTGTGCAGGCCGGTCACGAGGGTATTGGCGACCTTGAGGAAGTTCGGCCGAAGCTCGGCGATCGACTGCAGCGAGGCGTACCCCGAGCCGGCGTCGTCGATCGCGATCCGGAATCCCTGCCGGCGCAGGTCCCGCAGAGCGTCGCGGAAGACCGGCACGTCCCGGATCGCGGACCTCTCCGTGACCTCGAGGACCACCTTGTCGCGCAGCGCGAAGAGCGCCGGGAGAGCTTGCGCGCCGCGCGCGGCGAGCGCCGTGACCGAGTCCGCCTCGACGTTGATGAAGAGGAGCGGCCCGGAGTGCGTCTGGTAGCGCGCCGCCGAGGAGCCGATGCAGAGCTGTTCGAGCTCCCAGATCGTCTCGTTCTCTCCGGCGAAGGAGAAGAGGAGCTCCGGGCTCTCGAAGGCCGTGTCTTTTGGGCCGCGCGAGAGCGCCTCGTGCCCGAAGAGGTCGAGCGACGAGAGGCTGAAGATCGGCTGATAGACGGTCCGGATCGTCCCGCGGCGGAGGATGTCCTTGAACGTCTCGAGGAGGATCGCCTGGCGCTCCTCTTCCTTGGTCGAGGCGACGCTGATCGCCTCGCGGAGCGCCCGATATACGACCCGCTCGACGCGCATCTGCGGGTTCGAGTGGATCACCGCGTGGCCGACGAAGACGCCGATCCGCTTGTGAATGCGGCTGCCGAACGTCTCGTCGAGCGTCCCGCGCAGCGACTCCTCGACCTGCCGGGCCTTGCGCTGCAGCCGCACGACGGGGTCGGGCCCCGGCTCGAGGCCCGTGAAGACGTAGAAATCCGAGCCGCCCGCGCGGTTGACCGCGACGAAGTCTTCCGTCGCGAAAACGGTACCGAGCATGCGGCGCAGCGCCTGCCCCGTGTCGCGGAGCAGGCCGTCGAAAACCTCCCAGCCGTAGGCCTCCTCGATGTGGCTGTACTGCTCGACGTCCACGAAGAGGACGCCGAGGTCGCGGTTGTCGAGGAGCCGGTCGCGGAGCGCGTCGATGATGACCGGCACGGTCGGCAGGCGCGTGACCGGATCGAAGAGCAGGTTCTTGAAGCGGACGTCCTCGTTCTCGGACGTGACGAAGTCGGCGGGCGCGGCATCGCGCTCGCGCAGCAGCTTCTGCACGGTCTCGAGGAGCTTGCGGCGCGTGAAGGGCTTGGTGATGTACTCGTCGGCGCCCGCCTGCATGCCGGTGATGAGGTCACGGATCTCGTTCTTGACCGTGAGCATCGCGATCGGCGTGGACCGGGTCTCCGGCGCGTTCTTCAACGTCGTGCAGACTTCCCAGCCGGAGAGCTCGGGCATCATGACGTCGAGGAGGATGAGATCCGGGCGGAGCTCGAGCGCCGTTTCGACTCCCTCGCGCCCGTTGCGGGCACTGTGCGCGGAATAGCCAGCGCCGCCCAGAATCGTCTGGACGATCAACAGAATGTCGTCGTCGTCGTCGACGACGAGAATTTTCTCGCCGGCCATCTTGTCGGGGACCGTCCTTAGTCGGAGTCCGGCTATTCTAGCATCAGGACCGAGTGGATCGGCCTCCCGAGCAGCTGCTCACGTCCGCGGAGCGGAGGGAGCTCGATGAGGAATGAGAGGCCCACGACCGCTGCCTGCAGGCGTTCCACGAGCTCCGAGGCCGCCCGTGCCGTGCCGCCGGTCGCGAGCACGTCGTCCACGATGAGGACTCGCTCTCCCGGCGCGAACGCGTCGGCGTGGACCTCGAGACTGTCGCTCCCGTACTCGAGCCCGTAGGAAACGCGGACGCTCTCGCGCGGCAGCTTCCCGGACTTTCGCGCGGGAACGAATCCGATCGCGAGCTCGCGCGCGACCGCGGCGCCAAACATGAAGCCGCGGGCCTCGATGCCGAGGACCTTGGCGGCGCGCGCCCCCCGGTACGGCGCCGCCATCTGGCGCACGGCCTCGGCGAACGCGTCACCGGAGGCGAGGAGCGGCGTGATGTCGCGGAAGAGGATCCCCGGCGTCGGAAAATCCGGCACGTCGCGGATGAAGGACGAGAGGTTCGTCACGCGGTGATCTCGAAATCGCGGTAGCCCGAGACCGCGATCTCCTCGACGCGCAGCTCCGTGACGCGGCCCATCCGCGGGCCCTCCCGCAGGCGCGCGACATAGCGCGCGATGGCGTCCTCCTCCCCTTCCGCCACCGATTCCACGGCGCCGTTCGGGAGATTGCGCACCCACCCGACGACGGCCAGCTCGCGCGCCGCCCGCTCCGCGAAGAAACGAAACCCGACGCCCTGCACCCGCCCGGAAACGATCAGCCGCCGCGCGATCACGCGCGCGGCCTCGCGAACTTGCCCACGAGCGGGACGAAGACGACCGCCTCTCCGTCCTCCTGCGCGTAGTCGCTCTTGCGCCGGCGGATGACCCGCAGACGCTGGCGCTCGGGCGGACCGATCGGCGCAACGAGCCGGCCGCCGATGGCGAGCTGCGCGAGAAGGGGCTCCGGCACCTCGTCGGTCCCGGCGGTCACGAGGATGCGGTCGAAGGGCGCGCCGGCCGGATATCCGTACGTCCCGTCGAAGGCCTTCACCGAGGCGTTGCGGCAGCCGATCGCGAGCAGCGTCTGCGCGGCGCGGCGCGCGAGCTCGTCAATGCGCTCGAGCGAGTACACCGCGCGCGCGAGACGCGAGAGGACGGCGGTCTGGTAGCCCGAGCCGCTCCCGATCTCGAGAACCTTGTGCCCGGCCTCGACCTGGAGGCGCTGCGTCATCAACCCCACGACGTAAGGCTGCGAGATGGTCTGGCCGAAGCCGATCGGCAGGCCGTGGTCGCCGTAGGCCTTCGACCGCAGAGGCTCCGGCACGAAGAGATGCCGGGGAACCTGCCGCATCGCCGCGAGGACCCGCGCGTCGGTCACGCCGCGGGGCGCCACGAAGCGGTCCACCATCTCGTGCCGCCGCGTCTCCTCCCGGACGGACGCGGCCGACGTCGCGATGGACTCGGGCATTGCAAGTCATTGTAAAGTCGGCGTCCGCCGAAGAAAAGGAAGGAATTCGCCGGGACCCGATCCCGTTAGAATGGAGCTTTGTGTCCGGAGGTGCAACGCCCTTGACCCCACAAGACGCCACCGAAGTCGCGCCAACCGCCGCGGGAGTCTCCCGCGAAGAGCTCAAAAAGTGGTACGCGCTGATGCATCTGGCCCGCGTCCTCGATGACCGGGCTCCCAACTATCTCAAGCAGGGTCTCGGCTGGAGCTATCACGCCCCGTGCGCCGGGCACGACGCGATCCAGCTCGCCCTGGGAATGACGTTCCGGCCGGGCCGGGACTACCTGTTCCCCTATTACCGGGACCTCGCGACCTGCGTCGCGGCGGGGCTGACGGCCGAAGAGATCCTGTTGAACGGCATGTCCAAGGCGACCGACGTCGCTTCGGGCGGCCGCCACATGTCGAACCACTTCGCAAAGCCCGAGATCGGCATTCAGAACGTTTCCTCCTGCGTCTCGAACCACGCGCAGCATGCCGCCGGCCTCGCGCGCGCCATCAAGACCTACGGCAAGGACGCGCTCGTCTTCTGTTCGGTCGGCGAGTCCTCGACGTCCGAGGGCTACTTCTTCGAGGCGGTCAACGGCGCGTCGCGCGAGAAGCTGCCCGTCGTGTTCGTCGTCCAGGACAACGGCTACGGGATCTCCGTGCCGAAGCACGACCAGACGGCCAACGAATACGCGAGCGACAACTTCCGCGGCATCGCGAACGTCAAGGTCATCCTCTGCGACGGCCTGGACGTCTTCGACTCGTTCCGCGCCATGCGCGAGGCGGTCGCGTTCGTCCGTTCGGGCGCCGGCTGCGCGATCGTGCACGCCGTCTGCGTGCGCATCCACTCGCACTCCAACTCCGACCGCCAGGAGCTCTACCGCACGCCGGAGGAGCTCGCGGCCGCGCAGGCCGCCGACCCGCTGCCGCGATTCCGGCGGGCGGTCGCCGAGAGCGGCGTCACGGAGGCCGAGCTCGCCGCGATCGAGGCCCAGAATCTCGCGAACTACGAGGAGTCGGCCGACCGCGCGAAGGCCGCGCCCGACCCGAAGCCGGAATCCATCGTCGAGTTCGTGTCGCCGGAGCCCTGGGCGCCCCCGAAGTGGCCCGAGGGCCTGCCCGACGGCTCGGGCGATCCGCACACGCTCGTGCAGGCGATCAACCAGACGCTGAAAGAAGAGTTCCGCCGCAACCCGCACACGTACATCTGGGGCCAGGACGTCGCGTACCGCGACAAGGGCGGCGTCTTCAACGTCACCAAGGGCATGCAGCAGGAGTTCGGGCCGGCCCGCGTCTTCAACGGCCCGATCGCCGAAGACTTCATCACGGGCACCGCGGACGGTTTCTCGCGGCTCTCCGACGACATCCGCGTGGTCGTCGAGGGCGCCGAATTCGCCGACTATTTCTGGCCGGCCGCCGAGCAGATGATCGAGCTTTCCCATGAGTCCTGGCGCACGCGCGGGAAGTACGTCCCCAACGTCACGATCCGCATCGCGTCCGGCGGATACATCGGGGGCGGCCTCTACCATTCGCAGAACATCGAGGGCTGGCTGACGACGCTGCCGGGAATCCGCATCGTCGTGCCGGCCTTCGCCGACGATGCCGCGGGCCTGCTCCGCACGGCGATGCGCTCGCGCGGCGTCACGCTCTACCTCGAGCCGAAATTCCTCTACAACAACCCGATGGCGCGCGCAAACGTCCCGGCGGAGTTCGGGGTGCCGTTTGGCAAGGCGCGCCTGCGGCGCGAGGGAACGGACCTGACGATCGCCGCCTACGGCACGCCGGTCCACTTCGCGCTCGAGGCCGCGGAGGCGCTCGCGAAGGACGGCCGAAGCGTCGAGGTCGTCGACCTGCGCTCGCTCGTGCCCCTCGACCTCGACGCCGTCGTCCGCTCCGTCCGGAAGACGAACCGCCTGCTCGTCGCGCACGAGGACAAGGTGCACGGCGGCTTCGGAGGCGAGATCGCCTCGCAGGTGCAGGAGGCCGCGTTCCCCTGGCTCGATGCGCCTGTCGGCCGCGTCGGCTCGACGTTCACGCCGGTCGGCTTCAACCGGATCCTCGAGCGCGCAATCCTGCCGAGCACCGAGAAGGTCCTGGAGGCGGCGCGGAAGGTTCTGGCATACTGAGTCTCGCTGCTGCCGGTCCGGGTTTGTCTTTCTCCCTCTGATTCGTTCGCATCAAGGGGATCCGGAAGCCGGCATGTGATTCTCTGCCGCACCGGGAGGGGATGATATCGATGGAGACCCCGTCCGCCGCGCTCGCGGGTGACGCCTCGCGCCGACGCTGGATCACGCGATTTCTCGCGACCACCCTCGGCGCCTCGATCCTTTCCTTCCTCTACCCCGTCCTGAAATACCTGGTTCCGCCGGTCTCTTCGGAGCCGTCCCTGTCCGAGGCGGAACTCGACGTGAAGGCTTCCGACATTCTTCCCAACACCGGGCGCATCGTGCCGTTCGCGGGGAAGGCGCTCCTGCTTTTGAGGAGTCCGTCCGGCGAGCTCAAAGCGCTGACCGCGACGTGCACTCACCTGGCCTGCACGGTTCAGTACCGGCCCGAGCGCTCCGACATCTGGTGCGCCTGCCACAACGGCATCTACGACCTGAACGGAGCCAACGTCTCGGGCCCGCCGCCGAGGCCCCTGACCAAGCTCGACGTCAATGTCCGAGGAGATCGGATCGTTGTCCGACGTGTCTGAGCCGACGAGAGGCATCCTCTCCTGGCTGCGCGAGCGCCTGGGCTGGGAGGCGCTTGCCCGAGTCGCCTCGAAGAAGCACGTTCCGCTCCATCGCTGGACGCTCTTCTATTACCTGGGGGGTATGGCGCTCTTTCTCTTCACGGTGCAGGTGGCGACAGGGATTCTCCTGCTTCTCTACTACCGCCCGAGCGCTTCCGAGGCCTTCGAGAGCGTGCAGTACATCATGGCGGAGGTGCCGTTCGGGTGGCTCATACGCTCGATCCATTCCTGGGGCGCGAACCTCTTCGTCGGCGTCGTCCTGCTCCACATGATCTCCGTCTTCTTCCTGAAGGCGTACCGCGCACCAAGGGAGCTGACGTGGATGTCGGGCGCGCTGCTGCTCTTCCTGGCTCTCGGGTTCGGATTCTCCGGTTACCTGCTGCCCTGGAACGAGCTGTCTTTCTTCGCCACACGCGTCGGGACCGACGTGCCGGCGCAGATCCCGATCATCGGACCACTTCTCTCGCGAGTCCTGCGCGGAGGCTCCGACGTCACGGGCGCCACGCTCTCCCGTTTCTACGGCATTCATGTCGCGATCCTGCCGGCGGTCACGACGGGACTCCTCCTGCTGCATCTCCTGCTCGTCCAGAAGCAGGGCATGAGCGTTCCGCCGCCGCTCGAACGAGAGCCCAGCAAGAGAACGCTCCGGTTCTTTCCTGACTTCCTCCTCCGAGACATGGTGGGCTGGATGCTCGCGGTCGGCCTTCTCGCCGCGCTCTCGGCTTTATCCCCGTGGGAGCTCGGCAAGAAGGCCGATCCCTTCGCCCCCGCTCCCTCCGGCATCCGCCCCGAGTGGTACTTCCTCTCGATGTTTCAAGCCCTGAAGTACCTGCCGGCCAAGATCGCCGGACTTCCGGGGGAGATGCTGGGCGTTTTCTTCTTCGGCCTCGTCGCATTCGGGATCCTGACGCTCCCGCTGCTCGACCGCGGGGCCTCCCGAGGGAGGCCCTCCGCCTGGTGGAACTGGCTCGCCGTGCTTCTGCTCGCCGGTGCCCTCGTCCTGACGATCCTCGCCCTTCTTCCCGTGGCGGCCGGCCCGCGATGATTCCTACCGTGGTTCTCTCGCTGGTGCTCGCGCTGCCGGCGGGGGCGGCCGCCCCCTCGGGATGCCTGGACTGCCACCTCGCGCTCAATGACGCCCGCCTGACTCCCCCTGCCAAGGCGTCCGCCGAGGACGTGCACGCGGTCGCGGGTTTCACGTGCGTCTTTTGCCACGGGGGCGACGCTTCGGCCACGGATCAGGAGGTCGCCCACGATCGTCGCAAAGGCTTCCGCGGCCGAATCGCGCCGCGCGACATCCCGGAGATCTGCGGAAGCTGCCATGCCGACGCTTCTCGGATGAAACAGTTCAATCCGTCGCTGCGCGTCGATCAACTCGCCGAGTACCGCACGAGCGTGCACGGCACGCGGCTCGCCGCGGGCGACACCGCCGTCGCCCAGTGCGCGAGCTGCCACGGCGCCCACGGCATCCTGCCCGTGAAGGACTCGCGCTCCCCGGTCTCTCCGACGCGAATCGCCTTGACGTGCAACCGCTGCCATGGTGACGCGGCGTTGATGGGACCGCGCAAGCGGCCGTCGGACGTCTACGCGAAGTACGCGATGAGCGTCCATTTCCGCGAGCGCCAGAAAGGCGATCTCTCGGCTCCGTCGTGCAACTCCTGTCACGGCAACCACGGTGCCGTGCCGCCCGGAGTCGGGTCGGTCGCCAACGTCTGCGGGACCTGCCACGCGGTCTTCGCCGATCAGTTCAAGCTGAGCCCTCACTGGGAGGCGTTCCAGGACATGGGCCTGCCCGGTTGCGTCACCTGCCACGAGAACCACGAAATCGTCCACCCCACCGAGGCCTTCCTGGCGCCGGGGCCGTCGGACAGGTGCGGCTCCTGCCACGAGCCCGGCTCCGCGGGCGCGAAGGCCGCCGCGCAGATCCGGGAGGATCTCGTGCGGCTGGACACGGAGACTCGCTCGGCGAGGGAGACGGTCCGGCGGGCGGCGGAAGCCGGCATGGAGGTCTCTCGCGCCAGGTTCGATCTCAGCCGCGCGGACGACGCCCTCATCAGGGCGCGCACGAATGTTCATCTCTTCCGGGCCTCCGCCGTCCGGGAGGCCTCCGCGGCCGGGATCTCGATCGCGCGCTCGGCCCGCAAGGCGGGACTTCGTGCGCTCGAAGAACGGGACTACCGGCGCCGCGGCCTCCTCGTGTCGCTCGGGCTGATCGGCCTGGCGATCGCCGCGCTGATTCTCAAGATCCGCGACATCGATCGTCACCGCGGGATCCCCTCCTAGACCCGGACGTCAGGCCTCCGGGGCGATCTCGCGAAGCAGCTCCAGCGACCGATAGTCGGTCAAATCCAGGTGAAGGGGCGTGACCGAGATGCACTTCTCCGCGACCGCCGCGATGTCGGTGCCCTGCTCGAGCACGGCCTCGGGCGGCGCCGAGCCGATCCAGTAGTAGGGTCGGCCGCGCGGATCGAGCTTCTCGACGACGACTTCCCCATAGCGGCGCTTTCCGAGCGGCGCGACGCGAACGCCTTTGGCCTCTCCGGCCGGGACGTTGATGTTCAGCAGCGTCCCCGTCGGAAGGCCGCGCTCGAGCAGCCGCCGCGCGAGCCGGGCGGCGAACTTCGCCGCAGCGTCGAAAGTGAAACCGGTCTCGATCTCCTGCGAGATGGCGACCGACGTCACGCCGATGAGCGTCCCCTCGAACGCCGCCGACACCGTTCCCGAGTACGTGACGTCGTCGCCGAGGTTGAGGCCCAGGTTGATGCCCGAGAAGAGTAGCTGCGGCCGCGCCTCCTTCATCAGATGCAGGATCCCCCAGTTGACGCAGTCGGTCGGCGTCCCGTCAACCGACCAGCGCTTCTCGCCGACGAGCTTCGCGCGCAGCGGGCTGTGCAGCGTCAGCGAGTGGCCCGCGGCGCTGCGCTCCTGATCGGGCGCCACCGTCACGACGTCGCCGACCTCCGACAGGGCCGCCGCGAGGCGCTCGATGCCCTCGGAGAAGACGCCGTCGTCGTTGGTGACGAAGATCCGGGGGCGCGTCACGGGGCGGGCGGCCCCGGCGCCGGCGCGTCCGGCGGCGGCATCACGAACATCAGGACGATGTACGCGAGAATGCCGGGAAACGCGGCCGAAAGGATCGACACGAGAACGTACGCGATCCGTACGATCGTCGGGTCGAGGACGAAGTACTCCGCGAGCCCGCCGCAGACTCCGGCGATCATCTTGTATCGGCTCGACCGGGTCAAGCGCTTGGGAGGCGGATTCGCGCTCATGGCGCTTCCCCTTCGTAGACGACGCGATTCTTCTCGGTCTCGTCGAGCACGACCCGCACGAGGCGCGCCGGCCCGACGCGGCCGGCGAGCTGTCCCCAGATGCCGGCGGCGATGTTCTCCGCCGTCGGGTTCTTCCCGGCGAGGAAATCCACGTCGAAATTCAGGTGGCGGCGATCGAGTCGCGCGATCACGTGTTCGCGCACGACCTGCTTGAGCCGTCCGAAATCCATCACATAGCCGGTCTCCGGATCGATCTCGCCCTCGACCGTGACCTCGAGACCGTACGTATGGCCGTGCCCGTGCGGATTGTTGCACTTGTCGAAGACCCGCCGGTTCGCGGCCTCGTCCCAGTCCTCGCGGTGAAGCCGGTGCGCGGCCGAAAAGTGCGCGCTGGAGACGAGGCGAACCTTCATCCTGGCGGCTAGGGTATCGTGTTCCCCACTCCCGCAAACCACGGGACCTCGTGGCGGCTGCCGTGTCCGGCCCCGGAGGGGACGGTGGAGATGCCGTTCGCTCTCGGCCTCGCCGGCCAAACTAGCGGGGCGATGGCATGGAAGGCGTTCCGGCGGATTCGCCTCCCGCGAGCCGGCCCTTCGGATCGAGCGCCGCGTAGAGGGACGGCAGGATCCACAGCACGAGCGGCGCCGAGAGCAGGAACCCGCCGATGACGGCGATTGCGAGCGGCTGCTGGAGCTGCGAGCCCTCGCCGAGCGCCGCCGCGAGCGGCGCGAGCGCGAAGGCGCTCGCGAGGATCGTCATCGCGACCGGCCGGCGGCGGCGGCGGGCGGCGAGGCGCCAGGCTGCGGGCACGGGCTCGCCGCGCCGGAGCGCCGCGCGAGCCTCGTGGATGACGAAGATCGCGTTCTCGCCGACGATGCCCACGAGCATGATCGCGCCGACGAAGCTCGAGACGTTCAGCGTCATTCCCGTAGCGAGGAGCGCCGCGAAGGCGCCGGCCAGCACCGCGACGGAGATGAGGGCCGTCAGCAGGGGCGCGCGCCAGTCGCCGAACGCGAAGAGGAGGACGATCGCGACGAGGCCGAGGCCGCCGAGAAGGACCGCGAAGAGCTCGCGGAACGAGCTCTCCTGCTGCTCGTAGAGCCCGCCGAAGTCGATCCGCATCCCGGCGGGCAGGCGCAGGCCGTCCGCGAGCTTCCTGCGGATCTCAGCGATCGCGCCGCCGAGGTCCCGTCCGTCGAGGCGAGCGGTCACGCCGAGGTACGTCTTCAGATTCTCCCGGTCGATCTCCGCCTCGGGCGCTCCCGTCGCGATCGTCGCGACCTCCGAGAGCGGCACGAGCGCGCCGCCCGGCGCGCGGATCCGCATCGCCGGCAGACCCTGCGGCTCGCGCGCGAAGACGCGGAGATCGTAAAGACGCTCGCCGATGCGGATGTCGCCCGCTACGGTACCCACGATCGCCGGCTCGATCGCCTGCTGGATTTCCTCCGTCGTCAGCCCGAACCGCGCGACGTTGCGCGCCGCCGCCCCCGCCTCCCCGGGCCGCTCCGGCGGCACCCGGATCGTCAGCGCCGGGCCTGCGATCACGATGCCGTCGAAGACGTCGGCGACGCCCGACACCCCGCGGAGGATCGCCGCCGCCCGGCGCGCCGTCCCCTGCAGGACCGCCTGGTCCTCTCCGAAGATCCGGAGGTCGATCGGCTGCGGCGCGCCCCCCGTCAAATCGCCGATGTTGTCCTCGAGCAGCTGTCCGAAGTCGGTGTGGAGGCCCGGCAGCGTCGCGGCGGCCTTCGCTCGGATGTCGGCGATGACCTCCTCGACGCCGCGGCGCTCGCGGCGCGGCTTCAATCGGATCACGTAGTCGCCCCGGTTGGGCTCGGTGATGAAGAAGCCGAGCTGCGTCCCCGTGCGGCGCGAATACCCGCGGACGTCCGGGAGCTTCAGGATCTGGCGCTCGAGATCGTTCAACATCGCGTCCGTGTCGGTCAGCGAGGTTCCGGGCGGCGTCCAGTAGTCGAGGATGATCGATCCCTCGTCCATTGCGGGCAGAAAGTCCGAACCGAGCGCTCCCGCGAGGAGGCCCGCGGCTGCGAGGAGACCGAGGCAGGCGACGCCGGCCAGCACGGCGCGCATTCCGACGCGCCGGTTCGGGACCTCGGCCCCGGCCGGCACGTCGTCCGGGGCCCGCCGCGCACCGGGCCGGGTCGGAAGCGCCGCCGGTACGACGGCCGCGGAGACGAAGAAGGAGACGGCGAGGGCGAGCGCCATCGTGAGCGCGAGCGGCCGGAAGAAGGCGCCCGTCACGCCGGTCAGGAAGGCAAACGGCGCGAAGATGACGATCGTCGAGAGCGTCGAGCCCACGAGGGCCGGCAGGATCGCCGAAAGGCCCGCGCGCGCCGGCCGCGCCGCACCCTCTTCGCGATGCCGGTGGATGCTCTCGGCGACGACGATGGCATCGTCGGCGATCAACCCGATTGCCGCGGCGATTCCGCCGAGCGTCATGAGATTGATCGTCTGCCCCGCCGCGCCGAGCGCGAGCAGGACGATCGCGACCGTGACGGGCACGGCGGCCGCCGCGACGAGCGTCAAAAGCGGGCTCCGGAGGAAGACGAAGAGAACGACGGCCGCGAGACCGACCCCGATCAGGATCGCTTCGCGGACGCTCCGCACGGAGTGCTCGACGTACTCGGCCTGGTCGTAGAAAGTCGTCCAACGGACGTCGCGCGGCAGAAGATCCGGGCGCCGCGCGAAGAGTCGCGCGACCTCCTCGGCGATCGAGACCGTGTTCGCAGACGGCTGGCGAATGATGTTGACGAGGACCGCCGGCTTCCCATCCGCCGTCGTGCGGATGTACGAAACCGCGTCGGCGACGCACACGGTTCCGAGCTCGGAGACCAGTGCGGGCAGGCCGTTTCCGACGGGCACCGGGATCCGTCCGATCGTTTCGCGATTTCGGGCGAGCCCGTCCACGAGTGCGAGGTAGAGCTCGTGGTTCGACTCGGTCAGCCCTGCGGAGAGGACCTGATTGTTCTTTCGGATCGCTGCGAGCACGTCGGCGGTGGAGAGCCGCCGCGCGGCGAGCGCCTCCGGATCGAGATGCACCTGGAACTCCCGCCGCCGTCCGCCCTGGATCTGAACCTCCGACACCCCGGGGATGCGGACGAGCTCCGGCTTGAGCCCGTATTCCGCGAGCTCCCACAAGTCCGACGGCCCGCGCGTTTCCGATGTGAGCGCATAGCCGAGGATCGGAAAAACGGCGGTGTTCATCCACTCGACGTCGATGCGCGTCTCGGGCGGCAGGTCCGGGCGTATGCGCGCGGCTTCGGCCTGCACACGCTGGAGCGCCGTCTGCATCTCGGTTCCCCAGGCGAAGTTCGCCGAAATCTCCGTCGAGCCGCGCGCGGTCGTCGAGCGCACGATCCGGATTCCGGGGACTCTCAGGAGCGCCTCCTCGAGCGGCCGCGTGACGCTCGGCATCATCCGCGCGGCCGGTTCCTCGCCGACGTCCGCGATGACCTTGACGACCGGGAACGTCACGGACGGGAAGATCGCGAGAGGCAGGCGCGCGCCGACCCAGAGGCCGCCTACGACGAGCGCGGCGACGGTCGCGAGGAGCGCGAGCCGCCGCCCGGACAGGACCTCGAAGAGCCTCACGGCCGGGGCGAGACCGCCGCCCCTTCGGGCAGCCCCACCTGCCCCGAGACGACGACCGTCCGGCCGGGAGCGAGCGCCGGCGACGCGATCTCGACGCCCGCCGGACCTCTCGCGCCGGTTTTCACCTGGACCCAGTGCGCGCGGCCGTTCTCGACGAGCGCGAGGCGCGCGGTTCCCGTCAGGTCGTCGCGCACGACGGCGCTCTCGGGCGCGACGACGGCGTCGCGGTGCGCGCCAACGGTGATGCGAGCGGTGCCGAAGAGCCCGATCGGCGGAATCTCGGAGAGTCCGGCCAGATCGATGCGCACCGGAGCCGTGAAATCGGCGGCGTTCGCGCCCGGAAGGACGTCGTGGACGGTTCCGGCGAGCGCCGCCGGCCGTCCCGCGAGCTCGACGCGCGCGGCCTGGCCGCGGCGGATCCGGGCGAGGTCGCTCTGCGGCACGTCCGCGAGGAAGACGACCGAGGACGCGTCGGCGATCGTGAGAATCTCCTGGTCTTCCGACACGCGGTCGCCGCGCGCGGCAGCGTGCGAGAGGACGGCGCCGTCGGATGGCGCGTGGATCTCCGCGCGCACGAGCGACTTCTCGGCGAGTGCTACGGCCCGCTCCCCGTCGGCCTTCTCGGCCCCGTCCTTCGCCTCGCGGAGCATCTCGCGCGCTCCCGCGAGCGCCGCTTCGGAATCGCGCGACACGATCGCGGCGAGCACGTCGCCGCGCCGGACGCGGTCGCCGTCGGAGACCCGCAGCTCGACGAGCGTCCCCGCAAACGGCGGCCGCACCTTCTGCTGCGCGAGCGCGGCGGTCTTGCCCGGGCTCGTCACGACGTCGGCGATCGTGGCCCGCACGAGCGGCGCCACGGCGACGCTCACGGCGGCCGATCCCGCCGGCGCCGCCTCCGCGGCCTTCGGATTCTCCGCGGCGTCCGAATCCCCCGACCGGCGGCAGGCCGACAACACGAGCGCGAGGAGCAGGAGGGCCCGCTTCAAGGGGTGCTCCAGCGCGCCGCCACGGCCCGCGCGATCCGGTAGCGCGCCGTGACGTCGATCAGCCGCACCGAGGCCTCGACGGCGGCATCCGAGGCGTCCAGGACTTCGAGGGACGTTGCCGCGCCGCCGCGGTAGCGGCTCTCCATCTCGAGATAGGAGTCTCGGGCGTCCGGCACGGCGCGTGACAGGATCTCGACCTGGCGGTAGAAATTGCGCGCCGCGGCCGAGGCCTGCGCGTACGCCAGACGCGCGTCACGCCGGTCGGCCTCGAGCTCGGCGCGGGACTGCTGGAGCGCCAGGTCGGCCTGCGCCACGCGCGCCTTGATCGCGCCCGTGTCCCAGAGCGGCACGGACAACACGAGGCCGAACGAGTAGCCGCGGTCGCGCCAGAGGCGATCCCAGAAGTCGGAGTCGAGGTGCGTCGTGTCCGATGCCCAGAAGCCCAGGTCCCCTCCCAGGGACAGATGCGGCCGCCGCTCGGCGTGCGCGATCTCGGCCTCCGCCTCGGCCGCCCGCGCCTCCGCCCCCGCCGCGGCGATCTCGGGCGCGCTCTCCCAGGCCGCGGCCCCGTCCGCGGACGGAGCGTCGGGACCTTCCGGCGCCTGGATCTCGAGGGGCGCCGCCGGGTCCCGGCCCATCAGCCCGTTCAGATCCAGACGCGCCTCCTCCTCCTTCTGCTCGGCCTCCGCGACGCCGGCATCCTCGAGGGCGATCCGCACCTCGGTCTTGCGGACGTCCGCCGCGACACCCTGCCCCGATGCCTGGCGGCCGCGAAGCAGGCTCCGGTACGAGTCGAGACGATCGCGGCTCTCCCGGCGCACCCGGATCTCCGCCCGCGCCGCCGCGAGCTCCGCGAACCGGCTCCGCACTTCGAGCTCCAGATCCTTTTCGGCGATGCGGTAGCGCGCGCCCGCCGCCTCGACGTCCGCCTGGGCGCGCGCCGCCCCGGCCTTCAGCGCCCCGCCCTGGTAGATCGGCTGGCGGGCGACCGCCTGGAGCCGCGCCTCGCCGAAATTCGTGAGGGCCGGGTCGTATCCGTTCGCGGGCGCGTACACGAAGTCGCCTTCGAGCGCGACCTTCAGCCACCGTTCCGCCTGCGCTTCGCTCGCACGCTGGCGCGCGATCGTGAGCTCGTAGGCGCGGACGGGAAGACGCGCATTGGCCGCGTGCGCCTCCCGCAGCACGTCCTCGAGCGAGAGCGGCGCCTGCGCCGCCGCCGCGATCGGCAGAAGCGGGAGAAAGACGATTCCAATCGCGGCGCGTGCGGCGTTCATCGCGGGTCGGTCAGTGTAACCGGAGGTCTCGCACCAGAGATCGCACTCCGGGATTGTTTATCTGTAGTTTAGCCTTTCGTGCATCGGAGTCGGGGGAATCGCACTCTTCCGATGCTAGGATCGCCCGCCTCGAGAAGTCACCCGATGAAGAGTCTTCGCGCGGCGGCGATCCTTGGTCTCGTTCTGCTGGCGGCTCGCGGCGTCGCCGCCGGCCCGGAGCCCGACGCCGGGCTCGCGGTGCGCCAGAAGGTCGTCGTGGGAGGCGAGGGCGGCTGGGACTATCTGATCGTCGACGCGGACGCCCGCCGTCTCTACGTCACTCGGGGAACGCACGTCCAGGTCTTCGATGCCGACACGTTGAAGCCGGTCGGCGACATCCCCGACACGGCGGGCGTGCACGGCGTCGCGCTCGCGCCGGAGCTCGGCCGCGGGTTCACGAGCAACGGGCGGGCGAACTCCATCACGATCTTCGATCCCAAGACGCTCCGAACGATCGAGGAGGTCAAGATCGCCGGCCAGAATCCCGACGCGATCCTCTACGACCCGGCGTCGAAGCGGGTCTTCGCCTTCGACGGCCGCAGCGCCGACGCCACGGTCCTCGACGCCGCCTCCGGAAAGGTCGTCGCGACGCTCCCGCTCGGCGGAAAGCCGGAGTTCGCGACGTCCGACCGCGCCGGGCACGTGTACGTCAACATCGAGGACAAGAGCGAGCTCGTCGCCATCGATTCCGGCAAGCCTGCCGTCGAGAACCGCTGGCCGCTCGCGCCGTGCGAGGAACCGTCGGGCATGGCGATCGACCGGGAACACAAACGACTCTTCGTCGGCTGCTCCAACCGCATGATGGCGGTCGTGGACGCCGCCTCGGGAAAGGTCATCGCGACCGTCCCGATCGGCGCCGGCGTGGACGCCAACGCCTTCGATCCCGGAACGGGCCTCGCGTTCAGCTCGAACGGCGAAGGCACGCTGACCGTCGCCCGGGAAGAATCGGCCGGGAAGTTCGCCGCCGGCAACGTGGCGACCCAGCGCGGCGCGCGCACGATGGCGCTCGACGAGAAGACCCACCGGATCTTCCTGGTGACCGCCGACTTCGGACCGCCGCCGACGCCGACCGCGGATCAGCCGCGTGCGCGGCCTCCGATCCTGCCGGGAACGTTCACGATTCTCGTCGTCGGTCGCTGAGCCCCGAAAATCCGCCGTCTCAGCCGGCGCTCGACGCCGTGCGCTGCGGGAAGGTCACGACGAACACGTTTCCGGCGGGCCCGCGCGGCTCCACCCGGATCTCTCCCCCGTGGAGGCGGACCGCCCAGCGCGCGATCGCGAGACCCAGCCCGCTTCCGGGGACATCGGCGCTGCGCGACTGCTGCGTCCGGTAGAAGCGCTCGAACACCTTCTCCCGATCTGTGAACGAAAGTGTCGGCGCCTCGTCGAGGACCCGCACCTCGATGGCTCGCGACTCCTCCGAGACGCTCACGCCGACGTGCCCCGGCGACCGCGAGAACTTGATGGCGTTCTCGATCAGGTTCTTCAAGACCTGACGCAGGAGCCGCTCGTCCCCGCGGTATTCGACACAGCCCGTCGATTCGACGTCCACGACGACCTTCCGGCCCGCGGCGAGCGCGCGCTGGGAGCGGGTCACGTCGTGGGCGAGCTCGTTCAGGTCCACGAGACGCCGCTCGAGCGGATGATCGAAGGTCTCGCCTTCCGCGAGCAGCGTCAGATCGCTCACGAGCCGGGAGAGCTCCTCGCTCTGGCGAGCGATCGCTCGCAGCGCGTCGCGTGAGTCCTCGAGGCTCCGATCTCCCGAGAGCGAAAGCTCCGCTTCGGCGCGTACGACGGAGACGGGAGTCTTCAGCTCGTGGGCGGCGTCGGCGACGAATCCTCGCATCTGCCGCGCCGAGGACTCGAGCCGCGCGAGCAGGTCGTTGAAGGTCTTCGCGAGGCGCCCGAGCTCGTCGTCGGGATTGCTCACCGCGAGCCGGTGCGCTCCGGGGGCGAGGCCCGAGGACGCCATGTGGCCGGCCTGCGTCGTCATGACGTCGATCGGGCGGAGGGCGCGCGTGGCCAGCCAGTAGCCGCCCGCGAGCGCGAGCGCGAGGCCCGCAGTCCCGAAGAGCACGAGGTCGCGGCGGATCGACGTGAGCGTCCCGTCCACGAGCGTCGTTCGGTCGGCGACGGCCGCCGTGACCGTCTCCGCTTCCTGCGGCAGGCGAAAAGACCGCACCGCGGCGCGGCCGCCCGGAATCCGAACGACCCGGGTCCCGATCGAGACGGCCGCTTGCGACCAGACGGTCTCGGGCAGGAGCGATCCGCCTGCGCGCCCGCGAAATCCGGGGAGCTCGGCGAGCCGCGTGTCTGCGCGGCGCCCCCGCCGGACCTCCGCCGCCATGCCACTCAGCCGGAACTCTTCGATCGAGTTCGTGGCGGCGCGCTGGAGAATCGCGGCGGGCGTCGCGGCCCCAGGCGATGTCTTCGCGAGCTCGATCCGCGCCTCGACGATCTCCTCGTTGAGCTCGGTCTGCAGCGTGTCGAGGTTGACGGACAGGTCTGCGTCGTAGGCGCGCCAGGCGGCGGCGCGGTAGCGCCAGTACGTCGCGACGGAGAACAAAACGAGGATGAGCGCCAGCGCCGCGCCGTACCAGATGGTCAGCCGGCGGCGGATCGAGGGCCGGGTCACGAGGGCTCCAGGCCCACGTCCTCTACGAAATACCCCTCGCCCCGGCGCGTCCGAAGGAACGATCCGTTCTCCCGTCCCTCGGCGGCGTCGAGCTTCTGGCGCAGCCGCCCGACGTATACCTCGATGAGATTCGAGAACGGATCGAAGTGCTCGTCCCAGACGTGCTCGGCGATCTCGCGGCGCGAAACGACCCGGCCGCGGTTGAGCAGCAGGTATTCGAGAAGCGAATACTCCTTGGCCGTCAGCTCGATCGCCCGGCCGCGCACTTCCGCGAGGCGCTTGCTCCGGTCGAGGCGAATGCTGCCGACCGTCAGGGTGATCTGTTGCGGCAGCGAGCGCCGGCGCAGGAGCGCCGCGACGCGGGCGCGGAGCTCGTCCATCGCGAAGGGCTTGGCCATGTAGTCGTCGGCCCCGATCTCGAGGCCGTGCACTCGGTCCGCGATCTCGGAGCGCGCCGAAAGCATGAGGATCGGGGTCTCGCGCATCGCGCGGCGGATCTCCGTGCAGACCGAGAACCCGTCGAGGCCCGGCAGGAGGATGTCCAGAACGACCAGGTCGTACCCGCCGAAGCGCGCGCGCTCGACGGCATCCAGTCCGTCGCCGGCCACATCAACGGCATACCCGGACTCGCGCAGGGCGCGCGAGAGGAGACTGGCCATCCGAGGATCGTCCTCGACCACGAGGATGCGCACCGAGGCGGATTATAGCCATCGGCACCTCGGCAATGCGCGCCGTTGAGCGGCTCGTCCGCTCCAACGGCGCGCCAGCGTATTTAGGGGCGGTTCACTTTCACTTCCTACACTCCGACCCCGAATCCGGGAGGTGGGTCCGGGTGACTGCGCGCTTCATCGGCTCGGAGGAACACAAACGACTCTTCTGTGACTCGTTTCTCGAGACGCACCGGCCGTTCGATCCCATCGACATCGCCTGGCCGCGCCTCGGCGCCCAGAGTCTCTCCCGTCTCAAAGCCCTTCCCGTCTGGAACGAGGCCGTGCGCACCGAGGCCGAGACGGCTCTGAAGGTCCAGACCCTCGGCGCTTCGGAGCCGGATCCCCTGCTCGCCCGCGCGATCGCCCTGCAGGGCTACGAGGAAGGCCGCCACGCGGCGCTGCTGCGGCTCCTGACGAGCCACTATGGCATCGCGGTCGCGGACTTCACCACGCCGCACCCGCCGAAAGATCCCGTCCGGGCGTTCCTCAGCACCGGCTACGGCGAGTGCCTCGACTCCTTCTTTGCCTTCGGCCTCTTCGCGATTGGACTGCGATCGGAGTACTTCCCGCCGGCGCTCACGGACATCTTCGACCCGATTCTGCAGGAAGAGGCGCGCCATATCCTCTTCATCGTCAACTGGGCGGCCTATCTCGCCGCGCGCACCCCGGTCTTCGTTCGCCCGTTCTGGGAGCTGCGGCGGGCAGGCACGATCGCCGCGCAGATCCTCGGACACGCCCGCGACGCGATGCGCGTCGGGGGAGAGGAATCGGACTCCCAGGAAGGGTTCACGATGAATGCGCACGAGGCGTTCGGCGATCTCTCGGCGCGCGCCTTTCTCGAGCTCTGCCTCGCCGAGAACGATCGCCGTCTGGCGCCGTACGATGCGCGCCTCCTGCGCCCGGCGCTCGTGCCCGCGGCCGTCCGTTTCGTGCTGCGCGTTCTGCCGCGCCGGCCGGAGCGCCCGCGGCCCGCGCCGCAGGGAGATCCGGCGTGAGCTGGCTCAAGACGCTCTTCCTGAACCCGCCGTCCTTCAAAGGCTTCAACGGCGGCGCCGGCTCCCGCTACCAGGCGCGCCGCGAGATCCGGTCCTTCTGGTATCCGACCTGGCTCGCGCAGCCGGCGGCGCTCGTCCCGGAGAGCCGTCTCGTGGACGCCCCGGCCCGGGGACTCGGCGTCGACGCGGTCGTCGCGACGGCCGGCGAGTACGAGCTCGCCATCCTCCACACGAGCACGCCGTCCTTCCGCTCCGACGTCCGCGTGGCGGAGGCGATGCGCCGGGCCAACCCCGCGCTCCGCATCGGATTCGTCGGCGCGCACGTCGCCGTCTCGCCGGAGGCGAGCCTCGCCGCGTCCGAGGCCATCGACTTCGTGGCGCGCGAGGAATTCGACTACACGATCCGCGAGATCGCCGAAGGCCGCCCGCTCTCGGCCGTGAACGGCATCAGCTACCGGGCGGAGGCCAGCGGGGGCGGTTCGGGCCGCGTCGTGCACAACCCGCCGCGCGCGACCATCGAAGACATGGACACCCTCCCCTTCGTCACCGACGTCTACCGGCGGGACCTGGTCGTCGAAGACTATTTCATCGGCTACCTGCTGCACCCGTACCTGTCGCTCTACACAGGGCGCGGATGCCGATCGCGCTGCACCTTCTGCCTTTGGCCGCAGACGATCGGCGGCCACCGCTACCGCACGCGCAGTCCCGAGAACGTCGCCGCCGAGATCGCGCGCGCGAAGGACTACTTCCCGCAGGTCAAGGAGTTCTTCTTCGACGACGACACCTTCACCGACCATCTGCCGCGCGCCGAGGCGATCGCGCGCCTCCTCGGCAAGATGGGCGTGACCTGGTCCTGCAACGCGAAAGCGATCGTCCCGCGCGACACGCTCGAGGTCCTCAAGGACAACGGGTTGCGCCTTCTGCTCGTCGGGTACGAAACCGGCAGCCAGCAGATCCTCAACAACATCCGCAAGGGAACGCGGATCGACCTCGCGCGGCGGTTCACGGAGGACTGCCGCCGCCTCGGCATCAAGATCCACGGCACCTTCATCGTCGGACTGCCCGGCGAGACCCGCGAGACGATCGAGAGCACGATCCGGTTCGCCCGCGAGATCGACCCGCACACGCTCCAGGTCTCGCTCGCCGCCCCCTATCCCGGCACCGAGCTCTACCGCCAGGCGCAGAAAGAGGGATGGCTTCCCGACCCGACGACGGACGGGCTCGTCGGCGCGGACGGCGTCCAGGCGAGCATGCTCTCCTATCCGGATCTTTCTTCCGCCGAGATCTTCGCCGCCCTCGACCGCTTCTACCGACGCTTCTACTTCCGCCCCAGGAAGATGGCCGAGATGGTCTTCGAGATGCTCGGCAGCGGGCCGTTGATGCGCCGCCGTTTGCGCGAGGGCGCCGAGTTCCTCCGATTCCTCTCCCGCCGCGAGGCGCGCGCGTGAGAACGCTTTCGATCACCGGCGACGACTTCGGTGCCTCGCGCGCCGTCAATCGGGCGATCGTCGCCGCCTACGACTGCGGCGTCCTGACCGCGGCGAGCCTCATGGTTTCCGGCGACGCCGCCGACGAGGCGGTGGTCCTGGCGCGGGCGCGCCCCGGTCTCGCCGTCGGGCTGCACCTCGTGCTCGTGGACGGAAAGGCCGTGTCTCCCCCCACCGCCATCCCGAAGCTCGTCGGACCCGACGGCCGCTTCCGCGACAGCCCGGTCCGCGCCGGACTGCGGTATCAGTTCTCGAGGGAGGCGCGGCGCGAGCTGGCGCGCGAGATCCGCGCCCAGCTCCAGCGATTCGCCGACACGGGCCTGACGCTGTCGCACGTGGACGGCCATCAACACCTGCACCTGCATCCGGTGGTCCTCGCCCTGGTGGCCGACGCGGCACGCGCGCTCTCGCTTCGCATCCCGGCGATCCGCCTCCCGTCCGAGGAGTTCGGCCTCGCGAGGCGTCTCGACCCGGGACGGATCGCCAGCAAGATCGCCTCCCGGACGGTCTTCGCGCTCCTCCGGCGAAACGGCCGGAAGCGGCTTGCGGGATCCGGCGTCGGGTTCTCGGACCGCGTCTACGGCCTGCTCGCCACGGGACGCATCACCGAGAAGTACCTGCTCGGCCTCATCCCGAGGATCCGCGCAAAGGACGTCGAGATCTACTGTCATCCCGCGGACCCGCTTCCCGGCGAGCGCGCTCCGGACGCTCCGCCTCTCGGGCGCGAAGAGTTGTACGCGCTGACGAGTCCGCGCGTGCGGGCGGCGATCGAGAGCGCGGGATTCGTGGCGTCGCGCCGGCCGCTGCGCTTCGCCGCGCGCGCACCGGGGGCGCGTGCATAGCCCGGCCTGGGGAGAGACGCTGTCCCTGGCGCGAGCGATCCTGCTCGTCCTGTGCGCGACGGCCAGCCTCTTCTACCTCTATGCCCTCTTCGTCGCGCGGGACCTCCTCGGCCGACGCACGACGAAGGAGGCCGCCTCCGAAGCGCCGCCCGTGTCCGTCCTCAAACCCCTCCGCGGCCTCGACAACGACGCGGTGGCCAACTTCGCCTCGTTCTGCGAACAGGACTACGGGACCTTCGAGATCCTGTTCGGCGCCGAGGACGAGGACGAGCCGGGCCTCGCGGCCGCGCGGCAGGCGGCGCGGGCGCATCAGAACGTGGACATCCGATTCATCGTCGAGGCGCACGCCTCCGGCGCCAACCCGAAGGTTCGGACGGTCGGCAACCTCGCCCGCCATGCGAAGTACCCGCTCCTCCTGCTGTCGGACAGCGACATCCGCGTCGGGCCGAAGCATCTGAAGCGCATGGTCGCGCCGCTTCGCGATCCCTCGGTCGGAGTCGTCACGTGCTTCTACCGGACGCATGCTCGCGGCCTCATCGGCCGCATCGACGCGTTGAGCCTCTCGACGGAATTCCTGCCGGGCGCTCTCGTGGCGCGTCGGCTGGAGGGCATGAGTTTCGCGATGGGCGCCGGCATCCTCATCCGACGCGACACGCTCGAGGACATCGGCGGATTCGCGGCGCTCCAGGACGGCCTCGCCGACGACTACCTCCTCGGAAAACTTCCCTACGACGCCGGTCACCGCGTCGAGCTCGCCCGCGACGTCGTGGACCACCGTCTCGGGACGCGCAACCTGGCCGACCTCGGCGCCCGCCAGAACCGCTGGAACGTGGGGATCCGGACCTCGAGGCCCTGGGGCTACGCCGGCCTCGTCTTCACGCAGGGCACGGCCGCCGCCCTCCTCTATCTCCTCGCGAGCGGCGGCTCCTCTTTCGGATGGGCCGTCGCCGCCGGGACCGTCGCCGTGCGTGTCGGCTCGGCCGCGCTCCTCGGTCTCGCGTGCCTCCACGATCCGGCGATCCTGCGCGACCTGTGGCTCGTTCCACTGAGGGACCTCATCGCGACCGGTCTCTGGATCCGATCCTTCTTCGGCGACACCGTGGTCTGGCGCGGCCGCCGGCTGAGGGTCGCCGCGGGCGGCCGGATCCTCGCCTCCTGAGCCGCGGATGACGGAGGTCGTTTCACATCGAAACCTCCCGGCCACGCCTGCGTATCTCCTGTCGAACGCCTACAGGGATGAGCCGCTCGGGGCGGCCCGGCGCCTGCGGGCGGGAGGCTTCCGCAATGACCTCGCGTGGCAAGGGTCCGACCGCAGCCCTCCTTCTCCTTCTTCTTCTCTTTCCGGCGCCCTCCTCGAGCTCCGCGTCGGAGGCCACGGCGGCGGCCAAGCACTATGTCTGCCCGCCGTGCGGCCTCCCCTGCGACGGCAAGGTGTACGACAAGGAGGGCGTCTGCCCCACGTGCGGCATGAAGCTCGTCGAACAGGAAGAGGCGAATGCGACAGCCACGACCTCGCCTCGGCCGCGGGTCGCCCTTCTCGTCTTCACCGGCGTCCAGATCATCGACTTCACCGGGCCGTACGAGATCTTCGGCACCGCCGGCTATGACGTCTACACCGTGGCGGAAACGAAGGATCCGATCACGACGGTGAACGGGATGACGGTCGTTCCGAAGTACGACTTCGCGACCGTTCCCCCGCCGGACGTCCTCGTCGTCCCGGGCGGCGGAATCTACGCGGCGTCCAACAGCCCGAAGACGATCCGGTGGATCGGGGACGTCACGGCGCGCACGAAACACACGATGTCGGTCTGCAATGGTGCCTTCCTTCTCGCTCAGGCGGGGCTTCTCGACGGCCTGACCGCCACAACGACTGCCGGGCTCATCGAGAAACTGCGGGCGCAGTATCCGAAAATCCACGTCGTGGACGACCGACGGTTCGTGGACAACGGCAAGATCATCACGACCGCGGGGCTCTCGGCCGGGATCGACGGAGCCCTGCACGTGATCGCGAGGATGCAGGGCAACGGCAAGGCGCAGCTCACCGCGCTCGGCGACGAGTACGAGTGGAGGCCCGAGCCCGGCTTCGCGCGCGCGTCGCTCGCGGACCGCAACATCCCGGATCTCGATCCGGACGGGAAGGCACAGTGGACCGTCGAGAGCACGAAGGGCGGTATCGATCGCTGGGAGATCGTCCTGCGCGGCAAGTCGAACCGCAGCGCTTCCGAGGTCGCGGCCGAGCTCGGCGCCGTCCTCTCCGCGAGCGGCAAGTGGATCGGCGTTCCCGCCAGGTCTTCTCCGACCTCGAGCGGCTGGAAGTTCACCGGGCGGGACGGCAAGGCGTGGACCGGCAGCCTGACGGTGGCGCCGGGGAAGGGGCCGGGCGACTACACCGCGAAGGTTGCCATCGCACGGGCGGGCTGAGTCGGCCGACTGCCCGACAGAGAGTTCCGGAAATCAGACCTGACTCCGAGACTCCCCAACCGGGAGAAACGGCGCGATCCGGGAAATCTCTCCGGAAGCGCCGCCTTTCGTCCCAGGGAACCGCGATTCGCCGGTCCCGAAGCATAGACTGATCGCCGTGACCACTCCATGACACGGCCATCCGGTCCGCGCCTCGTCGGGTACCACGCGCTCGACGCGCACCGGAATCTCGTTGCGTAAGCTCCGAATCGGCGTCATCGACCTCGTCACCAAAGGGCCGACGCGGACTCTCTACGCGCGGGTCATGAATGCCAATCTCGCGAGCATCATGCCCCAGGTCATCGGTGTGTGGTGCGAGGCTCAGGGCCACGAGGTCACTCTCATTTGCTACACCGGCCTCGAGAATCTGGAAGACGAGCTGCCGGATCCGGTCGATCTGGTGTTCATCGGCGCGTTCACCGAGGCCGCTCTCCTCGCCTACTCGCTGGGCAACCTGTTTCGATCGAAGGGAGCCGTCACGGTCCTCGGCGGTCCCCACGCGCGTTGCTATCCCGAGGACGCTCTCAAGTATTTCGACTACGTCGTCGGCTTCGCCGATCAGGCCGTCATCCGTGAGGTTCTCCAGGACTGCGCGCCGCACCGGCCGGTCGGCCGGCATCTCCAAGCAAAGCGCCAGCCGACGGAGCTGCCGGGCGTGCGGGAGCGCTGGAAGTTCATCGCGCCGACGCTCCGAAAGGCTCCCCTGATCAAGATCGTCCCGATGATCGGGAGTCTCGGGTGCCCCTACACGTGCAGCTTCTGCATCGACTCGGTCGTCCCCTATCAGCCGCTCGATTTCGGGACACTGACCGAGGACTTGAGGTTTCTCGGGCGAACGATGGCGCGGCCGCTCGTCGGCTGGCACGATCCGAACTTCGGAGTGCGCTTCGACGATTACCTGAACGCCATCGACGCGGCGGTGCCCCCGGGGCGGATCGATTTCATCGCCGAGAGCAGCCTCTCTCTCCTGTCGGAGCCGCATCTCAAGCGGCTCGCCCGAAGCGGATTCAAGGCCCTCCTGCCCGGCGTCGAATCCTGGTACGACCTCGGCGACAAGTCGAAGACGGGCCAGGCCAAGGGAATGGACAAGGTCCGCCGGATCTCCGAGCACGTGAACCTGATCCTCCGGCACATTCCCTACGTTCAGACCAATTTCGTGCTGGGCCTGGACGGCGACACCGGGCCCGAGCCCTTCGAGCTGACGAAGCGCTTCGTGGACCTGTCTCCCGGTGCCTTTCCCGGCTACTCGCTTCTCTCGGCGTTCGGGCGGGCGGCGCCCTTGAACCTTCAGTACCAGCGAGCCAACCGCGTCCTGCCGTTCCCTTTTCACTTCCTGGACAACAACCGCGCCATGAACCTGAAACCGCGCAACTACTCCTGGGGCGATTTCTACGATCAGGTCATCGGTCTGACCCGTCACACGTTCTCTCCCCGCGCGATCTTCAACCGCTTCCGAGGGACCCGGACGGCGATCCCGCGATGGATGAACGTCGTGCGCGCGGTATCGTCCGAAGGCTACGGCAGGATCCGCTACTACCGGGAAGTGCGCCGCAGGCTCGAGGCCGACCGGCAGGTCCGGCAATACTTCGATCAGGAGACCGGCGAGCTTCCCGAGTTCTACGTCCAACAGGTGCGAAAAGACCTCGGACCGCTCTGGGACTGGCTGCCGGCTGGAGCCATCGATCACGACCCCAACGCCTATCGCAAGGCCGAAGAGACGCGGTCCGCGGTCGCTGCGCCGCCGCCGGCAGCGGTCGCTCTGAGCGCGCCGTAGGCGGCGGCTCGGTTCAGGTCCGGCCCCTCGCGTCCCTCGCATCGGGCGCCGCCGAGAGCACCGCCGCCACGGCCGCGAGCGGCAGGAGGGCGGACATGATACGGAAGAACGACGACCGGATGTGGGCGGCCGGGTCGAGGTACGTGCCGAGGTAGATGAAGAGGTAGAGAGCCGTCTGCGCGGCGACGACGGCCGACAGCGCGGCGACGCGCCGGTCGCGACGCCAGATCCCGTAGGCGGCCGCCAGCAGGAAGACTGGCCAGAAGCCGATCCAGTCGGACGCGACGAGCTCCTCACCCATCTTCCCCAGTACCCTCAGGACATGGGGAAGCCGAGCCGAGAATCGCAGCATCCATTCGCCCTGAAGGAAGGGCTGTCCGGGAGGCAGGGCGCGGTCGAGCGCAATGGCCGGGCCGGCCGTCACGAGAAAGCTGAGAGCGAGGACGGCGCGCGCGCCGGGCGGCCGTCGTCCGGCTCCCGGGCTCCGGCCGAGCACCCAGCTCGCCGCGAGCAGCAGAACTGCCAGCGACAATCCTTCCTGCTTGATCCAGGGCAGAGAGCCGAGGAGGAATCCCAAGAGCCACGCGGGTGGCCGTTCGCCCGGATCCTCCCGGCGCCGGAGGAGAAGAACTGCGGCCGCGAGGATTGCCGCGGCGAGCGGCATCTCCGCGAGCCCCAGCGACTCGGTGTCCCAGTACAGGGGTGACGCCGCCACGAACGCCGCCGCGGCGTTGGCGAAGCTCGAGGAGACTCCGCCCGCCCTCAGCGCGAGGCGGAACAGGCCGACCGTCGCGACGCCGAAAAGCACGTGACACACCTTGAAGTCGGGCCATGCCGGCGTCCGTCCGAGCGTCAGGATCCGCCAGAGGACCGGCAGGCCGATCGGATACTCCGGGTTCGTGTATCGAAACGGCGCCACGCGCAGAAAGCTCAGGTTCAGGAAGCCGCCTTCGGCGAGGTGCCGCGCCTTCATTCCCCAGACCGAGTAGTGGTCCCAGGACCAGAGCGGGACGCGATGGACCTTCCACGCGAAGATCGCGAGCGCCGCAGCCAGGACGACGCGAGAGACGAAGAGGGGCCAGCGGCCCTCGGGCGGAGAAGACGGCAGGGTCCATGCGCGCCGCGGGAGAAGGCACCGCGTAAGGATGCCGATCGCTGCCGCAATCCCGATCGACGCCCCGCCGAAGACGGCGAGACCCAGGAGACCCGTGGCGGCGACGACCGCCACCGTCAGAACGGCGCCGACCGTCGCCGCGAAGCACAGCCAGTCGAAGCGAACGGCGAGATCCCGCGACGCCGGCGGCGGCACGAC
>DATJZU010000156.1:0-50838 GCA_035498835.1 Thermoanaerobaculia bacterium
GATCGAGCTGAAGGTCGGTGAGCCCGTGGACATCACACTCGAGCCGCAGGACGCGACACACGGCTTCACGTGCAAGGATCTCGGCATCGACAAGGTCGTCGTCGAAAAGGGAAAGAGCGAGACTTTCCGTGTCACTCCCCAAAAGGCGGGGATCTACGAGTTCAAGTGCGCCAAGTGGTGCGGGTTCGGTCACGGCAGGATGAAGGGCGAGATCGTCGTCACGACGTCCGAGGCACCCCGGAATTGACGCCGGCCCGGACTTGCCCTAGGATTCTCCTCGCGATGCGCTGCCACGACCTCCGATACCGCCGCTTCCGCCATATCTCCCGTGAGACGGCGAGAAGCATGTCTGCGAGGTCCATGAACTAGACCGGCGCCTCGAGTCACAGCCCAACCGCCCGCCCTCTCGGGAAGAGAGGGCGGGCTTTTTTTTGGGGAAAGGAGCGTTTCGTGCCCTTCGCGGAAGAGCTTCACGACCGGGTCCTTCGCCATGGAGCGGTGAACAATTCGTATCTCGACCGGTTCCAGACGGGGGCCCTGTCCGCGGCCGAGTTCGAGCGGTTCGCGGTCCAGTTTTTCGCGTTCGTCAAGAGCTTCCCGCGCATCCTCGCGACGCTGCTTGCCAACACGCCGGACGACGCCGCGGCGGACGAGCTCGCCACGATCCTCGTGTCGGAGCTCGGAGACGGGAACCCCAAGCGCCGCCACGAGTACCTCTACCATCGGTTCCTCCGCTCGGTGGGCCTCGATCCGGTCGACGCGGGCCGACGAAGGTGGTTGCCCTCGACCCGCGCCTACATTGACGGCCTGGCCGAGCTGTACGGGAGCCGCGAGTACCCGCGCGCGCTCGGCGCGTCGTTCGGCCTCGAGCACATGGCGATCCCGATGTGGGACCAGCTGATCCCGGGGCTTCAGGCGATCCGTGAGGGGAGGCCGCAGCTCTCGGCGATGGACCTCTTCTACTGGACGTTCCACCGCGACCTCGAGCAGGGCCACGAGGATGCGATGAGCCGCACGCTCGCGGATCTCTCGCCCGCCGACGAGCGGGCGCTGACCGACGGCTGCGAAGCGGCGCTCGATCTGCTCGAGGGATTCTGGCTCGGCCTCGAGGCTCCGGCGTCGAACGAGAACCCGGTGTTCTGAGAAACCTGACTCGGCGGCGGTCCGGCCCCGAGGCCGGGCCGCCAGTCAGTCGGCCGCGCGAACGCTCGCCTCGGCGGGCAGTTCACCGGCGCCCTCGGGGCCCGGCGGAAGCTCGCCGATCAGCGATCGGATCGGTTTTGAGAGGATCAGGACGATCAGGGCGCCGGCGCCGATGACCTTCGCGACGGACCCGAAGAGCCCCGGCAGCGGCATGGAGGCAAAGCCACCAGCGACGAGGCCGGCGACCAGGTTTCCGAGCGCGTTGCCCATGAACAGGACGCCCATCATCTGCCCGAGCAGGCGTTTCGGCGCGAGCTTCGTGACGGCGCTCAGGCCAACCGGGCTGACACAGACCTCCCCGATCGAGCTGAAGACGTAGAAGCTGACGAGCCAGCCGGGACCGACGCGGTTGCCACCCCCGTTGGTTTTCACGGCGCCCCACGCCATCACGAGGAACCCGATCGCCATCGCGGCCAGCCCGAAGCCGAGTTTGGAGGGCAGTGAGGGCTGGCGGGAGCCCAGGCGAAGCCAGAGCATTCCGGACAGGGGCGAGAAGACGATCACCAGAATTGCATTGACCGCGAGGAACCAGCCAGCCGGCATCTCCCAACCTCCGACGAGGCGGTCCGTCAGCTTTGAGGCGAAGAGGTTCATCGAGGAACCGGCCTGCTCGAAGCCGGACCAGAAGAGTGCCGTCGCCGCGAAAAAGATGAACACCGCAGCCACGCGTTTCTTCTCCGGCCCGGCAAGCTGCCCGAACAGGAGGAGGTACAAGAAGTACACGACGACGAGCCCGAGGATCATCACGCCCGTCGAGCGCGCGACGCCCGGCAGCGTGAGATGGAGCACGCCGGCCCTCTGCAGGAGTGCCAGCAACGTACCGACGCCGGCGACGCCGGCCACCGCGAGCGCGAGATGCCGAGCCGCCTGGCGGCGCGCTCCCCCGTCGATGCCCGTCGCCCGGACGGCGCCTTCGCGCGGCAGGTATTTCGAGCCGAGACGGTACTGAATCACGCCGAGGATCATTCCGATTCCGGCGGCCCCGAACCCCAGGTGCCAGTTCACGTGCTCGCCGAGGAAACCGCAGACGATCGGCCCCGCAAAGGCGCCGGTGTTGATCCCCGCGTAGAAGATCGAGAATCCCGCGTCCCGCCGCGCACCGCCCTCGGGATAGAGGTCGCCGACGATCGCGCTGACGTTCGGCTTGAGCAGTCCGGTTCCGAAAACGATCAGGCAAAGCCCGAGGTAGAAGGTCGGAACCGTCGCGATCGCCATCGAGAAGTGGCCGGCCGCGATGATGCAGCCGCCGACGAAGACCGCGTTCTGCTGGCCCAGGATTCGATCGGCAATCCATCCTCCGGGGAGCGCGAAGAGATAGACGCAGCAGACGTAGAGACCGTAGATGGCGGCGGCGACTTCGTTCGTCATGCCGAATCCGCCCGTCTGTACGGACGCGACCAGGAAGAGGATGAGCAGGCCGCGCATCCCGTAGTAGCTGAACCGCTCCCACATCTCGGTGAGGAAGAGGGTCCAGAGGCCTCGCGGCTGACCGAGCAACGGTCGGCCGGCGGACGGTGCGGAAGAGCTCATGCGGCTCACTCTACACAAGTTTCCGCGGGCGCCCGCGCTAGAGTGGCGTCGTGCCGGCGACGGGTTACCTCGGGCCCGTGGTCCTCGTGTTCCTGGCGGCGCTCGCGGCCGCCTTTCTCCTCCACCGCCTGCGCCAGCCGCCGCTCATCGGCTTCCTGCTCGCCGGCGTGTTGCTCGGGCCCTACGGCCTCGCCATCGTTCCGGACGTCGGCATCGTCGAGTCGCTGGCCGAGGTCGGCGTCGTGCTGCTTCTCTTCACGGTGGGGCTGGAACTCTCGTTCTCGAGTCTCCGGGGCATGGGGCCGGTCGTCTGGGTCGCCGGCCCGATCCAGCTCTTCGGCGTCATCGGCCTCGCGGCCGGCGTCGCCGTGCTTCGCGGCGAGACGCTCTCGCGCGGAATCCTCTTCGGCTTCCTCGTCGCGACGTGCTCGACGGTCATCCTTCTGAAACTCCTCGTCGACCGCGGAGAGGTGGATTCGCTCCACGGCCGCTTCCTCGTCGGCATCAACGTGTTCGGCGACCTCGCCGTCGTCCCGATGATGCTTCTCATCCGCCCGCTCGCCGGCCGCGGAGCGGCCGATGCCGGCACCCTGGCCCTCGCCCTCGGCAAGGCCGCGGTCACCGTCTCGATCACGATCTTCGTCTCGCGGCGGGTCGTTCCCTGGATCCTCGGCGCGGTCGTTCGCACGCGGCAGAAGGAGCTTTTCACCGTCGCCGTCCTGCTCCTCGTCTTCGGGACCGCTCTCGCGACATCGTCGGCCGGACTCTCTCTCGCGCTCGGCGCCTTCCTGGCGGGTCTCGTCGTCTCCGAGTCGGACTTCGGCCATCAGGCCGTCGCCGAGATCGCGCCCTTCCGCGACGCCTTCAACGCTCTGTTCTTCGTCTCCGTCGGCATGCTCTTCGACGCGCGCGTGCTCGTGCGGCAGGCGCCGCTCGTCGCGACCGTCCTCGCGCTCGTCGTCGTGGGGAAGGCGCTCATCGGCGCGCTGCCGCCGCTCCTCCTCGGCTACGGCCCGCGGCTGGCGGTCGTCGTCGGCGTTTCGCTCGCTCAGATCGGCGAGTTCGCCTTCGTCCTGCTCGAGGAGACGCGAAGGGCCGGCGCGATCGACGGTGTCCAGTACCAGGTGATCCTGGCGGCGACGATCGTCTCGATGCTCGCGACGCCGCTGCTCTTCGAGTCGAGCCATGCCCTGGCGCTGCGGGTCTCGGGCGTTCTTCCCGGGCCCAAGTCGTCCGGCCCGGCAACAGTCGGGGAAGGCGAGGCCCGGCTCCCGGCCGACGGCCACATCGTGATCCTGGGCTTCGGGCACACCGGCGAAACGCTGGCGCGTGTGCTCGCGAGGGCCCGAGTCCCGTTCCGGATCCTGGACTTGAATCCCGAGCGCGTGGGACGCGGACGCGCGCGGGACCTGCCGATCGAGTTCGGCGACGCCGCGAGCGACCGCGTCCTGGCCCACGCGGGAATCGCGCGGGCGCGCGCCGTGCTCGTCCTGCTCTCCGACCCTCGGGCCACGCGCCGCGTCGTGAAGCTCTGCCGGACGCTCGCGCCCGGCCTCTTCGTCCTCGCCCGGACCCGCTATCTCTCCGAAGTGCCCGAGCTTTCCGCCCTCGGCGCGGACGAGGTCGTCGCGGAAGAGTTCGAGACCTCTCTCGAGATCGCGGGTCGGACGCTGCGGCGCCTGGGCTTCCCTCTGCCGTGGGTGGAGGCCGAGACCGACGAAATCCGCCGCGTCCGCCACGACGGATTCGGCAAGTTCCACGCGCCCGAGGCCTCGCCCGAGCAGATCCAGCGCGCGCTCGGAGCGACCCGCCTGGAGCTCGTCGCCGTGGGACCGCAGTGGGCGGCGGCCGGAAGGTCGCTCGAGCAGCTCGCGTTGCGGTCCCGCGGCGGCGCGAGCGTGCTCGCGGTGTTGCGCGACGGCGAGGCGCTCGTCTCCCCGCATGGGAACTTCACGCTCGCGCGCGCCGACCAGCTCCTTCTTCTGGGAAATCAGGCCGCGGTCGAGAAGACCCTCGCGATCCTGAGGGGTTGATGCTCTCGCTCAGGCCTTCGCGGCGAAGGCTTCCGCCAGGCTCTCCCCCGCGGCGCGCGCGGTCTTGCGGAGATCGGCGTCCGTGTGCGCGGTCGACACGAACCACGCCTCGAATTGCGCCGGCGGCAGGAAGACCCCGCGCGCGCGCATCGCGTGGAAGAAGGCGGCGTATCGCGCCGTGTCGGAGCGCTTCACCGAGGCGAAGTCGGTCATCGGCCCGCGCCCGAAGAAGAGCGTGAGAAGGGATCCGACGCGTGTCAGACAGAGCCGGTCCGAGAGTCCGCGTTCGCGGATTTCCTTCGCGGTCAGATCCTCGAGGAGCGCGCCTTTGCGCTCGAGCTCCACATACGGCGGACGCCGCGCGATCTCCTGGAGCATTGCGATCCCCGCGGACATGGCGAGCGGGTTCCCCGAGAGCGTCCCGGCCTGATAGACGGGACCCGCCGGCGCCATCTTCTCCATCAGAGCGCGCGGCCCGCCGTACGCGCCGACGGGCAGGCCGCCGCCGACGATCTTCCCGAGCGTCGTGAGGTCCGGGCGGACGCCGTAGAGCTGCTGCGCTCCGCCGGGCGCCGCGCGGAACCCCGAGATGACCTCGTCGAAGATCAGGAGCGCTCCGTGACGTTTCGTGATCTCGCGGACCGCCTCGAGGTAGCCCGCCCGCGGCGCCACGACGCCCATGTTGGCCGCGAGCGGTTCCAGGATGAACGCGGCGATCTCGCCGGGATGCCTCCGGAACGCCTCCTCGAGCGCGGCGGCGTCGTTGTAAGGGACCACGACCGTCAGCGCGGCGACCTCGTCCGGCACGCCGGGACTGCCTGCGATCGCGAGCGTCGCGAGACCCGAGCCGGCCGACACCAGGAATCCGTCGCCGTGCCCGTGATAGCCGCCTTCGACCTTCACGATGCGCTTGCGGCCCGTCGCCGCGCGCGCGAGGCGTACGGCCGTCATCGTCGCCTCCGTGCCGGAGCTGACGAACCGGACCATCTCGATCGACGGCACCATGCGGGTGATCCGCTCGGCGAGGCGGACTTCGAGCTCGGTGGGCGCGCCGAAAGACGTCCCGCTCCGCGCGGCGCGGGCGAGCGCGCGCCTCACCGGGGCCGGCAAATGGCCGAACAGGTGCGGCCCGTATGACATGACGTAGTCGACGTACGAGCGCCCGTCGACGTCGCGTACCCGCGCCCCGCGGCCCGATCGCACGAAGAAGGGCTCCCCGCCGACCGAGGCGAAGGAGCGCACGGGCGACGACACGCCGCCCGGCATCAGGGCGCGGGCGCGGCGGAAGAGCGCGGCCGATTGCTTCGCCGACTTGCGCGGACCCCGGCTCAACGGACCGTTCAGTCCTTCAGCCAGCGGGCCGCGTCCTTCGCGTGGTACGTCAGCACGAAATCGGCGCCCGCCCGGACGATCCCCGTCAGGATCTCGAGGACGATGCGGCGCTCGTCGATCCATCCGTTTTCCGCGGCCGCCTTGACCATCGCGTACTCACCCGAGACGTTGTAGGCCGCGATCGGCGCGTCGAAACGATGGCGCGCCTCGCGGATCACGTCGAGATACGCGAGCGCGGGCTTGACCATCACCGCGTCGGCGCCCTCCGCGAGGTCGAGCGCGATCTCGCGCATCGCTTCGCGGCGGTTTCCCGGATCCATCTGGTAGGCACGGCGGTCGCCGAACTGCGGCTGAGAGCCCGCGGCTTCGCGGAAGGGGCCGTAGAAGGCGGAGGCCGCCTTCGCCGCGTAGGAAAGAATCGCGGTCCCGGCGAAACCGCCCTCGTCGAGCGCACGGCGAATCGCAGCCACGCGCCCGTCCATCATGTCGGACGGCGCAACCACGTCGGCGCCGGCGCGGGCGTGCGAAAGCGCGGCGCGGGCCAGCAGGGGAAGGGTCGCGTCGTTGTCCACCTCGCCGTCGCGCACGATCCCGCAGTGGCCTTGCGAGGTGTACTCGTCGAGGCACACGTCGGTCATCACGACGAGGCCGGAGATCTCGTTCTTCAGACGCCGGACGGTTTCCTGGACGGCGCCGCGGTCGTCCCAGGCCTCGCTCCCCTGCTCGTCCTTCTTCTCCGGGATCCCGAAGAGGATGATCGCCGGAATCCCGAGACCCTGCAGCTCGCGCGCCTCGGCAACGGCCGCGTCCGGCGAGAGCCGGAAGACACCTGGGAGCGATGCGATCGCCTCCCGCACGTTTTTCCCGTGGCGCACGAAGAGCGGCGCGACGAAGCGGTCCGGCGAGAGGCGCGTCTCGCGCACGAGGTCTCGGAGCGCGGGGAGACGGCGCAGGCGCCGCAGGCGAACGGTCGGAAATCCCGTCACGGCGGGGGGAGACTACGCCGCCCGGGGCCCCGTCGCAAGGTGCTCGAGCAGCCGCAACGCCTCCGCAAAGCTCGGCGTCGAGGTGATCGCGATCCGCTCGACGCCCAGCTCTTCGAGGTATCGGCGCGTCGTCGGTCCGAGAACGACGGCGTCGGTCTGCCGGAGTCGCGCGGCAGCCTCCGGCGAAAGGCCGTCGAACAACCATCGCACGGCCGAGGGGGACGTCGTGCAGAATGCCGCGAAGGGAAGATCGAGAATTTCCCGGCCGATCGCGGGGTCGTGCGGTCGCGCGATCTTGCGGTAAACCACGAGCTTCTCCACCCGCGCGCCGCGCGCGCGAAGCCCCGCCGGAAGCTCTTCGGCCGCGTCTTCGGCGCAGGGGAACACCACCCTCCAGCCGGCGAGGTTTCGAGGGAGTTTCTCCAGGAGCGCCCCGGCCGAGCCACCGGCCGTGATCCGCGGCGGCGCGCCGTGGCGCGCCAGGGCCTCGGCAGTCACGGGCCCGACGGCCGCGAGCCGCGTGCCTTCCGCCGCGGCGGCCAGCAGGAAGCCGAGCCGCGGATCGGTCGCGGCGCGCTCGACGGCGACCTGGCTCGTGAACACGACGAGGTCGGGCCGCGGCCGCCGGCCGCCGTCGGCAATCGGTATCGGCTCGATCGTGTGGCTCGATCGCTCGACGATCTCGACGGTGGAGCTCTCGCCGAGAGAGAGGAACGGGTTGGCTCCGGACCGCACGACGAGAACCCGCGGCTCCGTCACGCCGACGCCTCCGCGAGAATCCGGGCCGCACCCCGCGCGAGCAGCCGGTCGGCGAGCGTGCGCCCCAGCTCTTCGGCCCTTTCCGCCGCGTCTTCCGCGGACTCGCGCAGGATGCGCTTTCCGTCTGGCGAGAAGACCGCGCCCGTCAGCGACACCCGCCCCGCCGAGGACCGCGCCAGGCCGGCCACCGGAGCGTGACAGCCCGCCTCGAGACGCGCGAGGAGGCTCCGCTCCGCCGCGGCTTCGAAGCGCGAGGCCCCGTCCTCAATGCTCGCGAGGACGTCCCCGACGGCCCGGTCATCCGCCCTCCCGACGACCGCGAGCGTCCCCTGCCCGATCGCGGGGAGGAGGACCTCCGGCGCGAAGACATCGCAGATCTCCTCGAGGCGCGACAGTCGCGCGAGCCCTGCGCGCGCCAGCACGATGGCGTCCCACTTCCCCTCGGCCAGACGGCGAAGCCGCGTATCGACGTTTCCCCGGGCGTCGGAGACGTCGAGGTCCGGCCGTGCCGCGAGGACCTGCGCGCGGCGGCGCGGGCTCGAGGTCCCGACGCGCGCTCCGCGAGGAAGTTCGGCGAAGGTGCGACGCGGCCGCGCTGCGAGGACGTCGGACGGATCCTCGCGCTTCGGAACGGCCGCGAGCGCGATGCCGGGAGGCAGCTTCGACGGCACGTCTTTGAGGCTGTGGACGGCGAGGTCGATCTCATGGCTGAGCAGCGCCGCGTCGAGCTCCTTCGTGAAGTCGCCCTTCCAGCCGATGGGCGCGCCGGCGGCGGACAGGCGGTCGCCGGTCGTGCGGATCGTCACGATCTCGACGTCGGCTCGGGGATCCAGGGCCCGCGCCACCCATTCCGCCTGGACCCGGGAGAGAGCGCTCCCGCGCGCGCCGAGCCGGAGCTTCATGGAGTCGGGCGGCTACTCGTCGCCGTCCAGGCGGAAGACGTGGCGGATGGCCTCGACGCGGTCGAGCTTCCTTCCCGGATCCGTTTCGGCCTTGAGCCGCCGGAGAGGCTCGTGCAGGAGCCGCGCCGAGAGGGCCTCGGCAAACCGGCGGAGGCGCTCGCGCTCCGCCTCCGGGACCCGGGCGAGCTCGGCCTCCTGCGCTGCGGCGAACCGGCGTTGGAGGTCCGTCAGCGTCGGGACGACGGAAAGGTTCCCGAACCAGGCAAGAAACTTCCCGAGCTCCTCCTCGAGAATCGTTTCGGCGAGCGGCACCTCGCGCGCGCGGCGCACCCGATTCGCCTCGGCGGCTTCCTGCAGGTCGTTCACGCCGTGAACGAAGACGTTGTACACGTCGGCGACCTCGGCTTCGATGTCACGCGGAACGGCCAGGTCCAGGAAGAAGATCGGGCGCCCGCGCCGCTTCCGCATCGCCGGCTCGACGTGCTCTTTGCGGATGACCGGGGCGGGGCTCGCGGTGGCGCCAACGACGACGTCCGCGGAGCCCAGCTCGTCGGCGAGGGTCTCCCAGGGCACGGGGCGGCCGGCGACCCGCATCGCCAGCTCCGCGGCGCGCTCGGGCGTCCGATTGGCGATTCGCAGATCGGAGACGCCCGCCTCCGCCGCGTGGCGCGCGAACAGCGAGGCCGTCTCGCCGGCTCCGAGCACCAGGACCGTGCGCTCCGACAGATCGCCGAAGACCTTCGCCGCGAGCTCGAAGCCGATCGCGGGAATCGAGAGGGGATGCACGCCGATCTCGGTCTCCGACCGCACGCGCTTGCCTGCAGCCACGGCCCACTCGAAGAGACGGTGCAGCACGGCCCGGGTCGCCCCCGCTTCCCGCGCCAGCCGCAGCGCCTGTCGCACCTGCCCGAGCACCTCGCTCTCGCCGAGCGCCATCGAGTCGAGCCCCGACGCCACGCGGAAGAGGTGCCGCGCCGCGTCGTCGCCGACCCGGTGGAATCCGGCTCCGGAGAGCTCGGCCGGATCCAGGCCCCGCCACTCCGACACGAAGCGCGTGAGCCCGGCGCCGGCGTCGCCTTCCCCGGCCACGCCGTAGATCTCGCTGCGGTGACAGGTCGATACGATGACGCCTTCCGACACGACGCCGCGGCTCACGAGCCCCTGGAGCCCCTCGCGGATCTCGTCCGCGGTGAACGCCACGCGTTCGCGGACGGCTTCCCCCGCCGTCCGGAAGTTCCAACCGAGAACGAGGAGGCGCGCGTCGGTCGCGGCGGTCATCGGAAGGTGTGCGCCCGCGAAAAGTAGAGATTGACGACGGTATACGAGAAGAGGACGAGCCCGAACCCGACGATCGAGAGCAGGGCCACGCGCTGCCCCTTCCAGCCGCGGCGGTCCATCCAGAG
This sequence comes from Thermoanaerobaculia bacterium, assembly GCA_035498835.1. Taxonomy (GTDB): domain Bacteria; phylum Acidobacteriota; class Thermoanaerobaculia; order UBA5066; family Gp7-AA6; genus DATBFU01. The sequence goes on from DATJZU010000156.1 coordinate 10,149, forward strand.
CAGGAGCCCGTACACGGCGAGCGTGAAGACGGCCCACACGAGCTTCGCGTCCCCGAGGCCGTTCCAGTACCGGGCCGCCCAGATCGTTCCGAGCAGCGTCGAGACGACGAGCGACGAGAGGCCGATCGCCACGGCCGTGCGGTTCATTCCTCCGATCGCCTCGAGGGACGGGAGGCGCGAGAAGAGCAGGCCCGTCCGGGCGCGGCGGATCTGCCGGGCCTGGACCAGGTAGAGCAACGACAGGACGAACGAGATCGCGAAGGCTGCGTACCCGAGGATCGCGAGCGTGACGTGCAGTGCGAAGAGCACTCCCTGGGTCTCCGGGCGAGGCGCCGACGGCGGCGACGGCAGCCACATCGCGAGAAGCGAGAAGAGGATCACGAAGGGAATCAGGAAAGGCCCGATCGAGCGCTCGCGATGCCGGAGCCAGAGAAGCAGGTACGCGACGCCGAGCATCCAGCCGAAGAGAGCGAGCGAGCCCGAGAGCGTGCGGTACGGCACGGAATGCATCACGCGGGCTTGCGCTTGGAGGTCCGCGAACTGCACGGCGAGGCCCGCGGCGAGGGCGACCGGGGCCGCGCCGGGAACCCGCTCGCCGACGAGCGCGACGATCGCGAGGGCCTCCGCCGCGACGTAGAGAAAAACGGCGAGCCAGCCGAGGAAATGGCCGTCCATGTGCGGGCCGCCAGTCTAACAGCTGTGGCCCGCCGCGGATCGGCCGCCCTACCGTCCGCCGCTCTTCGGAGCGTCGGCCTCCTTCTTGTTGGCCTCGATCTCGATCGAAATGTCGACGTCGTCTCCGAGCAGAAGTGCGCCCTGATCGAGGGTCCGATTCCAGGTGATCCCGTAGTCTTTGCGGTTGAGCGGGAACGCGATGGTGAAGCCCGCCTTCTCGGTCTTCCCCATCTTCGCGAAACCGTTGCTCAGGACCGGAACGACGATCGACTTCGTGACGCCGTGCATCGTGAATTCGCCCGTCACGGAGTAGTTGTCGCCGCCCTTGGACTCCACCTTCGTGCTCTTGAAGGTGATCGTCGGAAACTTTTCGACGTCGAAGAAGTTCGCGGACCGCAGATCGCCGTCCCGGTTGTCGTTGGCCGTGTCGATCGAGGTGGCACGGATCGTCAGCTCGACCCGGGACTGCGCCGGGTTCTCGCGATCGAGCCAGATCGTTCCGTCGAAATCCTTGAACCGTCCCTCGACGCGAGACACCGTGTGGCGGATCCGGAACCCGACCTTCGTGTGCGCCTTGTCGAACGTGAAGACTTCCTCCGCCGCGCGCGCGTTCGCCGCGACCACGATGGCCGCCAGGGAGATCGCCCCGAACCGAATCGTCCGTGTCGTTGCCATGCTTCTCCTCGCTTCGCTTCTTTCCAACGCGGCGCGTCGGCTTGACCCGTCCGGCGCGCCTCAATAGACTCGATGGTCCATGCCAACAAGCCGGCCGAGCGGCCTCTTCCCCCGGTTCGAATGACGCCGGGCGATCCGCTCGGCACTCTCCGGGCTTTCCGGCTCACCTCCGGGGCCGAGGGCCGCTTCCATTCTCTGGCCGCGCTCGAGGAGAAGGGCTTCGGCCGCGTCTCCCGCTTGCCGGTGTCGCTCCGCATCGTCCTGGAGTCGCTCCTGCGGAACCTGGACGGCGCCCGGATCAAGGAGAGCGACGTCCGGGCCCTGGCCGCATGGAAGCCCCGCGCCGAGCGCACCGAAGAGGTGCCCTTCGTCGTCGCGCGAATCGTCCTGCAGGACTTCACCGGCGTGCCCCTCCTCGTGGACCTCGCGGCGATGCGGTCCGCCGTCGAGCGGCTGGGCAGGGATCCGAAGCTCGTCGAGCCGCTCGTGCCCGTCGCGCTCGTCGTGGATCACTCCGTCCAGGTGGACGAATGGAACACGCCGGACGCGTTGCGCATGAACATGGAGATCGAGTTTCATCGCAACCGCGCGCGCTACGAGTTCCTCAAGTGGGGCATGCAGGCGTTCCGAGGCTTCGAGATCGTTCCGCCGGGCATCGGCATCGTGCACCAGGTCAACCTCGAATACCTGGCGCCCGGCGTCCACGAGAGGGACGGCATCTATTACCCCGACTCGCTCGTCGGAACGGACTCGCACACGACGATGATCAACGGCCTCGGCATCGTGGGTTGGGGTGTCGGCGGGATCGAGGCGGAAGCCGGAATGCTGGGGCAGCCGGTGTACATGCTGACGCCCGACGTCGTCGGCGTGCACCTGGCCGGCGCCCTGCCGGCCGGCGCCACGGCCACGGACCTCGTCCTCGTCGTCACCGAGATGCTCCGCAAGGCGAAGGTCGTCGGCAAGTTCGTGGAGTTCTTCGGCGAAGGCGCGGCGACTCTGCCCGTGACGGACCGTGCCACGGTCGCGAACATGGCGCCGGAGTACGGCGCGACGATGGGCTACTTCCCGCCGGACGAGAAGTCCTGCGAGTACCTCCTCGCGACGGGGCGCTCCGCCGGCCAGGTGGAAACTTTCCGCGCCTACTTCCAGGCGCAGGGCCTCTTCGGCATGCCGCGGCGGGGCGACTGCGACTACAGCGAGACGCTCGAGCTCGACCTCGGAACGGTGCGCCCGAGCGTGTCCGGCCCCAAGCGGCCCCAGGACCGGATCGACCTTCCGGACCTCAAGCGGCGCTTCCGCGAGCTCTTCGGCAAACCGGTCACCGAGAACGGCTACGGGAAGGATTCCGCGCTTCTCGCCCGCCGGTTCCCGGCGCGCCTCGGCCGCGCGACCCCCGGCGGCGGCAGCCAGACGCCCCCGAGCATCACCGGCGCGCGGCGGCAGGACATCAACCCGTGGACCGAGTCGGAGATGGCCAACAACCGGCCGACGCCGAACGCCGAGGCGCTCGAAGTGTCGCCGCCGGTTCAGGTGGACGTCGGGCACGGCGACGTGCTCATCGCGGCGATCACCTCCTGCACCAACACTTCGAACCCGAGCGTGATGGTCGCGGCCGGCCTTCTCGCGAAGAACGCCGTGGAGCGCGGCCTCACGGTCTCGCCACGCGTGAAGGCGTCGCTCGCGCCCGGGTCGCGCGTCGTCTCGGAGTACCTCGCCAAGACGGGGTTGCAGCCTTACCTCGATCACCTGGGCTTCAACCTCGTGGGCTACGGCTGCACGACCTGCATCGGCAACTCGGGCCCGCTCGACGCGGGAATCGAAGAGACCGTGACCGGCAACGACCTCATCACCGCCGCCGTCCTGTCCGGCAACCGCAACTTCGAGGCGCGCATCCATCAGGCGATCAAGGCGAATTTCCTGATGAGCCCGCCGCTCGTCGTGGCGTTCGCTATCGCGGGCCGCGCCGACATCGATCTCTCGACGGAGCCGCTCGGCAAGGACAAGAAGGGCGAGCCGGTGTTCCTGAAGGAGATCTGGCCCTCGGCGACCGAGGTGGCCGGCGCGCTCCTCTCCTCCGTCGGCCCCGAGACGTACCGGCGTCTCTATGGGAACCTCGGCGAAGCCAACCCGCTGTGGAAGGAAATCCGGGGCGCGACGGGGTCGGCGTACGCCTGGGACGCGGCTTCGACCTACATCCAGGAGCCGCCGTTCTTCGAGGAATTTCACCTCGCGCCGGCGCCGGTGCCCCCGGTCCGCGGTGCGCGCGCGCTCGCGATCTTCGGCGACTCGGTCACGACGGACCACATCAGCCCCGCCGGAGCGATCGCGAAAAGCACGCCCGCCGGGCTCTACCTCCAGTCGCTCGGTGTCACCCCGGCCGATTTCAACAGCTACGGCGCGCGCCGCGGCAACGACCGCGTCATGACGCGCGGAACCTTCGCCAACGTGCGGATCAAGAACCGAATGGTCCCGGGAGTCGAGGGCGGCGTCACGATCCACCAGCCGTCCGGCGAGCGCCTGGCGATTTACGACGCGGCGATGCGCTACGAGAAGGAGGGCGTGCCGCTCGTCGTCTTCGCCGGACAGGAGTACGGCACGGGCAGCTCGCGCGACTGGGCCGCCAAGGGCACGCGGCTTCTCGGCGTTCGGGCGGTCGTCGCGCAGAGTTACGAGCGCATTCATCGCTCGAACCTCGTCGGCATGGGCGTCCTCCCGCTGCAGCTTGCCGACGGAACGACCCCCGCATCGCTCGGGCTCGACGGCACCGAGATCTTCGACCTCGACACGGGCCACGGTCCCGTGCGCGCGCGCCAGGAGGCGACGCTGACGATCCGGCGCGCGGATGGCAGGACCGACACGGTCGCGCTTCGCGTTCGGATCGACACGCCGATCGAGGCCGACTACTATCGCCACGGCGGCATCCTGCCCTTCGTCCTGCGCCAGCTGATCCGCTAGACCATCGCTCGTATCGGCATCGCGATCTCGCTCGCACCGGCGCGTCGCGGGCGGCGGGCGGTATATTTGTTCCGGATGATCGACCCGCCCCGGCCCCTTTCGTCGGCCCGGCGACTCCTGGACGCGGCGCTCGGACGGCCCGTAGACCGCCCGCCGGTCTGGATGATGCGCCAGGCGGGGCGCTATCTCCCGGAGTACCGGGAGGTGCGCCGCCGCGTATCGTTCTCCGAGCTCTGCCGGACGCCCGACCTGGCGGTCGAGGTCTCCCTGCAGCCGTTTCGCCGGTTCTCTCCGGACGGCGTCATCTTCTTCTCCGACATCCTCGTGCCCGCCGAAGCGATGGGGGCGCGGGTCGAGTTCGGAGACGCCGGGCCGCGGCTGCCGGACCCGCTGCGGGACGCCTCGGGCCTCGCGCGCCTCCATCGCTTCGACCCGGCCTCCGCGGTTCCCTTCACCGGAGAGATCCTGTCGCGCCTCGCGCGTGCGGTCGGCGACCGCGCGGCAGTCCTCGGGTTCTGCGGCGCGCCGTGGACGCTCACGAGCTATCTCGTCGAGGGCGGAACCTCGAAGAGTTTCGCCGTCATCAAGCAGATGATGGGGTGCGACCGCGCCCTGCTGCGCGGCGTCCTGGATCTGGCGGCCGACGTCGCCGCGGACGTGCTCTCGTACCAGATCGCTTCGGGCGCGCGCGCCGTCCAGCTCTTCGACACCTGGGCCGGCGAGCTCGCCGCCGAGGACTACCGCGAGTGGGCGCTCCCGGCCGCCGCGCGCGCGATCGCGGGGATTCGCCGCCCCGCCGGGACGCCCGTCATCCTCTACGTGAACGGATGCGCCCACCTCGCCGAGGCGATGGCGGAGAGCGGCGCCGACGTCCTCTCGATCGACTGGCGGTTGCCGCTTTCCGAGGCCCGCCGCCGAGTCCCGGGGAAGAGCCTGCAGGGCAACCTCGATCCCGCGCTCCTTCTGGGTGAGCCGGCGGAAGTCGAGCGCCGCACGCGCGCGATGCTCGCCGCGACCGAAGGCCGCCGCCACATCGTGAACCTCGGCCACGGCATCCTGCCCGATTCGCGGATCGAGTGCGTCGAAGCGTTCTTCGCAGCGGCCCGCTCGGCGGTCGCCCCGCAGCCCGTGACCGCATGAGAGCCGCCGACGTTTCGCTCGACCTTCTTCGGCGGTACAACGTCGCCGGGCCGCGCTACACCTCCTATCCGACGGCGCCCATGTGGAAGGAGGGATTTACCGGCGAGGACTACGGGCGCCTCCTGGCCGAGAGCGCGTCTGCCGATCGGCCGGCGCCGCTCTCGCTCTACTTTCATCTGCCCTTCTGCGAGAAGCTCTGCTACTTCTGCGGCTGCACCGTCGTCATCACGGGAAGCCAGCACTCGCCGGCCGCCCCGTATCTCGAGCTCGTCGAGAAGGAGATCGACTGGGTCGCGGCACGCGCCGCAGCGGACCGGACGCGACCGCGACAGGTCGTGCAGCTCCACTGGGGCGGCGGCACGCCGACGTACTTCTCCCCGGACCTCCTCGAACGCCTCGGCCGGCGGATCCTCGACCGCTTCTCCGTGGCGCCGGACGCGGAGCTCGGCGTCGAGGTGGATCCGCGCGTGACGACTCCGGCGCATCTCCGGACGCTCGCCCGGCTCGGCTTCAATCGCCTCTCTATGGGCGTCCAGGACTTCGACCCGGCGGTACAGGCCGCCATCAACCGCATCCAGCCGGCCGACGACACGGAGCGCCTCGTCGAGGAGGCCCGCGCCCTCGGGTTCCCGAGCATCAACATGGACCTCATCTACGGCCTCCCGCACCAGACCGCCGACACGTTCGCGCGCACGATCGACCGCGTCCTCGCGATCGGTCCCGATCGGCTCGCCGTCTATTCGTACGCGAACGTCCCGTGGATGAAGAAACACCAGAGCGTCCTCGAGCCGCATCTGCCGGACGAGCGGACGAAATTCGAGATCTTCCGCACCGCCCTCGAGAGGTTCACGGACGCCGGCTTCGAGTACATCGGGATGGATCACTTCGCCCGGCCCGACGACGAGCTGGCGCGCGCCCGCCGCGATCGCACGCTGCACCGCAACTTCCAGGGGTACACCACCAAGGCGGGGACCGATCTCCTCGGCCTCGGCATGAGCGCGATCGGCTCCGTGGGCCCGGCCTATGTGCAGAACCGGCGCGGGCTCGCGGAATACCGGGTGGCGGTCGAGACCCAAGGGACCGCGACGTTCCGGGGTTGCCGGCTGACGGCCGACGATCGCCTCCGCCGCACCGTCATCGGAAACCTGCTCTGCCACGGCGTCGTCGTCAAATCGGAGATCGAGGCCGCTCACGGTATCGCGTTCGACGACTACTTTGCCGATGCACTCGAGCGCCTCCAGCCCTGCGCAGCAGATGGCCTCGTGGAGATCCGCGCGGCCGAGATCCGGGCGACGCCGCTCGGGCGCGTCTTCCTGCGCAACCTCGCGATGTGCTTCGATGCGTATCTCGGAGCCGGGTCGGAGAAGCCCGTATTCTCCAAGACCTTGTAGCGATGCCGCGCCAGGGAGCGATCCACTGACGATCCAGGGCGGCGGCGTGGCATCGAAGAGAGTCTTAAGGGATTTCGGCTCCTTGGCTGAAGACCGAGCCGTCCTGTTCTTGCAGCTCGGAGGTCCCGAGAACCTCGACGAGGTCACGGGATTCCTCTATCGGCTCTTCTCCGACCCGGAGGTGATCCGCGTCCGGCCGGCGCTGCTCCGAAAGGCGATCGCCGGCGCTATCGCCCTCGGGCGCCGCAGGGCGTCGCGGGAGCTGTACCGCTCGATCGGCGGCGGCTCGCCCATCCGGCGGCTCACGGAGGAGCAGGCGCGGGGCGTCGAGGCCCGGCTCGCGGCGAAGGGCCGCCGGGTCGCGGTGCGCGCCGCGATGAACTGCTCCACGCCGATGGTCGAGGACGTCGTCGCCGAGCTGGCGCGCGGCGGCGTCCGGCGTTTCCTCGCGCTTCCCCTCTATCCCCAGTATTCCTTCACGACGACCAAGGGCGCGCTCGACCGCGCGCGCGAGGCCGTGCGGAGGTTCGCTCCCGGCGCGCGGCTCGTCGAGACGGGCTCGTGGCCGACGCACCCGTCCTTCGTCGGGGCGCACGCGGAGCTGATCGAAAATGCCATCGCCGGATTCCCCGACCCGCGACCCGAGGCCGTGCATCTGCTCTTCTCGGCGCACTCGATTCCCGAGAAGCTCGTCACGCAGGAAGGCGATCCCTACCGGAACGAGGTCGAAGCCTCGGTCCGCGCCATCCGGGACCGCCTCGGCAATCGATCGCCGGCCACGCTCGCCTACCAGTCGAAGCTCGGACCCGTCGCCTGGCTCGGGCCGCCGACGATCGAGGAGATCCGCGCGCTCGGCCGCCGCGGCCAGAAGCAAGTGCTGGCGGTCCCGATCGCATTCGTGACCGACCACGTCGAAACGCTCTACGAGATCGACCAGCTCTTCGGCGACGAGGCGCGCCGGGCCGGCGTCGTCGACTTCCGCCGGACTCCGGGCCTCAACGAGCATCCGACGTTCCTGCGCGCGCTCGTCGAGATCATCGAGGCGCAGGCCGACTTCTGGGCGCCGTGACGCAGACGGTGGTCGTCGGCGCCGGGCTCTCGGGTCTCGTCGCGGGGCTCGCCCTCGCCCGGCGCGGCGACAACGTGCGCGTCCTCGAGGCGTCCCCGCGCGCCGGCGGCGCCGTGCGGACGGAGTCCGCCGACGGCTTTCTGCTCGAGCTCGGGCCCAACACCGTGCGGCCGAATCCGGAGCTCTGGGGTCTGGTCCGCGAACTGGGCCTCGCGGAAAGCGCGCTCTTCGCACCGTCGCGCCTTCCACGCTTCATCGACTCCGGCGGACGGCTCCACGCCCTCGCCCCGGGACCCGGCACGCTCCTGACGACGCGGCTCCTGAGCGCCCGCGGCAAGCTGCGCCTGCTGCGAGAGCCGTTCGTACCGCGCGGTTCGGACGCGGAGGAGACCGTGACCTCCTTCTTCACGCGCCGCCTCGGCGGCGAGGTCGCCGAACGCCTCGTCGCCCCGTTCGTCTCCGGGATCTGGGCGGGCGACGCCGGGGAGCTCTCGGCCGCGGCGGCGTTTCCGGCGCTCGCCGCGTGGGAGCGGGAGCGCGGAAGTCTCCTGCGCGGTGGCCTCGCGTCGCGACGCCGATCGCGGCCGGCGGAGCCTCTCCCGAAGCGGCTCCTCTCTTTCCCCGACGGCCTCGAATCGCTTCCCCGCGCGCTCGTCGCGCGTCTCGGTTCGAGCCTCTCGCTCGGCGTCCCGGTGACACGGATCGCGCGCGGGGCCACGGGCTGGCGACTCGAGACCGGCGCCGGCTCGCTCGAGGCGGACGTCGTCGTGATCGCGACGTCGGCGCCGGCGGCGTCGCAGCTTCTCGCGCCCGTCGATCCCGATGCCGCGCGCGCGCTCGGCGACATCCCGAGCCCGCCGCTCACCGTGCTTCACCTGGCGTACCCGGCGTCGGCCTTCCCCGCTCCGCTCTCGGGCTTCGGGCATCTCGTCGTCCCGGAACCGGGGCGACGCATCCTCGGCGCCGTCTGGAGCTCGTGCCTCTTTCCCGGCCGTGCGCCGGAAGGCCAGGTCCTGCTCACGGCGTTCACCGGCGGCGCGCGGGACCCGTCGGCCGCAGGCTTCGCGGACACCGAGCTCCTCGGCGTCGCGACCCGCGAGCTCGCGCAATCCCTCGGCGCCTCCGGGATTCCGCGCCTCCTTCGCGTGACGCGCCATGCACGCGCGATCCCCCAATACACCCGGGGCCATGCGGGACGGGTCCAGGCGCTCGCGCACGCCGAACGCCGCCTGGCAGGGATTCACTTCCTCGGCAACTACCGCGGCGGAATCTCCATCGGCGACGTCGTGCGAAACGCGCTCGCGCCGCTTTCTTGACGAACGCGGTATCGTTCGCGCGTCCGATGCCCATTGCCGTTCGAACCGAAGCGCTGCGGAAGCTGTACACGACGGCGCCGCCGGTCGGCGGGGCGGGCCGCGGCATCTCGCTCTCGTTCCGAGCGTCGCGCGAGCGGCGCCAGAAGAAACTCGAGGTGTTGGCGCTCGACGACCTCTCGCTCGACGTCCGGGCGGGCGAGCTCTTCGGCCTGCTCGGCCCCAACGGTGCCGGAAAGTCCACGACCGTCGGCGTCCTCACGACGCGGGTGCGTCCGACCGGCGGCCGGGCCTTCATCGGCGATTACGACGTCTGGAAGGACCGCGTCGCGGTCAAGCGCCGGATCGGCGTCGTGCCGCAGCGGCCGAACCTCGACTTCTCGCTGACGGCGCGCGAGATTCTCACGTTCCACGGCGCCTATTTCGGGATGTCCGCGGCCGCGCGCAATTCGCGCGCTCAGGAGCTGCTCGAACGATTCCAGTTGACGGACCGAGCCGACCAGCTCGCCATCGGGTTTTCCGGCGGCATGCTCCAGCGGCTCTCGATCGCCCGCGCCATGGTGCACGACCCGGAGGTGCTGTTCCTCGACGAGCCGTCCGCCGGTCTCGATCCCCAGACACGCCTCGTCCTCTGGGAGATCGTGCGGGACTACCACCGGCGCGGCCGAACGATCGTGCTGACGACCCACAACATGGAGGAGGCCGACGCGCTTTGCGAGCGGGTCGCCATCGTGGACCGCGGCAAGGTCATCGCCCTCGGCACGCCGTCGGAACTCAAGCGCTCGGTGCCCGGCGGCCACATCATCCGCCTCCAGGTCTCGCCCCGCCCGCCCGCACTCCTGCGCCAGCTCGAGCGCCTCGCGGGCGTGACCGAAGTTCGGCCCGTCGGGGAGGAGCGCGTGGATCTCTACGCCGACCGCGGCGGCCCGCTCGTGCCGGAGGTCGTGAACCTCGCGCTCCTCTCGCGCGTCGAGATCCGCGACGTCCACATCTCCGAGCCGTCGCTCGAGAACCTGTTCCTGCACCACACGGGGCGGAGCCTCCGGGACTAGACCGTGAACCGAAAGACGTTTCTCGCCCTCCTCGGCCGCGATGCGCACGTCGCGCGGCGGAACTTCCTCGCGCTCCTCCTCCAGACGCTCCTCCAGCCGATGCTCCTCGTCTTCGTGCTCGGCCGCGTGCTCACCACGAGCGGCATGATGCCCGTTCAGTACAAGAGCATGCTCCTGCCCGGGATCATCGCCCTATCGATGCTGCTCGCCGGCATCCAGGCCGTGGCGATGCCCCTGATCTCCGAGTTCCAATTCACCAAGGAGATCGAGGACCGCTTGCTCGCGCCGATCGAGAACCAGTGGGTGGCGATCGAGAAGGTGTTCTCCGGAATGATCCAGGCCCTGGTCGCGGGGCTCGTCGTCCTGCCGTCGGCGTGGCTGTTGATCGGCAAGGGCGTCGAGCTGCGCCTCGACCATCCCGTCGAGTTCTTCTCGATCGTCCTGCTCGTCGCACTCCTCTCCTCGGCGATCGGCCTCACGCTCGGCTGCGCGATCGGGCAGACGCAGATCGGCCTAATGTTCTCGCTGGTGGTCGCACCGATGATCTTCTTCGGATGCGCCTACTATCCCTGGAGCGCTCTCGGCAGCTTCCCGATCCTGAAGCGCCTGGTTCTCGTGAACCCGTTCGTCTACGCGACCGAGGGACTGCGCGCCGCGCTCGTGCCCCAGTTCCCCCACCTGCCCACAGCCGCGATCTTCGCGGCGCTCGCCGCTTTCGATGCCTTCTTCCTCTGGTTCGGGACGACGCGCTTCCTGCGCAAGGCCGTCGGCTAGCCCGTCACAGGCGGGCGCGGCGAAGCCGCAGCGCGTTCACGATCACCGAGACCGAGCTGAAACTCATCGCCGCGGCGGCGATCATCGGCGAGAGCAGGATCCCGAGCGCCGGATAGAGGACCCCCGCGGCGACCGGCACGCCGAGCGCGTTGTAAGCGAAGGCGAAAAGGAGGTTCTGCCGGATGTTGCGCATGGTCGCGGCCGACAGCCGCCGCGCCCGCACGATCCCCAGAAGGTCTCCTTTCACGAGGGTCACGTCGGCGCTCTGCATCGCAACGTCCGCCCCCGTACCCATGGCGATCCCGACGTCGGCTTTCGCCAGCGCCGGCGCGTCGTTGATGCCGTCCCCGGCCATTGCAACGATTCGGCCGCTCGACTGCAGCATCGAGACGATCTCCGCCTTGCGCTCGGGCAGGACCTCGGCCTGGATCTCGTCGAGGCCGAGCTTCTTCGCCACCGCCTCCGCCGTCACCCGGCGATCTCCCGTCAGCATAACGAGGCGCAGTCCCTCCGCGTGCAGGAGACCGATCGCCTCGGGCGTCGTCGCCTTCACGGGATCCGCCATACCGAGCACCCCGGCCGGCTTCCCCTCAACAGCCACGAGGAGGGGCGTCTGTCCCTCGGCCGAGAGATTCGCGGCGCAGACCTCGAGACCTCGGGGATCGACTCCGACTTCCGAGAGGAGCGCCGCATTCCCGATCGCCACCGATCGCCCGCCGACGCGGCCCGCCACACCCTTGCCGGGCCGCGACTCGAAATCCCGGCTCGGGACGAGCTTCGCACGCCGCTGCTCCGCGCCGATCACGACGGCGGCCGCCAGGGGATGCTCGCTCGACATCTCGAGCGACCCGGCGAGCCCGAGCAGCTCGCTCTCGGTCACGCCTCCCGTCGTAGCGACCGACACGAGGCGCGGCCGGCCCTCGGTGAGCGTCCCGGTCTTGTCGAGGACGAGTGTGTCCACGTCGCGCAGCCGCTCGATGGCCTCCGCGTTACGAAACAGGACTCCCGCCGATGCCGCGCGGCCCGAGGCCACCATGATGGACATCGGCGTCGCGAGCCCGAGTGCACAAGGGCAGGCGATGATCAGGACCGCGACGGCGTTGACGACCGCGTAGGCGAGTCGCGGCTGCGGCCCAAAAAGCGCCCAGGCAACGAAAGTCAGGACCGCCACGGCGACGACCGCCGGCACGAAGAGCGACGAGACGCGATCCGCGAGATTCTGGATCGGGGCGCGGCTTCGCTGCGCCTCCCCCACCATCCGGACGATCCGGGCGAGCAGCGTCGCCGATCCCACGCGCTCGGCGCGGATCACGAAGGCGCCGTTGCCGTTGACCGTGCCTCCGACGACCCGCCCCCCCGCGGCCTTTTCGACGGGCGTCGGCTCCCCGGTCACCATCGACTCGTCCACGAAACTGCCGCCCTCGACGACCACGCCGTCCACCGGAACCCTCTCGCCCGGCCGGACGCGGAGGAGGTCGCCCGCGTGCACCTGCTCGAGGGGGACGTCGCGATCGGTTCCGCCGCTCTCGATCCGGCGAGCCGTCTTCGGGGCGAGGCCGAGGAGCGCGCGGATCGCCGCGCCGGTTTGGCGGCGCGCCTGGAGCTCCAGGACCTGCCCGAGCAGGACGAGCGTGACGATGACCGCGGCGGCCTCGTAGTACACGCCGACGCGGCCGGCGTGGTCGCGGATCGAGGCCGGGAACATTTCCGGCCGCAGCGTCGCGGCGAGACTGTAGAGATACGCCACGCCGGTGCCGAGCCCGATGAGGGTGAACATGTTCGGGCTGCGGTGCCGAACGGAATCCCGCGCCCGCACGAAGAAGGGCCAGCCTCCCCAGAGGACGACGGGCGTCGCGAGGATCGCCTCGATCCACGGAGTCCACGACGCGCCCTCCCATCTCATGAAGGGCCCGCCTCCCGGCAGCATTCGAAGCATCGTGAGCGCGAGCAGCGGCGCCGTCAGAACGGCGGAGATGAGGAGCCGCCGGCGCATGTCGGCGAGCTCGGGGTTCTCGGGCTCCTCCAGGGTGATCGTCCGCGGCTCGAGGGCCATCCCGCAGATCGGGCAGCTCCCCGGCGCGTCCCGCTCGATTTCGGGATGCATCGGGCAGACCCAGTCGGCACTCTCCGGCGCGCGCGCGGGCACCGCGGAGGGAGACGGCGCACCCTCGAGAAACCGCCGCCGGCACTCCTCACGGCAGAACCAGTGCCGCTCTCCGCCGCGGTCCGCGAAGAGGGAGGTTTCCCGATCAACCGTCATGCCGCAGATCGGATCCACGGCCTCGCCGCCGGTCATGACGTCGCGATCATGACGCATGGGCTTCACTCGTGCCCGGCATGAGCACCCGCCGAACCGTGCGACGCTCCCCGGTCCCAGCGCAGGCGCAGGAAGAAGTGCCCGGCGACCGGGAAATCTCCGTAGGCCGCCCTCAGGCTCGACGGAAACGAGTACATGGTCACGTCGGCACCCACGCCCGTGGCGAGCGCCTCCACGAGCGCGAAGTCGCGGAGGTATCCGGCCGTGAACGCGAAGACGTTCGCCAGGCGTGGCTCGTTCGGCGGCGAGACGTGCGGCTCTCCCTTGAAGGCGAGCAGGTCGTAGTCCTTCTGGACGTATTCGGCGCGCGCATAGATCTGGTCCGAGAGTGTCGCCTGCCATGCGCCTTCGAGCAGCCACGCGGCGCTTCTCCCGTGCGCCTCGCCGTTCCGGCCCCAGACGAGGCTCGCCGCGAACGGACCCTCGCCGTCGGCGCCGTAGTGCAAGGAGGCCGTGACGCGGTGGACGTCTCCTGCCTCGGACGGCTCGGGGTTCTTCAGGAACCCGTAGGAAATCTGCCCCGACCAGCCGCCGCCGAACCGCAGCCGAGCGCGCCCCGAAACCGAGTCGAGCGGGCCGGCCTCGATGTTCCAGCGGTGCTCGTCCGGCTCGGCGCCGTGGAAGACGGAACCCTCGAGAGAGAGCGCCTTCCAGCCCCAGCCGGCGGTGATGACGTCGAAGACGATGTGCGTCGAGTCCTCCCAGTGGTGGCCGAGGGGCGCCGTCGGATTCTCGCCGGCGGAAGCGCGATGCATGAAGGCCGTCGGCCCGAGCGTCGGCTCGCCCACCGGAGCGATCTGAAGCCAGACCGCCGATCGATCGGCGATCTGCCGCCGCCAGGTGGCCGACAGGTTCATGAAGAAGTCGTGCGGATGCTGTCGATCGACGAGGGGCTTGCCGTGGTACTCCTCCCCCGTCTGAAAGAGTTCCGGAGAGCCCGCGGCCGGAAAAGTCGCCGGCTCGAGCGAATTCATCGCCATGAGCGAGAGGCGTCCCCCCCAGAGATCCCTCGCGGCGTGAAGCATGTTCCAGTTGCTTGACTCGACGCCCTTCCGGCCGGACGGGCCGCCCTGGCCGTTGAACGCGAGCCGCGCGACTCCCAGATCCATGAGGTGCCAGAACGGCATCGGCATTCCGGCCATCGGATCGTCCGGGACCATGCCCGTCATCCGGTCCATGTCGGATTCGAAGAGCCGCGGCGCCGCCGTTTCATTCGACATCGCCTCCATGTCGTGGCCCTCGTGCTGGCCGAGCGCGGCCGCCGCGAGCGCCCAGCAGAACGCGGCCATGCCGAATCGTGTGCGAAGCAAAGCGGACTCCTCCCTCCCGTCGAGCGATCTCGGAGACTCCGAGCACGCGGCTCTTTCGCCGCGCGGTGGAAGAACCCCTACAGGCGCCGGACCGAAGGAAGAACGGGCGGCGAAAGATTCTCGAAACTTCGAGGGAACCGGAGCGAGCGCGCGCCCGGCGATCCCGACGAGACGAGCGCGAAAGACGGCGCCGTCGCGAAGTCCCAACCGGCGCCGAACGAAGTGGAGACCGCCGAAACCGCCGGCGCGCTCGAAAGCACGCACGGCGCAAGATGGCCCCGGCAGGAGTGGCCGGAGGGCGCAGGATCCGAGGCGCGGCTTTCCGAGTGGCAGGCCGGGCGAGAAGTCGTCGCCCGAGGCGCGTCGCGTCCGCACTCGCTCTGGCAGCGCAGGGCCGCGGCCGGAGCCTGGACGAAGACGAGCATCCCGGCGACCCCGGCAGCGAAGATGCGCGACTTCACGGACCGTCGCAACGCAGGAAGCGCGACCCTCATTCCGAGCGCATCAGCTCTTCGGCGGCTCGCCGGACGGCTCTTCGCCGCTCTTCTGCAGCGCCCGCTCCTCCTCGGCCGACAGCGCATCGAGATGCCTGAGAAATGCGACGATCTCCCAGATCTCCTTCTCCTTGTGGGTCGGCTGGAACGCCGGCATCCCCGTCATGCGAATGCCGTTGGCCACGATCCAGTAGAGCTCGCCGTCCGGTCGCTTCTGCACGCGCGGCAGCGTGAGGTCGGGCGCCGGGGGATTCAGTCCCTGGCCGGTCTCCGACGCCTCGACGCCCGGTGCGCCGTGGCATTGGGCGCAGTCCTCGCGATAGTGCGCGAGCCCCTCGCGCAGGACCTCGGCGGACGCGGGAAGCGGGTTGGAAGCCTTCGGAGCGCGCCGCGCCACGGCCCGGTTGAGCGCAAATCGCGCGAGCGCCTCCTCGAGCTTCCCCGGCGGCTTCGTGGCTGCGACCTCGAACAGTCCGAACCAGAGCGCGAGTCCTGCGGCCACCGCGACCAGAACGAACCCGAGAATCATCCCGCGAAACCACTTCATCCCGACCTCCGCCTACGCGTGCTCCTGGTTCGCCGCGTGGCAGGTCGTCTCGGCCCCGCGCTCCACCTGGATCGTCGCGTGGTCGACGCCCGCGTCCTCGCGCAGGAGGCGCTGCACCGCCTCGAGCACTTCGCCGCGCCGGCTCTCCGCGGAGGCGCGAATGTGGACGCTCGCCGAATGCAGCCCCGACGTCAGCGTCCAGAAGTGGAGGTCGTGGATCGCCTCGACGCCCCGCACCTCCAGGATCTTCCGTCGCAGCGACGCGAGATCGATCTCCCGCGGAGTCCCCTCGAGCAGGATGTGCGCCGACTGCCGGAGGAGCGACACGGAGCGCGGCACGATGAACGCGGCGACGCCGACGGAAACCGCGGGATCGAGCCACGTCCACCCGGTCCGAGGAATCAGGATCGCCGCGACGACGACGGCCGCGGAGCCGACCAGGTCGGTCAGGACCTCGAGGTGCGCCGCTTTGAGATTGAGGCTCTCCTGCCTTCCGCGCGCGAGCAGTTGCAGCGCAACGAAGTTGGCGATGAACCCGGCGGCCGCAACCGCGAGCATCAGGGAGCTTCTCACCGAGACCGGTGTCCGGAAGCGTCCGAGCGCTTCGAAGAAGATCCAGCCCGCCATCACGAGAAGCAGCTGCGCGTTGACGAACGCCGCCAGGATCTCGGCGCGGTAGAACCCGAAGCTGTGCCGTCCCGTGGGCGCGCGGTCGGCCAGGCTCATGGCGGCGTAGGCGAGCGTCAGGGCGGCGATGTCGGCGAACATGTGCGCCGCGTCGGCGAGGAGGGCGAGGCTTCGGGAGAGGACGCCGCCGACGACCTCGAGGAGCAGCACGGAGCCCGTGAGCAGGAGAACCGCGCGCAGATTGCGGCGCCAGGTTCTCCGGTCGCCGCCGGACGGGCGCTCGGGCACATGCGAATGCGCGTGGGCGCGGGCCGAGTGGGCGAGCTCCATCAGACGCGCTCGAGCTCGACGCGTGCGTCGTTGAAGCAGGCTCCGCCGCCCAGGTCCGTCAGCGTGTCGGGCGCCAGCGCCGACGCCGTCGCGCCGTTGTCCGTGTTGTGGCTCCAGAGGCCTTTCGGCAAGAACACGACGCCGGGGCGCATCGAGTCGTCCATGCGAGCCCGGCACCGCACTTCCCCGCTCCCGTTGAAAACCCGAACCGCGGCGCCCTCGGCGATTCCGCGCGCCGCGGCGTCGTCCGGATGGATCGCGACCCCGACCGACTCGGGACGCAGCTCGCCCAGGGTCGAGCTGATCGTCCGGTCGCTCCCGGGCGAAATGAGCGTGAGCGGAAAGGCCGAGGCGTTCGGCGCCTCGCGGAATCCGTAGAGGCCCATCGGCGCCTCCCGGTCCAGGTCCTCGGGCGCCAGATGCACCTTCCGGTCCGGCGTCCGTGGAAAGACGTCCACGAATTGCACCGGGTGCATTCCGAACTCGGGGTTCGCGAAGCCGTCGCGTTCGAGCCCGTCGCGAAGCTCCGAAACGCGTCCGCTCGACCCGAGGACAGCCGCCGCGATCGCTTCCGTCGTCTCCGGGTCGCCGGGCCGGGCCACGCCCGTTCGCCGGCAGAGCTCGGCGAACACTTCGTGATTGGGCCTCGACTCGCCGACGGGAGGAATCACCGGCAACGCGTCCTGGAGCACGTAAGCGCCATAGCCGCGCGAAATCTCCCGCCGCTCGAGGAACGTCGTCGCCGGGAGGACGACGTCGGCGTACGCCGCGGTGTCGGTCATCACCGGATCGAAGACGACCGTGAAGAGGTCCTCCCGGAGGAGTCCGCGGCGCACTTTCTGCTGCTCGGGCAGCGTCATGAGCGGGTTCGCGTTGTAGACGAAGAGGAGCTCGACCGGCGGCCGGCCCGAGAGGAGCGTCTCGCCGGTCCGGTTCATGTTGATCTCTCGCGTGCTCGCGGGCCCTTCGCGCGCCGCGCTCTGCGCGTCGAGATCCCAGATGGCCGAGTTGGACATCGTGTATCCGCCGCCCCGCACGCCGAACTTGCCGGCCACCGCGGGCAGCGCCAGCACGGCCGCGACCGCCGAGCCGCCGTTGCGGTTGCGCTCGAGGCCCCAACCGCAGCGCAGCGCCGCCGGCGAGGAGTCGGCGTAGAGGCGCGCGAAGGCCTCGATCTGCTTCGCCGGAATGCCGGAAGCCTCCGCCGCGCGATCGAGCGTCCAGCCCTCGGCGCGGCGGCGCAGCTCCTCGACGCCCGTGGCGTGCGCCGCGAGAAACGCCGCGTCGGCACGGCCGTTCGCGAAGAGCCACCGGATGACCCCGAGCGCGAGCGGGAGATCTCCTCCGGGCGCGACCTGCAGGTGGAGATCGGCCTGCTCGGCGAGACGCGTCCGCCGCGGGTCCACGACGACGAGCTTGCCGCCCGACTTCTGAGCGGCCTGGATGTGCGGAAGAAGATGGATCCCGGAAACCGCGGGGTTGACTCCCCAGAGAACGATCAGGCGCGCGTGACAGTAGTCGGGAATCGCGATCCCGGCCATCTTGCCGTAGAGGCCCTTTGCGGCCCGGCCCGACGGCGCCGCGCAGACCGTGCGGGCGAGCCGGGAGGCGCCGAGCCGCCCGAAGAGGCGCGCGTCCGTCGTGTCCTGCGAGAGGTATCCGTTCGACCCGCCGTAGGACAGCGGCAGAATCGCCTCGCCCGCTCCGCGTCGAGCGAGGTCCGAGAGCTTCCCCGCGACCAGGTCGAGCGCCTCCTCCCAGCCCGCGCGCCGGAACCGGCCCTCGCCCTTGCGGCCCTCGCGGATTCGCGGGAAGAGAACGCGCCGCGGTCCGTGCACGTGCTCCGGATATCGCCGCACCTTCGAGCAGATGTACCCCTCGGTGAGGGGATTGACGCGGCTGCCGCCGATCGCGACGACGCGATCCCCTTCGACGTGGACCTCGAGGCTGCAGGCGTCCGGGCAGTCGAGCGGGCAGGCACTCGACACGATCCGGGCGGGGGCGGTTCGGGCGGCGGCTTCCATGGCGAGGCGGTCTCCTCCGACGCCCGAATGGTAAGCCTCCCCGGCGTTTTCCGCCAATCGGCGCGCCGGCGGCGGCGGGGACGATGGGACGAACGGCGCCGAGAGGCGGCCGAGGAACTAATTCGCTTCCGGGAAGTAGCCGTGAAGCTCGCGCAGCGCCGGCCGGTCGATCCGCTCCTCGCGCAGCGATTCGCGGAGGAGCTGCAGCGCGGCCATGCCTTCCGGAACCATCTGAAGCTCCTGGATCACCGGCAGCGCCTCGAGGACCGCCTGCCGGGCGGTCGCTTCCTCGCCGAGATCGAGCAGAAGGTCCGCGATGACGAGGTGCAGCGCCGCGACGTCCGCGCGCATGCCGATCTGCTCGAATTGCTCCTGCGCCGCGCGATACGACTCGAGCGCCGCCGCCAGCTGTCCGGTCTCGCGCAGCATCCCCGCGAGACCCCACTGGACCTTCGCGAGGGCGATGCGGTCGTCCAGGCGCTTCAGGACCGGAATCGCCTGGCGAGACGCCTCGATCGCGCGTGCCGCGTCGCCCTGCATGCCGTAGATGTGCGTGAGATTTCCGTAGGCGGCCGCGGCGAGGCGTTCGGCCCCGAGCGACTCCGCCTGGGTGCAAATGCGCCGATAGATCTCCGACGCTTCGGTCAGCCGCTCGCCCTCCGTCAGTGCGATGGCCTCGAGGAACCGGACCTTGAGCGCGTCCACCGGCATCGACAGCTTCTGGAAGCTCTCCTCGAGCGGCGGCGCCATTTCGAGAACGGCGTCGAGCTGGCGCTCCTCCATTCGCAGCGCGAGGCGCTGGTAGGCGAGGCGCGACAGGTCCGCGGTCGCGCTCACCGTGTGAAGGAACGGCCCTTCGGCGCGGTCGAACCAGAGCCGTGCCTCTTCGCGCCGCGAGAGATGGCGGCAGGCCGTGCCGGCGATCAGTGCGAGCTCGCCCAGGAAGTACTCGCGCTCGTCGAAGAGACCGATCGGACGCGCCGGAACGCGGAGGAAGCCGTAGAGATGCTCCGCATCGTCGCGCACGGTCGCCGGCGAGGTGTCGAGCCGTTCGTGGAGCCGTCCGCAAACCGACAGCAGCAGCTCCGGCTGCTCGAGCTTGATCGCGTCGGCGCCTTCGATCCGCTCCGCGGGCGGCAGCGCTAGGATCCGATCCGCCGAAATCTCGATCTCCTCGGGCGGCATCGCGCGCGGCGGGAAGCGGAGGACGCGGCCGCCGTTCACGGGAGCTCCTCGTCGAGGCGCATCTGGAGATCGACGGCGAACTCCTCGGGCTCGCGCGAGAGGACGTCGTCCAGGCGGGGGTCGGTCGACCGCCGGCCGCCGAGCTTCCACATCTGGAGCGACCGGCCGTACTGGCACGCCGCGGAGAGCAGTGCCAGACGGAGCGCCTTGGGCGGCATGGGAGAGGCACCGCTGCGCCGCGCGAGACGGAGGAACCACGGGAGCAGATCCTCTTCCGCCCCGTCGGCCTCTTCCGGGGTCAGGAGGTAGTACGAAACGAGTGTCGAGCGAATGACACCCTGCAGGCGCAGGAAGACCTCACGCGCCTCGTCGTCCCGAGCTGGCGATGTAATCGGCACTGAAGATTTCGCCTTGGAAACTGGGCCGAAGGCTACACTACGAGCGTTGCGGCGTCAAAGGCCGCTTCGTGCCGAAGGATCCCGAACGTTCTGTGAGCGAGAGACTTAGCTCGGGATGATGCTGCCGACCTTGATGACGAACCGGGTCGTCTTCTTTTCGGGCCGGGCCGAGCGGGTCTCGGGCTGACGCTCCGGCATCCGAGCGGGGGTGGTGGAAGAAGTCATCGTCGTCTCCTTTCGCCAACCGCTCGGCCGGGCCGAGCGGACCAACCGACTCATTCGAAACCTCCGCGAATTGAATCACAAGTCGGGACCGCCGGCGGAAGAATCCTGGGGGGGCCGTTCCCGGCAATCCAAGCTCCTATCCCTGAAGGAATTGCACTAGTCTATGCGGCCGGCAGCCCGGCTGCCCGAGAGGAGTTTTCGTCCATGCTGCGAATCCCGGCCACGCTCGCGATTCTCGCCTTGCTCGCTCCCGCCGCCGCCGCCTCGAAGAAGACCCCGGCGGCGAAGAAGGACGGGGCTCTGCCCGATCTCCTGACCTTCCCCGCCACCGAGAAGCTGCTTCCCAACGGCCTCAAGGTCATCGTCGTGCCGACGGGCTTCCCCAACATCGTCTCGCTGCAGATTCCCGTCCAGACCGGATCGCGCAACGAGGTCGAGCCCGGCAAGTCCGGGTTCGCACACTTCTTCGAACACATGATGTTCCGCGGGACGAAGGCCTACCCGCCGGAGCGCTACCAGGAGATCCTCACGCAGGTCGGCGCGCGCCAGAACGCGTACACGACCGACGACTTCACGAACTTCCACACGACGTTCTCGAAGGACGATCTCGAGCTGATGCTAAAGGTGGAGGCCGACCGCTTTCAGAACCTGTCCTACGACGAGGCGGCCTTCAAGACCGAGTCGCGCGCCGTCCTCGGCGAGTACAACAAGAACAGCGCGAATCCGATCGTCAAGCTCGACGAGGCCCAGCGCGACCGGGCCTACACGACGCACACGTACAAGCACACGACGATGGGCTTCATCAAGGACATCGAAGACATGCCCAACCAGTACGCGTACTCGCGTCAGTTCTTCGAGCGCTGGTACCGGCCCGAGCACACGACGGTCATCGTGGCCGGCGACGTCACCGCCGAGAAGGTCATCCCCCTCGTCGAGAAGTACTGGGGAAGCTGGAAGCCGGGCAACTCCCGGACGACGATTCCTCAGGAACCGCCCGCGAAGGGGCCCGTCTACGCCCACGTCGCCTGGCCCTCGGCGACGCTTCCCTGGGTCAGCGTCGCGTTCCACGGGCCGGCCTTCTCGGACGTGAAGAAGGATTACGCCGCCGTCGACATCCTGTTCGATTTGAACTTCGGCGAGACGTCCGATCTGTACAAGAAGCTCGTCGAAACCGAGCAGAAGGTGGACCAGCTCTTCGCGGACAGCGGCGGCAACCAGGACCCGTCGCTCGTGACCGTTTACGCGCGGGTCAAGAAGATCGACGACGCCGTCTTCGTGCGCGACCAGATTCTCGCAACCTACGCCGCCGCCATTGCGGCGCCTCCCGATGCCAAGCGACTCGCCGAGGCCAAGTCGAACGCGCGCTACAGCTTCGCGCGTCGCCTCGACAACACCGAGACGATCGCCGGGACGCTCGCGCGGTTCGTGCGTTACTCGCGCTCCTACGAGACCGTGAACCGGCTCCAGCGCGTGTACGACTCCCTGACGCCGGAGGACGTTCAGACCGCCGCGAAAACCTATTTCACGGACGCGAACCTCGTCGTCGCGACGCTGTCGAAGGAGAGCTTCCCGGACGCCATGACGACTCCCCCGGCCCTCGCCGCCGTGGCTCCCAGGCCCGCGGCCGCCGCGGCCGACCTCGACTTCCTCATCCAGAAGACGACGCTTCCGCAGCTCAACATCAAGCTTCTCTTCGCCGCCGGTTCGGCCCACGACCCGAAGGGCAAGGAGGGCCTCGCCGCCCTCGCCGCATCGATGATCGCGGAGGCCGGATCGAAGGACCTGCGGATCGACGAGATCAACCGGGTCCTCTACCCGATGGCGGGCGTCTTCCGCGACCAGGTCGACAAGGAGATGACGACGTTCACCGTGTCGATCCATCGCGACAACGCGAAGGCGTGCCTGGACGCCGTCCTGCCGCAGCTGCTGGATCCGGGGTTCCGCCAGGAGGATTTCGACCGCCTGAAGGACCAGCAGAAGAACGCCCTCGTCGAGGACCTGCGCGGCAACAACGAGGAGGAGCTCGGCAAGGAGCGCCTCCAGACGGACCTGTTCGCCGGCACGCCCTACGCCCACCCGGTACTCGGCACGGTCGCCGGCCTCCAGGCGATCACCCTCCAGGACGTGAAGGACTTCGTTCGGACGGCGTACACGCGAAAGGCCCTCGTGAGCGGCGTCGCGGGCGACGCGCCGCCGGAGCTCATTGCCCGCCTGAAGACCGACCTCTCGCGGCTGCCGGACGGGCCGGCGCTCGGGAAGCCCGCGGGCGTCGTGGCGACCAAGCCGTCGGGCCTGCACGTCGACATCATCGAGAAGGACACGCGCGCCACGGCCATCTCGCTCGGACACCCGATCTCGGTGACCCGTTCCTCGCCGGACTTCGCCGCGCTCTGGGTCGCGCGCACCTGGCTCGGCGAGCACCGGGCGTCGTTGTCGCACCTCTATCAACGAATCCGAGAGGTCCGCGGGATGAACTACGGCGACTACGCCTAC
Source organism: Thermoanaerobaculia bacterium (assembly GCA_035498835.1). Lineage (GTDB taxonomy): Bacteria > Acidobacteriota > Thermoanaerobaculia > UBA5066 > Gp7-AA6 > DATBFU01. The sequence goes on from DATJZU010000156.1 coordinate 33,143, forward strand.
ATCGAGGCGTTCCCGCGGGGGATGTTCCAGTTCTTCCCCGACCCGAACATCGCGCGCCAGGCGCAGATTTTCGAGATTTGGATTCGTCCCGTCGTTCCCGACAACGCCCACATGGCGCTCCGCATCGCCATCGCCGAGCTCGACAAGCTCGTCACGAACGGTCTCTCCGAGGAGGACTTCCGGCGAACCCGCGACTACCTCATGAAGAACGTCTACGTTATGACGGCGACGCAGAATCAGCAGATCGGCTACGCGCTCGATTCGAAGTGGTATGGCATCGGCGACTTCGCCACGACGATGCGCGACCAACTGGCGAAGCTCACGCGCGAGGACGTCAACCGCGCGATCCGCCGGAACCTGTCGGCCAGGGACCTGCAGATCGTCATCATCGCGAAGGATGCGGCCGGCCTGAAGGACAGGCTCGTGTCGGACGCCTTCTCGCCGATCAAGTACGACGGCGACAAGCCCGCGGAGCTCCTCGAGGAGGACAAGGTCATCGGCGCGCGAAAGCTCGGAATCTCGCCGGACGCCGTGACGATCACGCCCGTCGAAAAAGTCTTCGCGGACTGAAGCGGAAGCCGCCGCCGCGTTCGCCTCGGATCAGATGGCGAGCACGGCGGCGCCCCGGATCTCTCCGCGCTTGACGCGCAGGAGCGCCTCGCCGGCCTGCTCGAGAGGGAACGTCTCCGTCTCGGCGCGCACGGGAATCTGCGCGGCAAGCGCGAGGAACTCCTCCGCGTCGCGGCGCGTGAAGTTCATGACGCTCCGCAGGGAACGCTCTCCGTAGAGCCTCTCGTAGGGAATCGGCGGCAGCGGGTCCATGTGGATCGCGTTGACGGCCACGGCCGCGCCCCGATCGATCCGCGAGAGGGCGGCGAGAACGACGTCCCCGGCCGGGGCGAACGTGACGGCCGCGTCGAGCGGAACCCCCGGATCGTCGAAGGTGTCGCCGGCCCAGGCGGCTCCCATCCGCGTCGCGAGCTCCCGGTGCGGTGCCTCGCGCGTGAAGGCGTAGACCTCGCAGCGCCAGTGCCGCGCCACCTGGATCGCGAGATGCGCCGAGGCGCCGAAACCGAAGAGGCCGAGGCGGCCGCCGGGGCGGATTCCCGAGAGGCGCAGGGAGCGAAAGCCGATGATTCCCGCGCAGAGGAGCGGCGCGGCCTCGCGGGCGGTGAAGCCGTCAGGAAGCCGGTAGACCCACCGCGCGTCGGCTGTCAGGGTCTCGGCGTACCCGCCATCCCGATCGCGCCCGGTGAACGTCGCGTCCGGGCAGAGATTCTCGCGGCCGGACCGGCAGAAGCGGCACCGGCCGCAGGTGGACGCGATCCAGCCGACGCCGACGGCGTCCCCGGCGGCAAACGCGGTGACCCCCGGCCCGACGGCGGCGATGCGGCCGGCGGCCTGGTGGCCGGGCACGATCGGCAGGCGCGCCGTCACCTCCCCTTCCAGGATGTGCAGATCGGTCCGGCAGACGCCGCAGGCTTCGACGGCGACCGCCACCTCGCCCGGTCCGGCGGCCGGCACCGGCGCGTCGACGCGCGCGAGCGGCCGCTTCTCCGCCAGGCCCGTCACCGCGAGCGACATCGCGCGCATACCGCTCGAATTCTGACTTATTCTGGAACCGCGCGATGGCCCGGCTCGACGATCTCCTATCGGACTACGGCGCCTACCACCGGACGCGCGGCAACCTGGTCTGCCACGCGATCGGCATCACGCTGATCCTCTACGGCGTCGTCTCGTTCCTCTGCCTCATCCCGCTCCCGGTCGCCCGCTGGACGGCCGCGGAGGCGGCCATCGTGGCGGTCGTGCTCTTCTACCTGCGATTGAACGCCGCCCTGGCCGCGACGATGCTCGCCGAGCTGACGCTCTTCGACCTGCTCGCCCGCGCCGTGGACGACTGGCGGATCGGGGCCGCGGCGTTCGTCCTCGGCTGGATCTTCCAGGCGATCGGGCACGCGCGCTTCGAGAAGAACAAGCCCGCGTTCTTCCGGAACCTCGTGCATCTTCTCGTCGGCCCGCTCTTCCTCTGGAACGAGCTCCTGCGCCTGCGTCCGATCGAGCGGTCTTAGCAGGCTGCTGAAAAATGGATGCGGGCGCCGTGTCCGCTGTCGGCCGCAGGCGTTCGCTTCGGGAAGGAATGCCGGGGCTTTTCCGCCCCGATCGCGCTTCAGCCCTCCGGGCCGAAACTCTCGGCTGCCGGTCGTCTTCGACCGCCGCAGCCGCGTCATCAGCAGAACGTGGTCAGCACCGCGTTGGGGTGCTCCAGGCGATAGCCCTCCCCTGCGGGATCCGGATCCACGTCGAGCACCGCGCCCTGTAGGCGGCGGTAGGACTCGTCGTCCATGACGACCGGAATCCCCGCCGCGTCGAAGGCGTGCCCCTCGTCCGGCGGGTTCTCCTCGACCGTGACGCGGAAGCCGGTGCCGCCGCATCCCAGAAGATGCCGTACGGTCAGCCGCGAGTGCGTGAAATCCGAGTCCGCCCGCAGACGTTCGGCCGCGCGCGGCGTGATGGAGAGGGGCGCGGCCGCCATAGGATGTTCATTGTATGGCCGGCCGCGCGCGCGATCCCGTCACCGTGCTTTCGATCGCGAGCTCCGACTCGGGCGGCGGCGCCGGCATTCAGGCGGATCTGCTGACGTTCGCAGCGCACGGCGTCCACGGGGCGACGGCGATCGTCGCCGCCACGGCGCAGAACAGCCGGCGCGTCGCCGCGATCGAGCCGCTGTCGCCGCGATTTCTGGGCCGTCAGATCGACGCGGTGTTCTCGGATTTCGACGTTCAGGCGGTCAAGATTGGAATGGTCTTCGACGCCGCGCACATCGGCGCGGTCGCCGCGGGGCTGAAGCGATGGAAGGCGCGGCGTGTCGTGCTCGATCCGGTCCTCGTCTCGACGTCGGGCGCGCGGCTCCTGTCACGATCCGGCGCCGCCGCACTGAAGGCGCGACTCCTTCCACTCTGCGACCTCGTCACGCCGAATCTTCCCGAAGCAGAGGCGCTGACGGGTCTCCGCGTCCGCGACGAGCTCGACAGGCGTCTCGCCGCGGGAATCCTGGCCGACCTCGGAGCGCGCGCCGTGCTCGTCAAGGACGGGCACGGCCGCGGCCGAGAAGTCCGGGACCTGCTCTTCGACGGCGAGGCGTTCACGGTTTTCGCCGGGCCGCGCCTCAGGACCCGCGCGACGCACGGAACGGGCTGCACGCTCTCTTCGGCGATCGCCGCGAACCTCGCGCTCGGCCAACCGCTCGCGGTCGCGGTCGAGCACGCGATCGCCTACCTCCGGGCGGGGCTCGCTCGCGGAAGGTTCCCGGGCGGCGGATTCGGCTTGCCCGATCACTTCCCGCGACGCGCCGGCGGCCGTCGCTCCGTCTAGCCGCCCCGCTCTTCGAAGACGCCAGTCGCCTTGTTCTTGCGCGCTTTCGCCGCGTCGAGGCAGCGCCCGTTCATCGCGACATAGACGCCGGGCGGCAGGACCTGGGCGAACGAGAGCGCGCTGCCGAGATTGAAGAGGCCGTCGGAGCTCCCGAACGCGTAGGGCACCATCGCGCCGGTCAACACGATCGTCTTCCCGGTCTTCCCCCCGGCCAGCACGCGGGCGGTCTCGACCATCGTGTCCGTGCCGTGCGTCACCACGATCCGACTCTCGGGCGCCTCCCGGCACTCCGCGAGGATCGCGGCACGGCCGGCCTCGGTCATCTCGAGGCTGTCCACCATCATGACGGTCTTCAGAGCCACGTCGGCGCGGCAGCGGCCGAGGCGCAGCATCTCCGGCACGTGGGTCTCGAGGAAGTACAGCCGACCCGAGAGCTCGTCGTATTCCTTGTCGAACGTCCCGCCGGTGACGAGGATCCGGATGCTCATCGCGGCCGCGCCGATCAGGCCCAGGAATCGATCGGATACCGGAGGCTCGCGTAGGCCATGTCCGCGATCGCGGTCTGGTCCGCGTCCCGGTTCTTGTCCATCTCCTTGAGGTGGCCGACCATCCGATATTTCGCGGTGCGCACGAACGCGCGCGCGAGGCGGACCTCTTCGGCCGCCTTCTCCGATCCCTTGGTCGCGATCGCGGACGTCGCCCGCGAGATCACGGCGAGGCTCCCGTACAGGTCGATCGCCACCTCGGCCAGCCTTTCCTGGTGGTACTCCTTTCCCACGACGCCCTTGCCGTACTTGCGGAGAAGCGTCTCGACGGCCGCGGCGGCGGACGCGGCGTATTTGCAGACGACCTCGCCCTCGGCCTGGAGCTCCGGCGCGGCCTTCTCGAGCCGCCCCGGGGCGACGGTGCCGCGGATCTTCCGCACGGCGTAGTCGGAGAGGACGCCGAGGGAAGTGAGCGGCGCCTTGAGCGCCCGCGCGACCTCCTTGAGATCCTGGCCCGCGTCGCGCATTCCGGAGAGCGTCACGAGCGCCCGCAGGATCTCGTTGGTTCCCTCGAAGATCATGTTGATGCGCGAGTCGCGCAGCGCGCGCTCGTACGGGTATTCCTCCATGAAGCCGTTGCCGCCGGCGATCTGGAGCGCGTCGTTGATCGTGCGCCAGGCGCTCTCGGTGCCGAAGATCTTGCAGCAGGCGCCCTCGAGAGAGTAGTCCGGCAGGCCGCGGTCGATCAGCCCCGCCGTCAGGTAGACCATCGACTCCAGCGCATACGTGTTGACGACCATGCGCGCGAACTTGGCGCGGATCATCTCGAAGTCGGCGATGCGGGTCGAGAACTGGCGCCGCTGGGTGGCGTGCTCGGCCGCGGCGCGGATCATCGCCTTCGATCCGCCGATGCAGCCGGCGCCGAGCGACGTGCGGCCGGTGTTGAGGATCTCGACGGCGATCTTGAATCCCTGGCCGCGCGCGCCGAGGACGTGAGAAGCGGGCACCCGCACGTTCGTCATCGTGATCGGAACCGTGGACGAGCCCTTGAGGCCGAGTTTCTGCTCCTCGCGCCCCGCCTCGACTCCATCGAGATCCTTCGTCACGGCGAACGCCGTGATGCCGCGGTGGGCGTCCGCCGCCCCGAGCGCCGTGTCGCGCGCGAACACCGTGAAAAACCTGGCGAAGCCGCCGTTCGAGATCCAGTGCTTGTTGCCGTTGAGGACGAAGGTGTCCGTCGCCGCGTCATAGTCGGCCGTCGTCTTGATCGAAGCCGCGTCGGATCCCGCCTCGGGCTCCGTCAGGGCGAAGGCGGCGATCATTTCCCCGGACGCGAGCTCCGGCAGCCAGCGCTTCTTCTGCTCCTCGGTGCCGAAGAGCACGACGCCCTTCATCCCGATCGACTGATGGCCGCCGATCAGGATCCCGAGCGAGGCATCGGTGGCGCCGACCTCCTCCATCACGCGGCAGTACGCGGACGTCGAAAAGCCATAGCCGCCGTACGCCTCGGGAACCGTCATGCCGAATGCTCCGAGCTCCGCCAACCCGCGGACCGCTTCGGGCGAGAAGCCGTGGTCGCGCTCCACCTTCCGGGAGTCGATGTGGTCCTTCGCGAAGGCGCGGAAGGAATCCAGGAACGCCGAGACAGTCTCCCGTTCTTCGGCGGACACCTCCGGATACGGAAACAGCAGATCTTCCGGCACGCGCCCGGTGAAGAGCGAGCGGATCGGCGACTGCATCAGGACCTGGGGGGCGTTCAGAATGTCACCTCCGGCCGGTCGGAATAGAAGCGTCCGTTCGACTCGGCGAGCTCGCGCAGGGACTCCGCGGGGACAAAACGCGTCCCGTACTTCTCGGCCAGCTCCTTGAGCCAGGCGACGACGTGGTCGAGCCCGACGGCGTCGGCGTGGCGCAGCAGGCCGCCCCGAAAGGCCGGGAATCCGGTCCCGAAGATCATGGCGAGGTCGAGCTTCGCCGGCGAGGCGACGACGCCCTCCTCGAGACAGAACACGGCTTCGTTGATCATGGGCAGGACGAGCCGCGACTCGATCGTCTCGGTGTTCACCGGAGCCGGGTCCTTCGGCTCGGCGCGGAGCGCGCGGTAAGCCTCGCGCGACGGGCCCCGCCGTTTTCCTTCTTCGTATTCGTAGAAGCCGTTCCCGCTCTTGCGCCCGAGACGGCCGGCGGCGACGAGCGCCTCCTGGCCCGCCGCCTTCATGCGGTCGGGGAACGCGGCGTGGAGCGTCTCCCCCGCCTTCAGCGCGACGTCGAGACCGACGTCGTCGAGGAGCGCGATCGGGCCGACCGGCATGCCGAAGTCCGTCATCACTCGGTCCACGTCCTCGATGCGGCAGCCCTCCTGAAGCAGGCGCACCGCTTCCGAGAGATACGGCGCCAGGATCCGGTTGACGAGAAAGCCCGGCGAGTCCTTCACGACGACCGGCGTCTTCCCGAGGCGCTTCGCCAGCTCGAAGATCGTGGCGACGGTCTCGTCCGAAGTCCGCTCGCCCCGGATGACCTCGACGAGGGGCATTCGGTGCACGGGATTGAAGAAGTGCATTCCCGCGACGCGGTCCGCGGCGACGGCCCCGGCCGCGATCTCCCGGATCGGCAGCGTCGAGGTGTTCGAGGCGAAAATTTCCTCGCGGGGAACGGCCTCCTCCCAGTCTTTGAGAACCGCGCGCTTCACGGCCAGCTTTTCGACGACGGCTTCGATCGTGACGTCGCACTGCGCGAAACCGGAGAAGTCGAGCGTCCCCGACAGCAGCGCCATCTTCGCCTCGAGGTCCCGCGCCGTCATGCGTCTCCGCGCCATGGCGCTCTTCCAGATTCCGGCCGCCGCCGCGAATCCGCCGGCGAGCGCCTTCGAGTCGATGTCCTTCATCCGGGCCGGAATGCCCTTGTCCGCGGCGAGCTGGCCGATCCCGCCGCCCATGATGCCGGCGCCGAGGACGCCGACGCGCGAGACGGGCCGCGGCCGCACGTCGCCCGCAACGCCGGTCTCCTTCCGCACCTCCTCGGTCTGGAAGAAGATCCAGAGGAGATTGCGCTGCACCGGCCCGCCGAAGACGTGCCCGAGGCGGCGCGCTTCCGCCTCGAGGCCGGCCGCCACCGGCTTTCCATAGCCCTCCTCGATCACGGAAAGCGCCTCGAACGGCGCGGGGTAGTGTCCCTTCGTCTCCTCCAGGACCTTCTGGCGCGCCCTGGAGAAGATCAGGCGGCGTCCGAGCGGATTGCCTTCGAGCGCGAGCGATGCCAGCGAGATCGGCCGGCGCCGGCGCCGCTTGCCGCCGCCGAGCTTCCCCGCGGCGAACTTTCGGGCAAACGTCTCGAAGATCGCGGCGGGCACCGCCTCGTCCACCAGCCCGATCCGGCGCGCGCGCCGCGCGTCGAGCAGCTTTCCGGTCAGGATGAGATCGAGCGCCGCTTGCAAGCCGACGAGCTTCGGCAGACGCGTGCACCCGCCCCACGCCGGGTAGATCCCCAGGCGGACCTCCGGCAGGCCGATCCGAGCCTTGGGCGCGTCCGACATCAGCCGGAAGTCGCACGCGAGCGCGAACTCCGTCCCGCCGCCGACGCAGGCGCCGCCGATCGCCGCCACCGTCGGCCACGGCAGCGCCGCGATCTGCTCGAAGATCGCCTGGCCGCGCTCGACGAGCGGACGCAGGTCCTCGGAGCCGATGCGCGTGAACTCCTTCAGATCCGCGCCCGCCACGAAAACGTCCGGCTTCCCGCTCCGGACGAGGAGCCCGCGGAGTCGCGGCTCCCTCGGCATCCGGCCGAGCATGTCCGACAGCTCGCCGAACACGCCGCGCGACAGCATGTTGACCTTCTCGCCCGGCAGGTCGAACGTCAGGATCCCGAGCCCATCGTCCCCGACCTCCAGGGTGAAGGCGCTCACATCGCCTCCAGGACGATCGCGCCGCCCTGCCCGCCGCCGATGCACAGCGTGGCGAGCCCGAGCTCCGTCCCGCGCCGCCGCATCTCCCGGAGCAGCGTCTCGACGAGCCGCGTGGCCGAAGATCCCACCGGATGGCCGAGCGCGATCGCGCCGCCGTTGACGTTCGTCCTCTCCCAGTCGATCTCGCCGATCGGACCCTTCGTCCCGTGCTGCGCGTGCCAGGCCGCCGACGGGAAGACGCGCGCGTTGGCGAGCACCTGCGCCGCGAACGCCTCGTTGATCTCGACGAGGCCGATGTCCTCCCACGCGACGCCGGCCCGGGCGAGTGCCTGCGGAACGGCGAGGGCGGGCCCGAGCCCCATGCGCTCGCCCTCGAGTGCCGCGAAGGCGAAGCCGCGGATCTTCCCGAGCGGACGGCGCCCGGACGCGCGGGCGGCCTGCGCGCTCATGAGGAGCACCGCCGCCCCGCCGTCCGTGATCTGCGAGGAGTTACCCGCCGTCACGGTGCCGAACCGGCGGTCGAAGTACGGCTTGAGCTTCGCGAGCGCTTCGAGCGTCTGATTTTCGCGGACGCCGTTGTCCTCCGTCGCCATCTCGCGGTAGTTCGGCGGCACGGGCACCGGCACGATCTCTTCGGCGAGCCGGGCGCGCGCCGCGGTCACGCGCTGATGGGACCGCAGCGCGAACGCGTCCTGCTCTTCGCGCGAGATACCGAACTCCTTCGCGAGGACCTCGGCCGTTTCCCCCATGTTGAGGCCGCAGACCGGGTCCGTCAGCCCCATTTGCAGGCCGATCTCCGGTTTGAAATGGCCCGGCCGGAAGCGCGACGCCGCGGCGACGCGCGCGGCGGCCGTCTTCGCGGAGGCGACCTCCCCGAAGATCTCCCGCGCCTCCTTCCCGAAGAGCAACGGGCTGTTCGACATGGACTCGACACCGCCGGCGACGATCGCGTCGGCGTCTCCGGCGGCGATCCGGTAGGCGCCGTCGACGATCGATTCGAGGCCCGATCCGCAGAGCCGGTTGACCGTGAACGCCGGCACCTTCGCCGGCACGCCGGCCCGCAGCGCGGCGATGCGCGCGACGTTGACGGCGTCGGGAGGTTCGCCGATGTTTCCGAGGATCACCTGGTCGAGCTCCTCCGGTTCGAAGCCCGTCCGGGCGAGGAGCTCGCCGATGACGATCCGACCCAGCTCCTGGGCCGGGACGTCTTTCAGGAGGGTGCCGGCGCGGGCGTACGGCGTGCGGAGACCGTCGACGACGACGACCTCACGCGACATGAGACCTTTCGGCCGCCTGATACATCCCCTCGATGAGCTCCTGGTAACGGTTCTCGAGGATGCGCCGCTTGACCTTGAGCGTGGGCGTCATGGATCCGTCCTCGATCGTCAGATCGTGCGGAAGCAGCGCGAAGGCGCGGACCTGCTCGTGGTGGGCCTTGTCCGCGTTGTATGTGTCGATCTCGGTCTGATAGAGACGCCGGATCGCCGGATTCGCGTCGATCGCCGACCAGTCCACCGCCAGGTTTTCCTCGGCCGCCCACTCTTTGAGGCGATCGAAGTTCGGGACGATCAGCACGGCGAGGAACTTCTGGCGGTCGCCAATGACGATCGGCATCCCCACGAACGGCGAACGCTTCAATTCGTTCTCGATCGGCTGCGGCGCGGCCTTCTTGCCGCCGGCGAGCACGATCAGATCCTTCTTGCGGTCCGTGATGGAGAGATATCCGTCCGCGTCCAGGAGCCCGATGTCCCCCGTGTGGAACCACCCGTCCGGGTCGATCGCCTCGGCGGTGGCCACGGGGTTCTTGTAGTAGCCCTTCATGATGTGCGGGCCGCGCGACAGGATCTCCCCATCGGCAGCGATCTTCACCTCGACGCCGGGAATCGGCCGGCCGACGGTGCCGAGCCGCCAGGCCTTCGGTCCGTTCACGCAGATGACGGGCGACGTCTCGGTCAGACCGTAGCCTTCGTAGATCGTCACCCCGGCGCCGAGAAAGAACTCCGCGAGATCCCGCGAGAGCGGGGCGCCGCCCGAGACCGCGAAGACGAAGCGCGTGCCGAGCGCGCGGCGGATCTTCCCGAACACCAGCTTGTCGGCGAGCTTCACCTTCCATCCGAGGCCTCCGGGCAGCGGCTCGCCCCGCTCCAGGTACGCCAGGCGCTCGCGCCCGACCGTGAGCGCCCAGCGGAAGATCTTCTTCTGAAGCCCGCTCCCTTTGTCCGCGCGCTCGAGGATCCGCGCGTGCACCTTCTCGTAAACCCGCGGGACGGCCGCGAAACAGTGCGGGTTGACCTCGAGAAGATTGTCGCGGAGCTTGTCGATGGACTCGGCGTACGCGACGGTCGAGGCGCGATAGGCGTACGCGTAGTCGATCATCCTCTCGAAGACGTGCGAGAGCGGCAGGAACGAGATCGCGGTCGCGTCGCTTCGGATCGGCACGACCTCGCAGCAGGAGACGACGTTGCTGACGAAATTGTGGTGCGTCAGCATCGCCCCCTTCGGCTCGCCCGTCGTCCCGGACGTATAGATGATCGTCGCGACGTCGTCCGGGCGGACGCGCGCGGCGCGCTGTTCGAAGATGCTCGGATTCATCTCGAGCGTCGGACGACCCTTGTCCACGACCTGGGGAAATGTCAGCTGGCCCGCCGGACCCGGAGTCCCCGTCCCCTCCATGAGGATCACGTACTCGAGGGCCGGACAGTCCGCCCGGATCGGCCCGATTTTCGCGAGCTGCTCCGCCGTCGAGACGAAGATGGCGCGCGCTCCGCAGTTCTGGAGGAGGGCCGCGATCTGGCCGGAGGGCAGCGTCGGGTAGATCGGCACCGACCAGGCGCCGGCGCAAACGATCGCGAAGTCCGCCATCGCCCATTCCGGCCGGTTCTCGGAGAGGATCGCGATGCGGTCGCCGGGCTGGAGGCCGAGCGCGTTGAGGCCGACCGAGAGGGCGCGCACCGTGAATCCGAAGTCCGCCGCCGAAATCGGGCGCCAGACGCCTCCGGACTTCGAGAGCAGCAGATCCGGCTTCCCCGACGCCGCTGCCGACCGGAAGATGTCGCAGAGCGTGCGGATCTCGCCGCCCGAGGCGGCCGTCATGACGAATTTCGCATTCGGGGCGATTCTGTCCCTCCCCTCCCCCCCGGTCAAGGCGAGTCGCCGCCCGGATAACATCGCGTCGTGGCAATCGCTCTGCTCCTGACGACGGTCCTGGCGCTCGCGGGGTTCCTCGCGACCTCCGTGCAAGGATTCGCCGTCGCCGCCGGGTTGTCTTCTCCGTTCGCCGCGAAGCTCCTCATGACGCGGCATGTCGGGATGGCCGTGCCCAGCGTGCTCCTCTCGCTCTTCTCGCAGTCGATGGTGATCTTCTATTTCATAGGCACCGGCAAGCTCGTCAAGGACGAAGTCTCCGGATACCCCGAGGCCGAGCGCGGCCGGATTCTCCGGGCGCTCTCGGGATTCAAGCGGCGCACTTCGCCGCCGGCGACGTTCGCGCTCCTCTCGGCGATCGGCGTCTTCGTGATCGGCGGCGCGGCGCATACGCGGTTCGTGCCGGCATGGACGCACCTGGCGGCTTCGATCGCCGCCGTGCTCCTGCACGTGTGGGCGCTCGTCGCCGAGTGGCGCGTGTTCGGCGAAAACACCGCCCTCATGAACGACCCGAAGGCCTGGGCGCGGCGCGCGGCGGCGCCGCAATCGTAGGACCGGCCCTCGCGGCCGCCCGCGTGGGCGGGGACGAGCCCCGCCCCTACCGCCAGTCGATCAGGATCTTGCCGACGTTCCGGTTGGCCTTCATCCGCTCGAAGGCTTCGGCGGAGCGGGCCGCCGGGAACACCGAGTCGACGGCGACCGAGAGCGCTCCGGTGGCGAACCCCGGCAGGATCTCCTCGCGGAATCGCGCCACGAGCCGGGCTTTCTCGTCCCGCGCCCGCGCACGCAGCGTCGACCCGATGAGACGGGCGCGCTTGCCCATCAGGCGCGCGATGTCGAGCTCCGCCTTCGCGCCGGACAGCGTCGCGAGGAAGACGACGCGGCCGCCGATCTTCAAGACCCTCAGGTCGTCGGCAAGCGTCGCCGCGCCGATCGGGTCGAGGACGACGTCGACGGCGTCGCGACCCCATCGCCGCTCGAGCACGTCCGCAAACGGCTCCTTCTCCGTGTCGATCGCGAGCTCCGCGCCGGCCCGCTCGATCGCCGGGACCTTGGCGGCGGTCCGCGTCGTCCCGCCCGCGCGCGCTCCGAGCAGCCGCGCGATCTGAATCGCGGCGAGACCGACGCCCGAGGCCGCCGCGTGAACGAGAAGCGAGCCGCCCGACGAGAGCCCGGCCTCCACGACGAGGCTCAGGAACGCCGTGAGGTACGCCTCGGGAATTCCGGCGGCGTCCGCGAGGTCGAGGCCCGGGGGAGCGGGCAGAATCTGCCCGCGCGGCGCCGCGACGAACTCGGCGTGGCCGCCGCCCGCGAGCAGCGCGCAGACGTTCTCTCCAGTTTCGACGAGCCGGCCCGACACCTCGAGGCCCAGGATCTCCGGCTCGCCCGGCGGCGGCGGATATCGCCCGGCAATCTGCGAGAGGTCGGCGCGATTGACGCCCGAGGCGGCGACCTCGATCAGCGCCTCGTCGGGAGCCGGCCGGGGGCGCGGCCCTTCCGCCAGTTCGGCCCGGTAGCCCTCGCCCGCCGGAGCGACCTGCAGGAATTTCATCGGCGAGCGATCGTACGCCGGCACGCGATTCGGCCGCCCTATTTGATCAGCAGTTGAGTCGTCTGCCCCTCGGAGACGGTGAAGGGATAGGACTGCGCGCTTCCCGAGGACGACATCGCGACGAACGTGTAGGCGCCGGGCGCGAGGTGTTGCCATACGGTCACGGGAGGCGTGACGGACATGACGCCGTCGAGACGGAAGCCGCCGAGGAGGTACGGATTCCCGCCCGAGTCGAGGATGCGCCCGGTCACGACGTCCGCCGCGCGCGCTTGCACGCTGCCGCCCGGCGTCATGATCACGGAGATCGGCGACGGCGGCGGAGCATCCACCTGGGGGAAGCTCCGCGGAGCGTAGCCGGCGGAGAAGATGAAGATCGCGTAGCGGCCCGGCACGAGTGACGGGATCTCGCCCGAACCGGTCGAATCGAGCGACACGACGCCCTGGAACGCCACTGTCCCGGTCCCGGCGAAGGCCAGCGCGTTCACGCCGCCGAGCGGCATTCCGGTCAGGCCGTCCGCCACGCGGATCGGGACGCCGTTTCCGGGATCGAGCTGGAAGTCGAGCTGCGCCTGATCCGATCCCACGGTGACGGGCTGCGTCTTCAGCTTGTAGCCGGACTTGCGTGCGGTGACCTGGTAGCTGCCCGGGTCCACGTCCGTGAGCGAGTACACGCCGTTCGAGTCCGTCGTGCCGCGTTTGACCGAGGCCGACTGCGTCTCCTGGCCCGTCTCGGCGTCCACCGACGCGTTTTCCACGGCGTCTCCCGTCGAGGAGTCGGTCACGCGGCCCATGATCGTCGTCCCCGGCAGCTCGATGTCGCCGTTGGTGTCGCCGGAAACGGTGAGCTCCTTCCGATACGAAACGCCGCCGCCGTTGACGCTGACCTGGTAGTCGCCGTCGTTCATCCCGTCGAGCTCGTAGCGGCCGTCGGAGTCCGTCTGCGCGGTGTGGCGTCCCGAGCCGTCGGGCGGATCCGGCGCGGCGAGCACGAAGAGGCCCGGCATCGGCGACGAACCGCGCGTGACGCGGCCGGAGAGCTTCGACTGCCCCTCGAAGGCGATCTCGACCGGCATCTCGCCGGCGCCGTCCGCGACCTCGACCGTCTTGCTCGTCGTGCGCCCCGTGAGCATCGCCGTCGTGGCGGTGAGGGTGATCACGCCGCTCGGCACGTTCTGAAGCGTGAATTTGCCGGAGTCGTCGGTCTGCGTATTGTCGCTGTATCCGGTGCCGTTCGATCGGATCCGGATGCCGCCGAGCTGGTCTGCCGGGAGGCCCGTCACGGATCCATCGAGCTGCGCGCCTCCGGCGAGCGTCAGGATCACGCCGTCCTGGCGCTGCCCGTCGGCGAGAACGATGTCCTTCGGCGCCGACGTCCCTCGGTCGCCCTGCGCCGAGAGCCGGAATCGCCCCGCGCCGAGATGATCGAACTCGAAGTTGCCCGACCCGTCCGCCGAGGCGGTTTGCGATCCGAAGGGGCCGCCGTTGTCGCCCTCGGAGGCCAGGCTCACGATCGCCGAAGCCGCGCCGCTCTTCCCATCGGATGCCACGACCGTGCCCGAGATCGTGCCGCCGTTGCCGAGCGGAATCTGGACGTCGTTCCCGGTGTCCGGATCGGCGTCGCGCGACGCCTCGAGATAATCCGGGTGCGTGGCGGTGAGCGTGATCCTTCCCTCGGGAAGCCCGTCGAACGCGAACTTGCCGTCGGCGTCCGTTGCCGTGACGTTCGGGGCGCCCTGGCCCATCAGGCGCGCCGCCATCGCGGCGGGGCCCGGGCCCTGCCCCTGGGGCTCCCACGTCACGGTGACGTTGGCGACCGGAGCTCCGGAGCTCGAGTCGATCGCCTTTCCCGTGAGCGTGCCGCCCTTCTTCAGCTCGACGACGACGTCTTCCTTCGTCTGGCCCGGATCGACTTCGACGCCGGAGACGTCCGAGGCGCGATAGCCCGGCGCCGACGCGTGCACGCTCCAGTTGCCGGGCGAGACGCCGTCGAGCTCGTAGCTCCCGTCGGTCGAGCGCACGTTGCGCGAGCCGCCGCCGGCTCCGGGCCCCGCCCCTCCGCGTCCGCCGAACCCGCCGAAGCCGCCGCGCCCCGCCGAGAGACTCACGGTGAACTCGGGGATGGGATCGCCGGTGGACGCATCCTGCACGCGTCCCTTGATCGTCGCGGTCGTCTGAAGCACGACCGCGACGTTCTGCGCCGGCGGCGTCGCGCTGCTCCGGCCCGGCGCGTAGCCGTCCGCGTTGACGACGAGCATCATCGGCTTGCCCGCCGCGAGGTCGGCGATTCGGAACGAGCCGTCGGGCCCGGAGGACACGGCGTCGGGCCGCGCGCTTTCGCCGATCGCGACGATCGTGGCGCCGACGATCGGCGTGCCGGCCGCAGTCCTGACCGTCCCGGCCAGCCCCGCGCCGCCCGCGAGCACGATCGGAGCCCATTGCGTCGGACCGGGAGACTTGGCCGCGAGCTGCGAGGTCTTCGGGGCGAACCCGGACCGCGTGACGCGGATCTCGTAGTCCCCCTCTTCGAGGCCGTTGAGCGCAAACGAGCCGTCGGCCGCGGAGACGGCGTCCGGGGGCGTGTCGCGCCCGGCGAGCATCTGGATCGCTCCGCGGCCGAACCCGCCGCCGCCCCGCGGCTCGCGGCGATCGGCGCGGATCTCCGCTCCGGCGACCGGCTCGGACTTCGAGTTCACGACGCGCCCGCGCGCCGCGAGACCCGTGCGCATCACGAGCTCGACGCCCGTCATCTTCTGTCCCGCCTTGAGCGTCACCCCCGTCTTGCGGGAGGTGACGAGGCCGGATTTCGCGGCCTCGACCGTCAGCCCCGCCTCGGCCGCGAGCGAATCCAGCCGGAACGTGCCGTCCGGTCCCGTCACGGCCGATCGCCCTCCGAAGAGGTCGCGGATCCCGCCGCCGCGTCGCATCATCCGGCGCAGCGAAGGCTCCTGCGCGATCCGCACGCGCGCGCCGCGCACGGGCTGCTTCTTCTCGTCGAGCACGCGCCCCGCAATCGAGGCCGCCGGCGTGAGCGCGATCGCGACGCTGCCCGGGGCCGCGGCCGAGGCGCCGACGTTGGGAACCCGCGACGTCAGGTAGCCCGGGCGCGACGCCTCGACATTGTAGCGACCCGGCTCGAGGCCGACGGCGCGGAAGGTGCCGCGGCTGTCGGCGCGAACGGTTCGCCGGGGGGATGCGGCGAACAGGCCGCGTCCGCCAGGGTCGCGCACGGCGATCCGGACGCCGGACACGGGCTTGCGGGTCGTCTCATCCACGACCGTCCCGCCGATCGCGGCGGCGGGCGCCAGCTTGAGTGGAAGCTCGATCGGCGTTCCCGCCGTCACCTTCACGCCGTCCCTGCGCACCGCCTCGTCGTTGCCGAGGGCTTCGACCGCGCGCGCTCCGACCGGAACGCCGGTCAGCTTGTACTTGCCTTCCGCGTCGGTCCGAACCGCGACGGACTCGCTCGACACGATCGCACCGGCTGCCGGCTTGCCCGCAGCCGAAAGGACGGCGCCGGCGATCGTCCCGCCCGTCTTCAGGACGACGCGCTCGTCGCCCGCGGAATCGGCGAGCGGCCGCACGGCCGGCGCGAATCCCGCAGCCCGCACCTCGACGGACCGGAATCCTCCCGGGGCGTTCGGAATCGAGAAGCCGCCGTCGGGGCCCGACACCGCCGAGGCCAGGAGGTTGACGTCGCCGTCGAGCAGGCCGCGACCGCTGACCCGCACGCGCGCTCCGGACACCGGCTTTCCCGATTCGTCGACGACTCTTCCGGCGAGCTTCGCCGCGGCCGGCAGCTCGACGTCCGGAAGCACGTTGGCGTCCGCGGCGTCGTAGGGACCGGGGAGAACGGCGCCCGGCAGCCCGGCGGCTTCGACGCGCACGGCGACGGCGCCCGGCTGCGCCGCGAGCGTGGCATGGAACGTCCCATCGGCGCCGGTCTTCGTTTCGCCGACCGTCTTCGGATCGACGCCCGCCGTGTCGTCCGCGAGCGCCTCCTCCTCGGTGCGCGATGCCGTCCAGAAGACGCGCGCTCCGGGCACGGGGTTGCCCTCGGCGTCGAGCACGCGGCCGGAGATTGTCCCGGCGGCAACCGGAACGCACAGACCCAGATAGAGCAGCGCAGTGCAGCGGAGCAAGGTTCGTGTATTCATCCAGATGGCTCCGGCATTTAGGACGGGTTTAGGGCGGCGAAGGTTACAGCGGCTCGAGCTCGAGGCGCGTCGTCTCGCCCTCCCGAACCGTCACGGAATACTCGGCGTTCCCGTCCGTTCCTTCGACGATCAGACGATAGGACCCCGGCGTCACGTGCTCCCATACCGTGAGCGGCGGCGCGATCGCGAGCCTCCCGTCCAGACGCGACGGCGACGGGATGAACGCCGCCCCGGAGGCGTCGGCGAGGCGGCCGACCGCCGCCGTGGCGGCATGGACCTCGACGCGTCCGCCGGGAGTCAGGGCGACGTCGACCGGCTCCGCCGACGGGACGGCGGCGGACGCGATCGTGAGCGGCGCGTAGCCGGTGGAAAAGACGTGGAGCCCGTACGCGCCGGGCGCGAGCGAGGCGATCTCGCCGTTCCCCTGTCCGTCGAGCGCGACGACTCCGGAAAGCGCGATGGCGCCGGAGTCGGAAAAGGCGAGAGCCCAGAGAGAGGAGAGCGGCATGCCGGTCAAGCCGTCCCTTGCGTGAACCGCGAGGCCTTCGCCCTTCGACAGCGCGAACGAGAGCTCCGACGGCGAATCGGCGATCGTTGCCGCAAGAGTCTTCTGCCGATAGCCGTCGCGCCGCGCCGTGACCTGCACGTCGCCGGCGTCGAGGCTGTCGATCGCGTACCGCCCCTGAGAGTCCGTCTTCGCGCTGGGGACCGTCCAGCTCGACGACTCCTGCCCCGTTTCCGCCGAGACGCTGGCGTCGGCGAGCGGCTCCCCGGAGGCAACGTCGGTGACGGTGCCGGAGATCGAGCCGCCGCCGACGGCGATTTCGACCGAGGTGTCGCCCGAGATCGTGATGGTCCGACTCGCGCGGCCGCCTTGCGAGCCCGAGCTCCGCGCATCGACGGTGTACGCGCCGTCGGGAAGGCCATCGAAGGCCGCACGGCCCTCTCCGTCCGTCTGGCCGTAGACCTGCGCGCCGGGAGAGCCGGACGGATCGGGCCGCACGTTGACGAACAAGCCCGGTTGCGGCTGGTTCCCCCGCGTGACGCGCACCTCGAGCCGCGATCCGCCCTCGAACGAGATCTCGACC
>DATJZU010000157.1:0-37633 GCA_035498835.1 Thermoanaerobaculia bacterium
CGGGAGGAGGGGATAGCCGGGCGCGCGGAAGGGACGCGTCCCCGGTTCCGTCGCCGGCGGCCGGCGGCGAAAGACGAAGAGGCTCGCCACGGTCAGCCCGAAGAAGATCCAATCGGCGAACACGACCGAGTCCACGAGATCGCCGTACGTCCCCGTCAGGACGAGGAGGACCGCCCAGACCGCCTGGACCGCGATCGCGAGCGCGGGCGTCCCGAAACGGGGATGAATGCGCGCGAGCGGACCGAAGAAGATGCCGTCCCGCGCCATGGCGTACGAGATGCGGGTCGGCGCGAGCAGCGTCAGGTCGAGGAAGCCGAACGTCGAGATGGCAATCGCCGCGGCGAGGAGACGCTCGGCGCCGGGGCCGAAGAGGCGCGCGACCGCGTCCGCCGCGGGGGTCTGCGTCGCCGCGAGGCCCTCGCGCCCCAGGGCGCGCAGGTAGACGACGTTGACGAGCACGTACACGAGAATGACGATCGCCGTTCCGGCCGTGAGCGCGATCGGCAGGATTCGCCGAGAGCCGCGGATCTCCTCCGAAACGACGTTCGCGCTCTGCCAGCCGCCATAGGAGAACAGGATCGGGACGAGCGCCGCTCCGAAAGCCGCCAGGCCCGAGCCGCCGGCCGGCGCCGCGGCGGCCAGCACCGGGGGAGGGGAGCTGCTGGCGAGGAGGCCCCCACCGATGAGCGCGGCGAGCGCGCCGACTTTCAGGACGACGAGCGTGTTCAGGAGCCGGCTGCCGGGCTTGACTCCCAGAATGTTGACGAGCGCGAGCAGCAGGAGCGCGGCGACGGCGATCGGCACGGGATTTCCGGGAGGATCGCCGGCCAGGCGGCGCGCGTACTGTGCAAAGGTGATCGAGACCGCCGCGAGGCCCCCGCCCTGGATCATGAGGAGCGAGGACCACCCGAAGAGGAACCCGACGATCGGGTGATAGGCCTGGGCCAGGTACTCGTACTCTCCGCCCGTGCGCGGGAAGAGCGCGGCGAGCTCCGCGAAGGCGAGCGCCCCCGCGGCGGCGATCGCTCCGCCGGCGCACCAGGCGGCGACCACGAGCCCGCCGGAAGAGAGGCGCTGCGCGACGAGATAGGGGTTGATGAAAATGCCGGCGCCGATGATGCCTCCGACCACGAGCATCGTCGCGTCGAAAGTCCCGAGGGCTTTGCGGAAGGCCATGAGCGGCGGGCGCTTCAGGGCTGAGGCGCCGGCATCGCCCGGACCATCAGGACCTGAATGCCTCGGAACTTCCCGGCAGCGTCGAAGTCGAAGGCCACGCGGGCCTCGCCGAGGATCGCGCAGGCATGACAGCCGTCCCGCAGATCCTCCCCGACCACGAAGCGCTGGCCGCCGCCGACCTGGGCCATCCGCTGAACGGCGTGGCGGTGGTAGCGGTCTCCCGGAAACGGCGCGAGCTTCGGATGCGCGCGGCGCATCGCCGCGTATCCGGGGTGGCGTTCGAGCATCGCGGGCTCGAAATACTTCGGATCGTCCACGTCGAGAATCGGCGGGTCGCCGTTGACGAGGTCGACGAGGTCGTTCGTGTTGGCGCGAAACGGGTTCACCGCCCACGCGACGTCCACGCGTCCCGCCTCGCGGAAGGCGCGCAGGTACTGCAGGCCTCCCGCGCGCTCCGTGAACGCGACGGCCTCGGGCGAGGCGCCGGCCGCGCGCATGCGCTCCGGAAAACACTCCGACAGCCGCTCCGGCCGAGCGTCGCACGCCGCGTGCATCGCGGCGAGGAAGCCCGAGGGCGGATTCCAGACCGCCGCCGCTCCGACGGGAGCCGCCGAATCGCCGGCGGACGCCGACGCGACAATCAGGAAGAGCGAGAGAAATCTCATCGTGAAGATCGGACGACTCGAAGCTCGGGAAAGACTATCGCGGCCAGCGTCCGGCGATTAGAATCCGAACGTGCCCGGCGATTTCGTCCACCTCCACCTCCACAGCCAGTACTCCCTCCTCGACGGCGCCAACCGCCTGCCGGAGCTCTGCAAGCGCATCGGGGAGCTCGGGATGTCCGCCGTCGCCGTCACCGATCACGGGAACATGTTCGGGGCGTTCGCCTTCTACCACGAGGCCGTCAAGAGCGGCGTGCGGCCGATCCTCGGCGTCGAGGCGTACATCGCTCCGGGCGACCGGCGTGACCGCGAGGCCCAGGCCGCGAGCGAGTCCGGCGAGGGCTACGCCTACCACCTGACGCTGCTCGCGGCGACACAGGCCGGATACCGGAACCTCGTGCGCCTGGTGTCCGAGGCGTATCTGACCGGTTTCTACCACCGGCCCCGCATGGACAAGGCGCTCCTGCGCAAGCATTCCGAGGGGCTCATCGGCCTGTCGGGATGCCTCAAGGGAGAAGTTGCCGGATCGCTGGCGCGCGGCAACTTCGAGGCCGCCAAGCGCGCGTTCTTCGAGTACCAGGACATCTTCGGCAAGGGCAATTTCTTCGTCGAGATCATGGACCACGGTTTGCCCCAGCAGACGGCGATCATCCCGGAACTGCTCCGGCTGTCCCGCGAGACGGGCGCTCCCGCCGTCGCCACGAACGACAGCCACTATCTCCGCCGCGACGACGCCTTCGCCCACGAGGTGCTCCTCTGCATCGGGATGGGCAAGACGCTCGAGGACGAGCGGCGGATGCGGTTCTACAACGACGAGTTCTACGTGAAGAGCGCCGACGAGATGAAGGCGCGCTTCCGGCCGTGGTCCGAGGACGCCGTGGCCAACTCGGTGGCCATCGCCGAGCGCTGCGCGGTGTCTCTGGACCCCGAGGGGCTGCAGCTGCCGACCTTCGCCGCACCTCCGGGGCTCACGCCCGCGGAGCACTTCGGGAACGTGGCGCGCGAGGGGCTCGAGCGGCGTTTGGCCGAGGAGACCCTCGCCGTACCGCCCGAGAAATATCGCGAGCGGCTGGAATACGAGATCCGCGTCGTCGAGAAGATGGGGTTCCCGTCCTACTTCCTCATCGTCTCGGACTTCATCGGCTTCGCGCGAGATCAGGGCATTTCCGTCGGGCCGGGCCGCGGGAGCGCGGCGGGCTCGATCGTGTCCTGGGCCCTGCGGATTACGGAGATCGACCCCCTGCGCTACGACCTCCTCTTCGAGCGGTTCCTGAACCCCGAACGGATCTCGATGCCCGACATCGACATCGACTTCTGCCAGGCGCGTCGCGGCGAGGTGATCGACTACGTCACGAAGAAGTACGGCCGCGAGAACGTGGCACAGATCGTGACCTTCTCCCAGCTGAAACCGAAGCTCGCGGTGCGCGACGTGGCGCGCGTGTTGTCGCTGCCCGTGGCGGTGGGCGACCGGATCGCGAAGCTCGTCCCGGACGGCCCCGACGTGACGTTCGACCGGGCCCTGCGCGAGTCGCCCGGCCTGAAGGAGCTCATCGCCGGGGACGAATCGGTCGCGAAGGTCGTCCGGATCGCGGAACGCCTCGAGGGGCTCTCGCGGCACGCGGGCATGCACGCCGCCGGAGTCGTGATTGCCCCGCGGCCGATCACGGACTACCTTCCGCTCTACCGCACGAACAAGGACGAGATCACGACGCAGTTCGACATGAACGCGGTCGAGAAGATGGGCCTGCTCAAGATCGACTTCCTCGGACTCATCACGCTCGACATCCTGGATTCCGCCTTCGCGGGAATCCGCGAGCGGACCGGAGTCTCCGTCGACCTCGACCATCTCCCGCTCGACGATGAGAAGACCTACGAGCTCTTCCGGTCGGGCAAGACGGCGTGTGTCTTCCAATTCGACTCCTCGGGAATGCGCGATCTGCTCCGCCGGGCCAAGCCGCGCGTCTTCGCCGATCTTGCCGCTCTCAACGCGCTCTATCGTCCCGGCGCGCTCGACGCCGGAACCGTCGAGGACTATGTGCGGCGCCGCAACGGCACGAGCAAGGTGACCTATCCGCTGCCGGAGCTCGAGCCGATCCTCGCCGAGACCCTCGGCATCCTCGTCTATCAGGAACAGGTCATGCGCATCGCTTCGACCGTCGCCGGCTACTCGCTGGCGGAGGCGGACCTGCTGCGAAAGGCGATCGGCAAGAAGAAGAAGGAAATCATGCTCGCCGAGGGCGAGAAGTTCGTCCGGATGGCGGTCGAGCACGGCACGCCGAAGAAGAAGGCTCAGGAGCTGTGGTCGCTCATCGAGCCCTTCGCGCGCTACGGTTTCAACAAATCGCACGCGGTGGCATACGCGCTCGTGGCCTACAAGACGGCCTATCTCAAGGCTCACCACCCGGTGGATTTCCTGGCGGCGACGCTCTCGGCCGAGATCGGCTCGACGGACGGCATCGTGAAGGTGATCGGCGACTGCGTCGAGATGGGGATCGCGGTCCTGCCGCCCGACATCAACGAGTCGCGAAAGAACTTCACCGCGGTGGGCGACGCGATTCGCTTCGGCCTCGCCGCGATCAAAGGGGTGGGAGAAGCGGCGGCGGAGGCGATCCTCGCCGAGCGTGCGCGCGGTCCCTTCGCGTCGTTCTCGGATTTCGCGTTCCGCCTCGAGTCCCACCTCATCAACAAGCGCACCGTGGATGCCCTCATCGCCGCCGGAGCCTTCGACTCGGTCGGGAAGGGGCGCGCGACGCTTGCCGCGGCGTCGGAGCGCGTGATGGGCGCCGCCGCGCAGCGGCGCGAGGACGCCGCCCAGGGCCAGTCGAACCTCTTCGGCCAGGGCACGGCCGAGGCCGGCCCGCCGCGCGACGACTTCCCGGAGACGGCCGAGTGGTCGCTCGACGAACGCCTCAAAGGCGAGAAGGACGTCCTCGGCTTCTACGTGACCGGCCATCCCCTGACCCGGCATGCGGAGGAGATCGCGCGCTTCGCCGACGCCAGGGTCTCGGAGCTCGCCACCCGAGTGGACCAGAACGTGCGTGTGGCCGGCGTTCTGACGCAGTTGAAACGACAGAAGATCAAGAAGGGCGTCAACGAGGGCAAGACGATGCTCAAGGCCTTCCTCGAGGACACGACCGGAAGCGTTCCCGTCTGCGTGTTCGCGAGCCTCTACGAGAAAGAGGGTGACTGGCTGGCCGCCGACCTGCCGGTGCTCGTGAAGGCGATCGTGCGCGAATCGGGACCGGCAATCGAGCTCACGATCCAGGAGATCGCCCGCCTCGAGGGCATCAAGGAGCGTCGCGCCCGCGAGATCGAGATCCGCGTGAACCTGGCGCTCGCCGACGAGAGGGTCCTTTCGCGCCTGCGCGAGAGCCTCGCGTCCTATCCCGGCACCACGCCCGTCTCGATTCGCCTCGTGCGCCCGGGAGAGTTCGAGGCCCGCCTCAAGGCGGCCGACTCGATCCGCGTGTCGCCCTCGCCGCGCCTGACGAGCGAGATCCGCGCCCTGGCGGGGGAGGACTCGGTCCAATACGTCTTCGATTGAGGCGCGTCTGCTGCGGACCCTCCCTCCGGCCGCCCGCCGGGCGGTCCGGGAGGCCGCGCGGGTCGCCCGGGAGGACGGTTCGCCGCTCGCGGTGGCGGGCGGCGCCGTGCGCGACCTCCTGCTCGGCGCGCCCGTCCACGATGTGGATCTGGTCGTCGAGGGGAATGCGATCGCGTTCGCACGACGCCTCGGCCGAAAGCTCCGCGCTCCGGTGCGGGCGCACCCGAGATTCGGGACGGCCACGCTGGAGCTTTCGGGCGGCATGCGCCTCGACGTCGCCGGTTGTCGTCGCGAGACGTATGCGCGGCCCGGCGCGCTCCCGGCGGTCTCTCCGGCTCGTCTCACCGAAGACCCCGCCCGCCGCGACTTCACCGTGAACGCGATGTTGCTCCGACTGGCGCCGCGGCCCCCGCGAATCCTCGATCCTTACGGGGGGCGCCGTGACCTGTCGGCGCGCCGAGTTCGGATGCTCCACCGCCAGTCGCCGCACGATGATCCGACGCGCGCCTACCGGGCCGTGCGCTACGCGAACCGCCTGGGATTCCGGATCGACGCGGCGACGCGCCGCTGGATTCGGGAGGCGCGCGACGCGGGCGCCTTCGAGCGCATCTCCGCGGACCGCCGGCGCCGGGAGATCGAGCGCCTGCTCTCGGAGCCGCGCGCCGACCGTGCCTTCGGCCTCCTGTCGCGCCTCGGCCTGCTCGCCACGATCCATCCGGCGCTCGCCGGCAGCGACCCCGGCGTCCGCCGGGGTCTCGCGCGCGCCGAGCGGCGGGGAGTCCGCTCCTGGTTCGCGGCCCTCCTGATCGTCGCCTCGCGAATGACGGAAACCCAGGCCGGAGAGCTGGCGGACCGGCTGAACCTCCCGCGCGCCCGGGCGCGCAGCCTGCGCCGTTGGCCCGCACGCCTTCGCGCGACGCCGGGCGGATCGGAGACGCCGGACGAGCGGGCCGCCCGCGCCGCGCTGGCCGGCGGACGCGCGTCCGTCTTCTCGGGCGAGCTCGGCATCGGCGGCCGCGATCTCGTCCGGGCCGGCGTTGCTCCGGGGCCGGCCATCGGCCGGGCGCTCGAGGCGACGCGGGCCGCCCGGCGGGAGCGGCGGATTCCGGCGTCGCGGGAGCTGGCGTTCGCCGTGGCGCAGGCGCGGGCAGAGGGCGGATGAGCTTCGTCGTCGCCTTTCGCGCGCTCCTCGCCGCGGCCGCGATGACGGCGGTGCCTTCCCGTCCGCCGACCTTCTGCGCCGAGTGGATCGAGCAGTCGCGCGAGGGGTACGAACGGCTGACGCTCTTCGAAGACCGCAACCTCGTGTGGAAACGTCAGCGGGCCGGCGGCGAGCAGCTGAAGCGGCAGCGCCTCACGCCCGAGGAGGCGAAGTTCTATTGCGATTACCTCCGGAGCGACGACATCTGGTCGTCTCCCGAGGACCTGCGGAGCCAGGTGATCGGCGACCTCGTCAAGCAATCGGTCGTCACGCTCACACGCCCGGACGGATCGCGGCGCGAAATCCGTTTCGACGAGTTCTCGGCCATGACCCCGCAGAGCGCGGCGCTCCGCTCGTCTCTCGACGGACTCCGCGGGATGTTCACGGCGCCGCTGGCCCCCGCCACCCGGTTCACCGCCGACAACGTGCCTCCCGGCACGATTCTCAAGCGCTTCGACGGCGTTCTCTTCCGCGTGCGCCGCGTGGACGCCCTCAAGGGAGTGGTCGAGCTCGAGGGAGTCAACGAGCCCTACTCGGAATTCCGAAAGCTCGACGACCTCCGCTTTCTCTTCGCGCCGCCGGAGCGTCCGTGAGCCGCGCCCCGACGCTGCGGGTCGCGTCGGGAGCCTGGAAGGGTCGGCGACTCGACGCGCCCTCCTCCGCCCGTCCGACGAGCGGGCGCGCGCGCGCGGCGCTCTTCGACATCCTGCAGAAGAGGATTCCGGGCGCGCGGCTGCTCGAGCTCTACGCGGGCAGCGGTGCGGTCGGCCTCGAGGCGCTCTCGCGCGGCGCGTCGCGAGCGGTCTTCGTCGAGCGCGAGGCGGCCGCGCTGCGTCGCAATCTCGAGCACCTTTCTCCCGAGCCGGGAACCGCCGAGCTGCTCGCGGAGGATGCCGTGGCCGCCGTGGCGCAACTGTGCCGTCGGCCCGAGCGCTTCGATCTCGTGTTCGCCGACCCGCCGTACGGGGCCGCGAGCCTGGAAGAGCTCCTCGGCGGCGCGGCGGCGCTTCTCGCCGACGATGGCATCCTGGTGGTCCAGGCGGACGCCTCCACGGATGTGGCCGCGGACACGGCGGGCCTGCGTCTTCTCGAGCGCCGCGCCTATGGCCGCAACGTCTTCTGGCTGTTTTCCCGCGCGTCGGCGGTTCCGTTTTGACCGCACTACCTCGAAATGCTAACCTTCTCGGTTCCGGCGGGCGCACTTCCCGCGCCGCATCCAGAGGAGTTGGAATGCTTCAGAACGGACGCCACTACTTCACCTCGGAATCGGTGACCGAAGGCCACCCGGACAAGATCGCCGACCAGATCTCCGACGCGATTCTCGACGCCGTGCTTCGCGACGATCCGACGGGACGCGTCGCGTGCGAGACGCTCGTGACGACCGGGCTCGCGTTCATCGCGGGAGAGATTTCCACGAAGACCTACGTGGACTTTCCGTCGGTCGTCCGCCATACGATCAAGGAGATCGGCTACACGCGGGCGAAGTTCGGCTTCGACTACGAGACGTGCGCGGTGATCTCGTCGATCGACCCGCAGTCTCCCGACATTGCGCAGGGAGTGGACACGGGCGGCGCCGGGGACCAGGGCCTGATGTTCGGGTACGCGGTGCGGGAGACGGAGAACCTCATGCCGCTGCCGCTGACCCTCGCGCATCGCCTCGTCGAGAGGCTCTCGCGCGCGCGGCGGGACGGGGAGATGGACTTCCTGCGGCCGGACGGGAAATCACAGGTCACCGTCGAGTACGAGGGAACGCGCCCGGTGGCCGTCGAGGCCGTGGTGGTCTCGACGCAGCACGCGGAGGCCATGAAGCACAGCGCGCTGCGGGAGGCCATCATCGAAGGAATCATCCGTCCCGTCATTCCGGCGGCGCTCCTGACGCCGCGCACGAAGTATCACGTGAACCCGACCGGACGGTTCGTGATTGGCGGCCCGCAGGGCGACGCGGGGCTGACCGGACGAAAGATCATCGTGGATACCTACGGCGGCAGCGCCCCGCACGGCGGGGGAGCCTTCTCGGGGAAGGATCCGACGAAGGTCGATCGCTCGGCCGCCTACATGGCGCGCTACGTCGCGAAGAACCTCGTGGCCGCCGGGATCGCCGAGCGCGCGTTGATTCAGCTCGCCTATGCGATCGGCGTGGCGGACCCCGTCTCCGTGCACGTCGAGACCTACGGCACGGGCCGGATCCCCGAGGAGAAGATGGTGGCGCTCGTGCGCGAGCACTTCGCCTTGACGCCGAAAGGCATCATCGAGTCGCTCGACCTGCGCCGACCCATTTACAAGCAAACGGCGGCCTTCGGCCACTTCGGCCGACCCCTGCCGGATTTCACCTGGGAGAAGACCGACAAAGCGGAGGCGCTCGCCAAGGCCGCCGGCGTCGAACCGTCGGTCGTGGTCTCGCGATGAGCGGCGTGGCCGCCCTGCCCGGGCACGACGTCCGGGACCGATCGCTCGCTGAACGCGGCAAGCTCCGCATCGAGTGGGCGGACCGCACGATGCCGGTCCTGCGGCAGATCCGGGAGCGTTTCGCCCGGGAGAAGCCGCTCCAGGGAGTCCGCCTCTCCGCCTGCCTGCACGTGACGACGGAGACCGGCAATCTGGCGCGGACGCTCGCCGCCGGCGGCGCGGACCTCGTCCTCTGCGCCTCGAACCCGCTCTCGACCCAGGACGACGTGGCGGCCTCGCTCGTCGTGCACGACGGGATCGCCGTGTACGCGATCAAGGGCGAGGATCACCGGACGTACTACGACCACATCCGCGCAGCCCTCGCGCACCGGCCCAACCTCACCATGGACGACGGTGCGGATCTCGTCTCCTCGCTGCTCTTCCTCGCGCTCGGCAAGGACGCCGACCTCGACCCCGCGATCCGCGACTGGGCGAGCGCCCTATCGTCGGGCGAGCGTCGCGCTCTCCTCGACGGAATCGTCGGCGGGACGGAGGAGACGACGACCGGCGTCATCCGCCTGCGCGCGATGGAGAAGTCGGGAGTGCTGCGCTTCCCGGTCATGGCGGTGAACGAGGCGAAGACAAAGCATCTCTTCGACAACCGCTACGGGACCGGACAGTCGACGATGGACGGCATCGTGCGCGCAACGAATCTCCTCATCGCGGGCCTCAACGTCGTCGTCGCCGGGTACGGCTGGTGCGGCCGCGGCGTCGCGATGCGGGCCCGCGGACTCGGCGCCAATGTCATCGTCACCGAGATCGACAGCACACGGGCGATCGAGGCGCTCCTGGACGGTCACCGCGTTCTCCCGATGGAAAGGGCCGCGCGCGAAGGCGACATCTTCGTGACCGTCACCGGCAACAAGGGCGTCCTGCGGGGAGAGCATTTCCGCGCGATGAAGGACGGGGCCGTCGTCTGCAACTCGGGCCACTTCAACGTCGAGATCGACATCCCCGCGCTCGAAGGACTCTCGAAGGGCCGGCGGATGATGCGCGAGTTCGTCGAGGAGTTCACGCTCGCGGACGGGCGTCGGATCCATCTCCTGGGGGAGGGCCGTCTGATCAACCTGGCGGCCGCCGAGGGGCACCCGGCCTCGGTCATGGACATGTCCTTCGCCAACCAGGCGCTCGCGGCGGAGTACATGGTGAAGAACCACGCCTCGCTCGAGAAGCGCGTGTACGCCGTGCCCGAGCCGATCGATCGCGAGATTGCGCGTCTGAAGCTCGAGGCGATGGGCACATCGATCGACCGCCCGACGCCGGAGCAGGAGAAGTACCTGAGCTCGTGGGAAGAGGGGACCTGACCCGGCGTCTCCTGCTCGGCCTGGCGCTCGCCGGCGCCGGCGCGGCTTCGGGACAGGAGCCGCTACGCGTCGGAGAGGTCCGGATTCAGTGTCTCGACGTCTTCACCCAGGAAGAGGAAGGCCGCGGCTGGCTGTACCGCGCGGCGGACGCGATCCACATGGAGACGCAGACGCGGGTCGTCCGGCGATTCCTGCTTTTCCACGAGGGCGACGTCTACGACGCGGCGCTTCTCGCCCAGAGCGAGCGCAATCTGCGCGCGTTGTCCCTCTTCAAGTCGGTGCGCGTCCGGGCGGGAACGCCCCACGACGGCGTCGTGGACGTGGACGTGGTGACGCAGGACGCCTGGACGACGGAAATCGAAGCACACCTGGGCCGCGCGGGGGGCGAAACGACCTGGTCGGCGGGCATCACCGAGAGCAACGTCCTCGGCCTCGGAAAGCAGATCGGATTTCTCTACAACGAGGACGTCGAGCGCACCAACCGATTCCTCGAATTCCACGATCCGGCGCTGCTGGGGCCCTATTGGTCGGGCGGGTTTCTCTGGGCGGACAGCTCGGACGGAAACCAGCGGCGCTTTCAGCTCGGCAAGGCCTTCGCGTCCACGCTCGACCCGTACTCCGCGGGCGCTCTCTTCGACCGCCATCTCCTCCAGGAGCGCATCTACGAGGACGGCGTCATCGAGTCCGAATACTCGCGGCAACGCCAGGAGCTGCGCCTCGCTCTGGCGGGAGCCTACGCTTCGGGCGCGCTCCACGCGGGCCGGGTGACCATGGGGATCGACTTCTTCCGGGACACGTTTTCGGCGTTGCCGGACCGGCCTGACGACGTTCTGCCGTCGAACCGGGACTTCCGCTACGTCTTCGTCGGCTGGGAGATGGTGAACACCGATTTCGTCTCCGAGAACTACGTGAACCGGGGCGAGCGCGTCGAGGACTTCAGCCTCGGGACGCGCCTGGCGGCGGAGGTCGGGCTGTCTCCCCGCGCCTTCGGCGTTGAACAGACGACCTGGGAAGCGGCGGGGGAGGCCGCGCGCGGCTGGCGCCTCGGTCCCGGCGCCTTCCTCCGCGCCCGCGCCACGTTCCAGACGCGGGTCTCCACCGAGGGCGCGCAGAACTCGATTTTCTCGGGCACGCTGACCTTCGTCTGGAAGCACCCGACGACGCTCCTCCAGACGACCGTCGCGCAGGTCGAGTTGGACCGGGGGTGGAATCTCGATCGGGACGTCCAGTTTTTCGCGGACGGCGACCACGGACTGCGCGGCTACCGTCTGTACGCGTTTGAAGGGGACCGGCGGATCGTCGTGAATGTCGAGCACCGGTTCTTCGGGAGCGTCGAGATCCTGCAGCTCTTCTCGCTCGGCGCGGCGGTCTTCGTCGACACCGGGACCGCGGTGGCACCGGCCGAGCCGCTCAACTTCGCCGCGCTCAAGACCGATGCCGGGGCAGGCCTTCGGATCGGGATTGCCCGCGCGGCTTTCAACTCGGTTCTGCGCCTCGACGCCGCCTACGCCTTCAACTCCGACCCGCTGGGCCGGCACGGGTGGCTCGTCTCGTTTTCGAGTGGGCAGGCTTTCTAGGCCGCGCGAGCCTCGAGCCACTTCCTCGCAGTCAGGATTCTCCGGGCTCGCGCCGGAAGAGAGTTCTAAAGGCCGTGTCGCGAGGTGAGGCGCCGCGAGCCGGTGCCTACGTCCGCATCTTCAAGAGCAGGAACGCGGCGGCGGTGGCGAAGAGGATGTCCGGCGTCCAGGCCGCAAGCTGCGGCGGCAGCGCGCCGACGGCGCCGAGACGCCCGAAGAGCTCGACGAGGACGGTCAGCACCATCCCGAGGCCGATGCCGACGCCGATTCCCGCGAGCGCCCCGCTCCGTCCGAGCCGGAAAGCAAACGGCAGCGCCAGCAGCGCCATGAGCGGCAGGAGCATCGGCCGCGACAGCCGTTCGGCCAGCGCCGTCTCGAGCGACTCCGTCGGGTAGCCCGTCGCGCCGAGCCGGCGGGTGTAACGCTGGAGCTCGCGAAAGCGCATTTGCGCCGGGGTGCGCGTCTCGGCCAGGAAGGTCCTCGGCGGGTCGCCGTTCACTTCCCGATCGAGAAAAGCCGTGTAGCCGGTCTCCCGGGCGCCGTCGAACGACCGTTCCCAGCCCTGGCGGAAGGTCCAGGCCTTCCCGTTCCAGTCCGCCTGGCGCGCCGCCGTCCGTGAGACCAGGCGGAAGTCCGGCGAGAGCGCGAAGACGGACGGGGAGAGGAGCGCCGAGACGCCCGGCGGTCCTTCTTCGTGGTGCCAGATCCGGCCCGATCCGTCGTAGTGCCAGTCGCGCTCCGCGGCGGAGCGCACGAAGTCCGCCGGGCGGCCGCGGATGATGTTTCGGAAGCGATCCTCGCGCTGGCTCGCGAGCGGCAGCACCGTCTCGCCGAGCCAGAAGGCGCCGGCCGACGCGAGGAAACCGAACAGAAGGATCGGCACGCCCAGGCGATGCAGCGAAACGCCGCTCGCGCGGCAGGCCGTGTCCTCGGCGTGGCGCGAGAGGCTTCCGAGGGCGAGCAGGGTCGCCACGAGGATGACGAAAGGCGCCGCCTGGTTCCCGATGCCGAGCAGGAAGTTCCGGTAGTAGCCGGAGAGCACGTCGGCGGGCGGGTGGTTGCGGAGGATCTCGTCCACCTGGTCGGCGTAGTCCACGATCGCGGAAATCAGGAGCACCGAGAGGAGCACCAGCGCGAAGACCCCGAGGAAGCGCCCGAGGACGTAGCGGTCGAGGAGGGCCGGGAATCGCAGGAACCCGCCGAGGCGGGCGCGGCGCGGGCGGTCGGCCGCGGGCGCGGCGGCCGTGCGGCGGCGACGGAGCCAGCCGGGGATCCGCCATTTGGCCTTCTCGCGGCCGAGCCCTCGCAGGAGGGACAGGCCGAGGGCCGCGAGACCGAGGTTCGGAAGCCACATCGCGAGCTCGGGAGAGAGGCTGCCGTTCTGCGCCCAGGTCTCGCCGCCCGAGAGGAGCACGTAATACCCGACCAGGATCGCGAGCGACAGCGCGAAGGAGCTCCCGCGTCCGCCGCGGCGGGAGGTCTCGGCGAGCGGGATCCCCACGAGGCCGAAGGCCAGGCAGGCGAGCGGGATCGCGAGCTTCTTCTGGATCTCGACGCGTGCGAGACGGTATCGCTCGGGCGATTCGGTACGCGCCTTGGCCGCCGAGCGGAGGAGCTCCGCGAAGGACTGCGCCCGGAGGCCCTTCTCGTATGAGACCCGGGCACGCGAGTCTCGAGCGACGTCGCCGGCGAAGAGAATTCGCTGTGTGCGGTTCCAGCTGACGCGGTAGCGCGACGGAGACGACGGGGAGAGCTCGTGCACGGTCGAGGACTCGAGGTCGAGCCACAGCCGGTCCTCCTCGAGGTGGAGGGCACCGCGCTTCGCCACGATGATCTGGTCCCGGTCGGCGGCCGCGTCCTCCTCGCCGACCTTGAGGAACACCCCCTCGAGCGAGCGCCCGTCGGGGCCCACGCGGTCGAAGAAGAGCGTGACGCCGGGACGCGGCTGGCGGAACGTCCTCGGCGAAACGAGGTTGACGAGCGACGTCGCGGCCATCCGTGCCATCGTCTCGGTCAGGAGGTCGTTGGTGCGTGGCAGGACGACGTTGTAGATGACGAACACGCCGACCGCGAGGACGGCGCCCGCGGCGAGGACCGGCCGGTACACGGCCCCGGGGCCGACGCCGCAGCTCCGGAGGGCGACGAGCTCGGACTCGGCCGACAGACGGCCCACACCGACGAGGACGGCCAGAAGAAACGCCATCGGGATCGTGAGAACCACGATCCAGGGGATCGAGAGGAGCACCATCCAGAGCACCTCGCCGGCGGTGGCGCTGCGACGCACGAAGAAGTCCGTGAGGAGGAAGATCGTGCGGACGAGGAGCAGGAACGTATACGCCGCAAACCCGAGCAGGAAGGGCGGCCAGATCTCCCGCAGGAGGGACCGCGAGACGAGGCGCATCGAAGGCATGGTCGACCCTGGGGCGGAGCGAGTCAACCGCGTTGGGGTTCGACGCTATGTCCGATAAGATATATTATGTAAAATGGTCGAAAGGTCGCCTTGCGGCGCCGTATATGCCCCGTCGACCAGCAACTACTCGAAGGTCGAAACTACGCGGACGCGCTTCTCAATCCGCCCTTCCTCGCGGACGCGGGAGGCTGACTCCTCGGAAGGATTTCGAGGAGCCGCTGCGAGGCCCTGCAGATTCCTCCGAGGCGGCTCTTGGAGTCCCGCGCAACCTGCCCGGCGGCCTGCCGGCCTCTCGCGGCCGGCTCGGCGATCAGCGGTAGTTTGACCCGCGTCTCGCCCGGTGAACAGAAAGATCGGGCCCGAGGCCCCGAGAGTCTCCCCGGGTTCGAGAGGACGACGCCCTCCTGGATGAGCGCGCTGACCGTCTGGCTCGCCGCCAGCACGACGTCCGGGTTCGCTGTCCACAACAAACGTGACCTGCAC
Source organism: Thermoanaerobaculia bacterium (assembly GCA_035498835.1). Lineage (GTDB taxonomy): Bacteria > Acidobacteriota > Thermoanaerobaculia > UBA5066 > Gp7-AA6 > DATBFU01. The sequence continues at coordinate 14,803 of DATJZU010000157.1, forward strand.
GAGGTACGGCCGGGCAACCTGCCCGGCTTGGCCGCCTAGGGATCCGCGATCACGCGGGGCGCCGCTTCGGACTCGGGAATGCCTTACAGCTCCCGGAACGTCTTGACCATTTCTTCGCCGGCCCCGAGATGGCGTTCGCCTGCGTCAGGTCGTTGTGGGCCGCCACGAGGCAGAGCGCCCAGTTCGCCGGGTCGCTCCCGACGCAGCGCCCTCACTTTCCACGCGAGAGGCGGATCTCTCCCGCTTCGAGCTGCCGGAGAACTCCTCTCAGGGTCTCGATCACCTCGGTTCGATCCACGCGCGCGCGGGAGAACGAGAGGTTGAGCTTGAACGGCCCGCCCTTCGGCCGGAAGACGAATTGGAAGTGCTTCGCTTTCTTTCCGTCGGACTTCTCCTGGCGTTTGTGCGCGCGCAGATCGTCGCGCGTGGATCCCTCGGAGACGCGAGCGATCGCCTCCTCCATTCGCTCGCGATCTCCGAGCCGCGCGATCTCGAGCAGGACGGATCGCGCCTCGATGTCGGCGCGCCGACATTCATCGCGGAGATCCTCCGGAATTTCGAGCAGCGACAGCGCCTCCGTGATCGACACGCGAGATTTGCCGACGGCCTCGGCGATCTTCTGCTGCGTGTACCCGGGCTGGCGCGTGAGCGTGGCGTAGCCCTCGGCTTCCTCGAAGGGATGGAGATCCTTGCGGTGCAGGTTCTCGATCAGCGCAAGCTCCATCATCTCGGGCTCGCTGACTTCGAGCTCGATGCAGGGCACTTCGGTCAGCCCGGCCTCGATCGCCGCGCGGAGGCGTCTCTCCCCCGCGATCACGGTGCAGCGGCCGTCGGCGCCGGGGCGCACGAGGAGGGGCTCGAGGATTCCTTTCGACTCGATGGAACGGACGAGCTCGGTGAGGTCGCCGACGTTCGTGCGCGGTTGGTCCGGATTCGTATCGATCTCCTCGACGGGGATCCACCGGCCGAGCGAGGCGCCGAACCGCTCCGACAGCGCCTCGACGAAATGCGAGTCGTGGCGCATGCGCGCCTGCTGCGGCAACCCACGCTTCTTAGACACGGGACAGGACCTCCTCGGAGAGCGAGTAGTACTCGGCGGCGCCGCTCGATCGCGGCGCGTAGCTGAAGATCGACTCCTGGTGCGCCGGGCTCTCCTCCAGGCGCACGCTCTTGGAGATCGTCGTCTTGAACACCTTTTCGCCGAAGACCGACGCAATCTGCTTATAGACGTCCTTGCCGAGCACCGTGCGGCGGTCGTGCAGCGTGATCACGACGCCGAGGATCCGCAGATGGGGATTGGGCCGGGCCTTGATCTTGTCGATCGTCTCGAGCAGGTCGTCCGTGCCCTCCAGAGCGAAATACGACGACTGGATCGGGATCAGGACGTGGCTCGAGGCGACCATGGCGTTGACCGTGATCATCCCGAGAGTCGGCGGCGTGTCGATGAGGACCGCGTCGTACTTGCGCCGCGCGGGGTCGATCTTGTCCCGCAGGCGGAAGTGCCCGTCGATCTCCCCCAGGAGCTTGGACTCGATCTTGGCCAGGGAGATGCGGGCCGGAGCGATGTCCAGGTTCGGGAAGCCGGAGCCGCGCACGACGTCCTTCAGCATGATCGCAGGGTCCGTCAGGACGTCGTACATGGACTTCTCGATCTTCTTGCGGTCGATGTACGACATCGTGCTGTTGCCCTGGGGATCGAGATCGATCAGAAGGGTCTTCATGCCCTTCTGCGCCAGGGCGGCGGCGAGATTGATGGCGGTGGTGGTCTTGCCGACGCCGCCTTTTTGGTTGGTGATGGAGATGATCACGGGGAGGGAGTGTATTCCGGTGGAAGGTAAGTTGTCAGTTTCTACATCTTGTATTTTCCGAGGTCCTCCGGATTGACCTCCTCGAGCCACTTTCGAAGGCGTTCCGGGTCCTGTTCTCCGGACTCGGAGCGCAGGCTCTTGCTCTTCTCGAGCACCTCGTGGTCCACGAAGATCTCCGCGCGCGACCGCAGCGCCAACGCGATCGCGTCGCTCGGCCGGCTGTCGATGTCGAAGTGGGTGTCGCCGCGCGTCAGGTGAATGCGCGCGAAGAACGTGTTGTCTTTGAGGTCGTTGATGATGATGCGCTCGACACGGGTCCCGAGCTCCGCCAGCACGTTTCGCAGGAGGTCGTGAGTCATCGGACGGGGCGTGGATATCTTCTCCATCTCGAGTGCGATGGCGTTGGCCTCGAAGAGGCCGACCCAGATCGGCAGGAAGAGACCGTCTTCCTTGTCCCGGAGGATCACGACAGGCATGTTGGAGACGGGGTCCATGAGGAGCCCCTTGATCTCCATCCGAATCAGCGCCATGGCTCCCCCGCCGCCCCCGCACCCGGCGATTCCGGCTCGCAGAGGTCCCCGAGGAGCGAATTGGGAAGGCCGCGGCAGATCCGCACGCGCGTGTAGGAGCCCGGCGGGACGCGCCTGCCCTCGAGATGCACGATGCGGTTGCAGGGCGTCCGGCCCCGGCTCTGTCCTTTGCGGTCCTCGCCCTCGATCAGGACCTCGAACTCCCGCCCTTCGAGCGACCGGTTGATCTCCGACTGGATCTCCGCCTGAAGGGCCAGGAGCCGCTCGAGGCGCTCCGCGGAGACCGCCTCGGGAACCTCGGACGCCGTCCCCCACCGGGCCGCGGCGGTTCCCGGCCGGGGCGAGTATCGGAAACCGAAGAGGCTTTCGAAGCGAACTTCCCGGACGAGCCCGAGCGTGGACTGGAAATCCTCCTCCGTTTCGCCGGGGAATCCCACGATGAAGTCCGACGAGATCGCGAGCCCGGGCACTTTGCGGCGCAGGCGTGAGACCGTCGCGACGTAGTCCGCCCTGCCGTAGCGCCGCTTCATGCGGTAGAGCACGCGGTCCGAGCCCGACTGCGCCGGCAGGTGGAGGTAGGGCGCGATGACGCCGCCGGACGCGAGGGCCTCCGCCATCGGGTCGTCCACGAGCCGCGGGTGCGAGGTCAGGAAGCGCAGCCGGCGGAGGCCGGGCGTCTCGGCCACCCGCCGCAGCAAGCCTCCGAGGCCGATCCCCGTCTCCGGATCCTGGTATGCGTTCACGGTCTGGCCGAGGAGCGTGACCTCGCTGTAGCCCCGTGCGCTGAGGAGGGCGACTTCCTCCGCGATCTCCGCCGCCCTTCGGCTCCGCTCGCGGCCGCGGGTGAACGGCACGATGCAGAAGGTGCAGAACTGATCGCACCCCTCGATAACCGTCACGTATGCCTGGAACGCGGAGTCTCGCGTGATCTGGCGGAACTGATACACGGGGGACTCGACGGGCAGCTCGAGCTCCGCGAACTGTCGGCGCTCCCGCCGCGTGCGGCTCACGGCCTCCGCGACGCCTTCCAGCTGTCCGGTTCCGAGCACGAAATCGACATAAGGCGCACGCTCCAGGATCTCGTCGGCCGCGACCTGGGCGACGCATCCGGTGACCCCGATGACGAGATCCGGTCGCCGCTGCTTCTCGAGCCCGAGAACGCCGAGCGCGCTGTAGACCTTCGCCTCGGCCTTCTCCCGCACGGCGCAGGTATTCAAGATCACCACGTCGGCTTCCGTTCCGTCTCCGGCGCGCCGGAGTCCGAGTCCTTCGAGCTGGCCGGCCATCCGCTCACCGTCGAGAACGTTCATCTGACAGCCCCAGGTCTCGACGCGATAACTTTCGGGGGACGAGTTGCAAGCCTCGTCTTTTCTTGTAGTTACGATCGATGGGGCGAGCATCGGCTACTCGCGAATCCAGCCGGGAAGCGCGCCCGCCTTGCGGGCCTTCTCGGGGAGGTCGGCCAGATCTTTCTCGGCTGCCTCAAGGTCGCGGCGCGCGGTCTCGAGCTCCTCTCGCTTCTTGTCCCACGCGGGCTTGATCACGTTGTCCCGATAGAGGCCATCGTCCCAGGAGTAGAAGTCGTTCTCGAGCTTCTTCGCCTCCCCTTCCAGCCGAGCGACACGTTCCTGCCCGTCCGCGACGCGCTGGCGCGTGTCTCGAGCGATTCCGCGCCACTTCTCTTCCTCGGCGGCGCTCGGGTCCACTGGTGGTGCGGCGGGCGACGGGGCCGCCTTGGCGCCGGCCGCGGACGGCCCCGCCGGAGCGGCCGGCCGAGGGGTCGCCGAAAGCACCGTGAGGCGGCCGCGGTTCGGGTCCGTGACGAGCGTCCGGTTGTTGATGGCGATGACGGGAGTCGGTGCCGTCTTGGTGGATTCGCGATGCTCGGCCGCCGCCTTGACGACGTCCTGGAGCGACTGGCCCGACCGGGTGGGCACCGGCGCGGGCGCCGCCTGCGGCCGCCCGAAGCCGCCCGTCAGTTTCGGACGCGGCGTCGGAGTAGGCGTCTGTCCCGGGGCCGCCGCGGCGGCGAGCATGAGCAGTGCCGCAACGATGACGGGGAAGACCCTCATGGTTCGGACGTCCCCGCGCGTCCGTAGGCGTCTTCGAGCCGCACGACGTCGTCGAGCTCCGGGCTCGAGACCTCGACGATCTCGCAAACGGCCTCGGCGCGCAGACGATGCCGCTCTCCGGGGCGGATCCGATGGGCCTGTCCGGGCCCGAGCTTCAGCTCGCGCATCCTGCCTTCCACCTCGACCTGAAGGTACACCTCGCCAGAAAGAACGTACAGCGTCTCGTCTTTCCTTTCGTGGTACTGCAGAGAAAGGGAGTGCCCGGGCTCGATGTGCAGGATCTTTCCGGCGTAGCGTTCGTTCTCGGCGAACACGAGCTCGTGGCCCCAGGGCTTGGGAACACGCCTCATAGTCGCCACGCTTTGAAGATCCGTTCGACTTCGGACGCGTCCGACGCGTCGAGGGCCTTTCCGGCGAGGATCGCGGCGCGTCCGGCGTCCAGGAGAACGACTTGCTCCTTGACGGGGCCGATGGCAACGGGCGTGACGGACAGCTCCGCGATCCCGAGGCCCAGCAGCACCGCGATGCCGAGGGGGTCCGCCGCGAGCTCGCCGCAGACAGAGACCGGCCGTCCCGCCGTCCGGCCGGCCTCGACGACCATTCGGACCATTCTGAGAATCGCCGGATGGAGGGGCTGATAGAGCGGGGCCACGTCGGGATTGGCGCGGTCGACCGCCAACGCGTACTGGGCGAGGTCGTTCGTCCCGATCGAGAAGAAGTCGCTCTCGCGCGCCAGCTCGCCTGCCGAGAGCGCCGCCGACGGAACTTCGATCATCACGCCGAGGTCGGGCGGCCGCGACAGGCCCGCCGCCCGCGCCGCCCGCTCGAGGTGCTGGCGCGCCGCGCGGACCTCCGACACCGAAGTCACCATCGGCAGAAGCACACGCAGGTCGCCGCGCGGGGCCGCGAGGCAAAGGGCCGAGAGCTGAGTGTCGAAGAGGTCGGGATGAGCCAGGCAGTAGCGCAGCCCGCGCAGGCCGAGCGCCGGATTCTCGCCGCGGGCCGGCCCGATCCCCTTCTCGCCGCCGAGGTCGTAGGTGCGCACGATGACGGGATGGCCGCCGGCCGCGTCCAGGAGCCGCTCGTACGCTGCCCGCTGTTCCTCGATGCCGGGCGAGGCCGGAGCCGCCTTCAGGTAGAGGAACTCGGAACGGAAGAGCCCGACGCCCTCCGCGTGGTACCGCTCGAGGGCCGCGACTTCCTCGGGCAGCTCGAGGTTCGCGCGCACGACGACCCTCACGCCGTCCTTCGTGACGGCTGCCCGCGCCGTGCGCGCCCGGAGCCGCCGATGCCGCTCCCGGACTTCGCGCGCGCGCAGCAGGCCGCGGCGCAGGCGCTCCTTCGAGGGCGCGACGTCCACCGTCCCCCGTTCCGCGTCCACGACGATCGCCCGATCCGGCAGCACGGCGGCGCAGAGCCCCGGCACGCCCACGATCGCCGGCATCCCGAAGGAGCGCGCGATGATCGTGGCGTGGGACGTGGCGCCGCCCCGCTCGAGCGCGATCGCCCGCACGCGCCGCGGGTCGAGCCGCGCTGCGTCCGCCGGCGAGAGCTCGTCGGCCACGAGGATCGATCCGCGGGGAAGCTCTCGCGGCATCGACGTCGTTCCTCCCGAGAGCTGGCGGCCGACTTCGCGCGCTACGTCGGTGATGTCGGCCGCGCGCTCCCGCATCGCGCTCGAGTCCGCCAGCGCCAGCTTCCGGCCGAACTCGTCGGCGGCATCGGCGAGCGCCCACTCCGCGTTGACGCGATCCACGCGGATCCTTTCGGCCACGGCCGAAAGGAAGGTCTCGTCGCACGCGATCAATGCGTGGGCCTCGAGGATCGCCGCGAGCTCGTCACCGATCCCGCCGCCGGCCGCCGTCGAGTGGCCCCGGAGCGTCTCGGCCGCCCGCAGGGCCGCGCGCCGGAGACGGCGCTCCTCTTCGTCGAGCTCGCTGCCGGAGAGTGCCCGGCGGTACGTGGGCGTGCCATCGAAGCGCACGACCACCGCGCGGCCGACCGCGACACCGGGAGACACCGAGAGCCCCTGGAGCATGGTGGAAGGGTCGGCGCCCGCTCCTCTCTCTACTCCCCTTCGTCGAAGCTGCGAGAGACCAGATCTTCCACGGCCGCGAGGGCGGCGGCCTCGTCCTCGCCGTTGACGGAGACGACGATCCGGGTTCCCTGGGACGCGGCGAGGAGCAGGATCCCGAGGATGCTTTTTCCGTCCACCTCTTCGCCGTTCTTTCGGACCTTCACCGCGGACTTGAACCGGCTCGCCGTCTGCACGAACTTGGCCGCGGCGCGCGCGTGAAGGCCCAGCCGGTTGCGGATGGCCAGCTCTCGCTCGATCACTCGGGCGTTCCGCTCAGGAGCCGGAGGAGCCGCCGAGCGGCCCTCCCCCGCTTTCCGTCTGTCCCGCTCCCACCGGGGCCTCCTCCGCCAGGAGGTCCGAGGCGACGTAGATCGAACGTTGCCCGCGGTCGCGGGCGAGCCGGGCCATCTCCGCGGCGGACGTCGCGCTTTTCTGCAGGGAGGCGCACTTCAGGACCATGGGGAGGTTGACGCCCGTGACGATCTCGACGCGGCCGCGCTCCAGGAACGAGAGCGTCAAATTCGTCGGCGTTCCGCCGAACATGTCGGTCAGAATCACCGCGCCCTGGCCGTCGTCCGCCTCCGCCAGGCCGGCCGCGATGCGGGCATGCGCATCCTCGCCCGTCTGGTGCCACTCGAGCGCGACCGCGACGATCCGGACGATGTCGGGCTGGATGGTGAGCGCCGCCGCCCGGAACTCTTCGGCAAGGCGGCCGTGCGTCACCAGGAGGATGCCGATCATGTGGACGGGATTGTAAGGCCGGGGGCTGGTGGACCGGCCGCCTCACTCGCGGGTGGCGTCGCGATGAGAAACGCGCACCGGAAAGCCCTTGCGCTTCAGGACTTCCGCTAGCCGCTCCGCGACGTACACCGAGCGGTGCTTGCCGCCCGTGCAGCCGATCCCGATCGAGAGGTAGCTCTTGTGCTCCTTCTCGTAGCGCGGGACGAGGTATTCGAGAAAGTCGATCAGGCGGTTCAGGAACACGTCGGATTCCGGGTCCTTCTCGATGTAGGCCTGGACAGCCGGGTCGAGGCCCGTCTTGCCCTTGAGCTCGGGCACGAAATGCGGGTTGGCGAGGAAGCGGACGTCGAAGAGGAGGTCCACGTCGTGCGGGACGCCGAACTTGTAGCCGAATGACGTCGTGGAGACGACCATGCGCGCGCGGCTCGGATCGCCGACGAACGTCTTCTGGATGATCGAGCGCAGCTCGTGGACGGTGAGTGCCGACGTGTCCACGACGACGTCCGCGACCGCGCGCACGTCCTTCAGCATCTCGCGCTCGTTTCGAAGGGCGGTCAGAAGGGAGCTGTCGCCGGCCAGCGGGTGCGGCCTGCGCGTCTCGGAGAAGCGGCGGATCAGCGACTCTTCCGAGGCGTCCAGGAACAGGAGCCGCGTCCCGGGGCACCGGCGGCGAAGCCGGCCGAGGATCTCGGGAAACCGCGCCGCGAACCCGGGGTTGCGGACGTCCAGGATGACGCCGACGAGGCGTGCCGTGACGTGATCGAGCAGCGGCTCGACGAGCTCGAGCGGGAGGTTGTCCACGCAGAGATAGCCCATGTCCTCGAGGCACTTGTTGACGTAGCTCTTGCCGGACCCGGAGAGTCCGGTCACGATGACGAGACTCTCGGGAACGGAGGGAACCGGAGCGGGAGCGCTCATCGCGGCGCCGTCACCCCTTGCGGAGCGCGGGCGAGAGCGCGTTGCGGGCGATCTGCTCGTCCACCTTGAGCGCGAACTCCTTCGCCGCGTCGTAGCCCTGCTGCTTCAGGAGCTCGTTGCGCGCGGCGATCTCGATCAGGAGCGCGAGGTTCCGGCCCGAGGCAACCGGAAGCGTCAGGAAGGGCCGCGGACGGTCGAGGATCGCGTAGGTCTGGCCGTCGATTCCCAGCCGGTCGTACTTTCGCATCGGGTCCCAGCGCTGCAGCTCGATCACGAGCTCGATCGACTTCGACGCCCGCACCGCGGAGACGCCGAACAGGTGCTTGATGTTGATGATCCCGATGCCGCGGAGCTCCATGTGGTACCGGATCATCTCGGCGGCGCGGCCCACGAGCGAGCCGTTCGGGTACTTGCGGATCTCCACGACGTCGTCGGCGACGAGGCGATGGCCGCGCTGGATGAGGTCGAGCGCGCACTCGCTCTTGCCGATACCGGAGTCGCCGATGAGGAGGACGCCCATGCCGTACACGTCCACGAGGACCCCGTGCACGGTCGTCGTCGGCGCGAGCTCGTCCTCGAGGACGCGCGTGATCGACTGGATGACGACCGATGTCGTCTCGTTCGACACGAGGAGCGGCACCTCGCGCGCGCGGCACTCGCGAGCCAGGTCGTCCGGCACCCGCTGTCCCTTCGTGACGACGAAGGCCGCGACGGGCAGGCGGCAGATGTCGGCGATGCGCGCGGCCCGGACGTCGGGCGGCATCGTGTCGAGGTAGTGGAGCTCGCTTTCCCCCAGGATCTGGATGCGTCCCGGCTTGATGAAGGCGAGGAATCCGGCGAACGCAAGGCCAGGCCGCTGGATGCGGCCCCAGGAGACGGGACGCGAGAAGCCCGTCTCGCCCGCGACGACGCGGAACTTCAGATCCTCCAGCGCCGCCGAGCGGAGGATGTCCGCCGTCAGCTTCGACGTGTGCACGGGGCTCTCGACGGGGCTCATGCGCTCACCGCCACCGAGGCGCGGGCCGCCTCCGCGTCCCGAAGCGCCCGCACGATTGCACCGGGCGAGTCCGCATGGCGGAGCTGGTCGACGAGGCCCGGCGTCCGCGCGAGCCGGGTCAGTCGCGCGAGCGCCTGCAGATGAAGGGCCGCGGCTTCGCGCGGTGAGAGGAGCAGGAAGAGAACGGTGATCGGAACCCCGTCCGCCGCACCGAAGTCGATGCCTTGCGGCGAGAGCCCCACGGCCACGACGACCTCCTTGAGGCCTTCGACGCGGCAGTGCGGAAAAGCCACTCCCTGCCCCACACCCGTGCATCCGTCGCGCTCGCGCTTGAGCAGGCGTTCGGCGAGATGATCGGCGTTCGGCACCACGCCGGCCTCGGCCACGAGCGCCGCCATCTCGGACAGCACGGCGTCCCGCGTGCGCGAGACGAGATGCGGGAACGCCAGCCTCGGGTCGACGAGCCCGGGCGCAAACGTCGTGCTCATGCTTGGTTCAGCATTCCGGCACGATGAGGCCGAAGTCTCCGTCCCGGCGCTTGTAGAGCACGCAGATACGCTCGGTCGATGCGTCGCGGAAGACGAGAAACTCCTGACGCGTGTTCTCGATTCGCAGGGCCGCCTCCTCGACGCTCATCGGCTTGATCGGCAGGCGGTCGGTCCGCACGATGCGGTTGCCGTCGGACCCCGACGCCGGGGAGCCGGCCAGCGCGCTCGACGAGAGGACGTCCACGCGCCAGGCCGGCGCCGGCGCACGGTGTTTGCGGTCGCGGCGCTTCTCGGAGTCGCGCTTGGCCTGCGCGTCGATTTTCTCGAACGCCGCCGCCATCGCCGCGCGCGGGTCCGCCGTCTCCTCCTGCGCCTTCCAACGGCGCCGCCGGTGCGTGGCGATCACTTCCGCCCCGAAGCGGTGCTTCTCCTGCGAGAGGACGACGCGCACCCGTGCCGGCCCCCCGAGATGACGCTCGAGTCGGTCGGTCCGCTCCTGCGCGAGCTCCCGCAAGGAGGAAGTGACCTGGACGTTGCGGCCCCGGCACTCGACGGCCATGGCTTCTCCTTCCTTCAAAAGCTTTGCTTTCGCTGCGAAGACGACGGAATACGCAGCTCCTCGCGGTACTTGGCCACGGTGCGGCGCGCGATCTGGATCCCCTCGGCCCGCAGCACCTGCATGATCCGGGCGTCCGAGTGCGGGCGGCGCACGTCCTCGTCCGCGATGATTTTCGAGATCTTGTTCTTGATCGAAAGCGAGGAGACGTCGTCACCGGTGGACGAGTCGATGCCGCTGTGGAAGAAGTACTTCATCGGGAAGAGCCCGCGCGGCGTGTGGATGTACTTGTTCGACACGACGCGCGACACCGTCGATTCGTGCATCCCGATGTCGTTCGCCACGTCCCGCAGCACGAGCGGGCGGAGGTGCTCGATGCCGTGGTCGAGGAAGGCGCGCTGGTGGCGCACGATGGAGTCGGCCACCTTGTAGATCGTGCGCTGCCTCTGGTCGAGGCTCTTGATGAGCCAGATCGCCGAACGCATCTTGTCCTTGAGGTAGGTCGCCGCCTCGGCGCCGATCGCTCCGTTACCGCCCCGCAACATCCGCCGGTAGGCGGCGGAGATCCGGAGCTTCGGCAGGCCATCCTCGTTCAGCTGGATGACGTACTCGTCGCCGATCTTGCGGACCGCGACGTCGGGCTCGACGTAGATCGTCCGTTCATTCGAGTACTTGCGGCCGGGCTTGGGCTCCAGGTTCTTGATGATCTCGACCACGGCCTGGAGCTGCGACATGCCCACGCCGAGCGTACGTGCCAGGGGCGCGAACTGCCGGTTCAGGAACTCCGGCCAGTGCTCGGTGATGATGCGCTCGATGAGCGGGTTCTCGATGCCGAGCGCGCGGATCTGGAGCATGAGACAGTCCGGAAGGTCCCAGGCGCCGATGCCGGGCGGATCGAAGGAACGCAGGAGTACCAGGGCCGCCTCCGTGTCCGTCTCGTCGGTATAACCCGCCGCGCGGATCTCGTCGCGCGTGACGCGCAGATACCCGTCCTCGTCCAGGTTACCGATCAGGTACGTCGCGATCTCGCGGACGACCGGCGCGGCGTCGGCGAGCGAGAGCTGCCAGTTGAGATACTCGGGCAGCCCCGGAGCGCTCGAGAGCGTGTTCTCGAGAGGAACGGCCTCGCTGGCCTCGTACTGGCGCGGGTTGTACGCGCTGTCGAGGTAGTCCTCGAAATAAGAGTCGAAATCGATCTCGTCGAACGAGTCCCGCTCCTTCGGCTCCGGCGCGGCCTCGGCCGGCCCGGGTGTGGTCGCGGGAGCGGCCTCGGGCGCCGCGTCCCGGGTCTCCTCGGGAGCCGGCGCCTCCTCCTGCTCCTCCTCGAGGAGCGGGTTCTCGACCATCTCCTGAGTCAGGACCTCTTCCAGCTCGAGCTTCGACATCTGGAGGAGTTTGATGGCCTGCTGCAGCGACGGCGTCATGACCAGTCGCTGCGAAAGTTTGAGGCTGAGCTTTTGTTCGAGGGCCATTTTCGACGGGAACGCCTACTTCAGCTGGAATGCTTCCCCGAGATAGATCTTCTTGACGACGGCGTCGCTCGACAGGGCCTGGGGCGTACCGGCCCGCAGGATCTGACCATCGTGAATTATATAAGCCCGGTCCACGATGCTCAAAGTCTCGCGCACGTTGTGATCGGTCACGAGCACGCCGATTCCCGAAGACGCAAGACGCCGCGCGATCGCCTGAATGTCGAGCACCGCGATCGGGTCGATCCCCGCAAAGGGCTCGTCGAGCAGGAGAAACGAGGGCGAGAGGACGAGGCTTCGCGCGATCTCGACGCGCCGCCGCTCGCCCCCGGACAGCGTGTACGCACGGTGCGAGCGGACGCCGCCGAGGCCGAACTCTTCCACCAGCTCGTCCGCGCGTTGCCGCCTTTCGACGGGCGAGAGGTCGAGCGTCTCGAGGATCGCGAGGAGATTCTGCTCGACCGTCATCTTACGGAAGACCGACGGTTCCTGGGGGAGATAGGAGATCCCCGCCCGTGCGCGGCGATACATCGGCAGATCGGTCAGGTCGCGCTCCCCCAGGCGGACGGCGCCGCGGTCGGGCCGCACCAGGCCGACGACCATCGAAAAGGTCGTCGTCTTGCCGGCGCCGTTCGGGCCGAGCAGCCCCACGATCTCTCCGGCGGCGATCTCGAGCGAGACGCCGTTGACGACGGCGCGCCCCCCGTAGGACTTCACGAGTCCGTCCGCGGCCAGCACGGGCCGCGCCGTCGTTTCGGCGGAGGTCATCGATCGGGACGTGTCGGGCGGATGGTCTGCGTTTCTCCGCCCGCGGGGGCGGTGATCTCGACCCTACGCCCCTGCTCGGTGATCGTCAAGATCGCGCCGGCCACGCGGCTGCCGTCTCGGTCGGTCGCGCGCGCCGGATTTCCCTCGAGGATCGTCCGGCCCTCGATCGGGAAGTCCGTCGCGTGGTCGGCCTCCGCCGTGCGCCCGGCGGCGGCGTCGGACAGGCGGACGGCGCCCGTGAGGTCCACCTTCCGCACGCGACGGTCCGGACCGAGGGTCACGGTGCCCGCGCTCGCGTTCGCCCGCCGCCCTCCCTGCAGCGCCGAGACGTCGCCGTCCAGGGAGATCTCGCCCGACGGCGGCGCATCGCCGCCCTTTGGACCCTCGCGATAGATCAGGCGGCTCGCGAGAAGCACCGTCGGCGCCCGCTGCTCGGGCCGCTTCGCGGCGGCGTCTGGAGCGAGGACGGCGCGCGCCTGTCCGGTCGCGACGACCGACCGCTCCGAGTCGTTCAGCGTGATGTCCTTGCCGAAGAGCGAGGAAGCGCCCTGCCAGAGCGCGGCGCCGCCCGAGAGCGTGGCGGTCCGCGCGCTCTGGTCGAACACCATGCGCTCGGCTTTTCCGAACGTCGGCTTGGACGGATCTCCGACGAGCGTCGCGTTGGCGCGCTCGTCTCTGGCGGGCGCGAGCACCGCGCGGACTCCCCCGCCCTCGGCGCGGATGAGGCGCGTCCGGTCGTCGATCTCGATGCGCGGCGCCGAAACCTTCGACCCGTCCTGCTCGACGACGGCCGAGGCGCGGGAGTCTCCCGTCAGCACCCACATGTTCTTGTCGGCGACCTGAACGGCGCGCTCGGCGCTGCCCGACCGGCCCGGCCCGCGGAGCCGCGCCTCCCCGGCGAGCGTCACGCTCGACACCTGCCCGTCCTCGCCGAAGGAGAGATCCCCCGTGTCGGCGGCGGCCGTCTGGGCGCCGGTCGCCACCTGGACCTGGCCGCGCGCCTTCGCCGTCACCGCCTTGCCGTTGGCAAACTGGAGCTCGATCGTCCGGGCCGTGACTTTGCGGTCGGGCTCCTCGGCCGAGGCCGGTGAGCCGTTGAGCGTCAGGCTCGTCAGCGCGCCCTCCGGATCGAAGAAGAACGCCGCGTCGTCGCCCGCATAGGGCCGGCCATCGCCCTTGCCGCCCGGCAGCCGCTCCGCGCCGACCACGCCGTGCACGGAGCCCATCGCGCGGGCCCACGCGAGACGGCCGCCGGGCTCCTCCGTCTTCAGGACGAGCCGGTCGCTCGCGAGCGCGTCGCCCTGGCCGGAGGAAGCGCTCACGCCGCCGGAAAGCTCGATGATGGCCTCCTCCTTCTTGTAGAGCCCGCCCGCGGCGTGGAGCGCGGAGAGCGGGCCGCGCCCCGCGGTGCCGCCCGAGCCGTCGATCGGGCCGTCGAGCGCGAGGATCTTCCGTTCGACATCGAACCTCCCGGAGCGGGCCTTGAGGTCGAAGCCGGCCCTCGAGAAATGCAGCGGCGACGGCATGTCGAGAGCGCGCGCGGCCGGGCGGAACACGACCTTTTCCGTCTCCGCGATGCTTCCCTTGTCGTCCCGCCAGCGGACATTGCCCGAGAGCGCCGCGTCCCGCGAGCGGGAGTCGTACTCCGCGCGATCCGACTCCACGGTGACGGGCTGCCCGTTGTCCGGGTAGAGGGTCAGCGTGACGCCCTCCCCGGCGTACACGTCCGGGCCGGTCCCGGCGGCGGCGGCCGCGCCTCCGAACCCGGCCGTGGCCTTGGCCTGGATCCGGAAGAGCGGCTTTCCACTGACGGACTCCGTGAAGTCGAATCCGGAAGAGAAAGCCGTCGGCGGGCCGGCGTCCCGCGGCGACGGAACGCGCGCCGCCGACGACGCGGCGCGAGAGCGCAGGCGACTGCCCGGACGGAACGAGAACACGACGACGCCGAGGAACACCGCGCCGAAGCCGATGAGCAGGAGCTCGAGCCCGCGGCGTTTCATGCGCGGGCGCTCCCGGCCAGAGCCGGCGACTCCTCGGCGGCGAGAGATTGTCCCGCGGGACGCGCCGCGACGATCTCGGCCTCGACGCCGCCCGCGCGGCGCCGCTGCAGGCGATAGAGAATCGCGAGCCGCCGGCCGGGCCGGGCGAGCGAGCCGACCGAATCCGGGGACCAGGAGAGGCACGGGAGCGAGGGGCCCCGGCGCCGGAGAAGTCCGCGGAGACCATGCTCCCCGAGCGGCGATGGCTCGGTCTCGAACTCCGTCTCCGCGCAGTGGAAGACCGGCCGCGGGTTTCCCATTCCGTGCGGCGCGAGCGCCGAGATCTCGGCGAGGAGCTCCTCGGACACATCCTCGAGCGGCAGGTCCAGATCCGACTCCTCGACCCGCTCGAGATTCTCGGGCCGGAGCCGGGCGGCGAAGTGCGCGCGCGCGGCGTCGCGGAACGCCTCGAAGCGATCGGCCGGCAGGGCGCCGCCGACGGCCTGATCGTGCCCGCCGAACTCGTCGAAGAACGGCGCGAGCGCCTGGAGCGTGTCGTGCAACGGAACCCCGGGAATGCTCCGGCCGGATCCGACCGCCCGATCCCCGTGGAAGCCAAAGAGCAGCGTCGGGCGGTGATATTCCCGGGCGAGGCGCGAGGCCGCGATGCCGAGCACGCCGCGGTGCCACGCGGGGTCCGCCTCCACGATGACGGTATCTCCCGGGCCGCCCGCCTTCTCGATCCGCGCGCGCGCCTCGGCGACGACGCGCCGCTCGATCGACTGCCGCTCGGCGTTGCGGCGGGAGAGCTCGCGCGCGATCCCCGCGCCCCGCCCGGCATGGCGCTCCTCGAAGAGAGACAGCGCGAGCTCGGCCGTATCCAGGCGCCCGGCGGCGTTCAATCGCGGCGCCACGCGGAAGGCCACGTCCTCGGACTCGGGTGCCGCCGCCGGGGAGATGCCGGATTCGGCGAGGAGGGCGCGCAGGCCGGGCGACCTCGCGGCGGCGAGCGCCGCCAGGCCCGACGCGGCGATGACTCGGTTCTCCCCCGTCAGAGGAACGAGGTCGGCGATCGTCCCGAGACAGGCGACGCGAAGGAGTGACTCGAGCGAGAGCGTGAAGCCGGCGCGCGCCGCGACGGCGAGCGCGAGCTTGAACGCGATGCCGCACGCCGCGAGCTCCTTGTACGGATAGGTGCAGCCGGGCTGGTGCGGGTTCACGACGACGGCGCCGTCCGGGAGCTGGCTGCCCGCGAGGTGATGGTCGGTGACAACCACCTCGACCCCGGCTGCCCGCGCGCACGCGACGCCCTCGAGCGCCGTCACGCCGCAGTCCACGGTGACGATGACGGCGGGCCGGTCGCGCTCGAGCACGCGCCGCACCGTCTCGGGCTTCAGGCCGTAGCCGTCGCGCAGCCGGTGCGGCAGGAACGCCACGGCATCGGCGCCGGCGCGCCGCAGAGCCGCCCGCAGCTGGACGACCGCCGTCACGCCATCCACATCGTAGTCGCCGAAGACCACGATCCGCCGTCCCGCGGAGGACGCGCGCACGAGCACGTCGACCGCCTCCGCCATCCCCTTCATCGCGAAAGGGTCGTGGAGTCGCGACGGGTCCGGCGCCAGGTACTCCGCAGCTTCCGCCGCCGTCCGGATGCCTCGCCTCCAGAGGAGCGCGGAGAGCACAGGCGAGGTCCCCGAGGGCCGGAGCGCGGCCGCCTCGGCGGGCAACGGCGCGACCCTCCAGGACGTCATGGAAGCGAGTCTGCCCGGGCTCTGGGACGAATCGTGTCCGACCTCAGACGGCGCGCGTCTCGAAGCGCCCGAGAGCGCGGAACTTCCGGTAGCGGCGCTCGCGGCGTTCCTCGGGCGTCAAATCCATCACTTCCTTGAGATGCCGGTCGATCGCCTCGCCCACCGCCGCGGACGCGCCGGCCGGATCCGCGTGGGCGCCGCCCGGTGGCTCCGGCACGACCTCGTCGATCACCAACAGTTCCGCCAGATCCGAAGCCGTGAGCTTGAGGGCTTCTGCGGCCTCCTTCTTGCGGGACGCGTCCTTCCAGAGGATTGCCGCACATCCTTCCGGCGAGATGACGGAGTAGACCGAGTGCTCGAGCATCAGGACGCGATCGCCGACGCCGAGCGCGAGCGCTCCTCCCGACCCGCCCTCTCCGGTCACGGTCACGATGATCGGCACGTGGAACGAGGCCATCTCGCGCAGGTTCACGGCGATCGACTCGGCCTGGCCGCGCTCCTCGGCGTCGATCCCCGGATAGGCTCCGGCCGTATCGATGAACGTCAGGATGGGCCGCCGGAACTTCTCGGCGAGGCGCATGACCCGGAGCGCCTTGCGGAACCCTTCGGGCCGGGGCATGCCGAAGTTGCGCCGGACCTTCTCCTTGGTGTCGCGGCCCTTCTGGTGCCCGATGACCGCGACGGGCCGGCCCCGGAAGTTCGCGAAGCCCGCCACGATCGCCGGGTCGTCCGCGAACTCGCGATCCCCGTGCAGCTCGGTGAAATCCGTCGTCAGCGCCTGGATGTAGTCGAGCGCGTAGGGACGCGCCGGGTGCCGGGCGACGAGCGTTTTCTGCCAGGGGCTCAGGTTGGCGTAGATCTCCCGCGAAAGCTTCTCGAGCTTCTCCTGGAGCTTTTCGACTTCCCGGCGGTGCGACGCGTCGTCGGGGAGCGCCGAGAGCTCCTCAATCCGGCGCCGCAGCTTCAGGATCGGCTCCTCGAAGTTGCCGTCCTCGGAGTTCATGCCGCGATTGTACCGGGCCGGCGGCGCGCCATCACATCAGGTCCTGCGGGTCGACGTCGACGTCGATGCGCACGCCGGCCGGCGGCCGTTCGGGAATTGACGCCTCGAGTGCCGCGAGGATGCGCTTGCGGTCGCTCGCCCGCAGCAGAATCTGGAACCGCCAGCGCCCCTGAAGCCGCTCGAGCGGCGCCGGCGCCGGGCCGGAGAGCAGGAGCTTCGAGCCGTCGGAGCGCATCGCGCGCCCGACCTCGGCCGCTGCGCTCTCGGCCCGTTCCCGGTCCGTCGAAGAGACCAGGACGGCCGCGAGCTCGGAGAACGGCGGATAGAAGAACGCGCGCCGGAATTCGAGCTCCTGCCGCGCGAATCCGTCCACGTCGTGCGCCGCCGCGTGGCGGATCGCCGGATGCTGCGGGTGGAAGGTCTGGATGTGCACGCTGCCCGCCGAGGCGCCGCGCCCGGCGCGCCCCGCGACTTGAGCGAGGAGCTCGAAGGTCTTCTCGGAGGAGCGGAAGTCCGGGAAGTTGAGGAGCGTGTCGGCCGAGAGAACGCCGACGGCGGTGACTCCCGGGAAGTCGTGGCCTTTGGCGACCATCTGCGTGCCGATCAGACAGGAGGCGCGCCCCGACGCGAAATCCTCGAGGACCGCGGCGTGTCCGCGGCGGCGCGCCGTGTCCCGATCGAGCACGGCGTAGGCGACCGTCGGGAAGAGCGCCGCGAAGCGCTCGGCGACCCGCTCGGTGCCGGCGCCGATCTCCTCGAGCAGCGCGCCGGCGCACTCCGGACACCGCGCCGGACGCGGCGCGCGCTGGCCGCAGTAGTGGCAGACGAGCGATCTCCCGCGTTCGTGCACCGTGCGCGTCACGCTGCACTGCGAGCAGCGGAAGTCGAAGCCGCAGTCGCGGCAGACGAGGAACGGAGCGTAGCCGCGGCGCGGCTGGAGGAGGATCGCCTGCTCCCCCGACGCGAAGACCCGGCGCAACCGCTCGACGAGCGGCGCCGAGAAGAGGGGCACGCCCTTCTCCTCCGGAAGCGCCTTCTCGCGCCTGAGATCCACGATCGCGACCTCCGGCAGGGGGCGCGCCTCGACGCGCGCGTTCAGGCGAAGGAGGGTGAGCCGCCCTTCGCGCGCGGCGTGGTACGCCTCGAGCGACGGCGTGGCCGACCCGAAGACGAGCGCCGCATCGCCCGCGCGGGCGCGGATCGCCACGACCTCCCGGGCGTCGTACCGCGGCGACTCGCGCTGCTTGTAGGACGCATCGTGCTCCTCGTCCACGACGAAGAGTCCCGGGTCCGCCACGGGTGCGAACGCCGCCGAACGCGGCCCGATCACGACGCGCGCCTCGCCGGCCGCGACGCGCTCCCAGGCGAGGCCGCGCTCGCGCTCGGAGAGCGCCGAGTGCAGGACGGCCGCCCGCGGCCCGAACCGCTGCTGGAGCCGGCGCGCGAAGAACGGCGTCAGGGCGATCTCCGGGACCAGCCAGATCGCGCCGCGTCCCGCCTCGAGCGCCGCGGCGATCCCCCGCAGATACACCTCGGTTTTGCCGCTTCCGGTGACTCCCTGGAGGAGCGCCGCGAGGTACCGGCGCGAACGGATGGCGTCGCAGATCGCCCGCGCGGCTTCCGCCTGCTCGGCCGTCAGGCGAATCGACGGCAGGCCGGCGATCGCCGACGCGAAGATGCCGCCGTCTTCTTCGCGCCGCTGCTCGAAGGAGAGGAGGAGGCCCTTCGCCTCCATCGCGCGCAGGACCGAGAGGGCGATCCCGGTCTCGGCGCGGATCTCCGACGCCGAGGCGGGCCGGCCGAGCGCCAGGAGATAGGCGAGCGCGTCGGCGCTGCGGCGGCTGCGCCCGAGAAGCCGCGCCCGATCCTCCGCGTCGCGCGGAACGGGAGCGAAGGCGCGCTCGACCCGTCGTCGCCGCTCCCCCGCCACCGCGACGGGACGGATCCAGCCGCGCTGCTCGAGGGCCCGCAGGACATCCTGCCGGCCGTCGATCGGCAGGTCGGTCACGCGAACGGCATCGCCGTCCGCGAGACGTTCCAGGATGCGCCGCTCCGCGCCCTCGCCGCGGGCGAGCGCCCCGCGCTCGGTGATGCGGTACCGCACGGCGCCGGCCGCGGGCAGGCGCGCGGGAAGCGCGCTCTTCAACACCTCTCCGGTCGAGGCGAAGAATCGTTCGGCGACGCGCGCGGCGGTCGCCAGGAGCTCCGGCGAGCACACGGGCTCGAGATCGAGCGCCGCCAGGATCTCGCGCGTGGCCTTGCCGTCATCCTCCGGCGCGGGCCCCATGACGACGCCCGTCAGCGCACGCTCCGCGAACGGGACTCGGACCCGAACGCCGGTTTTTAGCGGCTCGAGCGCCGGCGGAACGCGATAGGAGAACTCGCGGCGGATCGGCAGCGGCAGCGCGACGCGGACCGCTCGCGGCGGGGCGGCGCCGGAATTCGGCGAATCGATGAGAAGGATCCTACGTCCGCGACTGGTCCGGCGTCTCGGCGTCGGGCTCGTCGTCGCGCACGAACACGTAGGAGCTGCGGGCCGGGTCCCAGCGATAGCGGCGCGTCGTGTCGTCGTCCAGATCCGGCGTGATCACGACGGCGTCGCGGTCGATCGAAAGGTCGCCCGACGCGAGCGTGATGTCGCGCTCGAGAAACGTCTCCGGCCCGAAGGAAGCGCCGCCGACCGCATCCTCTTTGCCCGGGAAGACGACGATCGAAAACCATGGCGTCGAGGGCGACGAATCCTTCCGGACGAACGCCATGACGAAATCGAGGATCCCGTCGTCGTTCAGGTCGCCGCGCACGAAATAGGGGTTGTAGACGCCGTAGAGGTGGCGCATGTCGCTTTCGCCGGACGTCTCTCGCCGGTCCCCGTCGGCGGGCGGACGCAGCTCGGCATGCCGGGCGAGGAAGGACGCGACGGCGCGCTGTTCCGCCGGCCGGAGGCCGAGCCGCTGCGGGATCGCGGCGGCCGAAGCGGCTGCCGTCGGTGCAGGCGTCGGCGCGGCGGCGGGAGACGGCGAAGGTGGCGGCGGCGGAGCCGGGCGCCGGCAGGCGGCGGCCGCGAGGAGAATCGTGAAGCGCACAGTCCGGAGCGCGGCTCGACCCGGAGCCGGCGCCGGCGCGATTTCGAGAGAACGTTGCATGGATCTTCGCCGCGTCCGAGCCGGCGCGGGCCGGCTCCGATGCGACTCCGTGATTCTAGCAAGTGCGCTGTGCGGGAGCGCGGTCCCGATCTGCTAATGTTTCGCGGCGCGCTGGCGACGGGAGGATTTCTGCGAGAAGAAAAGGACAGCCTCGGGGTTCGGCAGATTCCGGACGACGCCTACTGGGGCGCGCAGACGTCCCGCGCGATCGAGAACTATCCGATTTCCGGCGAGCGGTCGCACCCGGAGATGGTCCGCGCTTACGTCCGCATCAAGAAGGCCGCTGCGCAGGCCAATGCCGAGCAGAGCGGCCTGGCCGCGGACAAGGCGCGCGCGATCGTTCAGGCCTGCGACGAGATCCTGGCGGGAAAGCTCGCGGACCAGTTCGTCGTGGACGTCTACCAGGCGGGCGCGGGCACGTCGTTCCACATGAACGTCAACGAGGTCATCGGCGGCCGCGCCTCCGAGATCCTCGGCAGGCCGCGCGGTGACCGGTCGGCGGTCAATCCCAATGACGAAGTCAATCTCGGCCAATCGACGAACGACACGTTTCCGACGGCCCTCCACCTCGCCGCGATCGCGGTGGGGCGGCCTCTCGTGGCCGAGGTGGAGCGGCTCGCGGCCTCCTTCGGCCGGAAAGGCGACGAGTTCGCCGGCATCGTGAAGTCCGGCCGGACCCATCTCATGGACGCCGTCCCGGTCACGCTCGGCCAGGAGTTTCGCGCCTTTTCGGCGGCGGTTTCCCGGCGGTCGGCCCGGCTGTCGGCGGCCATCGACGGCCTGCGGGAGCTCGCGCTCGGGGGAACGGCGGCGGGCACGGGTCTGAACGCTGCGCCGGGGTTCCGCGAGCGGGCGATCGCGCTGCTGTCGGAGGCCACGGGCGAGGCCTTGACGCCCGCCGCGGATCCGCGCGAGGCGCTGCAGAGTCGCGCGGCCGCGGGCGACTACTCCTCGGCCCTCCGGGCGTTCGCCGTGGAGCTCGGCCGTGTCGCGAATGATCTGCGGCTGCTCGCGTCGGGTCCCGCGACCGGACTCGACGAGATCCGGCTGCCGCCCGTGCAGCCCGGCTCCTCGATCATGCCGGGGAAGGTCAACCCCTCGCTGCTCGAATGCCTGAACATGCTCCTGTTCCAGATCGTCGGTTTCGATACGGCGAACCAGCTTGCGGTGGGCGGCGGACAGCTCGATCTCAACGTCATGATGCCGCTCCTCGCCTACAACCTGACGCGCGGGCCCCAACTGCTCCTCAATTTCCTCCCGGTTGTCCGCACGCGGTGCGTCGACGGCATCACGGCCAATCGGGAGAAGTGCCGCGAATACCTCGAGCAGTCGCCGTCCGTCGTGACCGCCCTGACGCCGAAGATCGGCTACGCGAAGGCGGCGGAGATTTTCAAGGAGGCGGTCGCCCGCGACGTCCTCGTGCGCGACGTCCTGCTCGAGAAGAAGGTCGTCACCGCGGAGGAGCTCGAGACGGCGATGTCGCCCGAAAGTCTCCTCGGTCCCCTCGACTGAGAGACAATGCGGCGAAACGATTCATTCTTTCCGCGCGGCCGCGCCCGGCGCTCCGCGCCTAAGGAGGACGGATGTTGACCTGGCCTCAGGATTTTCCGACCAATTTTCAGTTTCTGCTCCGCTGGTTCCACTTTCTGGCAGGGATCACGTGGATCGGCATGCTGTACTTCTTCAACCTCGTCAACGTGCCGTTCCAGAAAGAGCTCGATGCGGCCGTCAAGGGCAAGGTCAACCTCAGCCTGCAGCCCAAGGGGCTCTGGTGGTTCCGCTGGGGCGCCGTCTGGACCTGGGTGACGGGCTTCACGTACTGGATCCTCATTCTCGAGACTGAGCCGCCGGGACACAAGCCGATCCTGCTCTTCGTCGTGGGCTGGGGCGTGGCCTTCGTGATCCTCGCCGGCCTTTACCGGATGGCGATCAAGGGCGGGCCGCTCAAGGATGGGCGTGTGCTCGCGGCCGTGATCGCCGTGGTGCTGATCGTCGTCGCCTGGGTAGTGGCTTCGATGAGCCGGGACTGGGGCTCGAGCTCGCGCGCGATCTCGATCCTCGTGGGCGGAGGCTTCGGAACGATCATGTTCCTGAACGTCTGGATGATCATCTGGCCGCTCCAGAAGAAGATCCTCGCCGCGACGAAGGCGTCCGTCGAGACGGGCGCGCCGGCGCCGGCGGATCAGGCGCTCTGGGCGCGCCGCGCGTTCCTCGCTTCGCGCACCAACGCGTGGCTCTCGGTTCCGATGCTCTTCTTCATGGGCGCCGCGAGTCACTTCCCGATCTTCAGCGTGATCACCAAGTAGGGATTGCGGTATCGGGGAAACGGGGCGGCTTTCGGGCCGCCCTTTTCATTCGCGCTCGGGCCCGGCGAGGTAGTCGCGGACCGTCTTCATGTCCTCCCAGACGTCCTTCTTGCGCTCGGGCGAACGCAGCAGGAACGCAGGATGGAAGGTCGGCATGACGCGCACGCCGTGCGCGGTCTGCCAGCGGCCCCGGAGACGGCCGATCGGTTCGTCGGTGCGCAGCAC
>DATJZU010000158.1:0-72447 GCA_035498835.1 Thermoanaerobaculia bacterium
GCGGCCGCCGTGATCACGCTCGCGCTCGGGATCGGCGCCAACGCGGCCATCTTCGCGCTCGTCAACCGGGTGCTGTTGACGCTGCTCCCGGTTCGAAATCCTCGCGAGCTCGTTCTGCTGCGCTCCGACGGGCCCATCCAGGGACACGGCTGGAGCGATTCGGACATCGCGACCTCGTTCACCTATCCGATGTACCGGGATCTCGCCGACCGGAGCGACGTCTTCGCGGGTCTCGCCGCCGAGTACCCGTTCGACGCGAGCGTGAGCGCACGCGGAGCGACCGAACGCGCCGCCGGAGAGCTCGTGAGCGGGAACGCCTTCGACGTGCTCGGCGTGGTGCCGGCGCTCGGCCGCGTGCTGACGCCGTCCGACGATCGCGCACCTGGCGCACATCCCGTCGCGGTGCTCTCGCACGGCTACTGGACGCGCCGCTTCGGCGCGGACCCGTCGGTTCTGAACAAGGCGATCGTCGTCAACGGCCAGCCGTTGACCGTCGTCGGCGTGACCCGCGACGGATTCTCCGGGATCCAGCCCGGGAGGCCCGCGGATCTCTTCGTGCCGACGATGGAAAAGGCGCAGATGACGCCGTTCTGGAACGGGCTCGCCGATCCCAAGGACTACTGGGTCCAGATCGTGGGGCGCCTGAAGCCGGGCCTCTCCCGCGCGCGGGCCCAGGCGCGTCTCGCACCGCTCTACCGCTCGCTGCTGACGGAGCTCGTGCCCGGGCTCAAGGGCTGGGACGACAAGACCCGCCAGCAGTTCGTCGAGAAGAGGCTCGAGCTTCTTCCCGGCGGGACCGGCCGCTCCGTCCTGCGCGACGGTGTCGGCAAGCCGCTCGTCTCCCTGATGGGCATGGTCGCGCTCGTGCTGCTGATCGCCTGCTCGAACCTCGCCGGCCTTCTCGCGGCCCGCGGCGTCGCGAGGCAGCGCGAGTACGGCATCCGGCTGGCGATCGGCGCGGGACGGGGACAGCTTCTGCGCCAGTCGATCGTCGAGTGCCTCGTCTTCTGCGCCGTGGGCGGCGCGCTCGGGCTCCTCGTCGCGCAGTGGACTCTCGCCGGGCTGCTTTCGACGTTTCCTCCCGACTTCGACCTGCGCCGGCTCGCGATCTCGGTCGACTCGCGGGTCGTGTTCGCGACGGCGATCCTCTCCCTCCTCGCCGCCCTCTTCTTCGGGCTGGCGCCGACGATTCGTGCGATCCGCCTCGATCCCTCCGCGACCCTGCGGGGCTCGGAGCGCGGCGGCTCGGCCGGACGCGAGGCGCTCCGGTTCCGGCGCTGGCTCGTGACGGCGCAGGTCGCGCTGACGCTCGTCCTGCTCGTGGCCGCCGGGCTCTTCGTCCGCACGCTGCAGAATCTCGGAAGAGTGGATCTCGGGCTCAAGCCCGACGGGCTGATCGGCTTCACCGTCGCGCCCGAGCTGAACGGCTATAGCGCGGAACGCACGGCCGGCATGGGACGCGCCCTGATCGAGAGCCTCTCGACCCTGCCGGGCGTGCGCTCGGCGACCGCCGCCGAGCTGCCGACGCTCGCCAACGAAACCCGCGGAACGAACGTCGAGGTCGAAGGGTCGGATCTCCCGGCGGACTCGACGCACGTGCAGATCAACACCGTGGCTCCGGACTACTTCGCGACGCTCGGGATTCCGCTCGTCGCCGGGCGCGAGCTCGCCTGGCGCGACGGTGCGACCGCGCCGAAGGTCGCCCTCGTCAACGAGACGATGGCGAAGACGTTCTTCCTCGGCCGCAGCCCGCTCGGAGGAAGGCTCGGCTTCACCCGCGGCGGAGCGGGGGCGACCGACATCGAGGTCATCGGCGTCGTCCGCGACAGCAAGAGCGACACGGTGGACAAGGAGACGGGACCGTTCGTGTATCTGCCCTGGCAGCAGAATCCCAAGCTCGGCCAGCTCACGTTCTACGTGCGCTCGAGCGAGGCGCCGGAGAACCTCGCCCCGGCCATCCGCGCGGCGGTGGCCCGAATCGACCCGCAACTTCCCATCTTCGACCTCAAGACGCTGCGCACCCAGATCTCCCAATCGTTGCTCGCGCGGCGGCTGGTGACGTTGCTGTCGGCGGCCTTCGGTGTCTTGGCCGCACTTCTCTCGGCGCTCGGAATCTACGGAGTCCTCGCCTTCGCCGTGGCGCAGCGGCGCCGCGAGATCGGCGTTCGGATCGCGCTCGGAGCGGCTCCGTCCGACGTGCGAAAGCTCGTGCTCTCCGAGGTCGCGCTCTTACTCGTGGTCGGGAGCCTCGTCGGGCTGCCGGCGGCCTACGGGCTCGGGCACGCGGTCCGCACGATCCTGTTCGGCGTTCCCGCGGCGGACGTTCCGATCTTCGCCGGAGGCGTCGTGCTGCTCGCCCTCGTCGCGCTCTCAGCGGCCTACCCGCCGGCCCGCCGCGCGGCGCGCACCGACGCCATCGAGGCGCTGCGCAGCGAATGACGGGAAGGAGGGAAAACCAGACCTCGAAGAGTCGTGCGCTCAGCGCGCTCGCGCAGGACGCCCGCTACGCGGTTCGGGCGCTCGTCCGCCGGCCCGGCTTCGCCGCCGCGATCATCCTGACGCTCGGCCTCGCAATCGGCGCCGCCGCCACGATCTTCGCCGGCGTGGACGCCCTTTTTCTGCGAGCCCTGCCGATTCCTGAGGCCGACCGGGTCCTGACGCTCTGGGGCCGCAACAAGGCCGGCGGTTTCGACCACTCGAACGTCTCCTACCGCGACTTCGAGGACTGGCGCCGCGAGGCCCGCAGCTTCGAATCGCTGGCCGTGATGTTTCCCGTCACGCAGACCCTGACGGGCCGCGGAGAGCCCGAGGCGCTCGACGTCACGCTCGTCACCGGAGACTTCTTCCGCATGATCGGCGCCCGCGCGGCGTTCGGACGCCTGATCGAGGCCGCCGACGACCGGCCCGAGGCTCCCCGCGCGGCCGTCCTCACCTGGGCATCCTGGCGCGAGCGCTTCGGCGCCGACCCCGCCGTCCTCGGCCGGACGCTCACCCTCGACGGCCAGCCCGTCACGGTCGTCGGCGTCCTGTGGCCGCGGACGATCCCGGGCCTCGAGACGACGCCGGTGTTTTCGGCGCTCGGCCCCAGCCTCGGAGACCCGGAGCGCGGCGACCGAAGCTACCTGGCGGCCGGGCGCCTCCGCGCTGGCGTCACGGTCGCGCAGTGCCGCAGCGAGCTCGACGCAATCTCGCGCCGCCTCGCCGCGGCCTACCCGAAGTCGAACGCGGGATTCGAGGTCAACGTGATCCCCCTCGAGGAAGACCTCTTCGGCGCCAAGTTCCGAACCGGCCTCTACACGCTGCTCGGAGCCGTGGGCCTGCTGCTCGCAATCGCGTGCGCCAACATCGCGCAGCTCCTGCTCGCCCGCGGCGCGGCCCGCGACCGTGAAGTCGCCGTTCGTGCCGCGCTGGGCGCCTCGCGCGGCCGCGTCGTGGCGCAGATGCTGACGGAGTCGGTGCTGCTCGCGCTCGCGGGCGGCGCCGTCGGCCTCGTATGCGCGCTCTGGGGCGTGCAGATGCTCGTCCGACTGCTGCCGCCCTATACCGCGCGCCTCCCCGAGATCGCCCTCGACGGACGCGTCGTCTTCTTCGGATTCGTCCTTTCGCTCGCGACGGCCGCGGCCTTCGGCCTGCTGCCCGCGCTGTCCACCTCGCGCGCGGGTTTCGGCCAGGCGCTGCGCGCCGCCTCGACGCGGGCGGCGGGAGGGGGGCGCCGCGCGCGCCTCCAGGCGGCGCTCGTCGCCTCCGAAGTCGCGCTGGCCCTCGTCCTCCTCGCCGGCGCCGGCCTCGTCGTCAAGAGCCTCGCGCTCCTGCGCCGCGTCGATCCCGGGTTCCGGCCGCAGCACGTCCTCACGATGCGCCTCGACCTGCCCGATCGCGAGTTCGCCAGCGACGATCGGATGCGGGCCTTCTATCGGCCGCTTCTCGAGCGGCTGGGCGCGCTGCCGGGCGTGCGGGCCGCGGCCGCGGTCACGACGCTCCCGATGAGCGGTAACAACTCCTGGACGTTCATCACGCCCGAGGGACAGGCGCCCCCGCCGCCCGGCCAGGAGCCTCGCGTCGGCCGCGTCGTCGTGTCTCCCGACTACTTCCGTGCGATGGGCATCCCGATCGTCCGCGGGCGTGCGTTTCGGGATTCCGACGACGAATCTTCCCGCCGCGCGGCCGTCGTGAGCCAGGAGATGGCGAAGCGCTACTGGCCCGGCGAGGATCCGATCGGAAAGCGATTCCACCGAAGCCGTCCCTCCCCGGACGTGCCCTGGATCGAGGTCGTCGGCGTGGCGGCCGACGTCAGGCATCGCGGCCTGGCCGCTCCCATCCGCCCCGAGATGTACTTCCCGCTCGCGCAGGCGCCCGAGACGAGCGTCACCATCGTGCTCGACGCGCCCTCCGATCCGGCCGGCCTCGCCGCTGCGGCGCGGCGCGAGATCCGCGCGCTGCGTCCCGACCAGGCCGTCTCGAACATCCAGACGATGGAGCGCTTCGTGGACGACGACACGAGCTCCGAGCGACTGCTCGCGTGGCTGACGGCCGCCTTCGCCGTCGCCGCCGCGGTCCTGGCCTCCATGGGCCTCTATGCCGTCGTCAGCCTCGCCGTCGGACAGAGCCGACGGGAGATCGGCATTCGCATGGCGCTTGGGGCCCAGGGACGCGACGTCGTCGCGCACGTGCTGCGCCGCTGGATGCTCCTCGCGCTCGCGGGAATCGCCGCCGGCCTCGCGGCGACGTTGCTGCTCGGACGTCTCGTGGCGAGCGTTCTTTTCTCGGTGCGTCCCGGCGACCCCGCGGTTCTCGGCGGGATCGTCGCCCTCGTCGCCGCGATCGCGCTCGCCGCCAGCTATCTGCCGGCGCGGCGGGCGTCTCGCGTCGATCCGGCGCACGCGCTGAGGGCGGAGTAAGGAGTCCGGCCATGCAACTCCCCCGCGACCTCCGTCAGGCGCTCCGGATGCTCCGGAAGAGTCCCGGCATCTCCGCGATCGCCGTGCTGTCCCTCGGTCTCGGGGTCGGGGCAACGAGCGCCGCGTTCAGCCTGGTCGAGGCGATTCGACTCCGCGCCTTGCCCTATCCCGAGGCGGACCGCCTCGTCGTCCCGGTCGAGGGATCGTCCCGCCGGAGCGTCGACGAGCTCGTTACGGCCCGGTACGCGACGTATCGCGTCTGGCGGGATCGGCTCCGGACCGTCCGGCCGCTCGCGGCCCACGTAATTTTCGGCGGATATGTCACGGCGGACGGCGACCGGGAGACCGCGGACAGTGGCGAAGCGATTTCGCCGAACCTGCTCGAGCTTCTCGGAACGGCGCCGGCTCTCGGACGCGCCTTCACTCCGGAGGACGACCGTTCTGGGGCCGAGCCCGTCGTGCTCCTGAGCGATTCCCTGTGGCGATCGCGCTTTCACGCCTCTCCCGACGTGCTCGGCCGCGTAGTGCGGATTTCGGGAGCGCCCTACACCGTGATCGGTGTGCTTCCCTTCGGGATGCAGTTCGAGTACCGAAGCGATTTCTGGATACCTCTCGAGCCCTATCTCGCGCGTTCCTCGGCGACGCAGCAGCGAGCGAACATCGGCGACAGCTCCGTCCGTCTGCTGGGGAAGCTCGCTCCCGGCGCCGGCTTGAAGGCGGCGCGCGCCGAGCTCGCCGCCGCCACGCTGCCGCCTCCGCCGGGCCAGCCCCCGTGGAGACCATTCCTGCGCCCGCTTCGTCAGGACGCGCTCAAGTACTGGCGATCTTACGATCTGGCTTTCGGCGCGGTCGCGCTCGCGGTACTGCTCATTACCTGCGCCAACCTGGCCGGACTGCTCCTCGTCCGGACCATCGGCCGCCGCCGCGAATTCGCCGTTCGGAGCGCCCTCGGCGCGACGCCCCGGCGTCTCGCGGCGCAGCTCGCTGCCGAGGGGCTCGCGCTGGCGGCCTTGGGCGGCGGGGCCGGCCTGGTCGTCTCGCGCTGGGGCATTGAGCTGCTGGCGCCGATGCGTTCGGCCATGGGACTGCTGCCCGCTTCCCTCGAAGACCGTCTCAGCGGGACTTCGTTACCGGTCTCCGTCGCCGTGACCGCCGTCGCGGCGCTGCTCGTGAGCCTCCTGCCGGCATCGCGCCTCGCGCGCTCCGCGCCGCAGGGGTTCCTGAAGGGCTCGACTGTCGGCCAGGCCGGGCAGACCGCGCGGCGCCGATCCCAGCACCTGTTCGTCGCTCTCCAGATCGCGGGCGCCGTGATCCTGGTCAGCCTCGGCGGCGCCGCCGCGCGAAGCTACCGCGACTTCAACGGGCGGGACCGGGACGACACCGCTCGCGTCGTGTACTCGAATCTCCGGATCCCTCGAAGAGGTGCCGCCGAAACGCCCGCCCGGTTCTTTGCGACCGTGCGGGAACGCCTTCTCGCCGTGCCGGGAGTCGAGACCGTCGGCGCGGAACTTCGGGATTTCACGATGCGTCCGCGGGTCGGCGGCGAAACACCGGTCGTGACGGTGACGCGCGCCGCCGGCGAAAGCGAGGCCGCCGGCAGCCGGGTCGGCGGGTTCGCCGTCGATCCGGGTTTCTTCCCGGCGACCTCGGCCGCGGTCATGCGCGGAAGGAACTTCGGCTCCGCGGACGACGAGCCGGGAGCGCGGGTCGCGATCGTGAACGATCTCGCGGCGAAGACGTGGTGGCCGGGCGAAGATCCGATCGGCAAGCGCCTCAAGTTCGGCCGCGCCGGTGAAGCGACCCCCTGGGCGACCGTGGTCGGCGTCGTCGAGAACGTCCGTGAGTCCGATCCGATCGACCTCTTCGAGGACCTGCGCCCGACAGTCTTCGTTCCGCTATCTCAGGGAACCGGCGATCTGATCGAGATCTTCTTCCGCACGAAGGGGCAAGCCTCCCCCACGGCGCTCGAGGCCGTCCGATATGCCCTGCGCGAGATCTCACCGGAGGGCCATGCGTTCGTCGCGACGCAAAAGGGTGTGTATCGGCAGGTCCTCGATCCGATGCGGCGCAACGTCGTGGGCATCTTCGGCGCAGCCGTCTGCGGACTGCTGCTCGCGGCGATCGGCATCTATGGCGTCCTCTCCCATGCGGTCGAGCGGCGCCGGCAGGAGATCGGCGTGCGGATGGCGCTCGGCGCGAGCCGGGCGTCTCTGTCGGGCCTCGTGCTCGGCGAGGGCATCCGCATGGCGCTCGCCGGACTCGGCACCGGGCTCCTCGCGGCGTTCGCCGCGCTGCGGGTTCTTCAGGGGCTCTTCTTCGGTGGTCTTCGAGTGGACCTCGCGACGGTCGCCGCCGTTTGCGTCACGCTCGCCGCGTTGACCCTGATCGCGGGCGCGCTGCCGCTGCGCCGAGCGCTCCGAGTGGACCCCCTGACCTCGATGCGGAGCGAGTGACGCCTCCGATAAGCTCCCGCCGTGGCCCCGACGGCTAGCCGCATCCTCGTCGCCGACGACCAGAAGGACGTCCTCGAGGCCCTGCGCCTCCTCCTCAAGTCCGAGGGGCTCGAGGCCGAAACGGTCTCCTCCCCGGCGGCCGTGGTCGGCGCCGTCTCGGCGCGCGACTTCGACGCCGCCCTGATCGACCTGAACTATGCCCGCGACACGACGTCGGGTCAGGAGGGGCTCGACCTCCTCGCCCGCCTCCAGGAGCTCGACGCGACGCTGCCGGTCGTCGTCATGACGGCCTGGAGCAGCGTCGATCTCGCCGTCGAGGCGATGCGCCGCGGCGCGCGCGACTTCGTGCAGAAGCCCTGGGAGAACGCCCGCCTGCTCGCGACGCTGCGCACCCAGATCGCGCTCGGGCGGGCGCTCCGGCGCGGCGCGCGGCTCGAGGCGGAGAATCGCATTCTCCGGCCCGAGCCGGACCCCTCGATCCTGGGCGAATCCGCCGCCATGCGTCCCGTCCTCGAGCTCATTGCCCGCGTCGCCCCGTCGGACGCGAACGTGCTCATCGTCGGCGAAAACGGCACCGGGAAGGGGGTCGTCGCGCGGGCGATCCACGCGGCCTCGACGCGGCGGAACCGGCCCCTCGTGACGCTCAATGCCGGCGGCGTTTCCGAGGGCGTCTTCGAGAGCGAGCTCTTCGGGCACGTCAAGGGCGCCTTCACCGACGCGCGCGCCGACCGGGTCGGGCGCTTCGAGCTCGCCGACGGGGGAACGCTCTTTCTCGACGAGATCGCGAACGTGCCGGCGAGCCAGCAGGGCAAGCTCCTGCGCGTCGTCGAGACCGGCGAGTTCGAGCGCCTCGGCTCCTCGCGCACGCGCAAGGTGGACGTCCGCATCCTCTCCGCGACCAACGCGGATCTCGCCGGCGAGGTCGCGGCCGGCCGTTTCCGCCAGGACCTGCGCTTTCGCCTCAACACCATCGAGATCACCGTCCCCCCGTTGCGGGACCGGCGCGAAGACATCCCGCTCCTCGCCCAACACTTCCTCGGCCTCCACGCCCGGCGCTACCGCAAGGACGTCGCCGGATTCGAGCCCGCCGCACTCCAGACGCTGCTCGACCATCCCTGGCCCGGCAACGTCCGCGAGCTCGACCACGCGGTCGAACGCGCCGCGCTCCTCGCCTCCGGGCCGCGCGTGCGGCCGGCCGACCTCGGGCTGCGTCCGCTGCGCGACGGCGCGGAGCCGCCCCTCGAGGAGATGAGCCTCGAGGAGGTCGAAGGCGTCCTGATCCGCAAGGCGCTCTCGCGCTTCGGCGGCAACGTGAGCCGCGCGGCCGAGGCACTCGGCCTTTCGCGGAGCGCGCTCTATCGCCGGATGGAGAAGTACGGGCTCTAGCGGCCGGCCATGCTTCGCGAGGTCGCGCCGGACGGGCGCCGGGAGCTCGCCTCCTTCTTCCGCTCGCACCCGCCGCATCTGCGCGCGGGAATCGCCGCGGTGCTCGAGGGCCGGGCGGGCCGCGCCTGGATCTCCGGAGACGGAGCCGCGGTCGCCGCGCGGCTTTCGGTCGGCTGCTACGACGTCTTCGGCGGCGACTCCGATTCGGCCGCCGCGGAGGACGTCTCCCGCGGCGTGGCCGGCCCGCGCGAGCTCGTCCACGGCAACGATCCCCGCTGGGACCGGCGGCTGCGCGAGATCTTCGGCGCCCGGCTGTCGGAGCGCCCCATGCGGTCCTACGACGGCGAGGATCTGGCGACGGGGCCTTTGCGGGAGCTCGCCGCGGCGCTTCCGTCCGACGCCCTCCTGCGTCCCATCGAGGAGCGCTGCTCGGGACAGCTCGACGCGGAGCTCTCGCCGCACGCGCTTCAGGTCTATGCGAGCGCGGCGGAGTTTCTCCGAGAGGGCTTCGGCTTCGGCGTGTTTGTCGGCCATCGCCTCGCCTGCGCGGCGACCTCCTACGCCGTCGGCGGCGGCGCGGTCGAAGTGGCCATCGCGACCCGGACCGCGTTTCGCGGGCGCGGCTATGCGGCCGCCGCGAGCGCGCGTCTTCTGCTCGAAGCCGTCGCGCGCCGCCTGGCGCCGCACTGGAACGCGTCGAATCCCGTCTCGCAGCGGCTGGCCGTTCGCCTCGGCCTCCGGCCGGCCGGAATCTGCGAGGTGCTCTACCTCGGCTGACCTGCGACCGTATACTCGCCGCCGGACCAGGCGCGCCCCGCCATGAAGCTCGCGCACGACAAGCGGGTGATCCTCCTCGCGAGCGCGGCCGCGCTGCCGGCTGCCGCCGTGGCGATCGCGATCCTCTGGAGCCAGGACTTCACCGACCGCACGCGCTGGACGCTGACGGCGCTCGTGCTGATCTCGGCGGCGGCGTTCCTGCGGGCGCTCTGGGAGCGAGTCGTCCGGCCTTTGCAGACGGTCTCGAACCTGCTCGCCGCGATGCGCGAGGACGACTTTTCCATCCGGGCTCGGGGCGCGCGCGGAAACGACCCGCTCGGCGAGGTCCTGCTCGAGGTCAATGCGCTCGCGGACACTCTTCGCCGGCAGCGCCTGGGCGCCCTCGAGGCGACGGCGCTCCTTTCCCGGGTGATGGCGGAAATCGAGGTCGCGGTCTTCGCGTTCGACGAGGACGGCGAGCTCCGCCTCACGAACCGCGCGGGCGAGCGCCTGCTCGGCCAGCCCGAGCCGCGGCTGCTCGGCCGGAGCGCCGCGGAGCTCGGCCTCGAGGCCTGCCTGCGCGAGGAGACGCCGCGCGTTCTCGACGCGTCCTTCCCCGGCGGCGCGGGGCGCTGGGAGGTGCGCCGCAGCTCCTTCCGCCAGGGCGGCCGCCCGCACCATCTCCTCGTGCTCGCCGACGTGTCCCGTCCGCTGCGCGAAGAGGAGCGCCAGGCATGGCAGCGGCTCATCCGCGTGCTCGGCCACGAGCTGAACAACTCGCTCGCGCCGATCCAGTCGATCGCCGGCAGTCTCTCGGGTCTCCTCGGAAACGAAACGCCGCCCGCGGACTGGCGCGAAGACGCCGGCCGCGGCCTCGCGGTGATCGCCTCGCGGGCGGAGGCGCTCTCGCGCTTCACCGGTGCGTATGCGCGCCTGGCGAAGCTGCCGCCCCCGCGTTTCGAGCGCATCGAGCTGTCGGCCCTGGTCGCCCGGGTCGCCGAGCTCGAGACGCGGCTTCCGGTCCGTGTCACGCCGGGGCCGCCGCTCTTTCTCTCGGCCGACCCGGACCAGCTCGAGCAGCTCCTCATCAATCTCGTTCGTAACGCCGCCGACGCCGCCCTCGAGACCCGCGGCGGCGTCACGGTCGGGTGGGAGCGGACCAACGGACGGCCGCCGCAGGTCGTCCTGCGCGTCGAGGACGAAGGACCGGGCCTGACGCGAACCGAGAATCTCTTCGTGCCGTTCTTCACGACGAAACCCGGCGGAAGCGGCATCGGCCTCGTCCTTTCGCGGCAGATCGCCGAGGCCCACGGCGGGACGCTGACCCTGGAGAATCGCCGCGGCGCGCGCGGCTGCGAGGCCGAGCTGCGGCTGCCTCTGTAGGAACTAGACCCGGAACCTCCTCAAGCGTTCGCGGTAGCTCTCCGAGAGTGTCAGCTCGGTGCCGTCCTTCAACGTGACGCGGTAGTCCCCGTTGAACCAGGGCACGAGCTCCCGGACCCGGTCGATCCGGACGATCGTCGACCGATGAATCCGCAGGAATCGGTTCGGCGACAGCCGCGCCTCGATGCCGGAGGTCGTCTCGTGGTGGACGTACTTTTCGGCGCCGACGTGGAGGATGACGTTGTTGCGCGCCGACTCGATCCAGTCGATGTCCGCGACGCGGACGAAGATCGAGCGGCCGTCGCGCTTGACGAGGAGCCACTCTTCGAGCCGCCGCTTCCCGGGAACCTCGAGATCGCTGCCGTTCGCCGCGTACGACCCGCGGGCCCGCGCGAGAGCCGCGGCGATCCGCTCCGAAGCGAACGGCTTGACGACGCAGTCGGCCGCGTCCGCCTCGAAGGCGCGAACCGCGGCCGTCTCTCGCGAAGTCAGCAGGACGAAAGCCGGGCGCGTCTCGAGCGGAAAGGAGGCGACGACGTCGAATCCCGAGAGGTCGGGCAGGTCCGCCTCGAGGAAGACGACGTCGGGGCGGAGCCTCCGGACGGCCTCGATCGCACCGCCGCCGTCTTCGGACTCGGCCGCGATCTCGACGCCCGGCAGCCGCTCGAGCGCGCGCCGCAGAACCGCGCGCCACGAGCGATCCGGATCGACGACCAGCACGCGGCAGCGCTCGGAAGGAACCGGAACGAGGCTCGCGGAAGGAACCGCCGCCCGAATGGTCCGCGGCGGCGCGAAGGACCCGAGGGCTTTGACGCTCGACATGCCGCGAATCTACGCGGACCGGCCTCCGGCGTCTTGCAAGAATCCGACATCCCCCGAGCCCGTCCGGGCGGCCGCCGGGCAGACCCTCAGGCCGGACTCCCCGTCCAGCGTGAAGCCCGGATCGGCGCCCGCTCCCGCCGCCCGCCGCGCGGCGAGGCCGCGAGGCGTCAGGCCGGAGAGCCGCCGGACCTCGTTGACGAGATGGGCCTGGTCGCAGAAACCGAAGTCGGCGGCCATCCCCGCCCAGTCCGGCCGCGCTCCCCGGTCGAGGGCCCGCAGCATCGCCTGGAATCGCACGATCCGTGCGAGCGACTTCGGCGCGAGCCCGAGCGCGGTCGAGAACCGGCGCTCGAGCTGGCGGGCGGAGACCCCGGAGGCGCCGCACAGGTCCCCGATGCGGACGCGTCCCCGGCGACGCCGGATCTCGCCGGCGGCGGTTTCGACGGCGGCGTCGCGGCACGCGCCGTCCGCGAGCCGCGCGAGAAGGAACTCTTCCGAGATGCGCATTCGCGCGGAGTCATCGGGAGCGTCGAGGAGGCGCTCCTCGAAGCGGCGTCCGCCCGCGCCCCAGACCTCTTCGAAGGATGCGAGGCAGTCGGTGAGCGCGTCGAGAGAGAGGCCGAGAAACGGATAGGCGCCGCCGGGCCGGAAGCGGATGCCCATCGTCGCAATCGGACCTTCGGGCTGGATGTAGAGCGGACCGGTCAGCTGCCCCGCGACCACTCCGGGCGCGAGCCGCCGCGGCGCGCCCTCCGGCGACCATTGCCGGAAGGGGCTTCGGCGATGCAGGACCACCTCGATCGAGCCGATCGGGAGGAGCCGCTCGACCGGGCAGCCGGCACCCTTCGTTCCGGCCCCCTCCTCGAGAAACCAGAAACACTCGACGTATCGGCCGAGCTCGCCGTGGGCGCGCAACTCTCGGTACATGAGGGATCGGCTCCTGCGGGAGATATACGGCGGGGCCGCCCGAAAGATTTGCGGGGAGGGCCGCCCAGGCCCCCGGACCGCACAAGATCGTGTCAGTCTCAGGCGCGCTGCGGCGCCGGAGCACGGTACCGCTGCGTCGCGTAGCCCACGATCACGCCGACGATGGCGCCCGGCAGCATGATCTCGAAATAGTAGTGCTTGCCGTCCGGCTGGGGCATCGAGGCCACGAGCCAGGCGAGCAGCAGGCCGACCGATCCGCCGAAGAGGATGCCGAGCGGCAGCGAGTCGACCTTCCGGGCGAACCATCCGATCAGCACGCCCGCGATCAGCCCCTTGAACATCGAGCCGATGACGATCATCACGATCTGCGAGCGCACCGCCGGCGTGAAGAGCGCCGTCAGCCCGTCGAAGATTCCGAGGACCCCCCCGAGAACGAGACCGAAGAGCGGTTTGCTCATTTCGCGATGCCTCCTCGAAGATCAATTTAACCGCTCGACCCGTTTTCCCGAGGCTCGCCCTCCGGTTTTCCGGTCACCGCTTCAGATTCCCGGACCCTCGTCCTTCGACGGCTTCCGCGCGGCCGCCGCCGGTCACTCCGGCGGTCGGCTCGCGACCCCGACGCCTCCCGCCGTCCAGGGGCCGCACGACCTGTCACGCCGTTGCGGCATGGCAATCGCGTTGCTCTCTCTTCGGCGACGCGGGGCGCGTCGCTCCGCGCAAACGAAGAGGTGGAAGCATGACCGAGTCACCCGAAAGACGGGGCCGGAACTTGCCGCGATGGGTGGCGGGCGTTGCCCTGACCCTCGCGGCCGTCGCGGGTCTCGCGCAGCAACAGTCCGGAAACATCTACGGCCGGTGCGTGGACGAACAGCAGGCGGTCCTGCCGGGCGTCTCCATCACGCTCGAAGGCGGCGGCGCGCCGCAGACGACCTTCACCGACGCCAAGGGCGCGTTTCACTTCCTGAACCTCGCGCCGGGCAGCGAATACGTCCTCACGGCCGTGCTCCAGGGCTTCTCGACCGTGCGCCGCGAGCGCGTCTCCGTCACGCTCGGGAAGAACACGGACCTCACGATTCCGATGGCGCTCTCGGCCGTCGCGGCGACGGTCACCGTCTCGGGCGACACGCCGCTGCTCGACACGCGCAAGACCGACAGCGGCCACACGTTCACGCAGTCGGAGCTCACGGAGATCCCGACGGCGCGCGACCCGTGGGTCATCCTGCAGCAGAGCCCGGGCGTTCTCGTCGACCGCGTCAACGTGGGCGGCAGCCAGGGCGGCCAGCAATCCAACTACGTGGGCAAGGGAACCGATGGATCGCAGAACTCCTGGAACGTGGACGGCGTCGTCATCACGGACATGGCCGCGCTCGGCGCCTCGCCCACGTACTACGACTTCGACGCGTTCGAGGAGATGCAGGTCACGACCGGCGGAACGGATCCTTCCGTGTCCGTGCCCGGCGTCACGCTCAATATGGTGACCAAGCGCGGCACGAACACGGTCCACGGCTCGACGCGCGTCTTCATCACGGACGAGAAATTCCAGTCGACGAACATCCCTCAGGAAGCCATCGACCAGGGCATCACGAAGACCAATCGCATTTCCGGAATCCAGGACTACGGCGTGGAGGCCGGAGGACCCATCGTTCCCGACAAGATCTGGCTCTGGGGCAGCTACGGCCGCAGCCAGATCAATCTCCAGCAGACCGGCGGCGCGCTCGACCGGACGACGCTCGAGAACGAGAGCGGCAAGCTGAACATCCAGCCGATCTCCTCGAACTCGGCGACGCTCTTCTTCTTCCGCGGCGACAAGATCAAGCAGGGGCGCAGCGCCGGACCGACGCGCCCGCAGGAAACGTCCTGGGACCAGAGCGGCCCGACGACGATCTGGAAGGGTCAGGACGAGCAGGTCTTCGGCACGACGTCCGTGCTCGAGGTGTCGTGGTCGTATCCCCGCAACACGTTCGCGCTCACGCCGGAGGGCGGACTGAACATCGATGCCTACCGCGACGCCAACCGCGTCTGGCACAATTCGTACCTCTTCTACTCGACCGACCGGCCCTCGCACCAGGTCGCGGCGAACGGATCGTTCTTCGCGCACACCGGATCGCTCGGACACGAGATCAAGTACGGCTTCGGATATCGCACGCTCGGGCTCTCGTCGATCACGGTTTGGCCCGGAACGGGCAACGTCGTGCGCGAGAACCTGGGCCAGGTCTACCTCACGCGGCCGAAGATCCTCAATGCCTCAATGACGTACTGGGACGGATTCATCGGCGACACGGTGACCGCGAACAACCTGACCGTCAACTTCGGCGTCCGCTACGACGAGCAGTACGGCCACAACGACCAGAGCATCGCGCCCGCCAACCCGCTCTTTCCCGAGCTCCTGGGACAGCTCGACTACCCGGGCGGCCCCTCGGAATTCAAATGGAAGAACTGGCAGCCGCGCGTCGGAGCGACCTACGCCTTCGGCAAGGGGAACAAGACCGTCGCGCGGGCTTCCTATTCGCGCTTCGCCGACCAGCTCGGGACGGCGCAGGTCAGCTTCGACAACCCGAACGGCTATTACCCGATCCTTCGATACGAGTTCCACGACCTGAACGGCGACCACATGGTCGAGCGCGGCGAGCTCGGAAACTTCGTCGGCGCGAACTACGTGGACCCGAGCAACCCCAATTCGGCGTCGTCGCCGAACATCACGGATCCCAACCTGAAAGCGCCCATCACCGACGAGTTCATGGCGGGGCTCGATCAGGAGATCCTGCCGCAGTTCGTCGCCGGTCTGACCTACACGCACCGGATCCGCAAGGACCTCATCTACACGACCTTCCCGGGCTATACCTCGGCCGACTACGTGCAGATCGACCCCGCAACGCTCGACCCGAGCGAGTGCACGCCCGGGACCCACGGCGGTTGCCTCGCCTACGACTACCTGGGCCACGTCATCGGCGAGTCCGGCCCGATCTACGGCGTCGCCAACTACACGGGAAACAGCGGCCTCTTCCAGACGAACCGTCCCGGTTATCGCCAGACCTACGACGGCGTCGAGCTCCAGGCGACCAAGCGCCTCTCGGACCGCTGGATGGCGCACGCGTCGTTCACGTGGTCTAACTGGCGCCAGAACAAGGGCGAATGCTTCGACCCGACGAACTCCGTGCAGGTCGGAAGCCCCGTCACCACGACGGGCAGCAACTCCTGCGCCGACGACATCGCCTACTACGGAGGGGCGGGCATCGGCGGGAACTTCGCGAACGTGTACATCAACTCGAAATGGAGCTTCAACATCAACGGCCTCTATCAGCTCCCGCTCGGCTTCAACCTGGCCGCGAACTTCTTCGGGAGGCAGGGCTATCCGATCCCCTACTTCGTCGAGGTCGAGACGGGCGACGGCACGCCGACGTCGCTCAAGGACGTGGCGGTCGGAAAAGCCGATGACTTCCGCAACAAGTCCGTCTATCAGCTCGACATGCGCCTCGAGAAGACGATCCCGCTCTTTTCCAACCAGGCGAACCTGACCTTTTCGGCGGACGTCTTCAACCTGCTCAACTCCGGCACGGTCCTCCAGGTCCAGAACGCCTCCGGCGTGGCCAACCAGATCTTCGAGATCCAGAGCCCGCGCGTGATCCGATTCGGAGCGCGGCTGTCCTTCTGACCCTTCGCGGCTCCGCCTCTCGCCCGGTCCGCCGCCGCCGGCGGGCCGGGCTCCTCTCACCGCCTCAGCGGCCGAAGAAGATCAGGATCGCCGCGCGCATCGCGAGATAAGCGAGAACGAGGGCGATCGGCGTCCGGTAGCGCCGGATGAATCGACCGACCCTCTCGAACGGCGTCTCACGGTGGGCCGATGGGACCTCGCCCTCCAGAAACCTCCCGACGTCGGCCGAGAGATCCGGCACGCTCGGGTAGCGATCCTCCGGACGCGGCGCCATCGCGCGGCGGGCCACGGCGCCGAGCGCCCGGGCGGCCGCGGCGTCGGGGGCGGGCGCCGCGGCAAGCAGATCGCGCAGGATGACCCCGAGCGCGTGGATGTCCGTCCGCGCGTCCACGAGGTCCGTTCGGCCGTCGGCCTGCTCCGGCGCCATGTATGCACGCGTCCCCACGACCGTGCCGCCCGGCTCGACGGGATCCTCGGTGCTCCGCGCCACTCCCCAGTCGAGGACGAGCACCTCGCCGAAGCCGCCGAGCATCACGTTCTCCGGCTTGAGATCCCGATGGACCACGCCGGCCGCGTGCGCGAACGCGACCGCGTCGCAGATCTTCCGGAAGACGGCGAGGCGGTCGACGAGCGACGGGCCGGATCGCGCGTACTCGTCGAGCCGGCGGCCGCGCACGTGCTTCATCGCGTAGAAGACGCGGCCGTCGGGAAGCGTTCCTGCGTCGTGCACGGGCACGAGGCCGGGGTGCTCGAGGCGCGCCATGACCCGCGCCTCGCGGAGGAGACGCGCGGCCTCTGCGCCGGCGTTGCCGGAGCTCTCGAGCGTCAGGACCTTCAGCGCCACCGGCCGCTCGAGGGCCGCGTCTTCGGCGAGATACACGGTCCCCATTCCGCCGCGCCCGATCTCCTCGCGGATCGTGTAGCGCGTGCCCGAGAGGTCCGGCCGGTCCGCCGCGGCCCGCAGCCGCTCGAGCGCCTCGTCCGAGAGCCGTCGCACGATGAGAAAATATGCCACCGGGGCGCCGGACGCGCGAACCCGGCCGCGGACGCCCCGTAGATACAGGAGCCCCATGAGCGTCGAGCCCCGCGAGCGATTCGCCGCCTTCCCGCCGCCGGACCGCGGGGCGCCTGCGTCGGACTTCCGTCTCGCCGGCCGGCTCGTGCGCCCGGCGTTGAACCGCGTCGAGACGTCCGAGGCAGCGGTGTCGCTCGAGCCGAAGGTCATGCGCGTGCTCCTCGCGCTCGCGCGTCGGCCCGGCGAGGTGGTGACGAAAGAAGAGCTCTTCCGCGACGTCTGGGACGGCGCCTTCGTCTCGGAGGACGTCCTGACGCGCGCGATCGGCGAGCTCCGCCGGCTCTTCGGCGACGACGCGGCGAGTCCCCGCGTCATCGAGACGATCCGCAAGTCCGGCTATCGGCTGATCGCGCCGATGGCCCCGCCCGCCGCCGCGGAGCCGGCCGACGTCCCGGTGGTGGCGGCGCCGACCGATCGCCGAGGCGTCGTCGCCGCTGCAGCGATTGCGGTCGCGGCAGCCATCGGCGTCGCATTCCTCCTCCGAACTTCGCCCCGGCGCGACGCCGCGCCGCTCCGCGTCCGGCCGCTCACGACTTATCCGGGAAACGAGCGCGACCCCGCGCTCTCGCCCGACGGCACGCGTGTCGCCTTCGCGTGGAACGGCGGTTCGGGCGAGGCCATGAGCCTCTACGTCCAGATGGTCGGCGGCGAGAATCCGCTGCGCTTGACGCGCGACCCGTCCGTCGAGGACCGAACGCCGGCGTGGTCTCCCGACGGCAAGCGCCTCGCCTTCACGCGCGCGACGCGAAGCGATTGCCGGATCTTCCTCGTTTCCGCGCTCGGAGGCGAGGAGCGGCCGCTCGCGCCGTGCGGCGACGCCGAGTACCGCCGCGTGGCCTGGTCTCCCGACGGCCGGTGGCTTGCCCTCTCGCGGCGCGACACGCGCGGCGTGCTCGCTCTCGAGCTCCTCTCTCCCGAGACGCTCGAGCGCCGCCCGGTCACGCGCGCGCCCGACGGCTTCCTCGGCGACACGTCGCCGGCCTTCTCCCCCGACGGCCAAACGCTCGCCTTCACGCGCAACCGGACCGACGGCGTCAACGACATCTATCGCGTGGCGATCTCGGGCGGAGATCCCGTGCGCCTGACCTTCGACGACCGCGACACGATGGGCAGCGACTGGTCGGCCGACGGCCGGAGCATCCTGTTCTCCTCGAGCCGCGCCGGGATCTATAGCCTGTGGCGCGTTCCTTCGAAGGGCGGCGGCGAGCCGTCCTGGGTTGCCGGCGGCGGCATCAAGATGAAGCACCCCTCGGCCTCACGGCAGGGGAATCTCGTGGCGTTCGAGAACTGGCTCTACGAGATCAACCTCTGGCGCGTTCCGGCGCGGTCCGACTCCGGCGCGGGGCCGCCGCGCCGGCTGACCGAAGCGACGGACGAGTGGAACTTCGGCCCGAGCCTCTCGGCCGACGGCGCGCGCGTCGTCTTCGTCTCGACCCGTTCGGGAAGCGAGGAGATCTGGATCGCCGGCTCCGACGGCGCCGGCGCGAGACGGCTGACGTCCTTCGGAGGAGCGCGGCTCGAGTCGCCGCGCCTCTCTCCCGACGGGCGGCGCATCGTCTTCTCGGCGCGGGCGCCGGCCCGGTCGAGCCTGTACCTCGTCTCCGCCGACGGCGGGGTGCCGGAGCGCCTGACCGACGACACCTCCGACGCTCTCGCGCCGCGCTGGTCGCGCGACGGGCGCGCGATCTACTTCGCATCGCGGCGCAGCGGCGCGTGGCAGGTCTGGCGGCTCGCGCTCGACGGGCGCGGCGTCTCGCCGATGACCACGGCGGGCGGCTACGCCGCGCAGGAGTCGCCGGACGGGCGGTCCCTCTACTTCACGCGCGCGGACGCCGCCGGCATCTGGCGAATGAGCCTGCCCGCGGGCGAACACGAGGGCGAGGCTCTCGAGCGCGTGACCGATCGGCTCGCCCCCGAGGACTGGGCCAACTGGGAGATCGGCGCGGCCGGCATCTACTTCCGCGAGCTGTGCCCCCGGCACGAAGGACCCGCGGTCGCGCTGCTTCCCTGGGGCGCTCCCGCGCCGCGCGACCTCGCCCCGCTCGTGGACCAGGGCTGGTCCGGTTTCGCGGTGTCGGCGGACGGCGAATGGATCGTCTATCCGCGCGTCGACCGCCACACCTGCGACATTCGCGCGATCGAGAACCCGGCCTGAGGCCGGAGGCGGCCGTCAGGCGCGCAAATCTTCGGGCCGGATCGGAAGCTTCCGCACCCGCTTCCCGGTCGCCGCGAAGATCGCGTTGGCGACGGCGGGCGCGACCGCCGGGACCGGCATCTCGCCGAACCCCGACGGCCGGTTGAGCCTGTCCGAGGCGACGGCGTAGACCTCGACCTCCGGCATCTCGGCGAGCGCCAGTACGGGAAACTCGCGGTAGCTCGTCTCGGCCACGCGGCCCCTGGCGATCGTGATCTCGCCCTTCAGTGCGTAGGAAAGCGCCCAGGCGACGCCGCTTTCGACCTGCCCCTCGAGCCCGAGCGGATTGACGACCTGGCCGCAGTCGGTCGCGGTCACGACCCGGTGCACGCGCACGTCGCCCGCGTCTCCGACCGATACCTCGGCCACCTGCGCGATGAGCGTCCGCCCGTGGTACACGTTGCAGGCGATTCCCCGGCCCGACCGCCGGCCCGGGACTTTCGCCAGAGGCGACGACCAGCCGGACTTCTCCGCGGCAAGATCGAGCACGGCGCGCAGCTCCGCGCGATCCACCTCGCGCGTCGCGAACGGGAACTTGCCTTCGAGGTGCCGGCGACGCAGCGCCAGAGGATCCTCGCCGAGATGGTGCGCGATCTCGTCGATCAGGCTCTCGCGCGCGAAGACATTCGGCGGGTAGAACACCGAGCGCCACGCGCCGGT
Source organism: Thermoanaerobaculia bacterium (assembly GCA_035498835.1). Taxonomy (GTDB): domain Bacteria; phylum Acidobacteriota; class Thermoanaerobaculia; order UBA5066; family Gp7-AA6; genus DATBFU01. The sequence continues at coordinate 20,207 of DATJZU010000158.1, forward strand.
CGCGACGGGAGACTCCACGTCCGTCCACTCGACGCGCAAGTTGTCGATGGCGTACGGGTTGTCGTAGCCGCCCCAGGGATTCACGTCCGGATCGTCCACGGCGTTCGGGTCGAACGCGCCGAACATCGTGAGGTGGAACGTCGTGAAGCGGTGGGTCCAGGCGACAATTCGTCCCGACGCGTCGACTCCCGCCGCGATGTCCGCGCGGCCGGCCGGGTGCAGGAAGTCGTGCCGGAACTCGTCCGGGCGCGACCAGACGACCTGCACCGCCCGTCCCGCAGCGCGCGCGACCTCGACGGCCTCGACGGCGTAGTCCGCTCCGAGGCGCCGGCCGAAGCCGCCGCCGATGAGCGTGACGTGCACGCGGACGTTCTCCGGGGCGATGCCCAGGAGCTTTGCCGCCTCCCGGCGGACGCGCTCCGGGTTCTGCGTGGGCGTCCAGATCTCGCAGCGGCCGGACGACACCCGCGCGATCGTGCTCCCGGGCTCGACCGAGGCGTGCGCCTGGAACGTGTCGCGGTACGTCGCCGAGAATCGCGCCGTCGCTCCCGCGAGCGCCGCTTCGACGTCGCCGGACTTGCGCGACACGCGACCGGGACGGGCGGCCGCCTCGTCGAGGCGGCGCCAGAGATCCTCGGTCGAGAGCGCCGCGTTGCGCCCCTCGTCCCAGACGACGTCGAGCGCGTCGCGGCCTTCGAGCGCCGCCCAGGTGTCGTCGGCGAGGACCGCGATGCCGTTCGAGATCGCCACGACGCCGCGCACGCCGGGCACTTTCTTCGCCTTCGCGGCGTCGAAGCGCACGAGTTTTCCGCCGGCCACCGGGCACCGCGCGATCGCGGCGAACAGCATATCCGGAACACGCGTGTCGAGGCCGTACTTCGCGCGCCCCGACACGATCGCCGGCCCGTCGATTCGCGGCACGCGCGTCCCGACGATCCGGAAGTCCTTCGGGTCCTTGAGCGGCGGATCCTTCGGCACCGGGAGCTTCGCGGCATCGGCCGCGAGGGCGCCGAAGCCGAGCCGCCGGCCCGTCGGCGCGTGCACGACGAAACCTCTCTCCGCGCGGCACTCGCCGGCCGGAGACCCCCACCGTCGCTCGGCCGCCGCGACCAGCATCTCCCGCGCCGACGCCGCGGCCTTGCGGAGCACGGGCCACGAGGAGATCACGCTGTCGCTCCCGCCCGTGTTCATGTCCGGGTAGTCCGGCGACGGCGACGCCTGCTCGATCGAAATGGAGGACCAGTCGGCCTCGAGCTCCTCGGCGAGGATCATCGCGAGGCTCGTACGGACGCCCTGCCCCATCTCGGAGCGCGCGACCACGAGCGTGACGCGCCCGTCGGCTCCGATGCGCAGCCACTGGTTCGGCGCGAACGGGGAAACGCCGGCCGCCGTCTCCGCCAGCAGCGGGAGACGCAGCGCGGCGCCCGCCGCGCCGGCGAGCGCCCCGTACCGCAGGAAATCCCGCCGGGTGGCGCTCATCGCGCGCCTCCGAGCGCGCCGGCGCGCCGCACGGCCCGGCGAACCCGCGCATACGTGCCGCATCGGCAGACGTGGCCGTCGAAGGCGCGGTCGATGTCCGCGTCGGTCGGACGGGCCGTCCGGGCGAGCAGCGCCGCGGCCTCCAGAATCATTCCCGGCTGGCAGTAGCCGCACTGCGCGACGTCCTCCGCGAGCCAGGCCTTCTGGCAGGGATGGCCGCCGTCGGGCGAGAGGCCTTCGATCGTCGTGAACCGCCGCCCCGCCGCCGCCGAGACCGGCGTCTGGCAGGACCGGACGGCCTCGCCCGCCATGAGCACCGTGCAGGCGCCGCAGGCGCCCATGCCGCAGCCGAATTTCGTTCCCGTCAAGCCGAGCCGGTCCCGCAGGACCCAGAGGAGCGGCATGTCCGGGTCCGCCGCCTCGACCTCGCGAGGCTGCCCGTTGACCGTGAATCGGTAGCGCGCCATGGAGTCCCTCCTCGACGTTTCTTACGGCGGAATCCGGCCGGAGGTCCCGAGGTCCTGCCGAGGTTCTCCCGAGGATCGATGCCCGTAGCCTACGGAGCGCCGCGGCCGAGAATCGTCCGAACCTCCTCGCGGTATTCCCGTTCGCTCCCCGTCACGCGGCGGAGCCGTTCGAGCACGATCCGCCGGAAGGTCCGCCGCGCGAAGGCGAGCTGGTTGGTGACCTCGGTGACGGACAGCGACAGCTCCCGGCCGAGCTCCGCGTAGGTCGGCGCGCCTTCGGGAGGGTCCAGGTCATAGGCCTCGAAGAGCCGGAAGGCCGGGGACTTCCCGCGGCGGCGGCACTCGGCCTCGAGCTCGGTGAGCGCGGCCGAGAAGAGCCCGCGCACGAACTCCTCGTGGAAGACGTCTTCGGGCGCCTTCCCGGCGGGCAGCGGGCGCTCGGAGATCTCCCCTTCGGCGCTCGCGAAGTCGAGCGAGAGGAGCGGCGCGCCGGGATCCCGCTTCAGACGTCGGGAGGCCTTGCGCTCGTTGGCGACGTACCCGTCGAGGCAGGTCCGCAGGAACGTCCGGAAGCTGCCCTTGCGCGCGTCATACGCCGAAAGCCACGACTTCTCGAAGGCGCGCGCGAAGAAACCCTGCGTGAGATCCCGCGCGCCCTCGCCGTCCTCGCGCCAGCGCAGACGCAGGTACTTGTAGGCCGGCTTCCAGTACGCCTCGACCACGGCGGAGAAGCCCCGTTCGCGGGTGTCGGGATCGGAGCTTCCCGCCTCGCGCACCGCAGACAGGCGCGTCGTCGGGAACCGACCCCGGCCGCCGGTGACGGCGTCCTCGCGCATCCGGCGAAGGATATGCGACCGGCGGGCCGGACGATCTCAGCCCCGCCGGACGGGCGGGAGCCCCAGGCGCTCGAAGGTGTCCCGCGTCTCCGAGTTCAGGTCGTAGTCCGCGAGGCGGTCGGCGGGAACCCACGCCGCGGCTTCGAACTCCTCGTTCAGAACGATCTCTCCCGGCCGCGCCCGGCATTCCGAGACGAGGAAGATCATGTGGAGCCTTCGGCGCGATCCGTCGGGAAAGAGCTTCTCGCCCACGCGCTCCTTGAAGAAGAGCGGCCGGGTCTCCGAGATCTCGAGGCCCGTCTCCTCCCGAATCTCGCGTGCGAGAGCCTGCTCCAGACTCTCCCCCGGCTCGACGCCTCCCCCCGGCAGACCCCATTGCCCAGGGAAGACGCCACGATGCTTCGGCATCCGGCAGATCAGGTACGACCCGGCGGCGTCGCGCAGGACCCCCGCGACGACGAGCCGCTGCGGCGCGGGTTCGCTCAAGGACCGCGGACTCCGAGCCGGCCCGAGCCTAGGACCCTTCGAGCCGGAAGGGCAACCCGAGCAGCCGGGAACGCAGCGCCGACGGCGTGACGCCGAAAGCCCGGCGGAAGAAATGCGTGAAGTGGCTGTGGCTCGCGTAGCCGAGCTCCAGCGCGAGGTCGATCAGTCGCTCGCCGGGATCCGTCACGCGCTCGAGCGACCGGCGCAGCCGGATCTGGTGCTGGTACTCGGACAGCGTGAGGCCCGTCTGCCGGCGGAAGACGTGGCAGAGATGAAACGCGGAGCAGCCGAGCTCACCCGCGAGCTGCGCGAGATCGAGCGGGTCTCGCGCGCGCAGAGCGAGGATCGTCTTCGCGTCTTCCGTGAGCTGGGCGTGGCGGGCCTCCGCGCGCTGCCCCGGACGCTCCCGGCCCGAATGCGCCGCCACGGCGCCCGATACGACGCGGTCGAGGATCCAGACCATGGTCTCCTCGAGATAGAGCCGGTCGGGCTTCTCGGACGTGGCGGCGTGCAGGAACGCGCGCCTTTGCTCGAGATAGGTGCGCGGATCGCTCGGGCCCCACGCGAACCGGAAGGGCCGCTCGGTCTCGGCCGCGGCAGGGTCGTACCGCGCGAGCACGTGACGAAGCGTCTCCGGCTCGATCCAGTACCAATCGCTGTCGTCGCCTTCCGGCCAGACGCGCTGGCGCCGGAAGACCTGCCCCGCGTTGTAGAACGTGACGAGGTTCGGCCCCGAGACAAACGGCGTCGAGCCCTCGTGCTGGATCTTCACGACGGTTCGCGGGAAGACGAAGATCGCGTTGCGCGTCGGCCCCGAATCGACGAAGAGCGGGTCGTCGGCCGGGCAGCGGAAGGTCGCCATCGCGAGCAGCGGGCTCCGGAACACCAGGTGGTCGACGCGCGTGATCGCGCGGTCGATCGGGTCGCCGGCCCGCTCTCCCTCCGCGAGGGCCGAAACCGACAGCGACGCCGGCGGAAAAGACCGGATCACTTCCACGGAGGAAACAGTACTCCTTCGGGGGCGAGTTCGACTATCAAGACGTTGCGCAGCGCCGGCGGGACGGGTTCGGCGGACGGCTTCCCCGGGCATTCTCAGACCTCGATCGCGCCGCCGACGGCCTTCAAATGCTCCCGGAAGGTGAGGCCCGGACGCGCCGCCCGGCCTTCCAAGAAATCGGCGAAACGAAACTGTTCGGACAGGGTCCGGCCCTCCCGGACCCGCCGGGCCTGCTCCCTTTCGGTCCGGGCGATCCGCGAGGCCGTCTCGAGGACCTCCGCCGCGCGCAGGCCGTCGAGAAACACGGCGCCGTCTTCGTCGGCGAACACGAGGTCGCCCGCGCCGACGCTCTCGTCTCCGAAGCGCGCGCGCGTCAACGCGTTCGCCGGCCGCGGGTCGACGCGGCGGGGACCGACGGGCGTCGCGCCGTAGCTCCACACCGGAGGGCCCAGGGCGGCGAGCTCCGACGTGTCGCGGTGAAGGCCCCAGACGAGGATGCCGGAGAGTCCCGCGGCCTTCGCCTCGAGCGCGACGAGATCTCCGATGCACGCCTCGTCCGACCGCGCCGCGTTGTCGATGACGAGGACGTCGCCGGGCCGCGCGTCGACGAGGGCCTCGAGAAAGACGTCCACGCTGCCGGCGTGCCGCGCGGGCAGCGCGCGTCCCGCGGCGCGAGTCCCGGGCAAGACGGGACGCAGGCCCGGCGGCGCGAGGCGCGGCGGCATGCCGATCCGCAAGCACGCGTCCGCGAGCGCCGGCGTCGAAAGGGTCGCGAAGGCCTCGGCCGTTTCTCGGGAATCCACGGCGGCTCCTCAGTACAGTCTCTCGGGCAGAAGAGCGTCGATCGCGAGCGGCCGGCCGATCGCGCGGCGGCGCTCGAGAATCTGGGAGAGGTGCCGCTCGCCGTGGTCCGCGTACAGCTCGAGGAGCTGTCGCAAAGTCACCTCGCCCCACTGCGCGTGGCGGCTCGCGAGGCTCCATGCCGGCTCCGGCGCGCGGGAGAGGAGCCGCCCCGAGACCGACCGCAGCCGCGCGAAGAGATCGAGCGTCTCGCGGACGAGCGCCTCGTCGAAGCGCGCGTACTCGAGCGCGACGGCGAAACGCTCCTGATCGTAGGCCGGCAGCGGGCCGCCGGGCTGCGCGAGGGTCAGGCGAAGGCGCAGCGCGCCACAGGTCTCCGAGTCCGCGACGTGGCAGACGATCTCCTGAATGCTCCACTTCCCGGGAACGATGCGGGCGGAGAGCTCCTCCGGGCCGAGGCCCTCGATCGCGCGCGCGATCCGCGACGGCGCCGCGCCGAAGGCCGCCAGCAGCCGGTGGGTCGGGATGTCGCGGTAGACGCGGGGAAAGGCTGAAACCGAAGCCGGCGGGGTCATGCGATCTCCCCGGAGGCGGCCGCGAACCGACCGACACCCGCGGCGCGCAGCAGACCGAACGCGACGCCCGCCGCCGGATGGCCCTGGCCCTCGACGAGCGCGACCGCGAGCTGCGCGAGGGGCTCGAGGTACCGGGCGATGGAGAGCGGGCCCGCGAGGACGGCCTCGAAGCCGAGGCTCTCGATGAACCGGCCGGCGAGATCGTTCGCAGCGGCGTCGTCGCCGCCGTAGAAGACCGCGGGTCGCGGGCCGCCGAAGCCGCCGGGATTCTCGACGACCTCCGCATAGACGTGGTTGAACGCCTTCACGACGCGGGCGCGCGGCACGGCGCGCGCGATCTCCTCCGCGCCGGACGTGTCATGCCCGAGGACGAGCGAAAGGCCGTCGGGCGCCGCCGGGTTCGTCGTATCGAGGAGAATGCCGCCCGTCCCCGATCCCGCGACCGCGCGCAGCGCGTGGGGCCACCGCATCGCGAGGAGCGCGAGATCGCCGTACGCGAGGGCCTCGGCGTAGGTGCCCGCGGATGCGGCCGGCCCGGCCTCGCGCGCGGCGTCGAGGGCGTTCGAAGGCCGCCGCGACCCGAACAGGACCTCGTGGCCGCGCGATGCGGCGCGGCGCCCGAGCGCCCGTCCCATCCGGCCGCATCCGAGGACCCCGAGCTTCACGATGCCAAGCTAGCGCCGCGTCTACTTCAAAACAATCTCTTTGTATTCAACGTATCCATGAGCTATGTTCATCGAAATGGACTGCGGCCGGAGGCGCCCGTGACCCTCGAAGTGCGTCATCTCCGGCTCGTCCTCGCCGTCTGCGAGGAGGGCTCGCTGACGGCGGCCGCGCGGCGACTGCACCTGACGCCCTCGGCCCTCTCCCATCAGCTCCGCGACGTCGAGTCCGCGACCGGCCAGCCCCTCTTCCTGCGCGAGGGCCGGCGGATGCGGCCGACGGCCGTCGGCGAGCGGCTCCGGCAATCGGCCGAGCGCGTTCTTTCCGAGCTCGACGCGGCCGAGCGCGAGATGCGGGACGGCGAGCCGCGCCTCGAGGGCTCGCTCCGCATCGCCACCGAGTGCAACACCTGTTATCACTGGCTCCCGGCGGCCCTCGAAGCCTTTCAGCGGCGCTATCCGGGCATTGGAATCGACATCGTCGTCGAGGCGACGCGCGAGCCGATCCCCGCGCTTCTGGACGGGCGGATCGACATCGGCATCGTGACCGACCCGGTGAAGGGCCTGCGGATCGAGACGCAGCCCCTCTTCGAAGACGAGCTCGTCGCGGTGCTGTCCTCGGACCACCCGATGCGGAAAGCGCCCTATCTCTCGGCCGAGCATCTCGCGGCCGGCACGGTCATCACATACGCCGCGCCGAAGGAAGAGCTCACGATCTTCCGAGACGTCCTGAAGCCCGCCGGCCTGCGGCCGCGCCGCTGGCTCCCCATGCAGCTGACCGAAGCGATGGCCGAGATGGCGCGCGCGGGCCAGGGGATCGCCATCATGGCGCGCTGGGCGGCGCAACCGTACGTGAAACGCGGCGGCCTCGCCGTGAAGAGCGTCACCCGCCGTGGTCTTCCGCGGCAGTGGCGGGCGGCCTGGCTGCGCCGCCGGGCGCAGCCGCCCTACCTGGCGGAGTTCGTGCGTGTCCTCTCGCGGACGTCGAATCCGACGGTCGCGGCTCTTTCGCGCAGCGGGACACTCGGTTAGGGCTAGCGGCGCGGCCCCGGATGGCCTGCTTCTTGCTCCTTCCCCGGAGCGAGGAGTCGTCATGGAACCCGTCGTCGGAATCTTCACGACCCGGAGCGCCGCAGGCCGCGCGGCGAGATCGCTGCGAAAGGCCGGTTTCTCGGAGGATCAGGTGCAGTTTCTGCTGCCGGAAGCGGGCGACCGCGAGATCGCGGAGATCCCGACCGAGGAGACGGAAGCGGGTGGTGTCGCGCCGGCGCTCGGCGCCGTCGTCGGCGGGGCCGCGGGCGGAGCGCTCGGCCTCGGCCTCGGCGCGGCCGCTGCGAGCGTGCTGGTGCCGGGGGCGGGCATGGTGACCGCCGTCGGACTCCTGGCGGCCGGACTCTTCGGTGCGGGCGGAGCCGTCGGCGGTGCCGCCGTGGCGGAGAAGCTCGAGGAGGAGAGCATGCGCGGGCTCCCGCGCGACGAGATCTACCTGTACGAGGACGCCCTCTCTCTCGGGCACACGATCGTCTTCGCGCTGCCGGAGAACGCGTCCCAGAGCCATGCCGCGCGAGCCATCTTCGACTCCGGGGGCGCCGAATCGGTCGACGCGGCCCGCGAGCGCTGGTGGATCGGCCTGCGCGAAGCGGAGAAGACGCACTACGAGGAGACGACGCCGGGCTTCGACGAGGTCGAGGAATCCTATCGGCGGGGCTTCGTCGCGGGCCTGCATCCCGACGCCGAAGAGTCCGCCGCGCAGAGCGGCGCGGACGTCCCCGACCCGGAGGCCTATCGCCGCGGCCATGCCCGCGGACGCGAGCGCCGCGCCGCGGCCGCGGAAGTCCCGGCCGGGAGGGTCTAGCGCCCGCTCAGATCCGGTCGAGCACGGCGACGGTCCGGTCGCTCTTCGCGTCCCCGGTGTTCAACGTCGTCCGCGGCTCGAAGAGCACGACCTGCGCCTCTTCGCGGGCCGACGGCTTGTGCTCCACCCCGCGCGGCACGACGACGAACTCGCCCGGATCGAGGACGACGTCTCCGTCGCGGAAATGGATCGTGAGGCGCCCCCCGACGCACAGGAACATCTCGTCCTCCGCGTCGTGCTTGTGCCAGACGAAGTCTCCCTGCAGCTTGACGAGCTTGACCAGATGGTCGTTGACGTCCGCCACGATCTTCGGCTTCCACTGGTCCGAAAAGAGCCCGAGCTTCTGCGACAGGTTGACCTTCTCGACTCTCATGTCGTCTCCTCCTCGATCGGCAGACTTCGCGCGCGGACCTCCTCGGACGTCAGACCGTAGAGCGGAGGCGTCTCGACCCCGAGCATCGCGAGCGACAGGTAGATCTGTCCCCGGTGGTGCACCTCGTGCTCGACCATGAGCCGCAGCCACTTGCCGACACCGATCTCGGCGCCGCCCGGCGTCACGCACCGCGCGGCGAGGTCGGCGTCCGAGAGACCGCGGAAGATCTCCATGGACTCGGCGTGGAGGCGCTCGAAGTAATCGCGCACCGCCCGCAGCCCGCTCGCGAGCTCCCGCGCGTGCCCGGGATAACGCGACGGGCGCCGCATCGCGTTCTCGGCGTACATCCATCGCTCGATCCCGGCGAGGTGCCGCACGGAGTCGCCGAGCGTGAAGCGGCCCGGCTTCCAGCTCCACTCGAGGTGTTCCTCGGGAATGCGGTCCACGACGCGGCGCGTGCGTCCTCGCACCTTCTCCCAGTAGTCGAGCAACGGCGCGACGCGGGTCGGCTCCATCGAACTAAGCGCTCCCGCCGGCCACGCGCCGCAGGACGTCCTCGGCCTCGGCCACGACGCGCCGCACGATCTCTCCGGCCGGCTCGATCGCGTCGATCAGGCCCGCGTCCTGCCCCAGGAAGAGCGGCGCGTATGACCGGTCGCCGGCCTCGAACGCGCGCCGCATGCGCGCCCCGACCTCCGCGCGCCGGGCGCGCAGCTCCCCTTCCCGGCCGCTCCATTCCTCGATCAGCCGGTTGCGCGCGACGCGGGAGAACGCGCCGGGCCAGACGCGCGCGTTGGCGATGTCCGGGATCTCCGTCAGGAGCGTGTCGTGGCCGTCGCTGTCGAGAATCGCCTGCTTGTACGCCGCGGCAATCGGCGCCTCCGGCGTCGCGAGGAACCGCGTCCCGAGGAGCGCGCCCTCGGCGCCGAGCGCCAGCGCCGCCGCGAGACCCGCTCCCGTCGCGATCCCGCCGGCCGCGAGCACGGGGACCGGCGCGACCGCCCGGACCACCTGCGGCACGAGCGCCATCGTTCCCATGAGACCGACGTGCCCCCCGCCTTCGGTGCCCTGCGCGACGACCGCGTCGGCTCCCGCCCGCGCCGCGCGCCGCGCTTCGCCCACGGTCGCCGCCATGTGGACCACCTTCGCGCCGGCCGCATGCGCGCGGGAGAAGAGCGGCTCGAGATCCTGTTCCGGCCACGGCCACGCCGTGGAGAAGACCGGCGGCGCGGCCGCGAGCACGGATGCGATCGCCTCCTCGTCGGCGCGGAAGAGGAGCAGGTTCATGCCCCAGGGCTTCCGCGTGCGGGCCCGCATCTCGCGCCCGAGCGCCGCGATGCGATCGGACGGCAGCCCGGCGCACCCGAGGACCCCGAGCCCGCCGGCCTCCGAGACGGCGGCGGCGAGCTCGCTTCCCGTCGCGCCCCCCATCCCGCCGAGGACGACGGGATGCGCGACGCCGAAGAGGTCGCAAATCCGCGTGCGCATCGCTTCGCCGCCTAGTTCGGGAACGCCGACGGGTCGAGCCCCGGGATCACCCCGAGCGCGTTCTTGTAGTAGAGCTTCTTCAGCACGTCGTCCGGCAGGTCGAGTCCGTACATCTTCCAGAACGCGTGCCGCTTGCGGTAGTAGTCGAAATATTCGTCGGAAGTCTCGAGCACGCGGAAATACACCGGATACTCCGACGCCTCCCAGACGTCCTTGCCGAACATCACGCGGTCCTGGTACCGCACGAACCAGTCGTGCGCGAACCGGGGCTGCCGCCCGAGCTCCGCGAGCACGGCGCCGATCTCGGAATAGACGTTCGGGAGCGCGTCGAAGAGGCGGCCGAGCCGCGCCAGGTCTCCGCCGAGCCATCCGAGGTGCGCGTCGATGAACTTCGTCCGGGGATGCTTCGCGAAGAGCCGGTGCTGCTCGGCGATGAGCTGCTCCCAGGGCGGATACCGGTCGGGCGGCCGTGCGCGTTGCGGGAACTGCTTCAGCTCGAGCCACCGCTCGTTGAAGCGGTCCTGCGGGTCGAAGAAAGACCTCGGCTCCGCCGTGTGGATGAGCACCGGAATGCCGAGCGCCGCGCACTTCTCGAAGACGGCGTCCAGGCGCGGGTCGTCGACGGAGACGCGCTTGCCCTGACGGTCCTTCACCGTCATGCCGAAGTTCTTGAAGATCTTGAGGCCGGAGGCGCCGTGCTTCACGTCCTCGGCGAGCTGCGCCGCCGCGCGGTCGCCCCATCCCGGATCGTCGATGCCCGAGAAGTCCAGGTTGGCGAAGACGGCGAAACGTTTCGGGTAGCGCCCCTTCAGGCTCGCGACGCCGCGCTCGAGCTCGGCGCCCTGCCCGCCCGAGAGGTTGACCATGATCTGCAGGTTGATCGAGTCCATCTCGCGCACCATCTTCGCGACGGCCTCCGCCGAGAGGTCCGTGTCCTGGTGGTTGTGGACGTCGATGAAGGGATACCGAGCCCGCGGCACCGGATGCTGCGGGACGACGAGCGTGGATTTCGGCTCGTAGTCCTCGATCGACATGGTCGAAGAGGAGGAGGTCTGCGCCGAAATGGACCGCGCGAGAAGCAGCGCCGCACCGAGTGCGAGCCTCCCGAAGCGTCTGGGTAGAGTCATCACGGAAGACTACGTCCGAAAGCGTTGCGGGGTTGCACGCTCGTCCCGGGAAGGATCGGTCCACCCGCCGCCGGAGTGGCCCTTCCGGCGACGCGGCGCTTGCCGTAAAAGGGAGTGATGAGCTCTCGTCTCTTCGTCGTCGACGCGTTCACGGACCGCCCGTTCGCCGGAAATCCCGCCGGAGTCTGCGTGCTCGCGCAAGATCGTGATGACCGGTGGCTCCAGAACGTGGCTCGGGAGATGAACCTCTCCGAGACGGCCTTTCTGTGGGGCGGCCCGCGCGCCTGGAGACTGCGGTGGTTCACGCCGACCGTCGAGATCGATCTCTGCGGCCACGCGACGCTCGCGTCGGCGCACGCGATCTGGGAGTCGGGCCTGGCGGATCCCGGCGCGCCCCTCACCTTCGCGACGAAGAGCGGCGAGCTGCGTGCCGACGGGCGGCCGGGCGCGATCGAGATGGACTTCCCGGCCGTGCCCGCCGTTTCTGCGGCGCCGCCTGCGGGACTGCTCGAGGCGCTCGGGGTCGGCGCCGGGCAGTGCCGGTACACGGGCCGCAACCGGATCGACTCGCTCCTCGAGATCGACTCCGAGTCCGCGCTGCGGGCGCTGGCGCCCGATTTTCGCAAGCTGGCCGCGGCCACCCGGCCGGATCGCGGCGTCATCGTCACGGTGCGCTCCGAGTCGCCCTCCTGCGACTTCGTCTCCCGCTTCTTCGCTCCCGCCGCCGGGATCGACGAGGATCCGGTGACGGGCTCGGCGCATTGCTGCCTCGGCCCGTACTGGGCCGGGCGGCTCGGCAGGACGAATCTGACGGGGTATCAGGCCTCGGCCCGCGGCGGGACGGTGGGCGTTGCCGTGGGCTCGAACGGCCGGGTCACCCTGTCCGGCGCCGCGGTCACGGTCTCGCGGGGCGAGCTCGTCTAGAGTCCGTCGCCTCACCGGCGCCGCGGCGTTCCGCGCGAGCCGCATAGAATCTGGCGCCCGGGAGGCGCCATGAGACGAATTGCCCTGCCCGGGATCCTCGCGGGACTTCTCTCCCTCGCCGCCGCCGGAGACGAGCCGCCGATCGCGGTGCGCGCCGCGCGGCTTCTCGACGTGAAGTCCGGACACTACGTGCCGGGCGCCGTCGTCGTCATCCACGGCGACCGCGTCGAGAGCGTCGGGACCGGAGCTTCGGCGGCGCCGCCGGGCGTGAAGGTCATCGATCTCGGCAACCGCACGCTCCTGCCCGGGCTCATCGACGCGCACACGCACGTGCTTCTCCAGGGCGACGCGACGGCGCCCGAATACGAGGAGCAGATCCTCAAGGAGTATCCGGCGCACCGCGTGGTCCGCGCCGTGCGCGCCATGCGCATCGCGCTCGAGCACGGCTTCACCGGCCTTCGGGACCTCGAGACCGAAGGCGCCGGCTACGACGATGTGGCGCTGCGGGACGCGGTGAACGAAGGCGTGGTGCCCGGCCCCCGCATGCAGGTCGTCGGGCCCGGGCTCTCGACGACGGGAAGCTACCCGATCACCCATTTCCGGCCCGACTGGAAGTTTCCGACGGGCGTCATGATCTGCGACGGCGCCGATCCCTGCCGCCGCGCCGTGCGCGAGCAGCTCTCCTACGGGACGAACTGGGTGAAGATCTACGCGAACACGGGCGGCCTCGCGCTCACCCCCGACGGCTACGTGGACTCGCCGCCCAACTGGACGAAGGAGGAGATCGCCGCCATCGTGTCCGAGGCGCACGCGCACGGCGTCAAGGTGGCGGCGCACGCGCGCTCGGACTCCGGCGTCCGGATCGCCGTCGAGGCGGGCGTCGACTCGATCGAGCACGGCGACTCGATCCGCCCCGAGATGGCGGCCGAGATGGCGCGCAAAGGCATCTTTCTCTGCCCGACTCTAACCGTCGTCCATTACGTCTCGGGCCCGCGCACGGCGGCCGGCTGCGCGATCTGCGCCGAGTCGGAGAAGATCCAGGCGAAGTCCTTCGCCAACTGCCGCAAGGCGGGCGTTCGAGTGGTCTTCGGCACGGACGCCGGCGGCTTCCCGTGGACCGACCTCAACGAGGCGCAGGAGTTCGAATGGGAGGTCAAGCTCGGAATGACGCCGCTCGAAGCGATCCGCAGTGCGACGACGACTGCGGCCGATCTCCTCGGCTGGCAGGGCAAGGCCGGGTCCGTCCAGCCCGGCGCCTGGGCGGACCTCGTCGCCGTCGAGGGCGATCCGCTCGCCGACGTGTCCGTCCTCCAGAAGATCGACTGGGTGATGAAGGGCGGCCGTGTGGTTCGGTCCCCGGCTCCCTGACCGATGCTGCGCGTCGGGCTGACCGGCGGCCTCGCGTCCGGCAAGTCCACGGTGGCCCGGATGCTCCGCGAGGAGGGCGCCGTGGTCTTCGACGCGGACGAGATCGTGCGCGGGCTCTATGCCCCCGGCAGCGCCGGCGAGGCGGCGGCGCGCGACCTCTTCGGCGGCGAAGTCCTGGACGGGGCGGGCCGCGTGGACCGCGCGAAGATCGCCGGCATCGTGTTCGCCGACCCCGCGCGGCGACACGCGCTCGAGGCGCGCATCCATCCGCTCGTCGCGGCGGAGCGCGACCGGCTCTTCCGGGAGGCCGAGCGCCACGGCGCCGCGGTCGCGGTCGGCGAAGCCTCGCAGCTGCTCGAAGCAAAGAGCGAGAGGGACTACGATCGGATCCTCCTCGTCGTCGCGCCGGAGGCGGAACGTCTGCGGCGCTGGGAGGAGAAGGGCGGCGACGTCGAGGACGCGCGTCGGCGCATGGCGTCGCAGCTCGCGCCGTCGGAAGCTTTCGACCGCGCCGACGACGTCCTCGTCAACGACGGCTCCGTCGAGGAGCTTCGCCGGCGCGTCGCGGCGCTCTATCGCCGCTGGACGGAGCTCGCGGCGCCACCGGGGTAAGCTGCCCGCGATGCTCCTGCGCTCCCCGACGCCCGCCGCCTGGGTCCGGACGGTGATGGCGGACTTCGACGCGTTCCTCCTCGACCACGCGGCCTGCGAGCGCAAGGCCTCGGCGACCGCGATGGGCCTCGTCGCGCACTATCCGGACCGCGCCGAGCTCGTGCGCGCGTGCGTCGCGGTCGCGCGCGAGGAGCTCGAGCACTTCGAGCGCGTCTGGGAGCTCCTCCACGAGCGCGGGCTCGTCCTCGGGCCCGACCGGCCGAACCCCTACGTGGCCCGCCTCTCTCGCGAGTTCCGCCAGGGAAGCGACGCGTATTTCCTCGATCGGCTGCTCGCGACCGCGCTCGCGGAGGCGCGCGGCTGCGAGCGCTTCGGCCTCGTGGCGGCCGCCCTGCCGGAGGGACGACTCCAGGACTTCTACCGCGAGCTCGCGCGCACGGAGGTGCGGCACCGTGAGCTCTACGTGGATCTCGCGAAGACGTACTTCGACGCGGCGTCGGTCGCCACCCGGCTGGACGAGCTGCTCGCCGCGGAGGCCCGGGTCGTGGCCGAGCTCCCGGTCCGGTCGGCGATCTACTGATGGCCGCTGCGGGCGATCTCGACGGCAAGGCGGCGCGACAGTACCTCGCGCGCCACGCGGAGCCGGAGTCCCGCGCCGCCGACCTTCTCCCGGGCACGTTCGGCCATGCGCTGATCATCCCGGCCTACGGCGAGCGCGAGAGCCTGTTCGCGCTCCTCGCCTCGGTGCCGGGCGGGCCCTCCGGTCCCGTCCTCATCGTCGTAGTGCTGAACGCCCGTGGCGACTCGCCCGAGGAGGTCCACGCCGCCAACGCGGCGGCGCGCGATCGCTTGGCGCGCGAACTGCCCGAGACCGCCGTCCTCTCCGACGCCCCCTCCATACGCTCCTATCGCATCGAGGGCGGGTCGCTCGTCCTCGTCGACCGGGCGCGCCCGGGCGCCTTCCTCCCCGAGGGCCAGGGCGTGGGCCTCGCGCGCAAGATCGGCAACGACCTCGCGATGCGCCTCTCTTCGCTGGGGCGCGTCGCGTCGCCGTGGCTGCACAACACGGACGCCGACACGCTCCTGCCGCGCGACTACTTCGAACAGACCCGGTTGTTGGATCCTTCCATAACGGCGGCGGCCGTCTACTTCTACGCGCACCGGTTCGAGGAGGACGAGGACCTCGCGCTCGCCGGCCGCCTCTACGAGATCTCGCTGCGCTACTACGTGCTCGGCCTCGCCTGGGCGGGATCGCCCTACGCGTACGAGAGCATGGGAAGCTGCCTCGCCATCCCCGCCGGTTTCTACGCGGCCGTGCGCGGCTTCCCGAAGAAGAACGCCGCAGAGGATTTCTACGTCCTCGACAAGCTCGCGAAGACCGGAGCGATCGCGCGGCTCTCCGGCGCCCCGGTGACGCTCGAGGGGCGACCCTCCGACCGCGTTCCCTTCGGCACGGGGCGCGCGCTGCGGGACCTCGTCGGCAAGAAGCGTTCGCTCGCCGGCTTTCGCCTGTACCATCCGCTCGTCTTCGCGCATCTCGCGGCCTGGCTCGCCGTGCTCGACCGCGTCGCCGCCACGGGGAATCCCGCGCGCGCGCTCGAGACGCTGCCGCCCTCCGGCCCCTTCTTCCGCACCGACCTCCTCCGCGAAGCGCTCGAGAAGCTCGGCGCCGGGCCGGCGATCGCCGGGGCGCGGGAACGGTCGTCCGACGCCGCGACGCTTCGCCGGCACCTCCACACCTGGTTCGACGCGTTCCGCACGCGGAAGCTCGTGCACGCCCTCCGCGACGGCGGCCTCCCCTCGCTGCCATGGCGGGAAGCGCTCGCCGAGGCGCCGTTTACCGGGCTGGCGGCGACGACCGACGACGAGCCGGAGGCCCTGCGGGAGGCGCTCGCCGAGCGCGAACGGGAGCTCTCGCAGTCGCCCGCGGGAGTGCCCGCGATGCTGCCCGCGCCCGACGCCTGAGAATCAGAACGGAAACCCGATCGAAACGAAGAATTGTCCGGCGCTTTCGCGCGTCGTGGGCATGGGAGAGATCGGGAGGACGACCGGGTTCTGGGGATCCGTCACGTTGATGACCTCGTACGGGATGGTGCGCCGCGTGACCTTCCAGGCGTACTCGGCGCGGAGCGGGCCGATCGGCAGCATGTAGAAGAGTCCGAAGCCGACGCTCTGGCGCAGGCCGTCATCTCCCTCGAACTTGAGCTTCACCTGCGAAAAACTCCTCCACACCTGCGAAGCATCGTAGAAGACCGTGCCGCCGAGATTGCCGTAGATCGGGAATCGGAGCTCGGCCGAGAGTGAGAGGAACCCGTTTCCTCCGAGGATCCGCGGCCCGCTGCTGCAGTCGAAGTTCACGAGGGTCGGGTAGGTGTTCTGGCAGTTGCCCTGTCCGGGCACGGCGCTCTCGCGGGCCTGCGTCGAATAATCGACCGTCGCGTTCGACAGGGACCCGAGCGTGCCGCCCGGGATACCGAGGAGGTCCGTCTCGAACGCACGCCCCGTCGAGCGTCCGCCCACGAAGAATCGCTCGGCGATCGGAACCGGCACCTCGGCGTGGCCGTAGGGAAACACGCCGCCGAAGCGGCCCGACCCGACGAGGACCGCCCGGCCGATCGGCTGGAACCAGGTGCCCTGCATCGCGAACTTCGTGAATTGCGCCTCGGCGGAGAACACGGGAAAGGCGTACTTGCCCGCGAGCGACACGTAGTAGCCGCGGTGCGGGTCGATGACGTCGTCGCGCCGGTCGTAGAAGAATGCCGGGCCGATGGTCGCCTCCTCGATCGGCTGGTCCGCCCGGGGAAACTCCTCGATCTCGATGATTGAAAGATCCTCGGGATTGATCGGCCGGATGCGCTGGTACTCGAGGCGAAACGACGTGCGGAGATATTTACCGAAGACGTGCGCCACCTCGCTGACGAAACCGAGCCGCTCGAGGTCCACGTTCTGGATCGTCTCGCGCGCGGCGAAGAGAACCGAGGTCAGCGGATAGTCCGTTCCGATCAGGAAGGGATCCCGGTAGCTGACCTGGATCCGATAGCGTCCCGAGAGCGCGATCTGGCCTTCGAGCCCCGTCGTTCGGAGGCCGCCGAAGAGATTGTGGTTCGTGACGCCGCCGACGACGAACGGGTCGTTGCGATTCTCGCCGGCGTCGGGCACGTACTGGTAGCCGAAGCCGTAGAGGAGCGAGAGCGGCTGGGCCTCCTGGACTTCCATCTGGACGTTGCGCTCCCGGTCGGAGGGGTCGGCCGGCTCGGGCCGGATGTCCACGCGACGGAAGGCTCCGGTTCGCGAGAGCCGGCGCTGCGCCTCGAGGATCTTCTCCTCGGAGAACGGCGCCCCTTCCTTCCAGGTGGCGAGCTGGCGGATGCGGTCGGTCTTCGTCGTGGTGTTGCCCCGGACGATCGTCTTGCCGAAGAAGGACCGCAGGCCCTCCGTGATTCGGTAAGTGACCTCGGCGCCGCCGCCGTCCGGCGAGAGGACGTACTCGTCGCGCACCGCCACCTCGAGCCAGCCGTGATCCTGGTAGTAGCCCTGGATCGCCGAGACGTCCGCCCGGAGCGCGTTCGGATTGAGCGGCTCGCCGGCGCGAACCGAGAGGAGCTTCTCGAGGGCCGCCGTGTCCGTGTGCTCGGCGCCCACGAGCTCGCGCTTCGCGACCATGGTTCGGGGCCCCTCGACGATCGGAATCCGCACCACGAGCCGGTTGGGGCGCGAGCCGTCCTGCACGTCGGCGGGCCCGACCTTCGCCGCAATCCAGCCATGGGACTGATACCAGCCGAGGATCGCGTCGAGATCCCCTTTCAGGTCCCGGTCGGTCAGCTTGCCGGCGCGGACGAGCGGCAAGCCCTTCGGCGAAACCACCATCAGCTTGCGCAGCGTCGCGTCCGGAGCGGCGGCGTTCCCCTCGAAGACGATCTTCTCGACGGCGTAGTGGGGGCCGGGCTCGACGTCGATCGTGACCACGACGCGGTCCGGCTGCGTGTCGAACTTGTAGTCCACCTTCGCCCGGTAATAACCCTTGCTCTGGAGCACACGCCCCTCGTTCTCGGCGTACTGGAGCACGAGGTCCTCGTCGAAGACCTGACCCTCGAGCAGGTCGTCGAGCGCCCGCCGCACCTTCTTCTCCTTGACCCCGGTCGTCTGGAGCACGACTTCGGGCCCCACGGCGACGCGGTAGACCGGAGCGATGCGGCCGTTCGGCTCGGGCTGGGCGGCGATGAGCTCCACCTGCGCCTTCAGGCGGCCCTCCGCATGCAGGAACCCGCGGATGCGGGCCGCGTCGGCGGAGGCCTTGGCCTCGCGGTATCGCTGCCCCGCCTTCAACTTCGCCTTCGAGAGGAGCTGCTCCGCGGTGTACGGCGCGATCGGGCCGAGAAAGATCGCCGGATCGACGCGCGCCCGCTCACCCGCGTCGATGCGGTACGTGACCCGGGCGTCGAAGCGTCGCCGATCGAACTCGGTTTCCGCCTTCACCTTCGCCCTGGGGAACCCCTCCGCCAGAAGGCGCCGCTCGATGGCCTCCGTTCCGTCCGCGACGTCGTCGGCCGAGTAGACGCTCCCCGCGAAATACGGCAGGACGCGGCGCAGCTCGTCGCGCGAGAGCCCGCGTTTCCCGGCGAACTTGATCGTGTAGATGCGAAACGCGCGCAGGAGGACGACGCGAACGGCGACGCCCTCGCCCGCCGCCGTCACCTCGATCTGTACGTCGGCGAACTGCCGGGTTCCGAAGAGATTGCGCACCGTCTGCGCGGTGGCCGCCTCCGTGAGGGCGTCCCCGGCCTCGATCGCGAGCAGCCGCGAGAGGTCCGACCTCTCGACCGCGCCGTCGCTCGTATAGGAGATCGACACGACGACGCGGCCGTAGAGGTCTGCCGGCGTCTGGGCGACGGCGGGCGCGTCCGCCGCGGCGAAGCCGAGCCACAGGCCGCCCACGAGCGCGGCGCCGCGCGCAAGCCTCACGAACGCGTCCGTCGCCGCAGGTCGATCAGGTAGACGTTGTTCTCGTCGTGTCGCAAGCGCAGGACCCAGGTCTGCGAGATCCGGCCCTCGACCTCCACCACCGGCTCGCGGCTGCCCGCCTCGAAGAGCGGCTGCGAGTAGGTCACGGACCAGTTCGGAGAGATCTGCTTGCCGACGGTGGTCGTCGCGCCGGCGAGGCCGCTCGACGTGAAGATCGGGTCGATCTGGAAGCGCTCGAGATTGAAAAGCTTCTGCGCGGGCCGCGTGAGCACGCCGGTCGCGGCGCTCCCGACGATCGAGCCGGCCGTCGAGGCGAGCGTGCCGGAGACGTCGGTCGACGTCGATCCGCCGGGCGCCGCGCCGGTCAGCAGCAGGTTGACGAGGTCGGCGTCCGGCAACGGGGGATCCGAGGAGAAGGTCGTCTCGAGGCGCGGCCAGCTGCCGGCGACGTTGACCGCGATGTCGTAGCCCCGCACCTCGGCGCGCGCCCGGACGTCCAGGATCGGCGCGAGCCCGTGCGCGCTCGCGAAGGTCACCGTGCCCGACTCGATCTCGTACCGCACGTCGCGGAACGTGACGCGGCCTCCCTCGTCGAGCGTGACCTGTCCGACGAGCGTCGGATCCGCGATGGTGCCGCGCGCCACGAGATCCACGGTTCCGGTCAGAAGCGCCAGGTTGTTCCGCACCTCGAGCGCCTGCGACGACACGACGTGGATTTCCAGGCGCGTCCGGTCCTTCCACGGCTCGCGCGCGGCGGCGCCGGTCGGACGGCTCTTGGCGAGGAGATCGGTCAACGTCAGGTCGAAGTCGCGCGAGTACGTTCCGCGCTGGAGGACGACCTCGCCGCGCACGAGATTCCCCGTCGGACCGCCTGTCGCGACGAGGTCCGCGTCGACGACGAGCCGGAGATCCTCCGGATAGCGCAGCGTCACGCGGCGGCCCTGCACCGTCAGGCGAAAGTCCTTCAGCGCGAGCCCGTCGAGGCCGAACGTTCCCGCGACGGAGGCGTCCCCTCCCCCGACCTTCGCGCGCGCCTCGAGGGAGCCGGTGCCGGCGGCCTCGAATCGGATCGTGCCCTCGATGTTGTCCATGAGCTGGGAGATCCCGGACATGCGGTACTTGCCGTCCGCGAGCGACACCTCGCCGGTGAGCCGGGGCCGCGCGATCGGGCCGGTTGCCGTGACGGCGAGCCGCAGCCGCCCGTTCAGGGGCAGATCGGGAAAGGCGAGGGCGACGAGCGCCGGATCCATCGGCCCCGAGGCGGTGACGCTCATCTCCGCGGGGTCTCCCAGCCCGATCCATCCCTGCAGCGCGATCGCCGTGCCCTCTCCCTCGATGGAGAACGGGGAGAGCGTCAGCCGCCGTCCGTCGAGGGTCGCCACCTCCTCGTCGGCCATGTGGAGCGCCGCCGCCCGGCCCGGCAGGTCGATCACCGCCCTGGTGACGCGGATGCGCCCGCTCGGCCACTCGCCTTCCTTCGTCGGCAGGACGATCGTGCCGGCCGCATCGACGGCGCCGCCGTATCCTTCGGGCAGCTCCAAGGGGGTGAACCGCAGGAGCGCGGCGAGGCTCGAAGCCTCGAGACGGACGTCGAGGGGCGCCCCTTCGCGGAAGATCTCGCCGGACGCGGTCAGGCGAAACCCCTTCGCGACGACGAGCTCTCCTTCGAGCTTCCCGTCCTCGACGCGAGCCGAGACGGCAGGCTGCGCGTCTTCGGAAATCGAGCGCCCGAAGAGCACCGTCTGCGCGAGCGACGCGGTGAGCGTCAGATCGGGCCGGTCGAGCGTTCCCGAACCCGACACCTGGAACGACAGCTTCCCGGCCGCGTCCTTCCCGAGCGTATGGAAGGCGTCGATCGCGTCGAGCGGCACGCCGTCGCCGGCCATCCGGACCTCGAATCGCTTCTCCTGAAAAGCGTAGGTCCCGCCGCCGCCCACCATGCCGCCCCCGATCGGGGCGCGGATCTCCTCCAGAGCGAACCGGCCCGGCGTCAGGGCCGCGCGTCCCGTGACGCGCTCGAACGCCTGTCCCCAGACGTGCGCCGCGTCGAGCTCCGCGGGGCCCCCGCCCGTGAGCGCCGTCTTCGATCCGGAGAGCGGGAAGCTCCCGGTCAAGCGCCCGTCGATCGGCAGATCGAGGTCGAGATACTTGAGCAGGCGCGGCAGCGGGAACTCCTTCGCCGAGACCACGAGATCGAGATCCGGCTTTCCCGGCTGGGACCGGTAGGCCGCGCGCCCCTCGAGCGAGAGCGTCGCGTCGCCTTCATAGACGCGCAGGGGACGGAAGAGGAACGCGCCGTCGGACATGTCCACGGTGCCCCGCGCGCTCCCGAACAGCACGCCTCCATAGCGGGCGTCCTCGGCCGTGACCTGCACCGTCGCTTCGGGATCCGACCAGGACCGGCCGAGATGTCCGGCGACCTCGCCGGTGCCGCCGAGACCGAGCGGCCCCGCTTTGCCGCCGCTCGCCGCGACGAAATTCTGGAAGAGTCGGTCGGTCTCGGTGAAGTCGCGGGATCGGAGGTGGAAGTCGAAATCCGGCTGCCAGTCCCCGATGGGAATCCCTCCGGTGAACTCGAGCGTGCCGTGCGGAAAGCGCAGCGCGCAATTCTCGAACCCGACGCGCCCGCGCGTCACCACGAGCGGGCCGCCGCCCTCCGTCGGGATGCCGAAACGCCCGCGGACCTGCGAGACGGCCGGGCCCGCGCGGACATCCAGCCGGCCACCGCCCGAGGCGCGGGTGATCCCTTCCTCTCCCCACCGCAGCGCGAGGCGGAGCGCGGCGTCGCCCGAGAGCCCCGTACCGGGGAGACCCAGGTCGGCGAAGAATGCTTCGAGCGAAATGCCGTCCCCGTCGATGGCAATCGTCATCGGCTCCTGCGCCGTCGTGAGCGCGGCGATGCGGAACACCCCCTGCGCCTGCCCCCCGGCGTAGCGCGCGCGCTCGATCTTGGCGACGAGCGCCTCCGGCTCCGCGACGACCGACGCCGCGACGTCCTGGATCAGGAACGGCGGGCGCCGCGCCCGAGGCACGCGCAGGCTGCCGGTCACCCGGAAGCCGCCCGAGGGCGGGACCTCGAGCCGCGCGCGCACGGACGCCTCGCCCTCGAAGCCGAGCCCCGAGTGGAACAGGCGTTCGACCTCGGCGATCTGGAAGTCGCCCGAGACGAGGAGGCCGATCCGCGGGCTTGCCGGGTCCTCGATCGCACCCGAAGCAACGAGGCGCCCGAAGGGCCCCTCGAGCCGGAAGTCGTCCACCGTGATGCTTCGCGGCAGGTCGATCGCAAAGCGCAGCGACATCGCCGCGACGATCGGCTCCTTCCGCGGCAGGCGCAGCGTCGAGCGGCGCGCGACGAGCACGCCGCGATACCGATCCGGGCCCGTGGACGTCACTTCCGCCGCGAAGTCCTCGAGGCTGCCGTCGAGATCGATCTTCCGGCCGTCGAATTCGAGGATGCCCTCCTGAACGAGCAGCGAGTCGACGCGCACCTTGACGCCGCCGGCGTTCCGGGTCGGCCGGGCGAGCCCGGGCGGCAGGTTCCAGCGACCGTCCGGCAGCTGCGCCAGGAAGATCTTCGGACGGAGCGCGCGGATGCGGCCGAGGCGCAGCTCGCCCTCCGCGAGCGAGCGTCCGCCGCCGATCGAGATCTGCTCGGCCGTCAACAGGGGGTGATCCTCGGGAAGCCCGAGCTTCGGATCGTTTCCGACCTTCACGTTCACGAGCGAGACCGAGGGCGGAAGGAGGCGAAGGTCCACCGTCTCGAAATCCACCGGAACGCCGAGCGCCTCCGAGAGACGCGCTTGCGAGACGCCGTGCACGAGGCTCTGGAAGCGCTCGGACTTCCAAACCGAGTAGCCCGCCAGGATCAGGAACAGGACGATGATGGTGAAGAGCCGGAGGGTCGAGAGCCGCTTCAGGAGCGGCGTCGCGGTCTCCGGCGGCGATTTCGGGTCCGACACGCCTCAGACGCCCCAGTTCAGCTTTTCGGAAAGCTTGCGGAAGTGGTCCGCCTCGGGCGCGCGCAGGAGCGTCACGGGAGAGCGGCTCGAGCGGATCTCGATCGGCGTGCCGGCGCGCACGGGCACTCCCTCCTGCCCGTCGAGCGTCAGATGGAGTCCCTCAAGCCGCCCGCGGTCGAGCACGACGAGGCCGATCGGGTCCGCGTCGCGCACGACGAGGGGCCGCTGCGCGAGCGAGTGCGGGCAGATCGGCGTCACCACGAGGGCCGGCAGCTGCGGATGGAGAATGGGACCGCCCGCCGAGAGGTTGTAGGCCGTCGAGCCGGTCGGCGTCGCGACGATGACGCCGTCCGCCCGGAAGCGCGCGACCGGCTGGCCGCCGACCGAGATGGAGAAGGTCGAGATGCGCGCGAGAGCTTCCTTGCTCAACACGGCGTCGTTGAGGGCGCGATAGGTCCCGCGTCCCGGGCCTTCGAGGATCTCGACGTCGAGACGGCGGCGCTGATCCTCGCGGAAGCCGCCCGAGAGGACCTCGTCCAGCCGCGAGAGCGCCTCGTCTCGGCGGAGACCCGCCAGGAACCCGAGCACGCCGACGTTGATGCCGAGCACGGGCGTCGCGGGAGGCGCTGCGCGGGCCACCGAGAGGAGCGTTCCGTCGCCGCCGAGGACGAACACGACGTCCACCTCCCGGGCGATCCGGCCACGCGAGATCCCGTTCGATGCGCGGCCGAGCGCGACCGCCGTCTCGGCATCGAGCGTCACGAGGCGCCCGCGGCGGCGCAGCGCCCGTTCGAGAGCGACCGTCAGGCGCAGGGCTTCGCGGACGGGCTTCGCGACGAGCCCGACCCGCCGGAAACGAGGACGGCCCCGGCCGCGCAATCCCTTCACACGGAGAGTTTAAGGGGATTCTCGCGAACCGGGAACGCGAAACGCCAGCAGAAACTCCTGGTTGCCCGAAGCCCCGCGGATCGGCGAGGGGATCGCCTCCCCGGGCCGGAGGCCGAGGCCCTCGCCGAAGCGGCGCACTTCTTCGACGACGCGCCGCCAGACGGCCTCGGACCGGACGACGCCGCCACGCGGAACCTCGCCGCGGCCGGCCTCGAACTGGGGCTTCACGAGCACGACGATCGCGCCCCCGGGCGCGACGAGCGGGACGACGGCCGGGAGCACGAGCCGAGCGGAGATGAACGACAGGTCGAGCACCGCGAGCGCCGCCGGCTCCGGGACGTGGTCGCGCGAGAGGAATCGCGCGTTGACCTTCTCGCAGAGGACGACGCGCGGATCGGCGCGCAGCCCGGCATCGATCTGGCCGGCGCCCACGTCCACCGCATACACGCGCGCAGCGCCGCGCTGGAGCAGACAGTCCGTGAACCCGCCGGTCGAGGCGCCCACGTCCAGGCACACGGCGCCCGAGGGATCGAGCCCGAACGCGTCGAGCGCCGCCGCGAGCTTGACGCCGCCGCGCGACACGTAGGGATGTTCCGGACCGGCCGCTCGGATCTCCGCGTCGTCGGCAACCGGCGTCCCCGCCTTGTCGACGCGCTTCCCGTCCACCTCGACGCGGCCGGCGAGGATGAGCGCCTGCGCCTTCTCGCGCGTCGGTGCGATGCCGCGCGCGACGAGCAACCGGTCGAGCCGCGTCTTCACGGGAACGTCAGGAGCACCTTCACCGAACCCTCCGGCTCGCGCGCCCGCGCGAACGCCTCTTTCGCGCGATCCACCGGAAACCGATGCGTCACGAGGTCCTCGACGGCGACCCGGCCTTCGGACAGGAGCGTCAGCGCCAGCTTCATCTCGACGGGGCCGCAGGAGTACGAGGGCACGACCTCGACCTCGCGGAAATAGAGCGCGTTGCCGTCGAAGGAGAGCCGGTCGCCGGGCGCCGGCATGGTGAAGAGGAGAAGAGTGCCGCCGGGAGCCACGGTCGCGAAGGCCTCGGCGATGACCTCGCTCCTGCCGGGACAGACGAGCACGAAGTCGAATCCCTCGCCGTCCGAGATCCGGCGGGCCCCTTCGGCGAGGGTCTCGCGCGAGACGTCGATCGTCTCCGCGGCGCCGGAGACCTGCGCCATCGCGCGCCGCGATGCCACGCGGTCCGCCCCGGCGATGCCGGTTGCCCCGAGGCGCGCCGCATAACGGACGGCGAGCTGGCCCGCGGTCCCGA
This sequence comes from Thermoanaerobaculia bacterium, assembly GCA_035498835.1. Lineage (GTDB taxonomy): Bacteria > Acidobacteriota > Thermoanaerobaculia > UBA5066 > Gp7-AA6 > DATBFU01. The sequence goes on from DATJZU010000158.1 coordinate 45,342, forward strand.
GCCCGACCACGAGCAGACGGTCGTCATGATGAAAACGCCCCTGGCGGAACGCCTTCACGACCGTCGCGAGCGGCTCGGTGAAGCTCGCGGCCTCGTCCGACAGGCCGTCCGGGATCCTCTGCGTGTCCTTCGCGAGGTTTCCGGCGGGAATCCGCACGAGCTCCGCCATCGCGCCCGGATCGAGCCGCGAGGACCGCCAGGCCGCACAGTGGACGAAGCGGCCGCGCCGGCAGGCCGAACAGTCGAGACACGGCGCGTGGTGGTGCGGCACGACGCGCTGCCCCGGCCGGAATGCGGTCACGCCCTCGCCCACCGCCGCGATCTCTCCGGCAATCTCGTGCCCGGCGATCGTGCCCGCCTTGCCGGCGGCGTACCAGCCGAGGAGGTCCGAGCCGCAGATTCCGACCGCGCGCGTCCGCAGGAGCGCCTCTCCGGGTCCGATCCGCGGCTCGGGCACTTCGACGACCGCAACGTCTCCGCCGGCGACGAACCGGACGGCCTTCATCGGATCGTCTCGGTCACGGCGCGCCTCCGGCCGGCCGCACGGCGTAGCGCACGCCTTCGCCGCGCCCCTGCGCCTCGAGAAAGCGCGGGAGATCCGAGAGCGTTCCCACCTCCGTCACGAGCGGCCGCGGGTCCACCTCCCGTGCGGCGAGCATCGCCATCGCGGCGCGCGCCTCCTCGGGCGTGTAGTGGAAGGAGCCGATGAGCGCCATTTCCGCGTAGTGGAGGCGCGCGGCGTCGAAGGAGACCTGCACCCCCGGGGCGCAGCCGCCGAAGAGGAGGACGCGCCCGCCGTGGCGCACGAGGTTGGGCAGGCGCATCCACACGCCCGGGTCGCCCGTGCAGTCGACCGCGGCCGCGGGGAGCGCGCCCGTGCGCGAGAAGAGATCCTCCGGTTCGTGCCGGCCGAGGTCGAGGACCTCCGCGCCGCATCCCGCCGCGAGCGACAGCCGATCGGGCCGCCGTCCCGCGACGATCGCCGGTACGCCGCGGGCACGCGCGGTGGCAGCCCAAAGGAGGGCGAGGCCGCCCGATCCGTAGATCAGGAGCCGTTCGGGAACCGGGGCGCCGAGACGGTTCCAGCCGTGAAGAACCGACGCGAGCGGGTCGAGAAACGCCGCGGCCTCGTCCGACAGCGAGGCCGCCGGCCGGTGCAGACTCGCCGCGACGACGCCGGCCGGCACGCGGACGAATTCCGCGAAGGCGCCCCACGTCCGGTCGGCTTGGCCGGCCGCGCAGAGGTTCCCGAAACCGTGGCGGCAGTCCGCGCACGCTCCGCACGGCCCGGTGACGCCGGGCACGACGCGTTTGCCGAGGAGGTCCGGCGCGACGCCTTCCCCCAGCTCCACGACGTCGCCGCAGACTTCGTGTCCCATCGTGACGGGATACGAGATCCGGGCGTGTCCGCGCCGCAGCAGCTTCAAGTCCGTCCCGCAGGTCAGCGCCAGACGGACGCGCAGGACCACCTCGCCTGCCGCGGGCCGCGGCACGGGAAGGTCGCGCTCCTCGAACCGGCCGAGCGCGGTCTGGACGTAAGCCCTCATGTGCCGGCCTTCACGCCGGCCTCAGGAACGGCGCTCGCCGACGTAGCGCGCGAGGCCGGGAAGCAGCCCGCCGCCTCCCGGCAGCTCGCCGGCGGCCGCGAGCGCCTCCTCGAGCGTTTCCGCGAGCATCCGGCGCGAGCGTTCCACGCCCCAGACGGCCGGGAACGTGGCCTTTCCGGCTGCGGCGTCCTTGCCCGGCGTCTTGCCCAGGGTCGCGGCGTCCGACTCGACGTCGAGCAGATCGTCCTTGATCTGGAACGCCAGGCCGACCGCCCGTCCGTAGCGGTCGAGCCGCGCGAGATCTTCGTCCGACGCGAACGAGAGGATTCCCCCGACGGCGAGCGACGCGCGGATGAGGCGCCCGGTCTTGCTCTCGTGGATCGAGCGCACGAGCTCCTCGGATACGGCCGCGGCGGCCGGCGCCTCGAGGTCCGCGACCTGGCCGCCGATCATGCCCGTGGTCCCGATGGCGTCGACGACCGCGTCGAGCGCCCGGAGCTTGGCCGCGTCGTAGATCTCCTCGCGCGGATACCGCGCGAATGTCCCGAGCCCGTGCGTCAGGAGCGCGTCGCCCGCGAGGATCGCCATCGCTTCGCCGAAGACGACGTGGCAGGTGGGCACGCCGCGCCGCAGGTCGTCGTTGTCGAGCGCCGGAAGGTCGTCGTGGATCAGCGAGTACGTGTGGATCATCTCGAGACCGCAGGCCGGCTCGAGCGCGGGACGCGTCTCGCCGCCGACCGCCTCGGCCGCCGCGAGCGCGAGGATCGGGCGCAGGCGTTTGCCGCCCGCGAAGAGTGAATGGCGGATCGCGCGGTGCAGCGTCGCCGGCCAGGTGTCGGCCGCTGGCACGAGCCCCTCCAGCGCGGCGTCGATCTCGGCCTTGCGGCGCGCGAGCTCGGCCGAGATCCCCTTTTCTTCAGCCGCGATCGTCGTTCCCTTCCTCGTCGACGGATTCCTCATCGGCGCCGAATGGCGCGGTCTTCCACTCGCCGGCCGCCTCCTTCAGAACGATCTCCACGGACTTCTGAACCTCCGAGAGCTTCCCGTCGCAGAAGCGCGCGAGCGTCATTCCTTCGCGGAAGAGCTCGAACTGGCGCTCGAGCCCGAGCTCCTCGGACTCGATCTCGGCCACGATCTCCTCGAGGCGCGCCATCGCGTCCTCGAAATTCTTCTCTTTCGGGCGGGCGGTCATGATTTCTCGTCCTCCGTCTCGGGAAAGAGCGAGGGCGCCGCCGGAGGCTCCTCGCGGAAGAGCGGCGCGTCCTCCCGGATCCGGCCCCCCTCGCGGACGACGGCGCCGAGCTCCCCTTCGTGCAAGCGCACCCGGATGCGCTCCCCCGCCCTGACCTCCGAGGAGGAGAGAAGCGGACGCTTGGTCCCCGGCTTGTAGGCGACGGCGTATCCGCGCGCGAGGACCGCAAGCGGGGAAAGCGCGTCGAGCTTCGCCGCCATGCCGGCCAGGCGCTCGCGACGGCGCTCCATGACGCGGCCCATTCGCGCCTCGAGCCGGTGCGAGGCGTGCGCCAGGCGCGCGCGGCGTTCGGCGAGGCGCGCGACGCGGGCGAACGCCTGAAAGGTCCGATGCGCCTGGGTCAGGCGGGAGCGCTCGGCCGCCGGCCGGCGGGCCAGCGCATCTCGGAGCGTCTCCCGCGACTGCGCGACGCGGTCGCGCCACTCTCGCAGGCGATAGCGCAAACGCAGCAGGCCTTCCGCCCGCGACAGCGCCGACAGCCGCGCGCGCTGGAGCGACAGACTCGCGGCCAGGGCGCGCTCGGCGCGGCGCCGCGCGTCGGAGACGCGGCGCGCAAGGCCGTCCTTCCGCTCGACGACGAGCTCGGCAGCCGCGGACGGCGTCGCGGCGCGAAGGTCGGCCACGAGATCGCAGATCGTGACGTCCGTCTCGTGCCCGACCGCCGAGATCGTCGGAATCCGGCACTCCGCCAGCGCTCGGGCGACGCGCTCGCTGTTGAAAGGCGCGAGGTCCTCGACCGAGCCGCCGCCGCGCGCGACGATCAGGACGTCGAACGCCCCGCGGGTGCTGCACGCGCGGATGCCGGCTGCGATCTCTCCGGCGGCGAGCTCTCCCTGCACGCGGACCGGGTAGATCGTGATCGCGAGGCCGTCGAACCGGCGGCGCAGGATCGAGAGGATGTCTCGCACGGCCGCGCCTTCGGGCGAGGTCACGACCGCGATCGCGCGGGGAAGGGTCGGAATCGGGCGTTTGCGCGCCCTGTCGAACAGCCCCTCGGCCTCGAGCTTCTTCTTCAGCTGCTCGAAGGCGAGCTGCAGGGCACCCGCGCCGATCGGTTCGAGCGTCCAGGCCTTGAGCTGAAACCGGCCCTGCGGCGCCCAGAGATCGAGCGTGCCGCGCGCCACGATCTCGAGCCCCGGCTCCGGGCGGAAGGGCACGCGCGCCAGCTCCGACGCGAAGATCACGGCGTTGAGGGTCGCCGCGCGGTCCTTGAGGGTGAAGTAGCCGTGGCCGCCGCGCAGATCGAAGCGCCCGATCTCGCCCGCGACGGAAACGTCGCGCCAGCCGCTCTTCAGGCTCGAGCCGACCTCGGACAGAAGCTCCGACACCGTATACGGCCGGGGCGGCGCGGCGGCGGGGACGGGCTTCGGAAACATCCGCGACATTCTAAACGGACGCCCCTTCCCGGCCGGGCGCGGTCGCCGCCGAGAACGGCAGCGCCCAGAGAAGGAGCGTCGCCATCTCGACTTCGGTGTCTCCGAAGTTGTATTCGAAGAAGCCGGCGACGAAAAGCGCGATCGAGGCGAGGAGCACGGCGGCCAGCGGCGCCGCGACCTCGGGTCGCTGCTCGCGGCGCAGGCGCCGCGCGGACGCGGCGATCGGAAGAATGGCCATCCCCAGATAGGTGGCGGCCGCCGGAACTCCCGAGGCCGCGGCGATCTGGACGGCGTTGTTGTGCAGGTGCGCGACGGACCAATGAACGGAGTCGGCGTCCCTGTAGAGCGGGTAGTAGTACTTCACCATCTCCGGCCCGAGGCCGAGGATCGGAAAGTCGCCCACCATCCGCATCCCGGCGTGCCACATCGACACCCGGTCCCGGTTGCTCGGGTCGGAGAGGTCGCCGATCGAGCGCATGCGGCTCCGAATCTCCAAGGGAAGCAGAGCGACCACGAGAACGAGGGCGGGGAGAAAAATGAGCAGCCCGCGCGGCCGGCGCCAGAGGAGGTATCCGAGGAGCGCAGCGAGCATTCCGACGTAGGCGTTGCGCGTGAAGGTCAGGAGCATCGCTGCCAGCGGTACTGCGGCAGCGAGGCCGATCCAGCGGCCCCGGCCGCGCCCCTCGAAGAGGATCGCGAGAAGGATGCAGCTCGCGATCATGACGATCGCCGAGAAGGTCATGTAGGTCGAGAGGGTCGCGTGGATGCGGTTCTCCAGATCGTCGCCGCCGTGCGCGAACTGCCAGAGCCCGGCCATTGCGATCGCCGTTCCGCTCGCGGCGAGGGCCAGGGTCAGCAGTCGCCCGCGGCGGGCGTCGTCCGCGAGATCCATCGCGATCGGCAGCGCGAGCATGAGGAGGACTCCGGCGAGGTGTCTTCCGCTCGTCCGCACATCGGCGGCGAAGACCGTCGCGAGCGCCGTCCACGCGGCGAGCAGGGCCGCGAGCGCCGCCGGCCAGGATCCGAGGGAAGGCGGAATCCGTCTCCGCCGGATCGCGTCCGCGACCCATAGGAGAGCGAGCAGCACGAAGGCGATGTAGGCCGGAGCGATGAACGGAGTCAGGACGGCGAAGAGGAGAAGGAGGCCGAAGAGGAGATTGCGGATCGTCGCCTCAACGCGTGAGCGCCTCGGAGCCCGGCAGCGCTTCGTCCACGAGCATGACCGGGATGTCCGAAACGATCGGATAGACGAGGTCGGCCTGCTTCGAGTAGAGGCCCTGCGTCACGACGGGCTCCTCGTCGCGGAACTTCTCGCGATACTTCTCGACGAGCTTGCGGCGCGTTTCGTCCTTCAGCTCGACGAGCTCGAGCGGCCCTTTCGTCTTGGGGCAGACCAGGATGGCGAGCAGCTCCGGATCCACGGACATGGCGGCCTCCGCCCGAAAGAGTATCAGGGGTCGGGGCGGCCGGAAGGCCGCCCCTTCCCGCGAAAGAGTTACTTGGCTGCGGCGCCTTCGATCGGGATCGGCAGGTTGCTCAACAGGTGAAGCCGTCCGGCCGTCGTCACGAAGTCGTCGATCAGTGCGAAGTGGCCCGCGGCCCGGACGTCGAGCTTCTGGCTGTAGATCCCGAAGTACTTCACGCGGAGGTCGGTCGTCTTCTTCTGTGCCTCGGCAGACTCGTTGATGAGCGACGTAATCTGCGCGTCGGTCAGAGCGTCGATGTTCTGGATGTAACGGCGGACGAGCTCCATGCGCGACGCCATGATGGCGTCCTGTTCCTTTTCGAAGTCCGCGTAGACGCCCCAGAACGTCTGGAGCTGGCTCGCCGACAGATAGCTCATTCCCGAGGCGAAGAGCTTGCGCCGCTCCTCGCTGACGGCGGCCTGGTACTTCGCCATGTCCGAGGCGACGGAGCCGGAGGGGGCGGGCTTTCCCGAGCCGGACTGCGGCTGTTGGGCCGCGGCGGTGGCTGCCAGGCCGGCGGTGAGGACGAGGGCGATCAGGGGTTTTCTCATTCGAACTCTCCTTCTTCTGCGGTCTTGGAACCGCGCATCGTATACCGAAGGCGCGGACCCGCCCGTTCGCCCCCTCTGCTAGCTTTCGCCCGTGCGCATCCTGCAAATCGTCGACGGCGACCGATGGACGGGAGCGGCGGCGGTCGTCTTCGATCAGACGGCCGCCCTGATCGCCGCCGGCGTCGAGGCGCAGTTCGGCTACTTCGGCGACAGCCTGCTGTCCGAGCGCCTCGGCCCGCTCGGCTGGGCACGGCCGCTGCTTTCGCGCGTGCGCGCGCCCGTCGGCTACGCGCGGGAGGCGCGGCGGCTTCGCGAGACGCTCGCCCGCGAGAAGATCGACGTCGTCCACGCGCATCGGTCCTACGATCACACCCTCGCGGCGCTCGCCGTTCGGGGAACTTCGGCGCGCCTCGTCCGCACCCTGCATCACGTGCGGACGACGCGGCCGGATCCCCTCACGCGCCTCGTCTTCTCCCGTACCGACGCGTTCGCCTACTCCAACCGCGAGATCGCGCGGCGCTTCGGGCGGGGCGGCCCCATCCTGCCCCCCGTCGTCGATGGGGGCCGCTTCCGTCCGCGGGACGAGGGCGCCGCTCCGCCGGATCCGCGGAAGGGCTTCGTCGTCGGGACCGTGGGCAAGATGTCCCCGGGACGCGGCCACGAAGAAGCGATTCGCGCGGGAGCGCGGATCGCCGCGGTGCGCCTCGCGCACGTCGGGCACGGCGAGCACGAGCCGGAGCTCCGGCGCCTCGCCGCCGCGCTCGGGGCCGCGGATCGCAACGAATTCCTCGGATACCAGGAAGAGACGCTGCCCGATCTCTATCGCTCGTGGGACGCCTTCCTCTTCCCCGCGTCCGGCGCCGACCAGGGGCAGCGCGCGATCCTCGAGGCGATGGCGTCGGGCCTGCCCGTCGTCGCCGTGGACGTTCCGGGCGTCCACGACCTCGTGACCGACGGCGCGGACGGCTTCGTCGTCGCCGGATCGGACGGGCTCGTCTCCGCGCTGGCCCGGCTCGCGGGCGACGCCGCGCTCCGCCGCCGGCTCGGTCTCGCCGCGCGGGCCCGGGCCCTCGAGTTCACGTCGGATCGCTACGCGCCGGGTGCGCGCGCGTTCTACGAGTCGGTGCTCAGAGGATCGACAGCACCTCGGACGGATGGCTCTTCGGCGAGACCTCCGGGTATGCCTGGCGGATCCGGCCGTCCGGGCCGATGAGGTAGGTGATGCGCTTCGCGAACCGGGCCGTCGGCGAATCGCACGCCGCGTAGGCGAGGCCGATCGCGCGGTCCGTGTCGCAGAGGAGCGGGAACGGGAAGCCCTGCTTCGCCGCGAATTTCGCGTTCTTCTCGACGGAGTCGAAAGAGACGCCGAGGATCTCGGCGTTCTTCCTCTGGAAATCCGCGTAGAGGTCGCGGAACCCGCGACCCTCGGTCGTTCAGCCCGGGGTGTCGGCCATCGGGTAGAACCAGAGCACGACGTTCCGGCCGCGGAAGTCGTCGAGCCGGCGCGCCGCGCCCGTGTGGTCCCGGACCTCGAACCCGGGCGCCGGATCTCCCGCGTTCAACATCGGCCGCTCCTCTCTCCAGAAGAAAAATCGCATCACGCCCGCGCCGCTTCCGGCGGGGCCGCGTCCGGCTCGAACGCCGGCAGCGGGACTTTCTCGCCGCGCCGCTCCATCCGCGTCCATTCCCAGAGGCGCGCGTACTTGAGAAACGTGCAGTAGCCCTGCAGCCCGCAGACCGCGAGCCCCGCGCCCCCGTCGAGGAACCCCGCCTGGAGGACGTACATGCGGAAGAAGCGCCAGGCGGGACGCAGGGCGATGGCGAGGGCGCCGGCGCGCCGCCCGCGGCGGAATCGGTCGGCGGCGCCCCATTCCGCGTATCGCTGGAGCTTCGCGACGTAGTCGCCGAACGAGCGGTAGGTGTAGTGCGTCAGCCGGTGCCGCAGGTACGGCGCCGGGCCGCGCGTCTCGACGTCCGCGTGCACGCGCTTGTTCGGGTACCAGGCGGCGCCCTTGCGGAGCAGCCGCACGAGGCCGTGCGCGCCGAGGCCGCCGTGCCGCACGACGCGAGCGAAGAAGACGTCGTCGCGCCGGATGCGGTAGTGCGGCGCCGACGGCCCGCTCGCGAGGAGCTCGCGGATCTCGCGCCCGAGCTCCGGCGGGACCCGCTCGTCCGCGTCCACGACGAGCACCCAGGGATTCACGGCGCGCTCGATCGCCCAGTTGCATTGCGGGCCGTTGCCGAGGTACTCGTGCTGCAGAACGCGCGCCTTCGGGAATGCGGCGGCGATCTCCGAAGTCCCATCGGTCGAGAAGGAATCCACGACGAGGATCTCGTCGGCGAACGCCAGGGTCTCGAGGCACTGCCGGACGTTGCCCTCCTCGTTGAAAGCGGGAACGATCGCGGTCAGGCCCGTGTCGGTCACGGCCGTCGCTAGTCCACCCGGACCTGCACCCGTTCGATCCCAGTGGCCTTGCCCGTCGCCTCGTCCACGGCGACGATCGCGCCCGAGAGCCGGATGTCGCGCTTCGCCGTCTCGAACGACCGCGGCGTCTGGGACAGGAACTTCTCGATGATCCGGTCCTTCGAGAAGCCGATGATGCCTTCGTACGCGCCCGTCATTCCGACGTCGCTCTGATAAGCCGTGCCGCCCGGCAGGACCGTTTCGTCGGCCGTCGGCACGTGCGTGTGCGTGCCGAGAACGGCCGAGACGCGCCCGTCGAGATACCAGCCCATGGCCATCTTCTCGGAGGTGGCCTCGGCGTGCATGTCCACGACGATGACCTTCGCCTTCAGGCGCGCGAGCTCCTCGTCCGCGACGCGAAACGGCGAGTCGGCGTTGGCCGGCATGAAGACCTGGCCCTGCAGGTTCACGACCCCGACGGGAATGCCGGCGGCCGTCTGCTGGACCGTCACACCGCGCCCGGGGTTGCCGGGCGGGTAGTTGGCGGGCCGCAGCAGCCGGTCCGAGGAGTTCAGCGAGTCGTAGATCTCCTTCTTGTCCCAGATGTGGTTGCCGGAGGAGAAGACGTCGATCGGCATCTTCGAGAGCTCGGCGAAGAGCTCGACGGTCAGGCCGAAGCCGCCGGCCGCGTTCTCGACGTTGACGATCGTGAAGTCGATCTTCTTGCGGTCGATGACGGAAGTTAGTGCGTCCTGAAGCGCCCGGCGTCCAGGAGAACCGACGACGTCGCCGACGAAGAGGATGTTCAAGTGAAGAACCCTTGCTCCTTGGTCCGTTGTTCCCGACCGAGGACTGTGGACTTGGGACTGAGGACTTTACTGGCTTGAGCCACTTGAGTCATCGGTCCTCTGTCCTCTGTCCTCTGTCCTCAGTCGTTACCTCGCGTACTCGACCGCCCGCGTCTCGCGGATGACCGTCACCTTGATCTGTCCCGGATACTGCAGCTCAGCCTCGATCTTCTTGGCCACGTCGCGCGAGAGCCAGAGCGCCTCGTCGTCCGTGACACGGTTGGCCTCGACCACGATGCGCAGCTCGCGGCCGGCCTGGACGGCGAACGCCTTCTGGACCCCCTTGAAGCTGTCCGCGATGTGCTCGAGCTTCTCGAGGCGCTTGACGTAGGTCTCGAGGATCTCGCGCCGCGCGCCCGGCCGCGCCGCCGACAGTGCGTCCGCACCGTTGACGAGGACCGCCTCGAGCGACCGCGGCTCGTAGTCGCCGTGATGGCACTCCATCGCGTGGATGACCTCGTTCGACTCGCCGAACTTCTTCAGGACCTCGCGCCCGAGCTCGAGGTGCGTGCCTTCCATCTCCCGGTCGATGGCCTTGCCGATGTCGTGGAGGAGTCCCGCGCGCTTGGCCACCTCGACCTTGCCGCCGAGCTCCGAGGCCATGTTCGTCGCGAGCCAGGAAACTTCCTTCGAGTGCTGAAGCACGTTCTGTCCGTAAGACGTCCGGAACTTCAGGCGTCCGAGGAGCTTGATGAGCTCCGGGTGGAGGTCGGCGATGCCGAACTCGAGCGCGCACGCCTCGCCCTCCTGCCGGATCCGCTCCCAGAGCTCCGAGCGCACCTTCTCGACGATCTCCTCGATGCGCGCCGGGTGAATGCGGCCGTCCACGATCAACTTCTCGAGCGCCAGGCGAGCCACCTCGCGGCGCAGCGGCTCGAAGGCCGAGATGACGATCGCCTCCGGAGTGTCGTCGATGATGAGGTCCACACCGGTCGCGGCCTCGAGCGCGCGGATGTTTCGGCCCTCGCGCCCGATGATCCGACCCTTCAGGTCGTCCGACGGCAACTCGACGACCGAGACCGTCGCTTCGACGACCACGTCGGAAGCCAGTCGCTGGATCGCCATCCCGATGATGTGCCGCGCCTTCTGCGTGGACTGCTCGAGCGCCTCTTCCTCGATGCGCCGCATGAGCCCCGCGCCCTCGACGCGCGCCTCGTTCTCGATCGAACGGACGAGATCCCGCTTCGCGTCCACGGCGGTCATTCCGGAGATCTGCTCGAGGCGCTTCTTCTGCTCCTCTACCAGCCGCGAAGCCTCGGTCTGCGTCTCCTCCACCTTGCGCTGCTGGTCGGAGAGCGCGCGCTCCTTGCGCGTGAACTCTTCCTCGCGCCGCTCCTGGGTGGCGAGCTTCCGGTCGAGGTTCTCTTCCTTCGCGACGACGCGGCTCTCGAGCGCCGCGACCTCCTGGCGCCGGGCGGCGATCGACTTCTCGAACTCGGCCCGTGCCGCCAGCACCTTTTCCTTGGCCTCGACGGACGCCTCGCGGAGTTTCCCCTCGGCGGACTTCGCGGCCTCGGCGCGGATCCGCTCGGCCTCGGTGCGCAGCGCCGAGCGCTCGCCCGAGAGACTCCTCCGGGCCATGACGAACGCAATCGCCCCAAAGACGGCGGCCACGGCCAGGCCCGCCGCGATGGCGATCGCCAGAGATGTACTCATGTCGGCTCCCCCTCTGCCCGGGGGACGCCGAAGACCGCGACGGCTACACGATGAGGTGCAAGTCTCTCCCCGACGGAGGGTTCGATCTTGCCGGCACCAGGAAATCCATTTCGACCGATCGCTTCAATTCGTGCCCCTTTTCGGGGTTGCCGACGCGTCGCCTTCAGGCGCCCAGGGCGTCGTCCAGTCTCCGGATGAGGCGTTCCGCCCGCGCCAGCGCGTCTGACGGATCGTCCATCCGGTTTTCCCTCACCCGTTGCAAGTCATCGGAGATGTTGAGAGCGGCGAGGATCGCGATCTTCGTCGTGTCCACCGTCGCCGTCTGCTCGGCCACCTCTTTCATCCGGGAATCCACGAAGCGGGCCAGATCGTGGATGTACGAGCTATCTCCTTCGGCCCGAACGTTGTACGTCTGGCCGAAGATCTCCACCTGAGTCACGCTGCCCCGCTTGTCCAAGGCAGTAAACGACTCCTTTCGAGGCTGGAGTCTAGCAGAGACGGCAACGGCCCTCACGCACGGTTATTTCGACGTTTCCGCCGCCTCGAGGGATTCGATCAGTTTCTGCAGGCGCTGGCGGACGCCTTCCTGCTCCTTCTCCAGCCGCTCGACGGCGCCCCGGGATTCCCCGGCGTCCTTCTCCGCGCGCCGCGCCGCGGCGAGGTCCGACTTCAGCCTTTCGTTCTCCTGCTCGAGGCTCCGCAGCCGCCCGAGCAGCTTCTCCACCTTCTTCTCCAACGTGTCGAAGATCTTCGTGTTGTCCATCCGTCACCTCCGCGGCCGATGCTCAGAGCTCCGCTCCCAGATTCTGTGCGAGCGCTCGCGCGAGACGCTGCACTCCCTCGTTGACCTCTCCCTGCTCCAGAGTGCGATCCGCGGCGCGGAACGCCAGCCGGATCGTCGTCTTGACCTTCCCCTCGCCAACCCCCGGCCCCTCGTACCGGTCGAGGAGGCGCAGGGATTCCAGGTTCGCGAGACCCTGACCTCTCACGAACCATGCGATCTCCGCCCAGGGCAGATCGCGCCGCTGGACGAACGAGAGGTCCGCCTCGATCGCCGGGTATTCGGAATAGGGGCGGAACTTCGCGGGACTGCCCGCGGCCGGCAGCGCGTCGAGAAGGATCTCGCCCGCGAATGCGGGCGCCGGAAGACGACGCTTCTCGCGTTCGCCGTCCGAGACCGCGCCGACGACCGCCACCACCGCGTCCGCGGAATTCTTCGCCAGGGCCGCCTGCCCGCGCGCGAAGCCGTCGGCGGAAAACGGCGCCCAGACCAGCGATTCGGCCGGGAGAAACGGCGCCAGGATCGCCTCGGCAATCCCCTTGGCGTCGAAGAAGTCGGCCTCGCGTCGCGCGGGCGGCTCGCTCCAGTCGCCGCGCCAGGACCCGGCGACCGCGAAGGCCAGCCGGCGCGCCTCGAAAGACTCGGGCGCCTCGGGCTGACCCGCCCGGCCGAACGCGCGTCCGATCTCGAAGAGGCCGCTGCCCGAGCGCCCGTGACGCAGGTTGCGCGAGGCGGCATCGATCACGCCGGGCAGGAGCGTCTGCCGGAGGCTCCGCCGGCCTTCGTCGAGCGGGTTGGAGAGATTCAGGCGTTCCTTCGCGGCGCCGGAAGCCGCGAGCCAGTCGCCGAACGGGACCTCCTCCTCCGCGGCGGCGAAGGGAAAGCTCACCGTCTCGAAGAGCCCGGCGGCCGCGGCCGCGTCGGCGGCGCGCTCCTCGACCACGCGGAGCGGCTCCAGTACCGCGCCCGGGCCGCGCGCGGCCGGCAGCCGCGACGGCAGGCGGTCGTAGCCCCAGACGCGGAGAACCTCCTCGACGAGATCCTCCTCGCGGCGCACGTCCACGCGAAAGAACGGGATCGAGACGTTCAAGTGTTTGCCGCGGCGCTCGACGGAGAAACCGAGCCGTGCGAGCGCCTCCGCGGCGAACTCGAGCGTCAGCCGCTCGTCGCCGGACAGCTCGCGCAGGCGGACCAGGCGCAGCGTCGTGCGGCGCGTGCGAAACGGCGCTCCCGGCGCGTCGAGCAATCCCGGCGCGAGCGCGCCGCCCGAGCCCTCGACGACGAGAGCCGCCGCGAGCTCGAGCGCCGCCGGGATCGCCTCGAGATCCGCGCCACGCTCGAACCGGTGCGAGGCGTCCGTGTGGAGGCCGTGCCGGCGGGCCGTGCGTCGGACCGACACGGGATCCCACCAGGCCGCTTCGAGAAGAACGTTTCGGGTGTGTTCCGTCACCGCGGTGTCGAGCCCGCCCATGACGCCGGCGAGCGAGACCGCGCGCTCGGCGTCCGCCACGACGACGTCGGAGACCGCGAGCTCGCGCTCCACGCCGTCGAGCGTGACGAGCTTCTCGCCGCGGTGTGCCTTGCGCACGATGAGCAGCCCGCCCGCCAGGCGGTCGAAGTCGAACGCGTGCAAGGGCTGCCCGGTGTCCCAGAGGCCGTAGTTCGTCGCGTCCACCGCCGAGGAGATCGCTTTGGCGCCGAGCCGCTGGAGGCGGGAGCGGACGCGCTCGGGCGCCGGTCCGTTGCGGATGCCGCGGACCAGGCGCACGCCGAAGCGCCGGCAGAGGCGCGGCACCTGGTTCACGACGGACGTGAGCTGCTCGACCGATTCGCCGGAGACGGGCGTCGCGGCCGTCGCCGACTTCTCGCGGCGCGCGATGCCGGCCAGCGCCGCGATGTCGCGCGCCAGCCCGCGATGCCCCATGGCGTCGGGACGGTTCGGCGTGATCTCGACGTCGAAGATCGTGTCGGAGCCCGAGGCCGCGGCCGACTCCGCGGGAAGGCCGCCCTGCTCGAGCAGATGGCGCACACCCGCGGCGCCGCCCGCCGCGGCGACATCCACGTAATCGTCCAGCCACTCGAGGGAGAACTTCATCGCGCCGCCTCCCGCGCGAACTGCGACAGAAAACGCTCGTCGCCCTCGAAGAGCAGGCGCAGGTCCGGGAACTCGTAGAGGAGCAGCGCGACGCGGTCGAGCCCCAGTCCGAACGCGAAGCCCGAGTACGCTTCGGGATCGATGCCCGCGCCCGACAGGACCTTCGGGTGCACCATGCCGGCGCCCATGATCTCGATCCAGCCCGAGTCCTTGCATTTCCGGCAGCCCTTGCCGCGGCAGAAGATGCAGCTCATCGCGATGTCTACGCCGGGCTCGACGAACGGGAAGAAAGTGGGGATCAGGCGAATCCGCGTGCCGCGCCCGAAGAGCTCCTCGAGGAACGCGCCGACGGTGCCCTTCAGGTCCGCCATCGAGATCCCGCGGTCCACGACGAGCCCCTCGGCCTGGTGGAAGACCGGCGAGTGCGTCGCGTCCACCTCGTCGTTCCGGTAAACGCGGCCGGGCACGATCAGCCGCAGCGGCGCGCCGCGCTTGCGCATCTCGCGGACCTGGACGGGCGAGGTGTGCGTGCGCAGGAGCAGCGGCGACGGCGCCGCCTTTTCGAGGAGCAGCGTGTCCTGCGTGTCGCGCGCCGGATGCTCCGGCGGAAAGTTCAGCGCCTCGAAGTTGTGGTGATCGTTCTCGAGCTCCGGCCCGTCGGCGATCGAGTAGCCCATGCGCAGGAAGATGCCCTCGATCCGCCGCCGCACGATCGTGATCGGGTGCAGGCCGCCGGATCGCGGGCGCCGCGCCGGAAGCGTCGGATCGACGGCCGCGCCGGCCTCGCGCGCCTGCGCCTCCTTCCGATGGAGGGCCTCCCCCATCTCCTCGATCGCGCGCTCGATTTCGCGCTTGGCCTCGTTCGCGCGCGCGCCGAACGCCGCGCGCTCGGACGCCGGCAGCTCACGCAGCCCGGCGAAGAGCGCCGGCACGAGTCCCTTGTCGCGTCCGAGGAAACGGCCCTTCAGCCGCTCGAATTCGCCGCGCGAGGACACACCCCGGCCGCGTTCCTCGCGAAACGCCGCGAGGACCCGAGCGACCGGGTCTTCCGAGACTGCCGGAGACAAACCCGAACCGCTATGCCGAACCGAGGGCCTGTTTGGCGACGCCCACGAGCTGCGAGAAGGCGCCGGGATCCGAGACGGCGAGCTCGGCGAGCATCTTGCGGTTGATGTCGTTGCCGGCCTTGCGGAGGCCGTCCATGAGGCGGCTGTACGTGATCTCGTTCTGCCGGGCGGCGGCGTTGATCCGGACGATCCAGATCCCGCGGAACTCGCGCTTTTTCGCCTTGCGGTCGCGGTAAGCGTAGACGAGCGACTTCTCGACCTGGAGCTTCGCCATCCGGTACGACTTGGACTTCGTCCCGTAATAGCCCTTCGCCAGGCCGAGCGTCTTTGCCCGGCGGTTCTTCCTCTTGGGTCCCCTCTTGACGCGTGGCATCTCTCTCTCCTTGGCCCTCCGGGGCCGGTGCGCCTCCCCGACGCGGGCGCCTTCTAGGCGTAGGGCAGCATCTCCCGCACGCGGCGGATGTCCGCCGAGGAGACGGTGGTCGACTGCGCGAGCCCGCGCTTCCGTCCGGCCGCCTTCTTCGTGAGGATGTGGCTCTTGAAGGCCTTGGCTCTCTTGAATTTGCCGGTCGCGGTCTTCTTGAACCGCTTCGCGGCTCCCCGATGGGTCTTCAGCTTCGGCATGGCCGATTCCTTTCGTGGTCCGACGGCACTGCGCCTTGACCGATCAACGCTCAACGTTCCGCGGCGCGCGCGGTCGCGGGAGCGGGCTTGCCGCCCTTCTCGTGCACGCGCACCGGCGCGAGGATCTGGTAGAGGCGGTTGCCGAGCATCTCCGAGCGCGACTCGGCCACGGCCTTTCCGGCGAGGTCCTGCAGCAGACGGTCGAGGACCTTCTGCCCGTTCTCCCGGCGCGCCATCTCGCGGCCACGGAACTGGACCGTCGCTTTCACTTTGTCGCCGTGCGAGAGGAACTTCACGATGTTCTTCACCTTGAAGTCGTAGTCGTGATCGTCGATGTTCGGACGGAACTTCACTTCTTTGACCTGGGTCGTCTTCTGTTTCTTCTTCGAGTCCTGCTGCTTCTTCTTCTGCTGATAGATGAACTTCCCGAAGTTCATGATCCGGCAGACCGGCGGGTTGGCCGTCGGCGCGATCTCGACGAGGTCCAGCCCCGCCTCCCGCGCCTTCTGGAGTGCGTCGGCCATCGCGACCACGCCAAGCGCATCTCCCGATTCGCCGATCAGGCGAACCTCCTTCCACCGAATCTGTTCGTTGACGCGAATGCTCTTCTTATCGATTCTTCACCTCCGCGACGAAGTCGTTCTTCCTTCCCTCGGCCGCCCGGCGGGCGGCCGCTACGAAATCTTCCACCGCCATGGTGCCGGCGTCCCCGCCGTGGCGCAGGCGCACGGAAACCGAATCCGACGCGGCCTCCTTCTCCCCGATGACGAGCATCGCCGGGACCTTCTGGAGCTCCGCGCGGCGGATGCGCGCGCCGAGCTTCTCGTTCTTGTCGTCGGTCTCGACGCGGATCCCGGCGGCCGACAGCTTCCCGGCCGCAGCGCGCGCGGCCGGCGCGAACCGGTCGGAGACCGGAAGCACGACCGCCTGCACCGGAGCGATCCAGAACGGGAAGTCGCCCGCCGTGTGCTCGGTGAGGATCCCGATGAAGCGCTCGAAGGAGCCCAGGATCGCGCGGTGCATGACGACCGGGCGGTGGTGCTGGCCGTCCTCCCCGATGTACGTCAGGTCGAAGCTCTCCGCGTGCTCGAAGTCGCACTGGATCGTTCCGAGCTGCCACGGCCGGCCGATCGCGTCCTTCACCCGGAAATCGATCTTCGGGCCGTAGAAGGCGCCGTCTCCCGGCGTGACGACGTGGGGCCGTTTCGCCTTCTCGAGCGCGGAAGCCAGAGCCTTCTCGCCGCGGTCCCATTGATCGTCGGTGCCGATCCGTTTGTCGGGGCGCAACCCGAGCGAGATCTCGACGTCCGTGAACCCGAAGGCGCCGTAGACGGCGTCCGCGAAGTCGAGGAACCGGAAGATCTCCTCCTCGACCTTGTCGAACGGCGTGAAAATGTGGGCGTCGTCCTGGGAAAACGAGCGCACGCGCGTCAGGCCCGCCGTCACGCCCGAGAGCTCGTAGCGGTGGAGGCGGCCGAAGTCCGCATACCGCACCGGCAGGTCGCGGTAGGACCAGAGCTGCGCCTTGTAGAGGAGAAAGTGCCCCGGGCAGTTCATCGGCTTGACGCCGAACTCCCGCTCGTCGATCTCCGTCCAGTACATGTTCTCGTGGTAGTTCTGGTAATGGCCCGAGAGCTTGAAGAGCTCGGCGTCGAAGATCTGCGGCGTCAGGACCTCCTGGTAGCCCCGTTTGGCGTATTCGTCCCGAAGGTACTCGAGCAGTCCGTTGTAGAGCACCGCGCCCTTCGGCAGGAAGAACGGCGATGCCGGCGCCCACGGGTGAAACAGGAAGAGGTCGAGCTCCTTGCCGAGCTTGCGGTGGTCGCGGGCCTTCGCCTCCTCGAGCTGCTTCAGATGGTCGTCGAGCTCCTTCTGCGTGAGAAACGACGCCCCGTAGATCCGCTGGAGCATCGGGTTCTTCTCGTCGCCCTTCCAGTACGCGCCGGCCGTGTGCGTCAGCTGGAACACGCCGAGGCGGCCCGTCGATGCCACGTGGGGACCGCGGCAGAGATCGACGAACTCGCCCTGCCGGTAGCAGGTGACGCGCTCCCCGGCCGGGATTCCCTTCGCGATCTCGACCTTCAGCGCGTCGTTCTGACCCTCGAAGATCGCGATCGCCTGCTCGATCGGCATCTCCTCGCGGACGATCGGGAGATCTTCGCGGATGATCCTGCGCATCTCCGCTTCGATCGTCGCGAGATCTTCGGGCGTGAACGGACGCGCGGGGTTGAAGTCGTAGTAGTAGCCATTCTCGATCGGCGGACCGATGCCGATCTGCACGTCGGGAAAGAGGCGCTTGACCGCCTGTGCCGTCAGGTGCGCCGTGGAGTGGCGATAGATCGGCGCCGCGTCCGGCGACTTCGCCGTGATGATCTCGAGCGTCCCGTCGTCCTCGAGGGGGAGGACGAGGTCCACGACCTTGCCGTTCCACTTGCCCGCCCAGGCGTCCCGGGCGAGGCGCGGACCGATCGACTCGGCGACCTGGCGCACGGTCGAGCCCCGCGGCACGACCTTCGTCGAGCCGTCCGGGAGCGTCACCTTCACCGTTTGCGCCAGCGCTTCCATGGTCGTTTCCTCTTTCCCGTCCCCAGAAAAAGAAAGACGCGGGTCGCCCCGCGTCTTTCGGTCCGCCGTTGGTAGGCGCTAACGGGTTCGAACCGTTGACCTCTACCGTGTGAAGGTAGCGCTCTACCAGCTGAGCTAAGCGCCTTCGTGTCGAACGAAGTTGGTAGGCTCGAGCGGATTTGAACCGCTGACCCCTACCGTGTCAAGGTAGTGCTCTCCCCCTGAGCTACGAGCCTAACGTCGTCCCGGAGCGCACGTTGCGCGTTCCGGGGGGCTACGGGCCGGGAGCCTGCGGGGCTTTCCGGGAGACCGGCGTTTCGATCGAGATCGCCGCTCTCCTTCCCGGCCTTCGTCCCTGTTTGAAAAAGATCCGCCCGGCGAAACCGCCGGGAAAGCGCGAAATCTAGCACAAAGACGTGAGGGCGCGGGAAACGGCCCCGCCGCGGCCCGGCCCCGGGGATGATGTTAGCGTGAAGCGCCGATCGCGGGCGGGAGACCGATGAAGCTCGTCATCCAACTGCCGGCCTGGAACGAGGAGGAGTCGCTCCCCCGGACGCTCGCTGCCCTGCCGCGCCGACTGGCTCCCTTCCGCGAAATCGAGATCCTCGTCGTGGACGACGGATCGAGCGACGCGACGGCGGAGGCGGCCCTCGCCGGCGCCGACCGGGTCGTGCGGCTCCCCGCCCACGCGGGCCTCGCCGCGGCGTTCCGCGCCGGGCTCGAGGCGGCACTCGCCGCGGGCGCCGACGTCATCGTCAACCTCGACGCCGACGGCCAGTACGACCCGGGCGACATTCCGGCGCTCGTCGCGCCGATCCTCGCGGGGCGCGCCGACCTCGTCATCGGCGACCGCGGGCCGGGGACGCTCGCACACTTCTCCGCCTCCAAGCGCCTCCTGCAGCGGCTCGGCAGCTGGGTCGTCGAGCAGGCGGCCGGCATCGAGGTGCCCGACGCGACGTCGGGCTTCCGCGCTTTCTCGCGCGAGGCGGCGCGGAAGGTCAACGTCTTCTCGCGGATGACGTACACGCTCGAGACGATCATCCAGGCGGGATCGAAGGGCCTGCGCGTCGCCTCGGTCCCGGTGCGAGCCCACGAGACGCACCGCCGGTCGCGCCTCCTCTCGTCGGTCCCGCACTACGTGGCGGTTCAGGCGGCGAACATCCTGAGGATCACGGCGCTCTACAAGCCGCTGAAGCTCTTCTCGGCGGCCGCGGCCGTCTTCCTGCTCGGAGGCGTCGCGCTC
This sequence comes from Thermoanaerobaculia bacterium, assembly GCA_035498835.1. Lineage (GTDB taxonomy): Bacteria > Acidobacteriota > Thermoanaerobaculia > UBA5066 > Gp7-AA6 > DATBFU01. Next base: position 64,817 of record DATJZU010000158.1, read on the forward strand.
GGCGCGCGCTTTCTCTACTACTTCTTCTTCACGCCACGCGCCGCCGGGCACGTCCAGTCGCTCATCCTCGCGGCCGTCCTGATCCTGGTGGGCGCCCTGACGTTTCTCATCGCGCTGCTCGCGGACCTCGTCTCGATCAACCGGACCCTGTTGGAAGAGTTGCGCTTGAGTGGTGGGCCGTCAGCCGTCGGCTCTCAGCTCTCAGCCAGAAAGACCGAAACCACGCCTCCGGCTGACAGCTGAAAGCTGACAGCCGATAGCTCCTCTCAGGCCCAATCCCCCGCCTTCCGCGACAGAACCGGCGCCCCCTCGAGGAGCGTCAGAATCGCCTTTGTGCTGTCCGCGACCGCGAAAATGATCCGGTCTTCTCCGCGCACGTAGTTGTTCCGGATCGCCGCCTCGAACTGCGCGAGCAGCGGATCGAAATAGCCGCCGATGTTCGCGATGACGATCGGTTTGCCGTGGATCCCCATCTGCTTCCACGTCAGCATCTCGATGATCTCTTCCATCGTCCCGAAGCCGCCCGGAAAGGCGACGAACGCGTCGGAGAGCTCGAACATCCGCTGTTCCCGCTCGTGCATCGTCGAGACCAACTGAAGCTCCGTCAGCCCTCGATGCGCCGACTCCCGGCCTTCGAGCGCCTTCGGGATCACGCCCGTGACTTGCCCGCCGGACGCGAGCACCTCGTCGGCAATCGCGCCCATGAGGCCCCTGCTCGAGCCGCCGTAGACGAGACCGACGCCGCGTTTCGCGAGCTCGCGCCCGAAAGCGCGGATTTCCTGTTCGACGGCGGCGTTCCTGGAGTCGCTGCTGCTGCAGTAGACGCAGACGCGTTTCAAATCCATGCGCGGATCTTACCCGGCCCGACGCACGAAGCGGCTGCCCGGAGTGTCGAGCGGCACTCCTTTCCGGCACAGCGGACACTCCGCCTCCGGCCACGCCGGAACCGAGAGCGGGAGAAGCGACCGTGCCGGAACCGCGAAGGCGCCCGCCGGGAGACCCCGATCCACGACCGAGCCGACGGCGACGACGGCTCCTCCCGCGTTCTCGACGGCGGCCGCCGCCTCGCGCGTCGACTTGCCCGTCGTGAAAACGTCCTCGACGACGACGGCGCGCTCGCCCGAATCGAGCGCGAAGCCGCGGCGGAGCACGAAGGCGTCTTCCGGACGCTCGACGAAAACGAACCGCGTCCCGAGCGCGCGCGCCGTCTCGTGCCCGATGATCAATCCGCCCAGAGCCGGCGAGACGACGACCTGCGGCGCGAACTCGCGCAGCTTGTCCGCGAGCTCGCGCCCCGCGGCCTCGGCGCGCGCCGGCCACTGGAGAAGGCGCGCACACTGCAGGTACGTGTCCGAGTGAAGGCCGCTCGAGAGGCGGAAGTGGCCGCGCAGCAGCGCGCCCGTGTCGAGAAAGTCCTGGAGGGAGAGCACGAAAAGAAGTTATCAGCTATCGGCTATCAGCTATCAGCTATCAGCCAGACTCCGAGCTGATGGCTGAGAGCTGACGGCTGACGGCCCATTCACCCGTCGCTCTCTTTGGAGATCTTGTGGTGCTCGATCTTCTTGTAGAGGTTCGACCGCGGCGTCTGGATTACCTCGGCCGTGCGACTGATGTTCCAGCCGTTCTCGCGCAGCTTGGCCACGAGAAACTGCCGCTCGGCGAACTCCTTGAACTCGGAAAGCGTCGCGAGGCGGGCGCTCTTCTCCGAGATCTCCGCCGGAGAGACCCGCGCCTCCGGCGGCAGGTCGCGCGCCTCGATCGGTTCCGCGTCGGTCATGATCAGGACGCGCTCGATCAGGTTGCGCAGCTCCCGCACGTTACCGGGCCAGGCACGCGCGGCGAGCATCTCGAGCGCGCTCGATCCGAACCGGCGCGGACGGCGATGGTCACGCTCCGAGAACACGCGCGTGAAGTGCTCGATGAGATCCGGGATGTCCTCGGTTCGCTCGCGAAGCGGGGGCGTGCGCACCGGCACGACGTTCAGCCGGAAATAGAGGTCCTCACGGAATCGGCCTTCGCGGATCCAGACGGTCAGGTCGCGGTTGGTGGCCGCGAGCGTCCGCACGGCGACCTGGCGGACGCGCGCCGCGCCGACGGGCTCGACCTCGCCGGCCTCGAGGACCCGCAGGACCTTCGCCTGCGCGCGGGCGGACATGTCCCCGATCTCGTCGAGAAAGATCGTGCCGCCGTCGGCCTCCACGAACTTGCCGACCTGCCGTCGCACGGCGCCGGTGAACGAGCCCTTCTCGTGGCCGAAGAGCTCCGACTCGATGAGCTCTTCGGGGATGGCGGCGCAGTTGACCTGGATGAACGGGCCGGACGCGACGCGGGAGCCCCGGTGGATTTCGCGGGCGACGAGCTCCTTGCCGGTGCCGCTCTCGCCCTGGATGAGAACCGTCGCGCCGGTCGGCGCCGCGCGCGCGATCTCCTCGCGGAGGCGCTGCATCGGGGCGCTGCGGCCCACGAGAACCGAGTCCTCGTCGAGGCGGCGCCGGAGGCGCAGGTTCTCCGCCGCGAGCGTGTCGCGCGAAAGCGCGTTCGCGAGAGAGACGAGGATGCGCTCGCGCTGCGGCGGCTTCTCGAGGAAGTCCACGGCGCCGCGCCGCGTGGATTCGACCGCCGTCGCGATGTCGCCGTGGCCCGAGATCATCAGCACGGGCGGCGCCCCGTCGCGCGCGACGATGCGGTCGAGCACCTGGAGACCGTCCATTCCGGGCATCTTGATGTCGAGGAGCACGGCCCCCGGCGGATTCGACTCGATCTCCTGGAGCGCCGACGGCCCGTCGCCCGCCGTCGTGACGGTATACCCCTCGTACTCGAGGATCATCCGAAGCGCGTCCCGAATGTCGGGTTCGTCGTCGACGACGAGGATCGGTCGGCCCATGCGGCTTGGCGTCAGTCTAGAGGCGCGAGGCCCGCCCGCGCCACTTCGATCTCCACGCGTTTCTCAACTTCCGGCCTCGGGCTTTCCTTCCCCCGAAAACGGGTGCGCCCGCCGGAGGGCGGGCGCGGAGCCGTTCCGGGGAGTTCCCGGGAAGATCAGTCGATCTTGACGAGCGCGAAGAAGGAGACCTTGCCTTGCGGACGATAAACGTAGAGGCGCAGGTAATCGCCCGATTTGGCCGCCTTCACGAGCCGGCCGAAGTCGTCGGTCGAAGTCACCGTCTGGCCGTTCACCTGCGTGATGATGTCGCCGTCGGCGAGACCCGCGTCCGCGGCCGCCGAGACTTCCTTGACGTGCACGACGAAGAGGCCCTGCATTGAGGGCTCGATGCCGGCCATCTGCCGCACCTGAGAGGTCAGCTCCTGGACGGTCACGCCGATCTTGCCGCGCGAATCCTCGGAGCTCGCCTTGCCCTTCTCGTCGTCGCCGGAGCCTTCGGCGCCCCGCTCGGCGAGCGTCGCGTTGACGCTCACGTCCTTGCCGTCGCGCACGAGATCGATCCTGACCTTGGCGCCGGGGGGACGCGCGGAGACGTAGCCGATCAGGTCGCGGATCTCCTTGACGGGCGTGTTGTCCACGCGCACGATCGTGTCGCCCGGCTTGATGCCCGCCTTGTCGGCCGGTTCGCCCGGCATGACCGACTGCACGAACGCGCCCTCCTGCGTCTTCAACTTGAACGCGGCCGCCTTGTCGCCGTCCACGTTCTGGATGTTGATGCCGAGGTACCCGCGCACCACCTTTCCGTGCTCGCGCAGCTGCGGCAGGATGCCCTTGAGCGTGTTCACGGGGACCGCGAAACCGATGTTCTGCGCCGGCCGGTACATCGCCGTGTTGATCCCGATGACCTCGCCGCGCGTGTTCAGGAGCGGACCGCCGGAGTTGCCGAAATTGATCGCCGCGTCCGTCTGGATGAAACTCTCGAACGAGCGCGTCGTCGTGTCCGCCGTCAGGCCGGAACGATCCTTGGCCGAGACGACGCCGACGGTCACGGTCTTGTCGAAGTTCAGCGGGTCGCCGATCGCCATGACCCACTCGCCGACGCGGAGGCGATCCGAATCGCCGAGCGGAAGGACGGTCAGCTTCTTCTTGGGGTCGATCTTGAGCAGCGCGAGGTCCGTGGCCGTGTCGCGGCCGATGACCTTCGCCGTGTAGCGGTCGCGGCCGACGCGGACTTCGATCTTGTCGGCGCCGTCGATGACGTGATTGTTCGTCACGATCTCGCCGTCGTCGGAGATGACGAAGCCGGTGCCGCCCTGGAGCTCCTTGTGATCCTCCTCGTCCCCGCGGCCCTGGCCGCGCCGGCCGAACGGCTGGCCGAAGAAGAACTGGAACGGATCGTCGCCGCCGTCCCCCTGGTAGGGGCTGACCCGGTAGCGGTTCGATCCACCCTTCACGATGTCGGTCGACGTGATGGACACCACCGAGCCCATCGCCTCGTCGGCGATGTCGGCAAACGAGGGAAGCGCCACGGACGTCGCCCGGGACGGCGCCGGGCTCGATTCGCGCTGGGCCTCCGAGCGCGGCGTCAGATTGACTGACCCGGCGACCACCATTCCGAAGGCGACCGCCGCCGCAATCAGCGCCGAGAACGAAAGGGCGCGTTTTGTGGACTTCTGCATGGGATTTCTCACTCCTCTTAAGCCGGGTCTCGCCCCGGGCAAAAATTAGGAACGCTCATCGGTGCGGACGAATTCCGAGTTCGCGACAGTCCGAGGCGGCCATGTTCGACCGCGATGCACCGATCCATCGCGACCGGAATGCCCGCCTCTTCCAGGAGCCTCGCGGACCCCGGGTCCACGACGCCCTGCTGCATGAAGAAGAATCCGACGCCCCGCGCGACGGCCTCCCGCGCCGTCGGCGCGACCTCCGAGGAGCGGCGGAAGACGTCCACGATGTCCAGAGCGACATCCGGCGGAATCTCGGACAGATTTCGGTAACACGGCTGCCCGAGGATCTCTCGATGGCCCGGATTGACCGGCACGACCCGGTAGCCTGCCGCCATGAGGTAGCGCGCGATGTCGTGGGACGGCCGGTCGGGATTCGGGGAACAACCGACGACGGCGATCGTGCGCGCGCTCTCGAGGGCCGCGCGAATCTCGGCCGGATCGTTCATTGCGTGCTCCCGCCCTCTTCTCCGGGACGAATGTTGTAGAAGAAGGTTACGGTAACTCCCTCCTTGTCGGAGTTCAGGTCCTTCGGGAGGGGCCGGAACGGCGAGGAGGTCACGATGGCCTGGAACGCGGCGTAGTCGAAGGGCGGCACGTCCGACTTCCTGAGGATCGTGGCCCCCTCGACCCGGCCGTCGCCCCGAATGTAGAAGCGGATCGTGACCTTCCCCTTCCATCCGAACCGCGCCAGATCCGGCACGTCCCAGTGCAGCTTGATCCTCCGGATCATCTCGGCCGCGTACGGCCCCCAGTCGTACCAGCTCGTGTCGAACGACAGCGGACCGGAATCGACGAAGCCCCCGCTCGGATTCGGGAAACCGGCGCCGTTCTCGCCCGAGGGGCCGCCGACGCCCTTGGCGGCATCCTGGATCGCCTGCTGAAGACCCTGCAGCGTCGGGGCCGCGGCCGGGCCGCCGGGGGCGTCGGAGCCGGGCTTCGACTGCGGCTTCGGGACGACGAACCCGGTGGACGCATCGGCCGTCTTTTCGTCTTCCGTCTTGGGCCCTCCCGGGGCTGCACTCTGCGGCCTCGCCTGGGCCTGGCGCGCGGGCGCTCCCGGCGGCGGCACGGCAGGCGGCGAAGCCGGGCGCTTCGGGCCGGGAGCGAGCCCTTCCTTTCCGGGCCGCTCGGCGACGAACGGCGAATCGGCCTTCCGCTTCGACGGGTCGCCTCCGCCGGCGCGCCGATCGGCATCCGACAGGTCCGATTTCTTGGGATTCTGGCGCTCGGGACCGGGCGCCTCGCGAAAGATGATCGGGACCTTGTCGTCCGCGTTCGGAGGCGGCACGAAGGCCGCCAGGAGACCCTTGCTGGGGTCGTGGACCGAGGACGGCGCTTTCAGAAGCAGCAGCAGGATCAGCGCGTGGACGACCAGCGAGACGAAGATCGCGCGCTCGCGCGGGAACGCGGGTTCCGCGTGATGATCGACGTCCTTCTCGAACTCCGGGACATCGACCTCGGCCGGCTCGGCGAGGGCGGAAAGGTCCGGCCGCGCGACGGCGAGAGGGCCGGCATACGGAACGCCCTCGAGCCCGAAGAAGGAGCGGCTGGCGGCCTCGGAGCGGGAAGGCGGCGCGATCGCGAGGCCGAAGAAAGAGGGAGAGGAGCCCGAAGACGCCGGCGGGCGCGGTTTGGGACCCGGCCGTGCCCGGCGCAGGATCGCGAGCGGCGCCGGCGGGACGCCGTGCAGGCCGAGGAGCGACGGGTTCGGCGGCGTCGGGTCGGCTCCGGGGGAAGCCGGCCGCCGGACGAGCGGAGTCGCCGTCAGACCGGAGAGACCGAGAAGGGATTCCGCGGGAGAGTCGCCCGTCGCCCCGACCAGAGCCTCCCGGCGGATGGGCGCCGCGGCCAGGCCCTCGAGTCCCAGGATCGATGGCGTCGGCGCGGATCCGTTGTTCTGAGAAGAAGGAGGCGAAATCCGAAGAGGACCGGCCTCGACGCGGCCGAGCTTCAGAATGCTCGTTGCCGACGGCTCCTCCGCGTCATCTTCCGCTTGTCCGAATTCGAGCACACGGTCTCCCACCACCGGGACAGGTGTCCCTTGATGGTAACGCGCCGCGAACCGAACCGATTTCTGAAGCGCCGTCTTTTCGACGCGGCTCCTCCCAAGCCGCTCCGATGCAATGGCTTGCCGCCGGCCGCCGGCCCACCTCGTTGCCTCCCCCCCGTCCCTTCTGATAAAAGACGTCCCGCTTTCGGCTTCTGGGGAAGTGGAAGCGGGCCTCGGCCCGCTTTTTTGTTCGATGCGGAAACTGAGCGAGGGGACATTGAGGCAATTGGAGGCCGTCGCGGCGGAGAAGGGTTGCCGCCTGCTCGAGGTCGAGTCGAGCGGTGCCGGCGCCTCGACCGTCCTGCGCCTGGTCCTCGAGCGGACCGACGGCTCGCCCGTCTCGATCGCGGAGTGCGAGGCGGTCTCCCGGGACGCCTCGCCGATTCTCGACGTCGCCGACGAAATCGCGCATCGCTACACGCTCGAGGTCTCCTCGGCCGGCCTGGACCGCAAGCTCTATTCGGTCGAGGACGCCGCCCGGTTCGTCGGGCACCGCGTTCGCATCCAGACCCAGGCACCCGTGATGCCCTCGCGCGTCGAAGATTCGAAGGCCCGCGCGTTGCCGTCGCGAAACCTGCGCGGCGTGCTGTCGGCGATCGAGGGAGACGTCCTCACCCTCGTTGATGACGAGAATCGCAAATCCTATAATGTTCGATTCGCCGATATTCGGCTGGCCCGGCTCGACTTCGAGTGGCCGGACCGTGGCAGGAGTGCGCTGAGGAAATGATCATCGATCCGTCGGTCATCCGACAGGTCTCGCGCGAAAAGGACATCGACGCCGAGAAGATGTTCGGCGCGCTCGAGGAAGCCATGTCTTCGGCCGCGCGGAAGTACTACCGCGACAAGGCCGTCGTGACGGCGATCGACCGCAAGACCGGCGAGATGAGCGTCACGTCGCGCCGGACGGTCGTCGCGGAGCTCGACACAGAGTCCGAGGAGCCGCCGCCGCAGATCCTGCTCGAGGAAGCGC
>DATJZU010000159.1:0-5343 GCA_035498835.1 Thermoanaerobaculia bacterium
CTGCGCCTGCTCGAGGCGCTGGCGCGTCTGGAGGCGGTGCCGGCGGCGTCCGCGCCGCCCTTCCCGCCGCTCCGCCGCGGCGACCATCGGGCGCCGGTCGCATGAGCGAAGGCGCCGAGACCCGCGGACTTCCGGCGGGCCTGCGCCGCGCCTACGTCCTGGCGCTCGCGCCGGCCGCGTTCCTCGCGCCGATCCCGCTCGACTTCACGCGCGGTGCCTCGCTCAAGGCGATCGTTCTTTACGAGATCGCGCTCGCGTTCCTCTGGGCGCGGGCGCGCGCCGGCCGTCCGGTGCGCCTGTCGAACGCGATGCTCAACGTGGTCGGCCTCGCCTATTTGTTCCTCCTCGGCTTCGAGATCACGGTGCTGCGGCACGGCCTCCTCCTCTGCGTGTCGCATCTGCTCCTCTTCACGGCGCTCGCCAAGCTCGCTTCCCTGCGGAGCGCGGGCGAGGCGCGGACGGCCCTTCTCGTCCTGTTCCTGCTGACGCTCGCCGCGGCGTCCTCGTCGACGCACGTCTCGTCGCTCCTCTACTTCGGCGCGATGGCGGTGCTGGGATTCCGTGCGCTCGCGCGGCTCGCGGTCCTCGCCGACTTCGACGAGGCCCCACCCGAGCGCGTGCTGCGCGGCGTCCCGACGGCGGCGGTCTCGGCGGCCGGGCTCGCCGGCGCGGCGCTCCTCGCGGTGCCGCTCTTCTACGGCCTGCCGCGTCTCAAGGGACCGTACGCCGTCGCGCCGTTCCGCCTCGACGACAACCTGACGACGGCGCTCACATCGGATCGCGTGGATCTCGAGGCCTTCGGCGCCGTCAAGCGCAGCGACCGGATCGTCCTCCGCCTCACCGCGGATCCCGCGGACTGGAAGCGGGTCGTGCGCCTGCGCGAGGCGGCGTTCACGCAGTACCGCGACGGCGAGTGGACGCGGCGGGCGGCGGCCGGCCGCCCGACGGCGTGGCCCGACCGCCCCTCCTCGATCGGTCCGCGCGGCGAGCCGGTTCGCATCGATCTGAATCTCTTCGCGAAGGGATTCCTGTTCCTTCCGTACGGGGTCGAGACCCTGAGGCTGGAAGAGGGGCGGTCGGCTCTGACCCTCTCGGACGGCGTCGTGCAGGCCTCGGCCGGGCGGCGCGCCGTGCGATACGAGACGCGCCTCGGTCCGGTCGCGCCGCCCCGCGGACCGGGCGAGAGCGCGATCGATCCGGCGATCGTCCCGCGCGAGATCCGCGACTACGCCGATCGCCTGTTGGGCGACGAGCGGGATCCGGCCGCGTCGTGGGAGAAGATCCGCGCCCAGCTCGCGAAGAATTTCGTCTATACGCTCGAGCCGCCGGAGCCCCGCGGCGATCCGGTCGTGGACTTCCTCGTGCGGCACCACGCCGGCCACTGCGAGTACTTCGCGTCGGCGACCGCGCTGATGCTCGCCGCGCGCGGCGTCCGCGCGCGCCTGGTGACGGGCTCCTACGGCGGCGAGGTCGGCCTCTTCTCCTCGGCGATGGTCGTGCGCGGCGGAAACCTGCACGCCTGGGTCGAGGCGGACCTCGACGGCACGGGCTTCGCGGTGCTCGATCCGACGCCGCCGGCCGGCCTGCCGCCCGAGGAGAGCCGCGGCTCCTTCTGGCGCCAGCTCACGAGCCTCGGGCGCGAGCTCGAATTCTTCTACGACCGGCGGATCCTCGGATTCGAGTCGCTCGATCAGCAGCAGTTCTTCGAGACGGCGCGCGAGCGCGTGCAGGGAATCGCCGGGGCGGCGTCCTCGGGCTGGCGGGGCGTCGTGGACGCGCCCGCCGCGCGCCTCGTCTTCGGAATCGCCGTCGGCCTCGCCGCGGCCGGCATCCTGATGCGCGAGATCCTGAGGCGGCGCCGCCGCGTCGGGCCGGCCACGAAAGCCTACGTCGCCGCGCGGGGCCTCCTCGCGCGCCGTTCGGGGTTCGTTTCGCCGGCGACCGCGCCCGCGGAGGTGGCGCGCCGGCTCGCGACCCTGCTTCCGGACGGAGCGGACGATGCGCGGGCGATCGTGTCCGTCTACACGGCGAGCGTGTTCGGCGGGCGGGCGGTGGACCCCGAGACCGAGGAGGAGCTGCGCCGGCGCCTCCGCCGGCTGCGGAAGCTCGCCTAGCGCGGCTTGCCGGCCGGCGGCGGGGGAACGCCCGCGAGCGGCAGCGTCGCCGCGCGCAGGCGCGAGGGCTCATCCGCGTCCACCCAGCAGACGAGGAGCCGGTCGCGCAGCCGCGCAATCCGCGGGAATCCGCTCGACCGCGCGAGGCGGATCGGCGCGACGGTTCGCGGCGCGCCGAGGCCGCGGTCGGGCGAGACGCGGCGCACGCGCAGCCGTCCTTCGCGCGCGTGCGAGGCGACCCAGGCCACGATCGCGTCGCCGCCGGTGTCCAGAATCACGGCCACGCGGCCGGCCGGGCCGGCGCCGTCGATCGGCACGGCCCCACCGAACGTCGCGCCCGCATCGCGCGAGAAAGCGAGCGAAACACGCGGCCGGTCGTTCTCGCCGGTGAACCACGCGACGGCGACGTCCTTCCCCCGCGCCGCGACCGCCGGGCCGTTGACCGGGCAGCCCGCGATCTTCCAGCCGTCGGCGGCCACGCGGCGGGAGGCCGTCCACTTCCCGCCGGCGCGCCGGACGGCGGCGACGTCGCGGATCTCCTCCTCCGAGCGGTCGCGGAAGACGACGATCGGTCCCTGCGACGTCGCCGCGGCCGAAGTCTGGCAGCAGTCGCAGACGCGCGTGTCGAGTCGCTCGGACGCCTCCGCGCGATCGGCGACGAACGCCGTTCGTAACGTCATCGATCCGGCGTCGCCGCGCATCTCGCGGCCATCGAGCCAGAACGCGCGCACGCCGCCCGCTTCGGGGAGCAGTGAGACGAACCCGTGCTCTCCGGCGCCCGGCTCGTGCAGAGCGCCGAGCCGCCGCCACGGCGCGCCGAAAGAGCTCGCGCGCGCGAGCTCGAGGCCGTAGTCCTCGTCGCCGGCCCCCGACTTCTCGGGCCAGACGGCATAGAGGCGCCCGCTCGCGTCGGCCGCGACGGCCGGCACGTCGGCCCAGTTCGCGAAGAGGCGGTCGCCGGAGGCGACGGTCGCCGGCGCGGTCCACTTCCGCCCGTCGAAAGCGGAGACGCGCAGCGCCATCATCCCCTCTCCGGTCTTGCCGCCGGGACGCGCGGGCTCGAGCCAGGAGAGGATCGCGCGGTCGCCCCCCTCGGTCGTTGCGAGGTTCGGCGCGAGAGATCCCGGCGCCGCCGGCGGATCGACCGGCTCGAGCGCCGGCACCGCGGCCAGCAGGGCCGTCAGGACGGCGGCGATCAATACGCGTTCCGGTGGAGGAAACCGTGCTTGACCGTCATCCAGAGGATCTTGAGATCGAGCGCCAGGGACCAGTTCTCGATGTAGTAGAGGTCGTACTCGATCCGCTTCGAGAGGCTCGTGTTCCCGCGCCAGCCGTTGACCTGCGCCCATCCCGTGATGCCCGCGCGGACGCGATGGCGGACCATGTACTGCGGGAACCGGTCCTTGAAGTCGCGCACGAACTCGGGGCGCTCCGGGCGAGGGCCGACGACGGACATTTCGCCGCGCAGGACGTTGACGAGCTGCGGCAACTCGTCGAGGCTCGTGGCGCGCAGAAAACGCCCGATCCGCGTGCGCCGCGGATCGTCCGGCGCGGACCAGACCGGGCCGGATTCGTCCTCGGCGCCCGGGCGCATGGACCGGAACTTCAGGATGTCGAAGGGGCGGCCGTCGAGTCCCATGCGCGTCTGCCGGTAGAAGACGGGACCGCGGTCCTCGAGGCGGATCGCGAGCGCGATGAGCCCGAAGAGCGGCGAGAAGAACGCGAGCGCGCCGAGAGAGATCCCGATGTCGAGCGCGCGCTTCGTGAGGCTCATCCAGCCCGTCAGCGGCGTTTGCGTCAGGTGCACGACGGGCAGGCCGTCCAGGTCCTCGACGCCGGCGCGGAACGTAATGTGCTGCAGGAGATCCGGCACGACGCGCACGTCGGCCACCGTGCGCCCGACCTCCTTCAACACCGCGAACATCGCGCGGTGCGCCTCGAGCGGCAGCGCGAGGAAGACCGTGTCGATGCCGCGCGCTTCGACGACGCGCGCGACGTCGGACGTCGTGCCGATGACGGGAATTCCGGCGATCGTCGTGTCGCGCTTGGCCGGGTCGTCGTCGAGGAGCCCCACGGCGCGCAGGCCCGCCTCGGGATGCTCGGCGAGCTTCTCGACCACGGCGCGGCCCAGGTGCCCGGCGCCGACCACGAGAACCTGGCGCACGCCGACGCCGTGGCGCCAGGCTTCCTCCAGATACCGGCGGACCGCGGTCCGGGCCGCGAAGACGAAGAAGACATCGAGGCCGAAGAAGAGAACCAGTACGAGACGCGAGTACGTGAAGCCGTGCGAGAACGTGGCGACCCCGGTCAAGAGCAGGGTCGCGAGCCCGGTCGCGACGAGGATCGCGAGGCCCTCCTCCATGCGCGTGTGGTGGCGGCGGACCTGATAGAGGCCGTAGAAGTAGTAGACGATCGGCCAGAGGACCGCCATGAGAGGGAAGAGGCGGTAGTAGTCGGCGGGATCCGGGACGCCCTTGGTGACGGGCACGATCTCCGCGCGGAAGCGGAGGTCGTACGCCGCGACCAGGGCGAAGAGCGTCGCCGCGAGATCGCAGGCGAGAAGCATGAGGGCGATGCGGCGGGTGGATTTTCGGATCACGCGTCGGCCTTCGGGGTCGTCACTTCCTGGACGGCGCGCCGAATTTCGCGCGCGAATCGATCCGGCGCGAAACGTCCGGCGGACCGCCGCATTTCAGTGTAATCGAACCTCAGGCGCTCCGCCCGCGCGAGGGCGGCCGCGAGGCCCGCGGCGGTCGGATCCTCGAAGAGGACGCCTTCGACGCCGTCGCGCACGATGTCGCGCACTCCGCCGCGGCCGAGCGCCACGACCGGCGCGCCGCAGGCGACGGCCTCGGCGGCGGCGATGCCGAAGTCCTCTTCGCCCGGCTGCACGAAGAAGGCGCAGGTCCGGTACAGGTCGCGCAGCCGCTCCCGCGGGACATCGGCGGCGAACTCGACCGACGGCCCGGCGCCGGCGGCGAGCCGCGCGCGCTCGGGTCCCTTGCCGACGATCACGAGGCGGCGCCCGACCGTCCGCGCGGCCGCGATCGCGAGATCGAAACACTTGTACGGAACGAGCGCGCCGACAGCGAGGAGGAAGTCGGCGCGCGCGTCGGCCGTTTCCGCCGGCGCGAAGAACGCGACATCCACCGGCGGGTGGCAGACGTCCGCCTCGCGGCCGTAGCGGCGCCGGATGCGCTCGGCCACGGCCGACGAGTTCGCGAGGTAA
>DATJZU010000160.1:0-6039 GCA_035498835.1 Thermoanaerobaculia bacterium
CGCCACATGGAATCGGCGACGAAAAAGTGCCCCGCCTGCTCTTCCGACGTCGTCGGCTCTGCCCGCTACTGTCCCTCCTGCGGCGAGGCGGTGTCTTCGGTTTCGCAGCTTCCGACCGGTCTCGCGACGCCGTCGGTCGCGGCGTCGGCGCGGCGCGTTCCGTCCTCCCCCGTCGGGCGGCTGTCCTCGAGTGATTCGATCGACTCGGGCGGGTTCACGCCCGGGACGGTGCTGTCGGAGCGGTACCGGATCATCGGATTGATTGGCCGCGGGGGGATGGGAGAGGTCTATCGGGCCGATGACCTGAAGCTCGGGCAGCCGGTCGCGCTGAAGTTCCTCCCCGACCGCCTCTCGTCCGATCGAACGCTCCTCGATCGATTCTTCTCCGAGGTCCGCACGGCGCGCTCGGTGGCACACCCGAACGTGTGCCGCGTGTACGACATCGGGGAAGTGGATGGCCGTCATTTCATCTCGATGGAATACGTGGACGGCGAGGATCTCGCGTCGCTCCTGAGGCGGATCGGGCGACTGCCGCAGGACAAGGCGTTGGAGTTGTCGCGGCAGCTCTGCGCGGGGTTGTCGGCGGCGCACGAGCGTGGGGTGCTGCACCGGGATTTGAAGCCGGCCAACGTGATGGTGGACGGGCGCGGCCGCGCGAGGATCATGGACTTCGGGCTGGCCGTGGCGGCGGGAGAGGTCGGAACCGAGTCGGAAATCGGCGGCACGCCCGCCTACATGGCGCCCGAGCAGTTCGCGGGCAAGGGCGCGTCGGTTCGAAGCGATCTCTATGCGCTAGGTCTCGTGCTCTACGAGCTCTACACGGGCAAGCGGGCCTTCGATGCCGGCAGCGTCGCGGACTATCGCCGCAAGCACGCGGAGGATCCGCCGACGAGCCCGTCGGTGCTGGTCGCGGGCATGGAGCCAGCGGTCGAGCGGGCCATCCTGCGGTGCATCGAGAAGGATCCCCGGCAGCGTCCGTCCTCGGCGGCGCAGGTCGCTGCGGCGCTGCCCGGAGGCGATCCGCTGCAGGCCGCCGTCGCGGCGGGCGAGACGCCGTCGCCGGAGATGGTCGCGGCCGCGGGACAGACCGGTGCGCTCGCGCCGTCGACGGCCCGACGGCTTCTCCTCCTTCTTGCGGCGGGACTCGCCCTGGCGTTTTTTCTGTCGCCGCGCGCGAACGTCGCCGGCTTCGTCGCGCTCGACAAACCGCCGGAGGTCCTGAGGGAGCGCGCGCGGGAGATTCTTCAGGCGGCGGGGCTCGGAAAGGCCGTCGACTCCGCCAGCTGGTTCCGAACCGACCAGCGCTTCCTCGAGTGGGCTCAGCGGCGTGGCGGACTCGATTCGGGTCTCTCGCGGGACGCCGTGGCGTTCGTCTACCGCCAGGCGGCTTCCTCCATGGCTCCGGCGCTGGCGGAGACCGGGCCCTTTCCGTCGCCGTTCGTGGACTCGTCGAATCCTTCGCCGGGCGAGCCCGGCATGGCGGAGGTTTGGGTCGATCCCCGCGGCCGGCTCGTGCGGCTCGCGATCGTTCCATCGCAGCTCGCGAACGAATCGGCGCCGCCGCCGGAGACCGACTGGACCTCCCTGTTCCGAGAAGCGGGCCTCGATATCCAGCGCTTCACGCCGGTCGCGCCCCGATGGTCTCCCCGCGGCTTCGCCACGGCTCGCGCCGCGTGGGAAGGCCCGCATCCGGAACGCCCCGGTGTGACGATGCGCGTCGAGGCGGCGTCCTATCGCGGCCGTCCGGTCTCGTTCTTTTGGATCGGTCCCTGGACGAGATCGGCCGACGCGCCGTCGTCGGACGATACGGGGAACCTGATCTTCGAAGCGCTTCTTCTCTTCTTCGTGATCGGCGGCGCTCTCATCGCCCGGCGCAACCTGCGCGCGGGCCGGGGCGACCAGCGCGGGGCGATGCGGCTTGCCGTGCTCACGTTCTCCCTGCAGGGCGCGATGTGGATCCTCGGCGGCCACCACGCGAAAGGTGCCCCGGAGGGTTGGCTCCTGATCGAGGCATTCTGCAATGCCGCCGGGATGGGGCTCGGGTTCTGGATCCTCTACATGGCGCTCGAGCCGTTCGCCCGCCGCCGCTGGCCGGAGATGCTGATTTCCTGGACGCGCGCTCTGTCCGGGAGCTGGCGCGATCCGCTCGTCGGCCGCGACATCCTGATCGGCGCCGCCGCGGGCACGGCGACAAGCCTTCTTCTGGGCCCGATCCGGGTTCTGCTTCCGATGAAACTCGGCATCCCCGGACCGATGCCCCACGACTTCGACGCAGGGGCGCCGGTCAACCCGGCCCGCGCCGTGGCGTGGCTCCTGAGCCCGATGGAGTATTCGATGTTTTGGGTCCTCGGCATCGTGTTTCTGCTCGTTCTGACGCGAGCCCTGGTGCGCTCCGGCCCGCTCGCGGGCGTCGTCGTTACGCTCATCTCGGCGGCGACCATTCTCGGGGGCTCCGGCCAGGCCGTCAGTTTTGCGGTCGCCGTCCTGTCGATCGGAACCGTCGTCGCGGTGACGATCCGATTCGGAGTTCTTTCGGCGATCGCATTCGAGATTTGCCGGCGGCTCGCGGGCTATTTCATCTACAGCAACGACCCGTCGAGCTGGGACTTCTACGCCGGAATGATCGCCGTCGGGGCGATCATCGCGGTCGCCTGGTGGGCGACGAAGACGGCGCTCGCGGGGAGGTCTCTGTTCGGAGAGGCGGAGGAAGCGGCGGGGTAGCCGCGCGAGGGACCCTCACCCCAAACCCCTCTCCCCTGCTGGGGCGAGGGGCTTCGACGCGCGCGCCTTCGCGGGCGCGGACCGTCTATCTCATGGCTTCCATCGGCGAGAGCCGCGACGCCCGGATGGCCGGGTACATTCCGAAGGCCAGCGCGAGCGCGAGCGCGACGCCCCAGGCGACCGCGAGCCCCATCGGGTTGACGACGAGACCGTAAGGGAACTTCGGCGCGAGCGCCTTGCAGAGCGCCGCGCCCGAGAACGTCCCCGCCGATGCGCCGACGGCCGCGAGCACGCAGGCCTCGAGCAGGAACTGCGTCAGGATCTCGCCGTCGGAGGCGCCCATCGCCTTGCGCAGGCCGATCTCGTACCGGCGGTCCGAGAACGAGATCAGCATCACGGACAGAACGCCGACGCCGCCCACGAGGAGCACGGTCCCGGCGAGGCTCATCAGCACGATCGTCCAGCCGCGCATCTGGTCGAGAAAGTTCTGCCAGGTGCGCGCGCCCTCGGCCTCGAGGTCGAGCGTTTCGACGTCCTCGATCCCGTGGTGCGCCTGCCGCGCCCGTGCGATCATCATCGCGGAGACCTCCCCGAGATCTCTCTTGTCGCGCAGCTTGATGGAGATCTGGTTGATCTGGTGCGTGGGCTCGATCCGGTCCATGTACGTTTCGATGGGGATGAGCATTCCGTTCGCGTCGTACCAGTTTTCGTCGGAGAACAGCTGGCCCGGCGCCTGAACGCCGACGATTCGGAACGGCGAGCCCTCGACGACGATGTCGCGGCCGACGGGATCGGTGCCGCCGAAGAGCTTGGACGCGAGCGTGGCGCCGACGACGGCGACCAGCAGGCGGCGCCGCCCGTCGTCTTCCGTCAGCCCGCGCCCGAGGCCGATCGGGCGGTTCATCCAGAAGGAGTAGTCGCTGCCGACGCCGACGACGAACGTGCGCTCGGTGCCGCCGGCGACACGGACGGCCGTCGGCTTCTGGGCGCGCGGAATGAACGCGAGCACCTTCGGATGCGGGGCGGTCAGGCGCGGGAGATCCTCGTAGCGCAGGCCCGGGCTCATCGCGAACCGCTTCTGCTCCTCGGTCGTCGTCGGGCTCTTGGGGGCGAGGCGCACGGTGCCGTCCCAGCTCATGCCGGCGAAGCCCGTCGAGATCTTGTCCATGACGCCGTCGAGGACGGAGGTCATGACGACGAGCGCGAACACGCCGAGCGCCAGCAGCGTAAGGGTGAGGATCGAGCGCAGCTTATGCGCCCAGAGCTCGATGAAGCCGCCGCGCACGACTTCGAGGTAGAGCGCGAGATGGCTGCGCAACGTCAGGCGGCGCGGCCGGGCGGGCGTCGCCGCGACGAGGGGGAGGACGGCGCTTTCGCTACTCATAGCGCAGCGCCTCCATGGGCGAGAGGCGGCTCGCCTTGAAGGCCGGGTAGAGCGCGAAGAGGAAGCCGAATACCGTCGCGAGCACGCAGGCCCAGAGGAAGCTTTTCGGATCCATGAAGAGCGGGACGCCGAGCGCCATCGTGATGATCTTGGAGAACCCGACGCCGATCACGAGCCCGGCGAGACTCCCGAGACCGGTCAGGAGCATCGCTTCGGTCATGAACTCCTGGAAAATCTCGCGGCCGGGCGCGCCGATCGCCATCTTGACGCCGACCTCGCGCACGCGCTCCTTCAGGGTCGCCATCTGGATGTTCACGTTGACGATGCCGCCGCCGAGCAGCGACAGCGCGCCCGAGAGCAGGAAGATCAAGTCGTAGACGTCGCCCTGGCTGCGCTCCTTCTTGATGCGCGCGGCGACGTCGTCGAGACGGAAATCGTCCTGTTGCCTGTGGTTCGCCTTGAGCATGCCCGAGAGC
Source organism: Thermoanaerobaculia bacterium (assembly GCA_035498835.1). Lineage (GTDB taxonomy): Bacteria > Acidobacteriota > Thermoanaerobaculia > UBA5066 > Gp7-AA6 > DATBFU01. Next base: position 4,582 of record DATJZU010000160.1, read on the forward strand.
TGCTTCGAGAAGACTGCCATGGCGTCGAGATTCCGGATCCGGAACGTCACGCGGTCCAGCCGGTGGTAAGCGTCGCCGTCGAATCGCTGGGCGACGAGGCTCGCCGGCAGCGCGACGATGCGGTTGCGGCGCCGGAAAATGTTGCGGCCGCTCTTGCGGAAGCGGAAGACGCGCTCCCGGAAGACGCCGACGACGGTCACCGGCGTCTCGCCCACGCGGATGACCTGGCCGACGGCGTGGCCGGACGGAAAGAAGGTGCTCGCGGCCTCGCTTCCAAGCAGCGCCACCGGCGCGGCGGAGTCGAGATCCCGCGGGGAGAACGCGCGCCCCTCGTCGATCTCGTAGCCGTCGAGCGCCAGGAAGTCGCCTCCGATGCCGCGAATGTCGCGCTCCTGGTCCGCGAACGCCGAACGGACGCGCGCCTGCGCGAACTTCTGCTCCGAGACGCCGCCGACGGTCTTGTCGTCCAGATCCTGTCCCTCGCTCGCGTCGTCGCGGCGCAGGCCGAGGTTCGCCATCTGCAGCGCGGTCGGGCTGCCGTCGCGCACGACGGCGGAGGGCTGGACGTTCAGCTTGTCGAGGCCGCCGAGGCGAATGAAGAGCTCGTCGGCCCGGCGGCGCTGGCTGTCGGAGATCGAGAAGCCGCCGAGCACCGACGCGACGCCGAGCACGACGCCGAGCGACTGGAGGACGGCGCGCCCGAGGTTCTCCCGGATCTCGACCCAGGCGTTTCGGACCCTCTCGGCGAAGGCGCCGGTGCGCACGGCGGTCGCTCCCTCAGGCCGCTTCCGCGCGGCGGATGAGCCCGTCGTGCAGCTCGACCTGTCGCTGGGCCAGGGCCGCGATCGAGAGGTCGTGCGTCACGATGACGACGGTGTTGCCCTGTCGATGGAGCTCCCCGAAGAGCTCGAGGATCTCGTGCCCGGTATGCGAGTCGAGCGCGCCGGTCGGCTCGTCGGCCAGCAGGACCGAGGGCCGGTTCGCGAGGGCGCGCGCGATCGCGACGCGCTGTCGCTGGCCGCCCGAGAGCGCCGCCGGAAGCACGTTCGCCTTCTCCGAGATGCCGACCTTCTCGAGCATCTCCAGCGCCCGCGCCCGGCGCTCCTTCTTTCCGACGCCCGCGTAGAGCATCGGCAGCTCCACGTTGCGCCGCACCGAGGCCTTGGGCAGCAGGTTGTACTGCTGAAAGACGAAGCCGATCTTCTCGTTGCGGATCCGCGCGAGCTCGGCACCCGTCAGGTGCTCGACGGACTCGCCGTCCAGCCGGTACGTGCCCGTCGACGGCGAGTCGAGGCAGCCGAGGATCGCCATCAGGGTCGATTTGCCCGAGCCCGACGGCCCGATGAGCGCCACGAACTCCCCGCGCGCGATCGCGAGATCGATGCCGCGCAGCGCGTGGACGGCCACGCCGTTGGTGCCGAAGGTCTTGGTGAGGGCGGAAGTTTCGATGATGTTCAT
>DATJZU010000161.1:0-2025 GCA_035498835.1 Thermoanaerobaculia bacterium
CGGGAAGCGCGTCTCCTGCCGCAGGGCCGCGGCCCAGGCGTTGGCCACGGGCACCAGGTGCGGGTATGCCTGCGCCCGGAGCTCGCGCACGATCGGCGGCAGCGGCTCGGCGAAGTACCGGTACCGCCCTTCGCCGTACCCGTGCCGCGCCATCTCGATCGTCGAGCGGAAGCGCCCGTCCTCCTCGAAGAGCGCCGAGACGCCGGCGCATTCCGACGGCGTCAGCAGCGGCGGAAGGCGCGCGAAGCCCTCCGCGTCGAGTGAGGCCCGCGCCGCGTCCCAATCGATGGCGGCCAAGCGCCGGCGGATCGCGACGGTCATGACGCCGCCCGGCCGCCGTCGAACGCCGCGGCGAGCACGCCGCACAACGACCGCGCGTATCGCCGCTCGGGGTCGAGGTCCGGGTCGTAGATGCACACCTGCACGCCGGCCACCCGCCCGGTCGCGAGCAGCGCGCGCAGGAGCATCGCGAGCTCTTCGAGCCGCAGGCCGCCCGGCTCGGGCGTGTCCACGGCGGCCATGACCGACGGGTCGAGCACGTCGGCGTCGACGTGAATCCAGAAGCGCGGCGCTCCCGCGGCCGCGAGGCGCTCGGCCTCGCGACGTGCGATCTCGGTCGGGCCGGCCGCGCGAAGGCGCTCGATGCTCCACCCCGCGATCGGCGGCGGCGGCGTCTCGTCGCGAAACCCGATCGCGACGACGTCTTCGGAGCGGACGAGCGGCCGCAGGCCTTCGAGGTTTGCGAGAAGGTTCGGTCCGATACCGGTCGCGAGCGCGAGATCCATCCCGGCGGCCGCCCGCGACGGCGAGGACTGCGGCGTGGCGAAATCGGCGTGCCCGTCCAGAAAGAAGAGACCCGAGCGCCCGCGGCGCCGGAGTGCGAGGAGCGATCCGAGAAGGATCGAGCAGTCGCCGCCGAGCACGAGGGGAAGCTCGCCGCGGTCGAGCGCCCCGCCGATGCGATCGGCCAGCGCGACCAGGTAGCGCGCGAGTGCGGGCGCGTTCCGAATTCCCGTCTCCGAATCGACGTCCGGCGCGTAGCGCGGCGGCGGGACGCGCCCTCCCCATCGCGCCGGCAACGCCGCGGGCAGCCCCGCTGCGGCGAGCGCCTCCGGCAGACGCCGTACGCCCGGTTCGGCGCCGGGACGCGGCGGCTTCAGGCCGAGGTTCGAGGGCGCCTCGATGATCGTCGGCAGGACGGACATCGCTCCATTCAACACGCTTCGTCCGTCCCGCGTTGCATCGCGGCCGGCGGAGTGGCACGGATTCTGCTCCCTTGCTCTCGTGGCGAATGCGACGCGGCAACCCTGGCCGCGCTCGCCGGAAAGGAGCATCACATGAGATTCCGCAGAGGAATTCTCGTCTCGTCTTTCGCCTTCGTCCTCGCGGCGGGCATTGCGCTCGCCCAGGATTCCGATCCGACGCCGGGATCCGTGCCGCCGCCCGAGGTGACGGCCGCCCCGCAAATTCCGCCGCCGCCCGGTTCCGAGCCTGCGACGCCGCTCGTCCAGGCGACGCCCAACCTCCTGACGCCGGTCGCGACGCCGGAGACGACGCCGGAGGTCACGGCGGCGCCCTCGAGGCGAGCGCCGCGGCCCACGAGGACGCCGAGCGCGAGCGCTCCGGTCGCCGCGCCTCCGTCCTCCTCTTCGGCGCCCCCGCCGGCCGCCGGCTCGTCGTCATCTTCCACCGCCCCGACCGCGGCGGGAGTCGAGTCGGCGGGTGCCGCGACGAGCGCGGAGCCGCCGCAGCCTCCGCCGCCGCCTCAGGTCGTCGAAGAGCCCGCCGCCGCGAGTAAGACGGCCGCGAGCGCGATGCGCGAGGAGAAGACCTCGACTCCGTTCGAGCTCGGAAACTGGGCTCTCGTGGTCCTGGCCGCCGCCGGGCTCGCGATCGTCGTCGTTCTCGTCGGCCGGCGCCGGAAGGTCGAGCGCCTGTCGATCCTCGATCCCATGTCGCTCTCGAGGGTCCACCCGAACGTCCACCACGCGCATCGCCCCTAGGCATCCGCCGGCAAGTCTTTCC
>DATJZU010000162.1:0-4103 GCA_035498835.1 Thermoanaerobaculia bacterium
TCCCGTGACTTCCCTCGCCTACAGCTGCGACGCCGCGAGCATGAACATCCACTTCACCGACGTGCCCGTGACCGACGGCTTCTGCAAGCACGTCCACTACCTGTGGGCCAAGGGAATCGTCGGCGGATGCGGGGCGACGACTTATTGCCCGACCGACACCGTCGCGCGCGACGCCATGGCGAAATTCCTCGTCAACGCATTCGGCCTGAAGCTGTACGGGCCGTAGCGGCCGCGGAGGGGCGATCCATCAGTACGGCTCGGCGACGGCCTCGGGCGACGGCGGGGACAGGTTGCCGTGCCCGTCCACGGCGCGGACGGTGTAGCGCGAGCGCTTGCCCTCCGGCACGTTCTCGTCGGTGAAAAAAGTGTCGGTCACCGGCTTCTCGGTGAGCGGCGCCGGCGGCCCCTCGTCCACGGCGCGGTACACGAGATACCCCGCGACGTCGGCCGACGCCGAGGGATCCCAGACGAGCCGCACGAGCTTCGCTTCGGTCAGCGCATCGAGGCGCGCGGGAGCCGCGGGCGGATACACGTCGCGGTAGAGGATGCCCGCCTCGTCCGACGGCGGTCCTTCGATCCGCGGCTTTCCGAGGGCCGTCGCGCGCACTGTGTAGAAGTACGCCGCGCCGTGGCTGACCGCCGTGTCCACGAAGCTCGTGTCCGAGACGGCGGCGGCGTTGAGCGGCCGCTCGTATTCCTCCTGCGGCAGCATGCGGCGATAGACGAAATAGCCGCCGACGGCGATCGGCCGGCCGAGAAGGTCGTCCGACGGCGCGGTCCAGTCGAGGCAGACCTTCCCTTCCTCCGCGACGACCGATCCGAGCACCGGAGCCGCCGGCGGTACCTCGGGCGAGAGGGTCACGATGTTCGACAGCGGGCTCTTCTCGCCGTCGCGGCGCACCGAAACGACCGACCACGCGAGCGTGGGCACGCTGTCTTTCTGGAGAAGCGGCATCAGGGGATCGCGATAGACGACGCTCGCACCGCGCGAGTATTGCCCGAGCGCTCCGGCCGGCAGCGTCGCGACGGGCCTGGCTTCGCGGTAGAAGGCCTCCTCCGCGAGGCGCGTCGACTGCGCCGCCCGGCGGGCGGCGGCTCCGGGCGCTTCGTCGGTGCGCGGCGCGGGAGGGCCTCCCGGCTTCGAGCCCGACGCACCCGAGGGCCCCGTAAGCATCGGGCTTGCGCCCGTCACGCGGTACACGTCGATCTCGGCGAGATCCGTGAGCGGCGCGCCGGTCAGCAGCCGGTCGGGATACGTGAACGTGAGGACGGCCTCGTCACCCTCCTGCTCGACGGAGAGGTCCGAGACGGCCCGCGGCCCGCGGGGCAGCGGCGGCGTCGGATCGGCTTTGCGGCCGCAGAAGGAGACGAGGATCGCGAGAGCCGGAAGCAGGGCGCGGAGCGCGCGCTTCACAGGACGTAGCGCGAGATGTCCTGATCCTTGACGACATCCGACAGCGCGGCGCGCACGTCCTCGACCTCGATCGCGATCTTGCGGCCGGCGTTCTCGGGGCCGGCGAAGGAGATGTCCTCGAGCAGGTGCTCCAGGATCGTGTGGAGCCGCCGCGCGCCGATGTTCTCGAGCGAGCGGTTGACGAGCTCCGCGTCGCGGGCGATCTCGCGCACGGCGTCGTCGGAGAACGAGAGCTCGACCTGCTCGGCGCCGAGCAGCGCGCGATACTGCTTCAGGAGCGCGTTCTCCGGCTCGGTCAGGATGCGGACGAAGTCTTTTTCGGTCAGCGAGTCGAGCTCGACGCGGATCGGGAACCGGCCCTGGAGCTCCGGGATCAGGTCCGACGGCTTCGAGACGTGGAAGGCGCCGGCCGCGATGAAGAGGACGTGGTCCGTCTTGACGAACCCGTACTTCGTGTTGACCGCGGTCCCTTCGACGATCGGCAGCAGGTCCCGCTGGACGCCCTCGCGCGAGACGTCGGGGCCGCGGCCCGACTCGCGGCCGGCCACCTTGTCGATCTCGTCGATGAAGACGATGCCCGAGGCCTGTGCGCGCTCGACCGCCTCGCGCGCGACCTGGCCCGGGTCCACGAGGCGGCCTTCCTCCTCGGCCTGCAGGATCTCGCGCGCCTCGGAGACGGAGGTCTTGCGCCGCTTCTTCTTTCCGCCGAAGAGGCCCGGCAGCATCTCCTTGACGTTGATGTCCATCTCCTCGACGCCCTGATTCGTCACGATCTCGAAGGACGGGAACGTCTTGTCGGCGACTTCGACCTCGACCATCCGATCCTCGAGCTGGCCGTCGCGGAGCATCGCGCGCAGGCGCGCGCGCGCTTCCTCGCCCTGGCTCTCCGGCAGCGACGGAAGGAGAAGCTCGAGCAGGCGCTGCTCGGTCCGCGCGCGTGCCCGCTCGCGGTTCTCCGCCGTCTTCTCCTCGCGAACCATCTGGACGGCGACCTCGGTCAGATCGCGCACGATCGACTCGACGTCGCGCCCGACGTAGCCGACCTCGGTGAATTTCGAGGCCTCGACCTTGAGAAAAGGCGCGGCCGCGAGCCGCGCCAGGCGCCGCGCGATCTCCGTCTTGCCGACCCCGGTCGGGCCCATCATCAGGATGTTTTTCGGCAGGATTTCCCGCGCCATCTCCGGGTCGAGCCGCTGGCGACGCCAGCGGTTGCGCAGCGCGACCGCGACCGCCTTCTTGGCCCTCTTCTGGCCGACGATGAACTTGTCGAGCTCCGCCACGATCTCGCGCGGCGTCAGCGATGCCGAGGATTTCGCGACGGTCTCCTCGGCCTTTTCGCCGGGCATCAGGAAAACCATATTAGTTCTCAGTTGTCAGTTCAAAGTTCTCAGTTCCGAGCCGAGAACTGAAAACCGACGACCGACGACTCAAATCTCCTCGAGTGTAATTCGGTCATTCGTATAGATGTCGATGCCGGCCGCGATCGTCAGCGCTTCCCGCGCGATCGCCGCCGCTCCCAGATCCGGACGATGCTTCAGGAGGGCGCGCGCGGCCGCGAGCGCGTAGGGGCCGCCGGAGCCGACCGCCAGCACGCCCTCCTCGGGCGAGATCAGGTCGCCCGTGCCCGAGATGAGGAGCGACGTGTTCTTGTCCGAGACGATCAGGAGCGCCTCGAGCTGCCGCAGCATCTTGTCGGTCCGCCAGTCCTTGGCGAGCTCGATCGCCGAGCGGTCGAGGTTGCCGCGGAACTCCTCGAGCTTCATCTCGAAGCGCGAGAAGAGGGCGAACGCGTCGGCCGAGGAGCCGGCAAAGCCGGCGAGAACGTCGCCACCCTTGAGCCTCCGGATCTTGGCGGCCGTCTGCTTCATGATGGTCGTGCCGACCGTGACCTGGCCGTCCGAGGCCATGGCGACGTGCCCGTCCTGGCGGACGCAGATGACCGTCGTCCGGCGCCATGTGTCGCGCGGCGTCACGCGACGAGGATACCGCAGGGGGAACCCTCTCCCGTCACGGGGAGAGGGGGCGGGGATTCGCGAGCGCCCGGATGCCCGCTTCGACGATCGCGTCCTCCTGCCCGGGCGCCGCCGGCGGCCGGTCGGGCACGACGACGTCGGGATCGAGGCCGCGCCCTTCGTAGGACTTTCCGTCGCGGTCCCGGATCGCGCGGCGCGAGATGAAGAGGGTCGAGCCGTCCGAGAGCTTGTCGGCGGCGGCGCCGCCCGAAAGCATCCCGGCCGTCGCCTCGCCGACGATCGGGCCGATCCCGTGCGCGCGGAACGTGAGCGCCAGAGCCTCTCCCGCGCTCGCCGTGCCCGAGTTGACCAGAAGCGCCACCGGGAGCGGGCGATAGACGGGCGGGGACAGGCGGCTCCCCTCGCGCGTCACGACCTCGTAATCGCCTGCGCTCCACCGGCCGCGCAGGAACGTCGTGAGGATGTCCGGGTCGTATCCACCGCTGTTGGCGCGCACGTCCAGCAGCACGCCCTCGATCGCCGGCCAGCCGGCGAGCTCCGGCTTTGCGCGCGCCGCCTCCTCGCGGTCGAGCAGGAGATCGACCACCGCGAGCGCCGTCTCCGCGCTCATCCCCCAGAGACGGATGTAGCCGTACTTCTTTCCGCCGCGCTCGATCACGCGCGCGCTCTTCCACACGAGCGTGTCGCCGGGCTGCTCGGGATCGCGGCGCAGCGTG
>DATJZU010000163.1:0-136772 GCA_035498835.1 Thermoanaerobaculia bacterium
CGGAAACCTCGACCCGGCGCTCTCGGAAGAGATCATGCGGCTCTTCGCGGAGATCAACATCCGGGGCACGACGGTGCTCGTCGCGACCCACGACATCGAGCTCATCCGCCGCATGGGCAAACGCGTCTTGACGCTCGACCGCGGCCACCTGCGGGAGCGCGAGATGGCGCGCGAGGCGCCCGGCCTGGTGCGCGAAGTTCCCTTCCTGCCTTTGGGGTAGCTATCAGCTGTCAGCGATCAGCTATCAGGCGTGCACCGGTCGCCTTCTGGCTGAGGGCTGAAAGCTGACGGCTGACAGCTCCAATGAAGCCTCGCTACGTCGTGGGAGAGGCGCTCTCCATCGCGCGGAGCGGCCGCCGGCAGACGGCCATGGCCGTCCTGCTGATCGCGCTGGCGCTCTACGTTCCGGGGCTGCTCGTTCTCATCTCGAGGAACCTCGCGCGTCTCGCGGCCTCCGAGGCGGAGCCCGTCGGCGTCGTCGTGACGCTCGCGCCGACGGCCGATCCGCACGCCGTCGCCGACCGCCTCGCGACCGACCGCCGTATCGCGAAAGTGCGCATCGTGTCGAGCGCCGCCGCCCTCGAGCGCTTCCGGAGTGCATACCCGGATCTGGCCGCGGCCATCTCGGGGCTCGAGGAGGCCCCGTTTCCTCCTTCGCTCGAGGTGATGCTCGCGGCCTCGGCGCCCGTCGGCTCGGGACGCGCGATCGCCGGCGCGGCGCGCGCGCTGCCGGGCGTGGACTCGGCCGAGTCGGAGGAGGACTTCGGCCGGCGCTTCCACGACGCCGTGAAGCTTCTCCGCGGAGCCGGCATCTTCCTCGGGGCCGTTCTCTCGATTGCGGCGGTCCTCTCGGTCGCGTCGGCGGTCCGGCTCGCGCTCGATCTGCACCGCGAGGAGATCGAAATCATGCGCCTCATGGGCGCGACCGAGGCGGCGATCCGCGCGCCTTTCTGGCTGTACGCGTCGGCCGAAGGCCTCGCCGGGGGAGGGGTCGCGCTCTTCCTCCTCTACGCGACCTACCGGACCGCGGCCGCCTGGCTCGCCCGGGACCCGCACCCGGTGATCGCCGTGCTCTGGGTGCGCTTCCTGGATTTGCCCACGGCGCTCCTCGTGCCGCTCGCGGGCCTCGTGGCGGGGTTCGTCGGCAGCGTGCTCTCGCTCGGCCGCCGCGACTGAGACCTTCGAGTCCGAGCTAGACGGCTTCGGGCGGCGGGTCCGGCTCGCCCAGCAATCGGGCGAACCCCTCCCACCCCGCCACGTTCTCGCAGACGACTTTCAGGGCGGATGTCAGGGGGACCGCCAGGATCGCTCCCGGGATCCCCCAGAGCAGCCCCCAGAAGATGAACGCCACCATGACGGTCAGGGGGAAGAGGCGCACGCGCCCGCCCACGATGAGCGGCGTCAGGACGTTGCCCTCGAGGAACTGCAGGAGCGAGTAGACGGCGAAGACGGCGAGCGCTTTGCGGCCGTCGTACTGGAAGTAGGCGACCGCGATCGCCGGCACGGTCGAGAAGATCACGCCGACGTAGGGGAGGAGGATCGCGAGGCCCGCGATCGGCCCGAGGATGTAGTAGTAGTTGATCTGCAGCACCATGAGGGCGATCGTCGTGGCCGCCGCCATGATGAGCATCACGAACGAGAGTCCCAGCGCATAGGCGGTCATCGCGCGCGAGATCGCGCCGGTCACGTGCGTGCGGCCGTAGCGCGGGCTCTTGGTCAGGAGGCCTTCGATGACGCGCGCGAACTTTTCGCGGTCCTTCAGCATGAAGAGCGTCAGGAACGGCACCGCGGCGGCGTAGAGCACGAACTGGATCACGTCCCCGATCTGCGCGAACAGCGCGCGCGTCGTGTCGAGGGGGGACTCGCTGATCTTGACCTCGCGCACGCCGCGCTGGTCGGCCGGCAGGATGTTGCCCATCCGCTCGCGGAGCGTGTTGATGAAGTCCATCACGTTCGTGAGGAGCTGGCGGATGCGCGCCTGGTACCGGGGCAGGTCGCTGTAGAAGAGGTTGAGCTGCGCGGTGACGTTGATCACGAGGAGCACGATCGCGCCGATCAACACGAACAGGAGCATCAGGATCGCCGCGATGCGGGGCACGCGCGCCCGCTCCAGAAGCGAGACGAAGGGCCGCAGGGCGAACGCGAGGAAGAGGGCGAACGCCACGACGACGAAGAGGTTTCTCCCGAAGTAGAGCAGCGCGATGATCGCCACGGCCGAAAGGATCGCCGCGCCGGTCGAGCGGGGACCCGAGGCCGGGCTTCCGGCCGGTTTCGTGGCCGGAGTCAAAAAAGCCCCCTCCGCGGGAGGGGGCTCGGTGTCGTGCGAAGGGTCGGGTTTACTCACGCTCCGGAGACGAGTGTTACCACAATTACGGCCCGGCGGTTCTTGGCCCGTCCTTCCGGCGTCGAATTGTCGTAACCCGCCTCCGAGGAGCCCTTGGCGGCCGTGCTGATCCGGTTGGGGTCGATCCCGTGCCGGGTGACGAGGTACTCCTTGGCGGCCTCCGCCCGCTTGGCGGAGATGGCGACGTTGGCGTCTTCCTTCTTGCCCGAGTTGTCCGTATAGCCCGTGATGACGGCCGTCGCGTTGAGGTCGTTCTTCATGCGCAGGGCGATGCCGTCGAGCATCGCCTTGGCGATGTTGGTCAGGCGGGCGCTGCCGGCGTCGAAGAAGATCTCGTCGGTCGTCTTCTTGGGGGCGGCCGGCGGGGGGGGCGCGGGCGCGGGAGCCGGAGCGGGCGCCGGGGCCGCCTTCGACTCCTCGACGACAACGGGCGTCGACGGCGCCGGCGGGGGAACCGCGACGGGAGCCGGCGGCGGAGGGGGCCAGGCGGCGTAGGTGATGCCGATGATCCCGCCGAAGGGGGTCGGATTGTTGCCGTGCTTGAAGAGGAGATCCATGTTGACGTTGAACGCCGTCGACACCGCGACGCCCGTGTCGGCCAGCCAGAACCGGACGCCCGCGTTCAGGAGCGACTGGTTGGGCTCGGGAACGTCGCCGCCGTCGTAGATCGTGCGGTCGATTTCGCTGATGATGTGGACCGGCAGACCGGCCATCGGGACGTCCACGCCGGCGGCGAACCGCAGCAGGTTGGCCGGGCGCACGTCGAAATCCTGATGGCCCGCGAGCGTGTACGACACCATGCCCGTGAAGATGCCCCGGGTGACGACGCCGCCCCACTCCCAGTCGGTGCGGCGCGAGTTGATCTGCTCGTCGGACGGGACGCCGTTGATCTCGAGGGTCGCGTTGTTGACCGGCGCGTGAGCGGCGAGCCAGAGACCGACGCGGAAGTTCGCGTCGTTCTCCGAATACAACGTGACTTTCGTGCCGATGCGGACCTTCATCGCCTCGTTGGAGGAGAACGGCGCCGGAAGGAGCGTGCCGTTGATGGCGCCGCCCTGCCAGCCGCCGCGGCTGTGGTAGTTCTCGCCGCCGAAGCTCGCGAAGATCGACCAGTACTTGTTGAAGGCGAAGCCGAGCGAGAACTCGCCGGCGGTGTGGCGGTAGGTGCGGTCGCGGAAGAGCGTGTCATTTCCGGGGAGGTCTCCGGCGACCATCTGATCGAGCCATCCATACACGCCCAGCGTGAAGTGTCCGGGCTGCGGCTGGTCGGCCGTCGGGATCGTGAACAGACCGATGTCGCCTTGATTGTTCACGGCGAGCTGCGCGGGTGCCGCGGCGCCGATCAGGCACGCCAGCACCACGAGGAGCGCGGTCCGCTTTGCCTTCATGCAATCTCCTTTCGATTGGACGACCAGGGGACTGCCTAATAGAATAAGCTAAAAGTGCCTAATTGCCAAACAAGTTTATCTATCTCAGGCCCTTAGGCGGCGCGCCAAAGGCGGGACCGCCGATTTCCCTCGGTTTTTTGGGGTTTGGGGGTTCCTCTTCCTCCGCAGGGTGGGTGCGGAACATCCGCCAGAATGGCCTGATCGCTCGCGGAGCGCGGTAGCTCCCGAAGTAACCGAGGGAGGAGGCCGCGCGCCGCGGGAGCCGGAGCGCCGCGAAGGGCCAGGCGGGTCGTCGAGTCCCTTTGGACGAGCGACCCGTCGGTGCGAAGCAGGCCCCGAGCGAGCGAAGGCGACGGAAGCGAACCTAGACTTTTGGCTGCATGACCAGGGACATCTTGTCCTGGAACGCCTTGACCCGCGCGGGCCCGCGCAGGGCGGAGATCGCCTTCTCGGTCTGCCGGATCAGGTCCCGCACCGCCTCGACGCCGCGTCCCTGGTCGATCTCCGAGAGCGCCTGCCGGTAGGGTCGCTCCAGGTTCGGCAGATTCGATTCGCCGAGCGCCACCTCCGCTTCCTGCTTCACGCGGGTGCAGAGGATCATCAGGATCTTCTTCTCGTCGCCCAGCATCGCGGCGGGCGCGGGCGCCGACGTCGGGCGCGCGGTCTCCTTCGAGCGCATCTCCGCGAGTCCCGCCGTGATGAGCCCGTACAGGACCTTCGCGGTGTCGAACGAAGACGAGCCCATCGCGCGCGAGAGATCCTCGAGCGACCGCTTGCCGTCGATGTGGATGACGAGGTTCCACTCCGGCGGCGAGAGCGTGACCGGCTCGGCGAGATTGCGGGGCTGAAGCACGGGAACGTAGTCGAGCCCGGGGATCTTGCGCGACAGGACCTTCCACTCGTCCAGGCGGCGCGCCGACTCCATGAGCAGGCTCGTGTTCGGCTTGTCGATCGTGGTGGTGTCGGGCTCCTCGCCCTGCGTGAACTGGAACTCGCCGGTGGACCAGATGGCCAGTGCGTAGACCGCTTCCTCGCCCGTCATCTCGCCGACCTTGGCGTGGATCATCTGTCCGTTTTTTAGATAGATGAATCCCCGCTCGGCGCCGCGCACGAGCGTGAACATTCCGGTCTTGCCCGAGACCGAGACGAGCTGAATGATGTCCGGGACCGGAAGCTCCTGGATGGATCCCTGAAACGACATGCCTTGGCGGTCATGATAGCAAGGAAGCGCCGGCCGGCCCGCGCCGGAGGTCCTTTCAGCAGCCGCGGGGGGCCGCGTGCACGTGGCAGATGGCGACGGCCAGAGCGTCGGCCGCGTCGAGCGGAATCCGCGATCTCTGCCGGGCGAGCAGCGACAGGACCATCGCCCGGACCTGCGTTTTCTCGGCCTGCCCGTAGCCGACGATGGCCTTCTTCACCAGCCGGGGCTCGTACTCGAAGACCGGGAGGCCGTTCTCGGCGGCGGCCGCGAGGAGCACGCCGCGGGCATGGGCGAGCTTGACCGTCGAGGCGACGTTCTTGGCCGCGAACACCGTCTCGACCGACACGGCCGCCGGGCGGCACTCGGCGATGAGGGCTCGGGCCGCGCAAAAGATCATCTGGAGCTTCTCGGGCAGCCCGGCGCCTGCGGGAGGACGCCACACGCCGCACCGCTCGAGATGCAGGCTCCCGGCCTCGAAGAGGACCACGCCGTAGCCCGTCGCCGCCGTGCCGGGATCGAGGCCGAGGATTCTCACGAGCTTTCAGCTATCAGCTTTCAGCTCTCAGCCGGAACGATTCGTTCGACTCGGGCTGATAGCTGATAGCTGATAGCTGAGAGCTGAGAGCCGGCTATCCCGCATCCTCGAAATCGAAATTCGCCCAGACGTGCTGCACGTCTTCATGGTCTTCGAGCGCCTCCATGAGGCGCATCATCTGATCGGCTTTGCGCTGGTCGAGCTTGACCTCGGTCGTGGGCAGCATGTCCACTTCGGCGACGGTCAGCGGCAGGCCTTTCGCCTCGAGCTTCGCCTTGACCTCGGCGAGGACTTCCGGCGCGCACAGAATCTCATGCACGTCGCCGGCAACGCGCGCATCGTCGGCCCCGGCCTCGATCGCCGCCTCCATGACCTGATCCTCGGTCGCCTTGTCCTTCTCGACCGTGATGTAGCCCTTCTTCTGGAAGAGGAATCGGACCGAGCCCGACTCGCCGAGGTTGCCGCCGTTCTTCGAGAAAATGGTCCGGATCTCCGGAAGCGTGCGGTTCTTGTTGTCCGTCATCGCCTCGATGAGCACGGCGGTGCCGCCCGGGCCATATCCCTCGAACGTGATTTCCTCGTAGGTGACGCCGGGCAGCTCTCCCGTTCCGCGCTGGATCGCGCGCTTGATGTTGTCGGCTGGCATGTTGACGGCCTTCGCGTCGTCCACCGCCTTGCGCAGGCGCGGATTGCCCCCCGGATCGCCGCCCCCGAGGCGCGCCGCCATGGTGATTTCCTTGATGAGTTTGGTGAAGAGGCGCCCGCGCTTGGCGTCGGCCGCGCCCTTCTTGTGCTTGATCGTTGCCCACTTGCTATGACCCGACATCGGAGACTCCGTTCGTCTTTTTTCGGCGGGGATTATATGTGCGGGCGGGCGCTCGATCGCGCGGCGCTTCCTGCGGAAAGAGATCGCCGGACCTGACAGTCGAGTGATTGTCCTGTATCATGACAGCGAACTTTCCAGCAAATCGACACTTCGCAGATGGCCAAACGGGTCCTTCTCATCGACTATGAGCCGCGCTCCGTGGAACGGCTCCAGGGACTGTTGTCTCCGGAATACCAGGTCTCCGTGGCGCGGGACGGCGAGGAGGGGCTCGCGGCCTTTTCCTCGCAGCCGCACTACGACGCGATCGTGCTCGGCGGCATGCTGCCCCGGCTCGCATCGGGAGAGGTCATCCGCGAGATCCGGCGGAAGGGCGGCGCGACGGCCCCGCCGATCCTCCTCATGGTCACGGGCTACAAAGGCAGCAACCCCAAGGCCGACGCCCAGAAGGTCGGCGCGTTCGACCTTCTCGTCAAGCCGTTCACCGACGACGCGCTGCGAAGCGCCGTGCGCTCCGCGATCGACGCGACCGACGTCGGCGCGAAGACCGTTCGCATCCCGATGGCCTCGGCGCCTTCCGGCCCGGAGCTGACGGCCTCCGACATCTTCGCCGACGTTCTGAAGGACGTCGCCGGAGAGGCGCCGGCGAATGAGGCGAAACGTCCGGCTCCCGTGGCGCCGGCCGCGAAACCCGCACCGACTCCGCCTCCGGCTCCGATCCCGGCGAAGGCACCGGCGCCGCCGGCGACCGACGTCGAGCAGCGGCTGCGCGAGACGCTCTCCGGAATGCTCGGCGGGCGTCCGACCGAGAAGACTCCCGCGCCTGCGCCGCCGGCCGCAAAGAAGTTCTCCGGCGATGCCGACATCGACCGGATGATCTCCGACACGCTGTCGGGGCTGCCGACTCCGCCCAAGCCGCGGCCGGCGGCCGATCGCACGCCCCTGCCGCCGTTGTCGGCCGCCAGGCCGCCCGCGGCGCCCCCGCCTCCTCCGGCGGCCTCGAAGCCGGCGCCTCCGCAGCCAGCCGCCGTGCCGAAGCCCGCGCCCGCGCCGCCGGCGCCGGTCCCGGTGGCTCCCGTATCGGCCGCGCCCGCCGCCGGCGAGGGGGCCTCCGTCTCCGACCACTACGGGCAGTACGAGATCCTGGAGCGGATCGCGTCCGGCGGCATGGCCGAGCTTTACCGCGCGCGGCGCAGCGGCGTCGAGGGCTTCCAGAAGATCGTCGCGATCAAGAAGATCCTTCCGCACCTCGCCGACAACGAAGGATTCATCACGATGTTCGCCGACGAGGCCAAGCTCGCGGCGCAGCTGAACCACCCGAACATCGTCCACATCTACGACCTCGGAAAAATCGAGGGCGGCGGTTACTTCATCGCGATGGAGCACGTCGAGGGGCGCGACCTGCGCGCGATCCTCGACTCGGCGCGCGAGCTCGGCACGCCCCTGCCGGTGCCGCTCGCGGTGTACATCGCGTCCAAGGTGGCCTCGGCGCTCGACTATGCGCACCGGCGCCGCGACGCGGAGGGACGCGACCTGCACATCGTGCATCGCGACGTCTCGCCGCAGAACATCCTGATTTCGTACGAGGGTGACATCAAGCTCTGCGACTTCGGGATCGCGAAGGCGGCGTCCAAGGTCTCGCAGACCGAGTCGGGCGCGCTCAAAGGCAAGATCCAGTACATGTCCCCCGAGCAGGCGTGGGGAAAGCCGATCGACCGGCGCAGCGATCTCTTCTCCCTCGGCAGCGTGCTCTACGAGCTGCTGACGGAGCAGAAGCTCTTCCACGGCGACTCGGACATGACGGTGCTCGAGAACGTTCGCAAGGCCATCGCCGAGCCGCCCTCGGCCGTCAACCCCGACGTGCCGAAGGCGCTCGACGGCGTCGTGCTCCGCGCGCTCGCGAAGGAGCCCGAGGACCGCTATGCGAACGCGTCGGACCTGCTGCGCGACCTCGAACAGGTTCTGTACTCGTACTCGCCCGCGCCGGGCAGCGCCGACCTCGCGATCTTCCTCCACCGGCTCCAGGCGGAAGAGTCCGCGGTCGCCGAAGCCCGGGCGCGCGAGGCCGCCCGCGCGGTGCCCGAGGCCGAGGTCGAGCAGAAGCCGCGGCGCGCCAAGGCGGCGCCGGTCGCGCGCCGCACGGGCACCGTTTCGAAGGCTCCCGCTCCCGAGGCGCCGGCTCACGCGCCCGCAGAGAAGCCCGCGGCCGCGGCGGCGCCTCCACGCCAGGGCACGGCTCCCGGCGTCTTCGGCTCCTACGCGTCGCGTCCGACCGAGTCCGAGGCGAAGAGCCGGACGGCGCTGATCGCGACGATCGCCGTCGCCGTGCTCGCGCTCGGCGCCGGCATTTTCTGGTTGACGGCGCGCAAGCCGGCGCCGCCCGTCGCCCCCCGGCCCACGCCCGCGCCGGCCACCCCGATTCCGGCGCCCGCCGTCGTGCCGACCGCCGCGCCCACGATCGACGCGAAGAAGGTCGAAGAAGAGGTCCAGCGCCAGATCGCCCAGAAGAAGAAAGAGATGCAGAAGGCGCTTGCGGCCGAGAAGAAGCAGGCGGATAGCGCGGCCACCCCGGCGGCGGCGCCTTCCGGAGTCCAGACGGTTCCTTCGCCCGTGCCCACGGCCGAGCCCGTCGTCCCGACGGCCGCGCCCGCCCCTGCGGTCGTTCCCACCGAGGAGCCGACCGAGGCGCCCGCTCCGCCGACCGCGGTTCCGGCGCCGCCCCGTGCCGCGCCGGCGGTCGCCGAGAGCAACGAGGTCCACCGCGGCGACCTCGTGGGCCCCGGGCCCGGAGTCGTCGAGCCGGAGATCATCGCCAAACCGAAGATCGCATATCCACCCCTCGCGAAGCAGGCCGGCATCGGCTCGGGGCGCGTCGTCGTGCTCGTCCTCGTGGACGAAGACGGGCACGTCGCCGAGGCGAGGCTCCAGCAGGGCGTGGCGCCGAAGAGCGGCGTCAACGAGGCGGTCGTCGACGCCGTGCAAAAAACGAAATTCCGGCCGGCCACGAAGAACGGAGTTCCCGTGAAGATGTGGCGTCCGGTCGTCGTGGACGTGAAACCCTAATTCTCGCGGTAGGATTGCGGCCAGCCTCGGCTCGCCTGCAGGAGGGGAAATGAGCCTGTCGTCGGATCAGAAGAAGTTCTACGAGAACACTCTCGCGGTGACCAAGCGGGAGATCAATGATCTGGAAGTCCTGATTCAGGAGGAGCTGGCGAAGGTCAAGGACCGGCTGGCCGAGCTTCAGAACGCCCAGAAGGCGGCGCGTCAGATGTACGACGCCGCCTGCATGCGACTCGGAATCGCGAACGACCTCGAAGAAGCCGAGACCCAGGGCTAACCGGCTCGCCGCCGTCGCCGCCGCCGCGTTCTTCTCCTGCCGCGGCGCGCCCGGCGCGAAGCCGGCCGGCGATCTTCCGCGGCGCGTCGTGGCGCTCGCTCCCAACCTCACGGAGATCGCCTTCGCGGTCGGTGCCGGAGATCGCCTGATCGCCGTCTCGGATTTCTCCGACTTTCCTCCCGAGGCCCGCAAGCTGCCGCGCGTGGGCGGGCTCGACGCGAGCGCCGAGGCGATCGTCGCGCTCCACCCGGATCTCGTTCTCGCGAGCCGCGATGGAAATCCGCGCGGCGCGGTGCAGGCGCTCGAGGCGGCCGGCGTCCCGGTGCTCGCGGTCTCCGGCGAGTCGCTCGACGCCGTCCTCGCGGGGATCCGGCAAATCGGCGAACGTCTGGGCAAGGGCGACGAGGCGCGGCGGCTCGCCGAGGAGCTCTCGCGGCGGCGCCAGGAGGTGCGGCGCCGGGTCGCAGGACGGCCGCGCCCGGCCGCGCTGCTGCTCGTCTGGCCCGATCCGCCGCAGGCGGCGGGCGCAGGCACCTTTCTTTCCGACGTGCTCGAAGAAGCCGGCGCGAGGAATCTCGCCGCGGGGCGCGGCGGCTGGCCGGTTCTGTCGGCGGAGTTTCTCGCGACCGCGCCCGTCGACGTCCTCGTCTTGCCCGACTCGCCGGATGCGCGGCCCGTTTTCGAGAAATCGCGGGCTTCGGGCGCTCTCTCCCGCGGCGCCGCGGTGACCGCGCGCGTCCTCCGCGTCCCGGACGACGAGCTGTCGCGGCCCGGACCGCGCGTCTTCGACGCGCTCGAGGCGCTCGCGCGCGGTCTGCATCCGGAGGCCTGGGAGAAGGCGCCGTGAGCTCGCGCGCGGGCGCGCACACGCGCCACCCGTTCGCCATGGCGTTCGCGCTGCTTGTCGGAGCATGCCTGCTGGGAGTCGTGGTCGGCGGCGTCCGCCTGTCGCTCCCCGCGCTCTGGTCGGGTTCGGGAGCGGAAGGGGAGGTGGCGCGGCTCGTGGCGTCGATCCGTCTGCCGCGCGTGGCGCTCGCCGGCCTCGTGGGCGCCGCGCTGGCGCTTTCCGGCGCGGCGATGCAGGCGCTGCTCAAGAACCCGCTCGCCGACCCGTTCCTCCTCGGCACATCGGGAGGCGCGGCGGCCGGCGCGGCGCTCGCGTCGCTCGCCGGAATCTCGCCGCTCCTCTCTCCGGGCGCCGCCTTCGTCGGCGCGGCGGCGTCGTCCCTCGCGGTGGCGGCGCTGGCGCGTCGCGGCGGCCGTCTCGACCTCCAGCGGCTGCTCCTCTCGGGCCTGATCGCCAACGCGTTCTTCTCCGCGCTCCTTCTCGGCGTGTTCTCGATCGCCTCGGCCTCCGCCGCCCGGACGATGCTCTTCTGGATGATGGGGAGCCTCGCGGACGCCTCGTTCGGGAAGGTCGCGGCGCTCCTGCCGTGGGCCGCGGCGGGCGCCGCCGTGCTCCTCGTCTATGCGGCGCGCCTGAACCTGCTCGCCGTCGGCGAGGACAGCGCCGCGGCGCTCGGCGTCGACACCGAGCGCGCGAAGCGCCACGTCTTCCTGGCGTCCTCGCTCCTGACCGGAGCCGCCGTCGCCTTCGCCGGCATCATCGGGTTCGTGGGATTGCTCGTGCCGCACGCGGTGCGCGCCGTCGCGGGAAACGACCAGCGCCGCCTCCTGCCGCTCTGCGCCGTGAGCGGCGCGGCCCTGCTCGTCGCCGCGGACGCGCTGTCGCGCGCGGTCTTCGCGCCGGCGGAGCTGCCGATCGGCGCCGTCACGGCCACCGTGGGCGCGCCCCTCTTCGCGTGGATGCTGCTCCGTGAGAACTGACGCGAACGCCGGCGCGCTCCGGCTCGAGACGCGCGGTCTCCGCGCGCTCTACGGCCGCACGGAGGCGCTGTCGGGACTCGACGCCGCGATTCCGGCCGGACGCATCGTCGCGGTCCTCGGGGAGAACGGCTCCGGCAAGTCCACGCTCCTGAAGGTCCTCGCGCGCATCCGGCCTCCCGCCGGGGGAGAGGTCCTGCTCGACGGCGCACCGCTGCTCGCGCGCCCGCGCCGGGAAACCGCGCGGCGCATCGCGTACGTGCCGCAGAGCGTGGACCTCGTCTTCCCGATCCGCGCCCTCGACCTGGTGCTCCAGGGCCGCGCGCCCCATGCCCCCGGCTTCTCCGCCGATTCCGCCGAGGACCACGCCCGCGCGCTCGACGCGATGAAGGCCTGCGACGTGCGGGATCTCGCCGAGCGGGACGCCTCGGCTCTTTCCGGAGGCGAAGCGCGCCGCGTGTTTCTCGCACGCGCGGTGGCCCAGGAGGCGGAGATCTGGCTCCTCGACGAGCCGACGGCCGGGCTCGACCCGCGCCATCGCCTGGAGTTCCTGGGCGTCCTGCGGCGGCGGCATAGCGAGTCGCGGCTGACCGTGCTTCTCGTGACCCACGAGGTGGATCTCGCCGCCCGGATCGCCGACCGCGTCCTGCTTCTCCGGCACGGGCGCGCCGTCGCGGAGGGTCCGCCGGACGAAGTCCTGACCGCGGGGAACCTGCGCCTTGCCTTCGACGTCGAGTTCCGGCCGGGCGCCGCGCGGCTCGAAGCCGCGGCCCTGTCCGACCGACCGCCGCTGACTCAATAAGTATTTCTATTTCAGCGAGTTACGACGACTGTTAGCATTCGCCCTTCGCCATGGCCTGGTTCCGAAAAGTCCGCGAGCCCAAAGAACCGCGCGAGCCGCGGGAGCGCCGCTCGAGCAAGGTGCCGGAGGGCCTCTGGGTCAAGTGCGACAGCTGCCGGCAGATCCTCTACAACAAGGAGCTCGCGCGGAACTACAAGATCTGCCCCAAGTGCGGCTTCCACTTCCGGCTGTCGGCGGCCGAGCGCCTGCGCATGCTCTTCGACGCCGAGCAGTACACGGAGCTCGAGACGGAGCTTCGCTCGACGGATCCGCTGAGATTCCGCGACACGAAGCGCTATCGCGACCGCCTCGCGGAGTCCGAGGAGTCGATCGGCACGTCCGACGCGATCATGATCGGCTCGGGGACGCTCGACGGCATCCCGGTGCTGATCGGCGCGATGGAGTTCTTCTTCCTCGGCGGCTCGATGGGATCCGTCGTCGGCGAGAAGGTGACGCGCGCGGCCGAGCGGGCGCTCGCCGAACGCCGGCCGCTCATCCTCGTCTCGACTTCGGGCGGCGCGCGGATGCAGGAGGGCATCCTGTCGCTCATGCAGATGGGAAAGATCGCCGCCGCCCTGTCGCGCTTGTCGGAGGCGGCCGTCCCCTACATCTCGGTCATGACCGACCCCACGACGGGCGGCGTCACGGCTTCCTACGCGATGCTCGGCGACCTCAACGTCGCGGAGCCCGGCGCGTTGATCTGTTTCGCGGGCCCGCGGGTCATCGAGCAGACGATCCGCCAGACCCTGCCGGACGGTTTCCAGAGGGCGGAGTTCCTCCTCGAGCACGGCATGCTCGACTTCGTCGTGGAGCGCTCGGAGATGAAGGCGACGCTCGCGCGCTGCCTGCGCTTTCTCTGGGACGCCCGCCGCTCGGCGTAGCTCTCCGGGTCCGCTGCCGATGAGCTCCGGGCTCGCCCTCCGGCGACTCGAGTCGCTCCCGTTGCGGGGCATGCGGCTCGGGCTGGAGGCGATCGACGCCGTGTGCGGGCGGCTCGGCCGGCCGGAGCGCCGGGTGCGCTCGATCCTGATCGCCGGGACCAACGGCAAGGGCTCGACCGCCGCGACGCTCTCCGCGATCGCGCGCGCCGCCGGGGTCCGGGCGGGGCTGTACACCTCGCCGCATCTCGTGGACGTCACGGAACGGATTCGCGTGGACGACGAGGATGTTTCCCGCGGGGAGCTCGACGAGGCGCTGGCGCCGGTGTTCGCGGCCGCGGACGCGGCGCCGGAGATGCCGCTGACCTACTTCGAGGCGATGACGGCGGCGGCCTTCGTTGCCTTCGCGTCACGGCGCCTCGACCTGGCGGTGCTGGAGGTCGGCCTCGGCGGCCGCTTCGACGCCACCAACGTCGCTCCGGCCGCGGTCTCGGTCGTGACGTCGATCGGACTCGACCACACGGCCGAGCTCGGGGCCACGCGGCCGCTCATCGCCCGCGAAAAGGCGGGCATCTTCCGGAACGGCCGGCCGGCGCTCGTGCGGGCCGCCGACGCGGACGCGCGGGAAGCGCTTCGGGACGCGGCCGCCGCGGCCGGCGCCGTCTGGCACGACGCCCTCGAGGAGCTCGGCGTCGAGGTCGAGAGGGTGTCGCTCGAGGGAACGCGCTTTCACCTGCGGACACCGCAGGGGAGCGCCGCGCGGGCCCTCACGACGCCGCTGCCCGGCGCTCATCAGGCGTGGAATGCGGCCCTCGCGGTCCGCGCGGCGGAGCTTCTGGACGGCGGGCGTCCGCTTCTCTCGCACGGGTCGGCGGTGTCCGCCGGCGTTGCGCGCGTCCGGTGGGCCGGACGTCTGGAGCGCCGGACTCTCGAGGGCCGGGATCTCCTCCTCGACGGCTGCCACAACGTCGAGGGCGCCGAGGCCCTCGCGCGGTTCCTTTCCGACGCCGGGCTCGAGCGCAAGTGCCCGCTCGTCTTCGGCGCGATGGCCGACAAGGACGTCGAGGGCATCGCGGCCACGCTCTTCCCGCTCGCCGCGGCGGTCTACCTGGCGCCGGCGCCGTCCGATCGGGCGGCGAGCGTCGCCGATCTCGCGCGCCGCGTCGCAACCGTTCGCCCCGACGCCGTGCCGGCGGAGAGCCTCGCCGACGCGCTCGCGCGCGCGCGGCGGCTGCCCGGGCACGACCCTATAATCGTCGCGGGCTCGCTCTATCTGGTCGGCGAGGCGGAGGCTCTGCTCCTCGCCGCCGAAGGACACGCGCCGCAGAACGCATGACGACCGCCACGCCCGCCGCGACCCGCGAGCACTTCGAGCGTCTCGAAGAGGAGCGCCTCGCCGTCTACGCCGCCCGAAGCGGACGGGCCCGCCGTCCGCGCGGTCCCGCGGCGGCCGCCCCGGGGGACGCGCGCACGGCCTACGTTCGGGACCGCGATCGCATCATCCACTCGCGCGCGTTTCGCCGGCTGAAGCACAAGACGCAGGTCTTCATCCCGTACGAGGGCGACCACTTCCGTACGCGCCTGACCCACACGATCGAGGTGTCGCAGATCGCCCGCAGCGCCGCGCGTGCGCTCGGCCTGAACGAGGACCTCGCCGAGGCGATCGCCCTCGGGCACGACCTCGGGCACACGCCGTTCGGGCATTCCGGCGAGAACGTGCTCGACCGGCTGCTGCGCGAGAGCCATCCGGAGGCCGGCGGCTTCAAGCACAACTTCCAATCCGTGCGCGTCGTCGACCGGCTCGAGAAGCGCTACGACGAGCCGGGCCTGAACCTGACCGACGACGTCCGCGAGGGCGTCTGGAAGCACACGGCGTGGAGCACGTCGTTTCCCTTCCCGCTCGACTTCCGCGAGGGCCTGCGGCCCGAGTCGGGCGGCTCGCCCGAGGCGCAGCTCGTGAACTGGTCCGACGAGATCGCGCAGCAGACGCACGACCTCGAGGATGGCCTGCCGCTGACCGAGGAGGAGGCGATCGAGTCTCTGGCGATCGCGCGTCACGTCCGCGCCGCCGGGCCGTCCGGGCGCGATCGCGCTTCGCGGCGGGCGGCTCTGATCCGCGGCATGATCGCAGCGCTGACGTCCGATCTCATCGAGTCCTCGCGGATGAGGCTCGAGCGATGGGTCGACTCGGCCGGCGTCCGGACGGCCGACGACTTCTCCGCCCGGCGCGATGCCCTGCCCGGAGACCTCGTGGGCTTCTCCGAGACGGGCAAGGCCTGGTACCGCGAGCTGAAGGACTTCGTGTATCGCCACATCATCCACTCGTTTCCGGTCTCGCGGCACGATGGCCACGCGCGGCGCGTCATCGCCGGGCTCTTCCACGCCTACGCGGAGAACCCGCGCCTCCTGCCGGACGACGTGCTCGCGGGGCTCGCCCCGACGCTCGGCACGCGCTTTCTGCGCGAGGTCTCGCTGCGCGACGTCGAATCGGAGATCGCCGCGCGCTATCGGCCGCGCCCGGAGCTCTACCGGGCGATCGCCGACCACATCGCGGGGATGACGGACAGTTTCTGCGACAGGGAATACCGCGAGCTCGTCGTAGGATGAGCGGGAAAGAGAGCCCGAGATGAACCGCCCTGGCGTCCTCCTGCCGCCCCAGGCCTTTCTCGACCGCGACCTCGAGGCGGTGGACCCCGACGTCGCGCACTGGATCGCGGAGGAGGAGCGGCGCCAGAACCACCATCTCGAGCTCATCGCGTCGGAAAACTGGGTCTCGCGCGCGGTGCGCGAGGCGCAGGGCTCGGTCCTCACCAACAAGTATGCGGAGGGTTATCCCGGCAAGCGGTACTACGGCGGCTGCGAGTTCGTGGATCGGATCGAGCAGCTCGCGATCGACCGGTCGAAGGCCCTCTTCGGTTCCGAGCATGCGAACGTGCAGCCGCACTCGGGCACGCAGGCCAACATGGCGGTGTACCTGACGGTGCTCCAGCCGCGCGACACGATCCTGGGGATGAATCTCTCGCACGGCGGACACCTCACGCACGGGCACCCGCTCTCCTTCTCGGGCCGCGAGTACCAGGTGGTCGCGTACGGCGTCCGCCGGGAGGACGAGCGGATCGACTACGACGAGCTCGCGCGGGTCGCGAGAGAGCACCGGCCGAAGCTCATCATCGCGGGCGCCTCGGCGTACGCCCGCGAGATCGACTTCGCGCGCTTCGCGGCGGTGGCTGCGGAGATCGGAGCGGTGCTCATGGCCGACGTGGCGCACATCGCGGGACTGATCGTGGCCGGTCTGCATCCGTCCGCCGTGCCGCACGCCGCGTTCGTCACGACGACGACCCACAAGACGCTCCGCGGCCCGCGCGGGGGACTCGTGCTCTGCCGCGCGGGCCACGCGAAGGACCTCGACCGCAACGTGTTCCCGGGCCTCCAGGGCGGCCCGCTCGAGCACGTCATCGCGGCCAAGGCCGTGGCGCTCGCCGAAGCGGCGACGCCCGAGTTCGCGGACTACCAGCGCCGGATCGTCGAGAATGCGAAGGCGCTCGCGGCGGCCCTGGCGGCGCGCGGGTTCCGCCTGGTCTCGGGCGGCACCGACAACCACCTCATGCTCGTGGACGTCGGGGCGAGGGGACTCACCGGCAAAGATGCCGAGAAGGCGCTCGACGCGGTCGGCATCACGGTCAACAAGAACACGATTCCCTTCGACCCGAAGCCGCCGATGGTCGCCTCCGGAATCCGCGTCGGCACGCCGGCGGTCACGTCGCGGGGAATGGGCCCGGCCGAGATGGAGCGCATCGCGGACGCGTTCGCGCGCGCGCTCGAAGCGCCCGACGACGCCGCGGTGCGCGCCGAGGTGCGGCTGCGGGTCCGGGAGCTCTGCGAGGGATTTCCGCTGGTCGCATGAGGTCGCGGCGGCTCGTCGCTCTCGCCGGATACCTGCTCCTCCTCTTCTCCCTCGCCGCGGCCATTCGCCCGTCGGAGCTCGCGCGGCGCGCTCGGCTCGCGATTCGGGATTCCGGAAAGGACCTCGCGCGGCGGCGCCTCGACGGATCCTCGGCCGCCTTCGACCGGAGGTACTTCTTCTTTCTCGAGTCGGTGCGCCGGCGCCTGCCGCCGGGGACCGCCGGCGTCGCCGTCCTCGCGCCGTCTCCGACGGTGGCGCATCACAACCTCACGCTGTACGCGTTCGCGCCGCGGCCGGCGCTCGTGGCTCCCTCGCGGATTCCCGAGGGCTGGTTTCTCGCGGTCTACGGCGCGGGAGCGCCGGACGGCTGGCGGCCGGTCGCGTCCGTCGCGGGAGGCGCGGTCTTCGAGCGCGCGCGATGACGGGACTTTTCCCATCGCTCGCGGCGGTCGCGGGCATCCTGCTCGCCGCGGGAGCCCTTGGATTCTTCGCCGCGGGAGCGCTCGTTCCGGCCGGGCGCCCGGGGGAGCGCGTCGCGTGGGGATTCCTCCTGGGGCTCTATCTCCTCGCGGGTTTCGTCCCGGTGGCGCTCGCCGCCGGCGGCCGGCCGGGGTGGCTCGCCTTCGCGGCGGCCGCGATTCTCGTGCTCGCCGCTTCGCGCGCGGCGCGGCGGCCGGCCGGACCCGAAGCGCCGCCGCGAGGCGTGGAACGCGGACGCGCGGGCGTCGTCCTCGTCTTCCGCGCGGCGGTGGCCGGCGGCGTGCTCCTCTATCTCCTGCGCGCGCTGACGGAGCCGATGTGGGCGGTGGACTTCCTCGCGATCTGGGGCTGGAAGGGCAAGGTGATCTTCGGCGCGCGCGGGCTCCCGCCGTGGACCTGGACGACGCCGGAGCTCGCGTTCACGCACCCGGAGTATCCGGTCGGCCTGCCGCTGCTCGACGCCGGAATCGCGTTCCTGCTCGGACGCTGGGACGACCATGCCCTGGCCCTTCTGTACCCGGCCATCCAGGTCGCAACGCTCCTCCTGCTCGTGTGCTGGCTCGAACGACGCGGTGTCCGCCGGTCCGTCGCCCTTGCCTCCGCGGCGGCCCTGGCGCTCTTCGAGCCGCTCTATCGTGCGTTCACGACCGGCATGGCGGAGGTGCCGCTGGCGCTCCTGCTCCTCGCCATCGGCGTGAGCCTCGTCGACGCCGTCGAAGGGGATCCGGGCGCCAATCGGCGGCTGGCGCTCGCGGCGCTGGGAGCCGCAGCGCTGAAAAACGAGGGGCTCTTCGTTGCGGGCGCGGCGGCGCTCGTCGCGCTTCTCTGGCGGGGCCGGCCGCTGCGCCGGCGCGCCGGCGCCGCACTGGCGGCGATCCTGCCGGCGCTCGCGGCGGCGGCGACGCAGCGCCTTCGGACCGGGCCCCTGCCGCTGCGCGACTTCCGGGCCGGCTTTCTCCTCGAGCCGGGATTCGGCGGCCGCATGGCGCTCGGCCTTCGGACGATCGCCACGGAGGTTCTCCTCCCCGCATGGCCGCTGCTGGCCGCTCTCGTCCTGCTGGCCGCGGCGGGACGGCGCACCGCGGATGCGCGAGGGCTCCTCGCGCTCGCGGCGCTCCCCCTTTTCGCCTACGCCATGCTTCCGGCCTTCTGCGTCTGGGGCCCGGACTGGCTCGTCCGCACGGCGTTCGCCCGCACGTCGGCGGCCCTCGCGCCATTGCTCGCCGCGGCGCTCGCGCTCCGTCTCAGTCCGGTTTTTGGTCGTTCCGGTGAATCCACCGGATCCGCAGCAGGTCCCGCAGCGTGACGACCGCGTCGCGCACGAACGAAACGCGGGAGTCCGGCGAGTTGAACCAGAGCACCGGCACCTCGGCGATCGCGATTCCTTCGCGCCGGGCGAGGAAGAGGACCTCCATGTCCCAGGCGAAGCGGTCGATGTGTGCCTGCCCGAAGAGGCGACGCGCGACGTCGCCGCGAAAGAGCTTAAATCCGCACTGCGAGTCGTGAATGCCGGGCACGGCGAGCAGCTGCACGAGCACGTTGCCCGCCCGTCCCAGGGCCACGCGATAGAAGGGCTGGCTCCGCCGCACGAGATCGCGCTGGATCGCACGCGAGCCGATCGCGACCGGATGCGTCGGGAGCCGCTCGGCGAGCTTGACCCACTCGGTGAGCGGCGTCGAGAGGTCCACGTCGGAGATCAGGATCGGATCCCCCGCCGCCGCGAGCACGCCCGTCCGGATCGCGGCGCCCTTGCCGCGGTTGCGCTCGTGCGCGAGGACAGTCAGCGGGAGGTCCGCGTCGGCTGCGATTCGCGCCGCGGCCGCGCGCGTCCCGTCGGACGAGCCGTCGTCGACGAGAAGGACCTCCCAGTCCCACCCGCCCGGCCGCGACCGGCGCCACTCGGCCACCGCGCGCAGGCACGCCTCGATTCGCCCGCGCTCGTTGTAGGCCGGCAGAACGAGCGACGCCTTCTCCGCGGGCGCCGTCACGCCTTCGTCGCCTCGTAGACGAACTGATAGGCGAAGAGGGTCGGCCAGACGCGGGCGGTTCCGGACGCGAGGGCGCGCACCGGACCGCGCCATGGGGCCCTCCCGAGCGCCGGCAGGGCGAGCTCGTAGGGCATCGCGGTCGGCCGGATCGCTTCGATCCGGAAGCCGGCGGCCTCCAGGAGCTCGCGGCCGGTCGCGCGGGTGAAGAACCGCAGGTGCGTGCGGTCGAGGATCCCGCGATCGGCGTAGCGGAAGCGGCCAAGGAGGAGAGCGCCGCGCACGCTCGCGTTGGCCACGTTCGGCAGCGAGACGAAGAGCCGGCCGCCGGGGGCGAGCCAGCCGGCGATCCGCGAGAGCAGGTCCTCCGGGCGGACGAGATGCTCGAGCACGTCGGCACACACGACCACGTCGAAGGCCTTCTCCCACGTCCCCGCGGCGAGCGCGTCCGCAGTCCGCCAGTCGTCGTAGACGGCTCGGGAGCCCGCGGGCGTCGCGGGATCGGGCTCGACGGCGGCGAGGAACGCGCAGCGGTCGCGCACCGCGCGCCCCAGGTGCCCTCCCGCCGCGCCGAGATCCAGGAGGCGAAGGCCCGCCGGGAGCTCGCGGATCCGGCGCCTCAGCACGTCGTGCGAGGACGCCGGAATCTCCTTCCAGACGTATCTCTCGGAAGTCGCGTTCACCCGCGCCTCAGCCGCCGAATTTCTGCGCGATCGGGTAGCGGCGCCCCTCGCCGAACGCCTTCCCGGTGATCTTGGGTCCCGGCGGCATCTGGCGCCGCTTGTACTCGTTGCGGTCGATGCGCCCGGCGATCTCGCGCGCGACGTCCGCGGGGACGCCGGCCCGCCGGGCCGCCGCGTCCACGGGAAGCGACCGATCCACGAGCCCCGCGATGAGCGGGTCGAGCACGTCGTAGAGCGGCAGCGAGTCCGAGTCCTTCTGGTTCGGCGCCAGCTCGGCCGACGGCGGCTTGGTGATCGAGGAGGCCGGGATGATCTCCGATGCGCGGTTGATGTCGGCCGCGACGGCGTACACGAGCGTCTTCGGAACGTCGGACAGGAGGGCGTATCCGCCGGCCATGTCGCCGTAGAGCGTGCAGTAGCCGACGGCGATCTCCGACTTGTTGCCCGTCGAGAGCAGCAGGTGGCCTTCTTTGTTCGAGAGCGCCATGAGCAGCGCGCCGCGGATGCGGGCCTGCAGGTTCTCCTCCGTCTTCGTGCGCTCGACCGGCCCGAGCGCCGCGGCGAGTATGGCGCGATAGGCGTCGAGCACCGGGCCGATCGGGATCTCGAGGAGGCGCATCTTCAGGCGGCGCGCGAGCTCGCGCGCGTCGGTCACGCTGCCGGGAGAGGAGTACGGGCCCGGCATCGCGACGCCGACGACCCGATCGGCCCCGAGCGCTTCGACGGCGATGGCCGCCGTGACCGCCGAGTCGATGCCGCCCGACAGCCCCAGCACGGCGCTCCGAAAGCCACACTTCCCGGCGTAGTCGGAGAGGGCGAGGACGAGCGCCTGGCGCACGCGGCGGGCGTCCGGCTCGCGTTCGGTCAGAGCGGCGCCGCCTCCGGGGAGGTCGACCGTCCAGAAGTCCTCGGCGAAGGAGCGCCCCCGGCCGACGAGGCGTCCCCGGGCGTCGAACGCGAGCGAGCCGCCGTCGAAGACGAGGCTGTCGTTGCCGCCGACGAGATTGCAGGAGACGAGCGGGGTGCGGCTCGACCGCGCGATCCGGGACATGAAGCGCTCGCGCAGGCGGGCCTTGCCGAGCTCCCAGGGCGACGCGGAGATGTTGACGTGGAGGTCGAGCTTCAGCGGGCGCAGGTCGGAAACCGGGTCGGCCGCGTAGCGCCGCAGCTTCCAGAACGTCTTGTCGTTCCAGATGTCCTCGCAGATCGTCACGCCCAACCGCGCGCCCCCGACGCGGAGCACGAGCGGCTTCGTTCCCGGCTCGAAGTAGCGGCCCTCGTCGAAGACGTCGTAGGTCGGCAGCAGTCGCTTGCGGTACGTCGCGACGACGCGCCCGCCCCGCGCCGCGACGGCGACGTTGAAGAGCGCGCGTCCGGCCTTCGCGGAATTGCGCGCGACCGAGCCGTACAGCCAGAGTGCGGAGCCGCTCTGACGCGCGATCCGCTTCGCGGCCGCCTCGGATGCGGCGACGAACGCGCGGCGCTCGAGCAGGTCCCGCGGCGGGTAGCCGCAGACGGCGAGCTCCGGAAAGAGCACGACGTCGGCGTGCGCCGCTTCCGCACGGCGGCCCGCCGCAAGGATCTTCGCGGCGTTCCCGGCGAAGTCGCCGATCGTCGTGTCGATCTGGGCGACGCCGACGCGCAGGGAGCGGGTCATCGGGCCTCGAGTCTTCGGGGTCGCGCGGGCGGAGTCAAGAAGAGGCCCGGTCGAGCGGATCGACCGGCGGCCGTCATCGCCTTCTCAGGATTCGACTTCCCGGACGAGCGACCGGCCGGACAGCCGGTCGGCGAGCGTCGGCCGCTCCGGATCGCGCCGGCCGAGCCAGAGCGGAAGCCCGAGCGAGACCGCCGCGAGCGCGGTCCCGGCCCACCGCCTGGAGGCTTCCGACGGCGTGAGCACGCGTCCCGAAGGGCCCGGCCGTGCGGCGAGCCCGGCGAGGCTCATGCCGACGGTGCGGCCGAAGAGGGCCAGCGGCAGGCCCACGAACACGAAGGAAAAGAGCACGCCGAAAGCCGCCGCCCAGACGAGTCCCGACAGCCGCGGCGCGCGCTCTGCCCAGGCCACGGCCGCCATCAGCGCGATCGTGACCGCGAGCGACGCGCCGGAGAGGTCCGCGGCGAACGCGATCGCGCGGGGCCCGAGCGTCGCGACGGGCTCGGAGCCCGAGGACGGATCGCGCTCGGGTTCGGCCGCCACGCGCGCCTCGGCGGCGCGGACAGGCTCCTCCAGGAGGGGAAACTCGGCGAGCGAGTCGGGCGAGGGGCCGCCTCGGGACGTCGGGTTCAAGGCCGGTGCGAGAGGTGCCGCACGTAGATGCGCCCGAGCAGGTCCAGATCGCCCTTCTGGTAGCGCTCCGCGAATTTCCGGTGCCTCTGGAGCTCCGTGTCCTCAGGATCGAGGGCCAGCGCCTCGTCGAAGGACTGCTTCGCTTTGGGATAGAGCCCGTTCTGGAGCTGCGTGATTCCCTGGTTCGCGTAGCAGCGCAGCAGGTACGACCGTGCGTCCTGATTGCCCTTGTCCGACTGATAGATCCTCCAGAGCACCGGGATCGCCGTTTCGTACTCGCCCTCGTTGTAGAGCTTCACCGCGGGCGTGAGCTCCGCGACGTGCTCCGACGCCGTCGCCATCGACTGAGAGAACGCCGAGTCGCCCTGGAAGGACGAGGAGACCGCGCTGAAATCCTTGAGCGCGTCGATGTAGCGCTTCTCGCCGAGCGCCCGCTCCGCGCGCGTCCGGATCGGCGCGGGATCGGCGGCGTCGCTCGATGCCGGCGCTCCGGCGGCCGCGGCCGCTGCGGGAGGCGGCGGCGCTTCGCCGGCAGGCTTCGAGAGCGTCTCGAGCAGCTGCTTCGCCTTCGCGTAGTCGGGATCCGAGGGACGAATTCGCTTCAGCTCTGCCAGAGTCTCGGGGATCTTGCCCTCCTGGAACAAGGCCGTCGCCTTCTCGAGCGAGCCGCCGGGACGCGCCCCGGCAACTTCCTGGACATCCGGCGTCCGACCCGGCTTGGGCTGCCGCAGGACGAGCCACGCGCCCACGCCGACGAGCAAGACGAAGACGGCGCCGAGCAACGCCACGCGCGGCGGGACCCGCACGGCGAGGCCGCCGGCCTTCTTCGGGGCCGCCGCGGCTGCCTCGGGTTCCTCGACGGGCAGGCCCATGTCCTCTTCGGCCGGCGCCGCGGCCCCCGCCGGCGGCTCGGACGGAACCTCGGCGAGCTCCTTCTCGACGCGATCGAGCGCTTCGCGCGCCGTCGCGTTTCCGCTGTCGATCGAGAGTGCCTCGAGATACGCCGCGCGCGCGCCCGAGAGGTCGCCCGCGTCGAACGCCGTCTGACCCTTCTTGAGGATGTGTCCGAGGCGCTGATCGCCCTCGGCCATGACCTGGCGCGTCTTCTCGATGCGCGTGACGGCTTCGACGCTGTTGATGTCGATCAGGAAAATGCGCGACCAGATCTCGATGGCGCCTTCGTGATCCCCGCGCGCCGCGGCTTCGTCGCCCTGGCGCAGGAGATTTGCGACCTCGCGCTCGGAGCGTGCGGGGTCCTCCTCGGCCGGGGCGCGCCGCGGGGCCGCCGGGGAAGGCGCCGCAGCCGGCGCCGCTTCGGGCGATTCGCTCCAGAGATCTCCCGGCGAGGCGGGGCGGTCGAGCGGTCCCTTCCGTGTCGCCGACATGTTCGGCGGCGGCGCCACCGCGGTCGGCGCGTCGAGCGAAAGCGAATCGAGCGAGAGCGAATCGAGGCTGCCCCCGCCTCCGGCGGGCGCCGGGGGAGTGTCGAAAGAGATGTGCGGCTCGTCCGACGGCCCGAACCCGGCGGGCTCGCCGAGGTCCATCATGCCGCCGAGCTCGGGCTCCGCGGCGGCCGGCGGGGCGGGCGTCCCGGCGTCCTTGAGACGGCGCTCGAGCAGCGAGACGGCGGGATGGTCCGGGTCGAGCGCGCGCATGCGGCCGAGCTCGCGGGACGCGTCCGGGTAGCGCCGCGCCTCGAGCAGGGCCAGCGCTCGAGTCCGCGCGCCCTCGAAGTCGGCCGCGGCTTCCTTGCGCTTCTTCGACTTCTCGATGAGCTCGGCCGCGTGGACGTTGCCGGGAAGCGCCGTCAGGACCTGCTCGGCGGCGTTGATGCACGCGTCGAAGTCGCGCGCGTTGTAGCTCTCGACCGCCCTCACGAGGAGCTTCTCGGCGTCCGCGGGGGTCGGCTTGCCCGCGCGCGCCTGGGCGCCGGCCACGATGGCTTCGAGCTCGATGAGATCCACTTCCGCTGCGGGGTTCTTCGCCTTCTCGAGAAGACGCCGGGCCGGAGAGAACCGCGGATCCATCTTGAGGATGAAGTCGCACCCGATGAGGCAGTCGTCCGTCTTTCCTTCCTGGAAGAGGGACAGCGTGTGTTTGAACGTGGACAGAATCTTGTCGCGCACCTCCCGCGGCAGCGACGGGTTGCCGGGGTAGATGCCGGGATTGGTGGAATTGCCGCTCACCGGGACGCTCCGCGGACCGGCGCCCGGTACGGCCGAGACGATTCGCAACTCACGGTTGTGCCAATTATAAACTCTCGGCGCCATGAAGACGGTCATCGAAAGTGTCCCGAACATCTCCGAAGGTCGCGACCGCGTCCGCGTCGAGGAAATCGCCGCGGCCGTGCGCGCCGTCCCGGGGGCGCGGCTGCTCGACGTATCCTCCGACGCGTCGCACAATCGGAGCGTCCTGACGCTCGTGGGCGACGCGGCCGGCGTCGCGGCGGCGATCCGGGCCCTCTTCGAGGCGGCGCTGCCGCGCATCGATCTGACGAAGCACGCCGGCGAGCATCCGCGCATGGGCGCCGTCGACGTCGTGCCCTTCATCCCGATCCGTGGCGCAACGGTCGAGCAGTGCGTCGCGCTCTCGCGCCAGGTCGGCGCGGACATCGCCGAGCGCTTTGGCGTGCCGGTGTATCTGTACGAGGACTCGGCGTCCTCGGACCGCCGGCGCAACCTGGCCGACATCCGGAAGGGCGAGTTCGAGGGCTTCGCCGAGAAGATGAAGGACGCGGCGTGGAAGCCCGACTTCGGGCCGGAGCGCCCGCATGCGACGGCCGGCGTCGTCGCCCTGGGCGCGCGCGCGCCGCTCATCGCCTACAACATCAACCTGGGCACGCGCGATCTCGCCGTGGCCGACCGCATCGCGAAGGCGATCCGCCACGTCGGGGGCGGGTTTCGCTACGTCAAAGCGATGGGCGTCGAGCTCGCGGACCGCGGACAGGTGCAAGTTTCGATCAACATGACGAATTACCGCAAAACGCCGCTCCACCGGGTCTTCGAGTGCGTGCGGTCCGAGGCCGAGCGCCACGGCGTGCCGGTCGTGGGCTCCGAGATCGTGGGCCTGACGCCGGCCGACGCGCTCTTCATGGCCGCCGAGCACTACCTGCGCATCGAGAAGTTCTCGAGCGAGCAGGTGCTCGAGACGAAACTGCTCGAGGCGGAAGAGTAGGAGCGAGGGTCATTCCGGCACGGAGTCCGTTGTCGACAGCACCGTGATCCTCGTGACGGGATGGAGTTCCATGTGCCAGTGACGCGTGTCCTGGACGTAAATGCCGTCCGCTTCAATATGGTCGCCGACACGCGGTACCCGCATCCTGCTGCCGCACGTCCAGCAACGAAACACGAAGAATCGAAGAACCGGGTGCCGGCAGACGATCTCGAGCTCCAGCATGTCTTTGCCCAACCGCTCGTAGTCCCTCTGATTTGAAAAGTGGGCGTACTCCGGGTCGAGTCTCACGTACACGATCGCGTCCCCGTCGAGGGCGTAGCGCGCATCGGTGACGACGCCGCGCACGGTGACGCAAGGCTCCCGAATGACGAGCCGCTGCGGCGAATAGACGCATTGCCACCAGTTGCCTGGGCACTCTCCCGGTAGGGTCTGGGCGCGGGACGAAACGCATGCGGCGGAGCAGACCGCGACAACCGCCAGCAGGAGTCGAGTCAGTCTGGGAGGCACACGGCTTCCGTTGAGCCCTGGGGATTCGAAGAAGTCAACGAGCCAGTTTCCGTTCGCGCAGAGCCGCCGCTGCCGAGGCCATGAAGACGACGACGATGGGGTCGATCGGATGGCGGTAGCGGACTTCGGAATGGGTCAGGTAGTAAGCGATCGGAAGGAAGACCAACGGGATCACCAGAGGAATGACGCCGTCCCGGCGGTCCCGGATCGCCCGATAGAGTCCCGCAAAGGCGAGCGCCGAGACGAGACTGTAGGCGAAGGCGTTGGGAAGGCCTTCTTCGTCCAGGCTCCAGCGGGGAGGGAAGTCCCACAGGTTTGTCCAGGTGTAGAGAACGCGCCGGAGCGTGAGGCCCGCAAACCGCAGCGGCCGGCGCGAGATCACCTCCCAGGCCTCGCGCTGCTTTTCCGCCATGTAGGCCGGCTCGCCGAGCCGCTTCACCTTCTCCATCTCCATAGGATTGTTTCCGGGGATCACGTGGAAATTGGACGCATGACTCGTGTCGTCGCTGTTGCCAACCAGGAACTCCTGGCCGATGCTGCCGCGGAAGGCGACGAAGCGCCCGTAGACCTGGCTGCAGCGCCAGATCCAGGGCCCCGTCACACAGAAGAAGACCAGAGAGGCGGCCGCCGCGAGGGCCGTGCAGTTTTCTCCGCGCCGCCAATGCCGCAGCCACACCCACGCGCCGAGGAAAGGCAATGTGGAGAGGACGGCCGGGTTCGTGAGCGCGGCCAGTCCCCACAACGCGCCGTAACCGAGCCAGGCGCCCCGGCTCGTCGTCCGTTCCAGGCGCAGCGTCGCCAGGACCACGAGGCTGAACAGGAGCGTCGTCAGGGTCGTTTCCCAGACGGTGGCGTTCGCCAGAGCGATCGCCCAGGGGAAGAAGGCCCAGATCCACCCGGCCCAATGCGCGGTGCGGAGCCCGAAGACCCGGCGGGCGATGAGGAACACCGGCAGACACGTCAAGGCCGAGAACAGGTCGTTGAAGGTCAGCATGACCAGGGCCGATGAGGCCGTGTAGGTTCCGAACAGCCGGAAAACGCCGGCGACCAGGTACGTGTACGCGGGAGGAACGACGGCCGTGGGGCCCGTCGGCTCGGGAAAGGGAGAGCTGAATCCATTGCCGGAGGCGATGGATCGCGCGACCCTCGCCGTTTCCCAGCCGAACGTCCAATGATCGCGCGCCGGATCCAGTCGATCGGTGTAAAAGAAACCCGTGACCGTCAAGCGAAGCAGGAACGCGACGGCGGCCATCGTCCACGGAGAGCGGAGCCACGGCCCGCTCACTCGCAGACGCGCTGCGGCATCCGTCACGCGCGGATCTTAGACCGATACCGAAGAGGAAGCGGGACGCGAAGAAGTCACGGCGCAAGCGACGAAGACGACGACGACGGGGTCGATCGGATGCCGATAGCGAGAGTCCGAATGGGTCAGGTAGTAGGCGATGGGAAACAGGATCAGCGGGATCACCAGAGGAATCACGCCGTCCCGACGGTCTCGGATCGCCCGAGAGAGTCCCACGATGGCCAGCAGCGAGACGAAACTGTAGGTGAGGAGGTTCGGCAGGCCGGTCCCGTCCAGCTTCCAGCGAAGAGGGAAATTCCAGAACCCGGTCCAGGTGTACAGAACGCGCCGGAGAGCGAGGCCCGCGAAGCGAAACGGCCGGCGTGAGATCAGCTGCCAGGCCTCGCCCTGCCTCTTGGCCATGTACGACGGCTCGCCGAGCCTCTTGATGTTTTCCATTTCCACCGGGTCGTCTCCGGGCAGCACCTTGAAGTTGGATGGAACGCGCGGGTCCGTGTTCCCGACCAGAAACTCCAGTCCGACACCGCCGCGGAAGGCGACGAAGCGCCCGTAGACCTGGCTGCAGCGCCAGATCCAGGGTCCCGTCGCACAGAAGAAAACCAGAGACGCGGCGGCCGCGAGGGCCGTGCAATTCTCTCCGCGCCGCCAGTGCCGCAGCCACACCCACGCGCCGAGGAAAGGCAATGTGGAAAGGACGGCCGGGTCCGTGAGCGCGGCCAGTCCCCACAACGCGCCGTAACCCAGCCAGGCGCCCAAGCTCGTCGAGCGTTCCAGACGCAGCGTCGCCAGGATCGCGAGACTGAGCATCAGCGTCGTCAGGGGCGTATCCCAGACGGTCGTATTCGCCAGGGCGATCGCCCAGGGGAAGAAGGCCCAGATCCACCCGGCCCAATGCGCGGTGCGGAGTCCGAAGACCCGGCGGGCGATGAAGAAGACCGGCACACACGTCAAGGCCGAAAACAAGTCGTTCAGGGTCAGCATGACGACGGCCGACGAGGCCGTATAAGTTCCGAAGAGCCGGAAGACGCCGGCGACCAGGTACGTGTACACCGGAGGCACGAGAGCCGTGGGCCCCGTCGGGTCGGGATACGGAGAGCTGAATCCGTGGCCGGAGGCGATGGATCGCGCGACCCTTGCCGTCTCCCATCCGAACGTCCAGTGGTCCCGCGCCGGATTCAGACGATCGGTATAGGTGAAACTCATGACGACCAAACGAAGCAGGAAGGCCGCTGCGGCCATCGTCCACGGAGAGCCGAGCCAGTGGCTGGCCTCGGCTCGCGGGCGCGCCGTCGCGTCCGTCATGCCTCCCCTCGCGTGCAAGCGTCCATCTCCCGTCATCCGAATGGCGTCCCCCGGGCAGCCGCCGTCTTGCGAGATTGTGTGAGGCGCATCTAAAAAGATCCTAAACTTTCGCCGAGCGCGTTCGAGTTCCACCCGCTCGCGCGACTTTCCGCTATGTTAGAGGTGCGATGGCAGCGATGGCGGCGTTCGTTTCCGCGGCGCGGCACGGCGTTTCTCTCGTCCTTCTCGTCATGCTCTCGATTTCGATCGTCTACTCCATCCTCGCGCTGCTGCGGGTCGCGTTCTTCCGCCTTCCCGAAAAGCCCGACGGCACGTTCACGCCCCCGGTGACGCTCTTGAAGCCGGTCTGCGGCCTCGAGCCCGAGCCGGTTCTCTACGACTGCCTCCGCTCGTTCTGCGAGCAGGATTACCCGAGCTACCAGATCATCTTCGGCGTCCGGCGGCCCGACGATCCTGCCGTTGCCGTCATCGAGCGGCTTCTCCGCGACACGGCCCACCCCGACGCCTCCCTGATCGTCGACGGCCGTGTTTACGGCGCCAATCGCAAGCTCTCCAACCTCACGAACATGTACGAGGCCGCCCGCCACGACATCCTGGTCTCTGCGGACGCGGACGGATGGGTCGGGCCCGAGTACCTGCGCTCCGTCGTCGCGCCGTTCGCAAACAGCGAGGTCGGCGCGCTGACCTGCCTCTACGTCGGCAAGCCGCAGAGGGGCGTGTGGTCGGCGCTCGGCGCCGATTTCATGAGCGATGTGATCCTTCCTTCGGCTTTGATGGCTCTGGCGCTGGGCAAACTGCGCTTTCTCTTCGGCAACACGATGGCGGTCCGCCGGGAGGTGCTCGAAGAGATTGGAGGATTCCGGGGGTTGACGACGTACCTCGCCGACGACTATCTGATCGGCCGACGGGTCAGCGACCGGGGCCTGGATGTGCGGCTCGCTTCGTACGTGGTCCGGACCGTCATCTCGGAGCCCGGCCTGTCGTCGCTCTTCGCCCACGAGCTGCGCTGGGGCCGCACCTTTCGAACGGTGCGGCCTGTCGGGTGGACTCTCTCAGTGCTGACCGACACGACGGTGCTGGCGCTTCTTTTCCTCCTGGTGTCCGGCGGGCAATCACTGGCGGTCGGCCTTTTCGCGGCGGCCGCCGCCCTTCGCCTCGGCCTCCACAAGATGGTGCGTCGCCGATTCGGCATCGAGGGGCCGGATCCGCTCTGGCTGGTTCCGGTGCGGGATGTGCTGACCTTCGCCGTCCGAATCGCGAGCCTCTTCGGCCGCAGCCTCGTGTGGAAGAAAGAGCGTTTCTTCGTCGTCTCCTCGGGGCATATCGAAACGGAGGGTAGCCCTCCGAGTTGAGTCGCGATGCGGGAGGGACTCCGGGTCAGCGCAGCAGCACCGACGCAAACACTCGCCACTCTGCGCCCGCAACCGCGGCGGTCCGATCGGGGTAGGCGGTCACCCGGTCGTTCCAGGTCCAGCCTCCTCCGACCGCCAGAGCGCCGTAGACCGGCAGGCGCCCTTCCACTCGAACGGACTGGAGACGGCTCGAGAGCGATGCCTCGGCCGGGAGCGATGCGCCGCTGGTCGTATGAGTCCACAGAGCCTCGTAGTCGATCCTGAGGAGGTCCAGGCCGGCCCGGTCGAGTCTCGCCAGTGAGCGCACGCCGCCGCCAATGCCGTAGTCGTAGGGCCGGCCGGCGGAGGAGAACGTATACAGCATGTCGTTGGCCTGCAGGGCGACGACGGGGAAGCCGACGCCGGCGATCTCGGTGCGCAGCTCCAATCCGCGAGGCAGCGGGAAGCGCGAAAGCAGGTCGACCGAAAACGTCTGCGCTGAGAAGATCTCGGACTGGTTGTTCGTGTACTCGTACCCCATGAACAGACCCAGGCGATGCTCGGCGGCCGGGGACGACGAGATTCCCCAGGACGCGAGCAATCCACGCTCCATCCACCGGCTGCCGACGTCGCTCGTCGAAGGGTAGATTTCGAGCAAAGCCTCGAAGGAGTCGAATGGCTTTGCGTTGTCGCCGGAAAAGGGATCGCCGTAGCGGATCCATACGCCGAGGAGACCCTGGTTCGGGAAGAGCACGACGGAGGGAGGGCCGTCGTTCAGCCGCTGGTATCCCGCATAGACCTCGGCCGAGAAGGACGCGGGGATTCGGTCGTCGGGGTTCGGGAAGTCTTTCGACGTCTCTCCGCGTACGAGCCGGTTGAAGCCGCCGGGGGGGTTGAGCACGGCCGCGCCGATCTCGCGCAAGAGGCGGCTGGCCCCGCTGGCCGTGTTGTCCAGGAGCATGGTCGAAAGGCGGTAGAAAACCTCGCCCGACACGGCGCCGCCGAGCGAGGTGGTCAGGACGTCGTTGGTCGATGCGGCCTCGGTCTCCCCGAAGTACTCCCACATCAGGCTGCCGGCCGCCGTGAAGAGGGTCGATTCCCAGAAGTCGAACCCGTTCGTGCGCGCGGCGTTGTAGTAGACGGTTCCGTTGAAGGGATGCAGGGTCTGGTTGGTCGGAAAGTTGTCGTGGTGGTCGTAGACGAGGCCGGTCTTGAGATTGGCTTTCCAGGTTTCCAGCGAGATGAAGGACCAGGGTTCTACGAGGATGTACCGCTCGATCAGCCACATGCCGACGTTCACTCCGAAGACTTCCCCGGCGGCCATCCAGAAGTGCTTCTTCGGAGCCGCGGCCGGTGCGGCGGAACTTTCCGGATCGAACGAGGGGGGCGGTTCGAGGGAACGCCCCGGAGGCGTGGTCGGCGGTTCCGCGGACAGCGAGAATGGATCGAATTCGGAGCCCTCGGGTCCTTCCGGAAAAAGGCGGAACCCGGGCTGCTCGATGCCGGGGCCGCCCGGCCTCTCCAGTCTCAGCGGTGCCTCGCGGCACAACTCGAGGGCTCGCGCCGGAGCCGCGGCCGCGGCTCCTCCGCAGAGCAACATCACCGTCGCCCCGAGCGATACGAGGCTGTTTCGCGAGCACACCCGGTTCAGATCGCCGTTCCGGATACGCACGTAAGATCTTCCTCATTACTGCGCCCGGAGGCCGGGCGGGAGCGGCGGATGATAGCGCACGCTCCCTGTGCGCTGTTTTTCTCGAGACCTGATACTCTCAGGGGTTAACGATCATGAAGAAGACGCTCTTCTTGAATCCTCCCTCCTTCGAGGGGTTCGACGGGGGAGCCGGATCGAGGTACCAGGCCCGGCGGGAGATCCGGTCGTTCTGGTATCCGACCTGGCTGGCCCAACCCGCGGCTCTGGTGCCGGATAGCCGGCTCGTGGACGCGCCCGCCCGTGGGCTCTCGATGGCCGACGTCCTGCCTCTAGCCGGGCAATACGAGCTGGCCGTCTTTCACACGAGCACGCCGTCCTTCGCGGAGGACGTGCGCGTGGCGGAGGAGTTCAAGCGGGCCAACCCGAACCTTCAGATCGGGTTCGTGGGCGCGCACGTGGCCGTTTCCCCGGAGGCCTCGCTTCGGGCCTCGGAGGCGGTGGACTTCGTCGCGCGCGCCGAATTCGACTACACGATCCTCGAGCTGGCCGAGGGACGGCCCTTCGAGACCGTGGATGGAATCTCCTTCAAGGTCGACGGCCGGGTCGTGCACAACAAGGAGCGCGCGACGCTGGAGAACATGGACGCGCTGCCGTTCGTCACCGACGTCTACAAGCGAGATCTCCAGATCGAGGACTACTTCATCGGGTACCTGTTGCACCCCTACGTCTCGCTCTACACGGGCCGCGGCTGCCGGTCGCGGTGCACGTTCTGTCTCTGGCCGCAGACGATCGGCGGCCACCGCTACCGCACGCGCAGTCCCGAGAACGTGATCGAGGAGATCCGGCGGGCCAGAGAGTTCTTCCCGCAGGCGCGGGAGTTCTTCTTCGACGACGACACGTTCACCGACGATCTCCCGCGCGCGGAGGCGATTGCGCGGGGGCTCGGCCAGCTCGGAGTGACTTGGTCCTGCAACGCGAAGGCGATCGTTCCGTACGAGACGCTGAAGATTCTCAAGGACAACGGTCTGCGATTGCTGCTGGTGGGCTACGAGACGGGCAGCCAGCAGATCCTGAACAACATCCGCAAGGGGACACGCGTGGACGTCGCGCGGCGCTTCACCGCGGACTGCCACAAGCTCGGCGTCGTCATCCATGGCACGTTCATCGTGGGGCTGCCGGGCGAGACGCCGGAGACGATCGAGAGCACGATCCGCTTCGCAAACGAGATCAACCCGCACACGATTCAGGTATCGCTGGCCGCTCCTTATCCCGGAACCGAGCTGTACCAGCAGGCGTCGGCCAACGGCTGGCTCGACCTGGACAGCCAGAGCCTCGTCGGCTCGAACGGCGTGCAGCTCTCCTCGATCTCCTATCCGCACCTGTCCAAGAAGGAGATCTTTCAGGCGGTCGCCAGGATGTACAAGCGCTTCTACTTCCGACCCAAGAAGATCGTCGAGATGACCTCCGAGATGATCCGGAGCCCTGAGATGATGCGGCGCAG
Source organism: Thermoanaerobaculia bacterium (assembly GCA_035498835.1). Lineage (GTDB taxonomy): Bacteria > Acidobacteriota > Thermoanaerobaculia > UBA5066 > Gp7-AA6 > DATBFU01. The sequence goes on from DATJZU010000163.1 coordinate 33,280, forward strand.
GCTACGCGAGGGCGTCGAGTTCATGCACTTCCTGACCGGGCGCGAAGATCGCGTCTGAGAATTTCGAAGCGGCGTTCGCGGCCGGGAGTCGAGGAATCCAACCGGATCCGCGCGGCTACTCCCGCTCGACCTCGATGCCGTAGCTCTTCAACTTCCGATACAGGTTTGACCGCTCGATTTCGAGCGTCTCCGCGGCGCGCGTGACGTTGCCGCGGGACCGGCGCAGCGCCGCGAGGATGTAACGCCGCTCGAAATCGTCGCGGGCCTCGCGCAGGGGAGCGTCGGGCGCGACCGCGCCGTCCTCGGGTCGGAACTCGGCCGGCAGGTCCTCGACGCCGATCTCGGGGTGCGGCGACAGGATCATGAGGCGCTCGATGAGGTTCTTGAGCTCGCGGACGTTTCCGGGCCACCGGTAGGCGCGCAGCGCGTCGAGAGCCGCCGAGGACAGCGGTTTGGGGCGGCGTCCGAGGCGCTGCGAGGCGACATCGAGGAAGTGCCGGCAGAGCGTGGGAAGGTCGTCGAAGCGGTCCCGCAGCGGCGGCACGTCGAGGGGCACGACGGCGAGGCGGAAGTAGAGGTCCTCGCGAAACCGCCCGGCGCGGATCTCCGACGGGAGGTTCTTGTTCGTCGCGGAGAGGATCCGGGCATCGGACTCGATCGGCCGCGTGCCGCCCACGCGCGTGAACCTCCCCTCCTGCAGCGCGCGAAGGACTTTCGCCTGCGTGCGCGCGGACATGTCGCCGACCTCGTCGAGGAAGAGCGTCGCGCCGTCGGCCTCCTCGAATTTTCCCCGCCGGTCCTCCGAGGCGCCCGTGAACGAGCCGCGCACGTGCCCGAAGAGCTCCGACTCGATCAGCTCCTCGGGAATCGCCGCGCAATTGACCTCGATCAGGCGCGAGTCCGCTCGCGCGGACCGGCGATGGATCGCGCGGGCGATGAGCTCCTTGCCCGTGCCGCTCTCGCCGGTGATGAGAACGCGGGCGTCGGTCGGCGCCACGCGGGCGATCTCCTCCTTCAGCCGCCGCAGCGGCGCCGACTCGCCGATCAGCTCCTCGCGCTCGCTTTGGCCTCGGAAGGACGCGAGCTCGGCCAGAAGACTTCGCCGCTCGATCGCTTTCTGCGCGGTCAGGAGCACCCGGTCGAGCGAGAGCGGCTTCTCGAGGAAGTCCTCGGCGCCGAGGCGCACGGCGCGGACGGCCGTCTCGACGTTGGCGTGCCCGGAGATCATGACGACCGGAAGCTCGGCCAGCCGGCCCCGCGCCGCCTCGAGGATCGAGAGGCCGTCGCGGTCGCGGAGCCAGACGTCGAGGAAGACGAGATCGAGCGAGTCTTCCGAGATCCGCCGCAGCCCCTCTTCACCGGAGTCGACCGCGGTGACTTGGTAGCCCTCGTCCGTCAGGATCTGCGAGAGCGTCTCTCGCACCGCGCGTTCGTCGTCGATGACGAGGATGCGCTTCTTCTTCACGCGGCCGGCAGCTCGATGATGAAGCGGGCTCCCCGGGGCCGATTGTCCTCGACCCGGATCGTGCCGCGGTGGTCCGCGACGATGCGGTACACGATCGCGAGGCCGAGACCCGTGCCGCGGCCCTTCGTCGTGAAGTCGGGCAGGAAGAGCTTTTCCCGGTCTCGGGCGGCGACACCGCGCCCCGTGTCGGCCACTTCGATCGTGCAGCCTCCCTCGCGGTCCGAGAGGGTGACGACGATCTCGCCCTTCTCGCCGCACGCCTCGAGCGCGTTGTCGATCAGGTTCACGAGCGCGCGCTTGATCTGGTCCGGATCGAGGACGACGGTGTCGCGCGCCAGACGCGACTCGACGCGCACGGCGATGCCCTCGCGCTCGCCCTCGAAGAGACGGACGGCGGATCGCGCCAGCTCGGTCAGGTCCGTCGGCTGCGGGCGCATCTGGGGCAGGCGCGCGAAGCGCGAGAACTCGTTGACGAGGGACTTCAGGAACCCGACTTCTTCGACGATGATCCGTGTGCCGCGCTCGATCGTCTCCGGGAGGTCCGGCTCCCCGGCGCGGAAGCGCCTCAGGATGCGCTCGGCGGACAGGCGGATGGGCGTCAGCGGGTTCTTGATCTCGTGCGCGACGCGCCGCGCGACCTCGCTCCAGGCGGCGAGCCTCTGCTCCCGCGCGACGTGCGTCGTGTCCTCGAGAGCCAGCACCCAGCCGCGCCCGCCGCCGCCGGCCGAGGGCAGGGGGCGCACGGAAACCTCGATGTGCCGCTCGCCCGACTCGTCCGAGAGCACGAGCTCCCGCGGCGCGGCCGGCGGGGCGCCCGACCGCGCCTCCTCGAGGAGACCCACGAGCGGCTCGAGGTCCGGGCGTCCGGCGAGCGAGACGGCCGTGACCTCGTCCGTCAGGCCGAGCAGCGCGCGGGCGGCGGGGTTGCAGACCGTGATTTGCCCGCCGGCGTCCATCGCAATGACCCCGGTCGTCACGGACTCGAGCACGGTCGAGAAGAGGCGGCGCTCGAGCTCGAGCCGCCGGTTGGAGTCCTGAAGCTCGGTGTTCGTGTGGAGGAGCGCGCCGCGCGCGTCCTCGAGCCCCGCGGCCATCCGGTTGAAGGACTCGACGAGGACCGCGAGCTCGTCGGTGGCCGGCACGTCCACGCGTGCGGAGAAGTCGCCCGAGCGCAGCCGACCCGTCGAGGCGGCCAGCGCCCCGATCGGCTCGGTGATGCGTTTTGCGAGCGTCAGCCCGGTCCAGATCGACGCGAAGAGGATCGCGAGCGTTAGGAGGAGGAACGTCGAGATGTTCGCCGCCTTGATCGCGGGCTTCTGCACCTCGAGCTTCTGGTACTCGCTCCACGCGGCGGCGATTCCGTCGAGGGACCGGGCCTCGGCGGCCGGCAGCCGGATACCGGCCACGTACACCCGGTCGCCGCTTCGGAAGGCCGCGCGATACCGATGGCTGCCGTCTTTGAGCACCTCGATCTTGAAAGGCTCGCCCTCGGCGCCGTCGCCTCCGAGCGTCCCGGCCGCGAGCGGCGGCGGCTGCGGGTCGGCCGCGGCGACGGCCATGCGGCTTCCGCCGCGGTAGATCTCCAGGGAGTCGAGGCCCCGCTCGCGCCGGCGGGCCTCGAGCGGCGGCACCGCGTCTCCGGAAACCTCCGGCGCGGCGGCGGACAGGGACTTCGCCTCGCCGAGCGCCTGGTCGAGGACCCGCCGCTCGGCACGATCCTGGACGGCGCGGGCCTGCACGACGACCTGTCGCACGGGCGTCGAGAACCAACGATCGATCGTGCTCTGGAGGAGACCGGTCGCCGAGAAGAAGACGAGCGCCACGGGGATCGCGGTCAGGCCGATGTAGGTCACGAGGAGCTTCGTCTGGAACCGCGAGCCGAGGGCCGGGCGCCGCCGGTCGAGCCAGGCCTTGAGGAGGGTGCGGCCGAGGACGAAGAGCACCGCAGCCATGAGGGTGACGTTCAGGTACGAGAGGACGAAGAGGAGGAGGCCGCGCGTGATCGTCGCGGGATCGAGCTCGGCGGCGCGCTGCTCCAGGACGGACACGGCGGCCCACACGACGAGCACCGTCAGGACGAGACCGACGATGAGCCGGTTGTCCTTCCGCCGGCGGAGGATCTCGTTCGCGATTTTCACGACCCGCGCCTCACGGGGCACCCGCCGGAGCCGGCACGACGAATTTTTGAGACTTCTTCCACGAGGTGCGGGAGTCGACGGGGATGAAGGCGAAGAGATACTTCGAGTCGAAGGCGGCGCGCATGTGCACGACGAGATTGCGGCGCGGCCATTCGGGCCGGACGTGAAAGGCGAGCAGGTTTTCTCCGGAGACGAGCCGGCGCTTCACATCTTCGAAATCCGCGGTCGTCGCGCGCGCGAGCGGCTTGTCATCCAGAGTCTCGACCACGACGTACTCGCGCGTGACCGGATCGAAGGTGACGGACACGTCGTACCGCCGCGAGTCGAGGAAGGTGTCGAACCAGTACCGGTACTGACGGTAGAGGCGGATCTCGTAGCGGATCGTGGTCTCGAGGCCGGCCTCGATCCTGCGGGCGAGCTCCGGGTTCAGGACCCCGGCCAGCTCGAACTTCAAGAAGACGTCCGCGCCCCGGTTGGTGACGCGCAGGAGCGTGACCATGGGCCGCGCCGGCTCCCCGGCGTCGGCCGCCCGGGCCGGCGCCGCCCCGCACAGAAAAAGAGGCAGAAGGGCCGCCAGGGCCCGCCGTTTCCGTCCCACGAACGGATTCTAGGCGAGGCGGCCCCGGGCCGGGGCGCGGCGGAGCTAGGTCCGGACGGCGCGGCGCGGCGCGGCCGCCGGCTCCGCTCGCGGCAACCGCAGCGCGGCCTCGAGGGCGCGCGCGAACTCCACGTGGAGGGCATGTCCGGCCTTGTTCGCGTGGATGCGGCCGGTCAGCGGCCGCCCGAGCAGGGAGAGATCCCCGAGCAGGTCCAGGATCTTGTGCCGCACGAACTCGTCGCGGAAGCGCAGCGGCCCCGAGAGGATGCCGGCGTCGTCGAGCACGACGGCGTTCTGGAGCGAGCCGCCGCGCGCCAGGCCGCGCGCCCGCAGCTGCTCGATCTCCTTCACGAAGCCGAAGGTGCGCGCCGGTGCGATGCGCGCCGCGTACTCCTCCGGTCGCACGACCCAGGTCAGAGTCTGCTTCCCGACGTACGGGTGCGGGAAGTCGATGTCGTACGTGATCGTGAGGCCGTCGCCGTCGGGGACGTAGCGGATCGACTTGTCGCCGCGCTCGACGGCGAGCTCCTGATCGAGCGCCGCCGGGCGCACCGGCGCGTCCTGGCGCTCGAAGCCGGCGGCGTGGAACAGCCGAACGAACGGCAAGGCCGACCCGTCGAGGATCGGCACCTCGGGCCCCGCGATCTCGATCCGGCAGTTGTCGAGCCCCTCGCCAACGGCGGCCGAGAGCAGGTGCTCGACGGTGCCGATCGAGATCCCGTCGGAGGAAAGCGTCGTGGCGTAGTCGAAGGTGGAGGCGGATCCGACGCGCGCCGAAATCGGTTTCTGGGGCCGGTCCATGCGAACGAAGACGAGACCGGTGTCGGGCGGCGCCGGCAGGAAGTGCGCCGCCACCGGGTGGCCGGAATGGAGGCCGACGCCTTCGATCGAAACCCCTGTTTTCAGTGTGGTTTGAGACCGAATCATGCTTTGCTCGTCGCTCTACTCCGCATCTTCAATGCCAGGGATGGACGTGTGAGAAACGAATCTCAGAAGTCTTTCATTTCAAGCGACTTCATTCCCTTCTGCTGGATTCTCCGGAACGCCTTCGGGTGCCATTTTTGTAGCACTTTTGGGACACCTGCGTGGCATCCACGCCACGTCCTCCGGGCGCCCGATAGACTCGCGCCATGACACGCAGCGGGCCCGAGAAGGCCGGGACGAAGGCTGCGCCGGTCAAGCCGGTGGCGACCAACCGGAAGGCCCACCATGACTACTTCATCGAAGACCGGGCGGAGGCCGGACTGGTCCTGACCGGCACGGAGGTCAAGTCGCTGCGCGAGGGACGCGCCCAGCTGAAAGACGCCTACGTCCAGTTCCGCGACGGCGAAGCGTTTCTCGTCTCCGCGCACATCTCGCCGTACGGCGCCGGATCGTGGACCAACCATCTGCCGGAGCGTGACCGCAAGCTGCTGATGCATCGGCGCGAACTCGACCGCTGGGCGGGCGCCGTCGCGATGCGCGGCGTGACCTGCATCCCGCTCTCGCTCTATTTCAAGGGCTCGCGCGCGAAGGCCGAAATCGCGCTCGTGAAGGGCAAGAAGCTGCACGACAAGCGGCACGCGATCCGCGACCGCGAGCTTCGCCGCGAGGCCGACCGCGCGATGCGGCGGCGATAGGTTGACGCCCGTCCTCCGGGAGATTCGAAAGTCCGACCGGGAGGCGATGTATCGCCTCGACCACCGCTGCTTCGAGCCAGGCATCGCCTTCACGCGCGCGCAGATCCAGGCGTTCCTCGGGCTCGAGAGCCTCGAGGCCGTGGCGGCAGAGACCGAAGGGCAGCTCATCGGTTTCGCGATCGGATACCTGCGGCGGCCCGGCCTCGGCGGCGTCCTGACCCTCGATGTCGATCCGGAGCGCCGCCGGGGAGGCATCGGGCGCGCGCTCTTCCGCGAGCTCCTCGCGCGGCTCGAGGCCGCGGGCGCGCGGACCGTGCAGCTCGAGGTGGACGTGCGAAATTCCGGGGCCATCGCGTTCTATCGGTCCTTCGGCTTTCGCCGCGTGGGCCGGATTCCCGACTACTACGGCGGCGGCAAGGACGCCTATGAGATGGAGCGGCGCGCGAAGGCTCGCTCCGGCGCGCGGCCGATCAGCTCCGGCTCAGGGTCCGTATCGCGGCCGCGGCGATGACGATCGCGAAGAGCGCGAGCGCGGCGGGAGAAGCCGCCGGGATCGTGGCGGCCGGGCCGGCGCCGACCGGTGGCGTGGGAGACGGGCCGGGCCCCGGCGTACCGGCCGGAGTCGGCGTCGGAGAGGGGAGACCCGCGGCATCCGTCGGGACGCGGCCGATTCGGTCCAGCTCGGGCTCGGTGACCCACAGCGCTCCGTCCGGGCCGGCGGCGATGCCTTCGAGGTTGGGAAGCGTGAGGTTCCCCGGCATCGCGAACTCCGTCACCGCGCCGGAGACGGTGATCCGGCCGATCCGGTTGACCTGACTCTCGGTAAACCACAGAGCGCCGTCCGGACCCGCGGCAATGCGCCGGGGATTGCCCGCCGCGGTCGGGACCGGAAACTCGGTGACGACGCCGGCCGGCGTGACGCGCGCGATCTTTCCCGCTTCCTCCGCCACCCAGAGGTTGCCGTCGGGACCGGCGGCGATCCCCCACGGAACCGAAGAAGACGTCGGCAGAAAGAACTCCTTCACGACCCCGGCGGTCGTGATCCGCCCGACCTTTCCGACTCCGTTGCTCAAGTCGGTGAACCAGAGATTCCCGTCGGGGCCCGCCGCGATCAGGACCGGGATGGCGGGAAGGGTGAGCGGGAACGTCGTGAAGGTTCCGGCCGTCGTCAGACGTCCGATCGCCGCCTGGCCGGAGTTGCCGAATTCGGTGAACCAGAGCGCTCCGTCGGAACCCGCCGCGATCCCCTGCGCGCCGGCATAAGGGCCCGGCAATGAGAATTCGGTAACGGCGCCCGACGTCGAGACTCTGCCGACCGCGGCGTCCAGCTCCGTGAACCAGAGCGCTCCGTCCGGGCCGGGCGCGATGTCCGACGGCCGGCCTCCGCTCGGAACCGCGAAGCGCGAGAACGCGCCGGACGTCGTCACCCGCCCGATCGCGTGGGTCAGCTCTTCGTCGAACCAGAGCGCGCCGTCGGGGCCGGGGACGATTCCCCGGGGGGAGACGAACTGGGTCGACGGCAGCGGGAACCGCGTCAGCCCGGCGGCGGTCGTCAGACGGCCGATCTCGCGGGAAAACAGCATCGTGAACCAGAGATTTCCGTCCGGGCCCGACGTGATTCCGACCGGGGCGGCCTCGCCCAGGAACAGGAACTCGGTGACGGTTCCGGCCGGCGTGATCCGGCCGACCTGGCCGGCGTTGCCCTCCACGAACCAGAGATTGCCGTCGGATCCGGCCGCGATGCCGACCGGTTCGGCGTCGGCGGTCGGCAGGCCGAACTCGGTGACGGCGCCGGATGTCGTGATCTTCCCGATCCTGTTTCCGCCGATTTCGGTGAACCACAGATTTCCGTCGGGCCCGGCCGCGATCCTCGACAACACGACATTCGCCGTCGGAATCGGGAACTCGGTCACCGCCCCGGCGACGGTGATGCGGCCGATCTGCGTCGATTCCGTGAACCAGAGGTTGCCGTCGGGCCCGGCGGCGAGGGCGCCGATGCTGGTGGCACTCGGAAGAGGAAACTCCGTGAATGCTCCCGCCGGCGTGAGGCGTCCGATCTTCTGACCGAGCGTCTCGCCGAACCAGAGGTTTCCGTCGGGTCCCGCGGCGATGCCGCTCGGGAGGCTTCCCGCCGTTGGAACGGGGAACTCGGTCACCGCTCCGGCGGTGTCGATCCGGCCGATCCGGTTCGTCTGGGGCTCGGTGAACCAGAGCGCGCCATCGGGGCCGGCCGCGATGTCGCGCGCCTCGCCTCCGCTCGGGATCGGAAATTCGGAGAGGTCACCGGCGACCGTGATGCGTCCGATGTTGTTCGCTCCCTGCTCGGAGAACCAGAGGGCGCCGTCGGAGCCGGCCACGATCTCCTGAGGATCGCCGCTGTGGGGAATCGGGAACTCGGTGATGGCCTGCGCCCGGGCGAGGGACGCGAGGCTCGACAGCAGGATGCATACGCCTGCGCGAGGCGCGGACGAGGTCACCGCGTGCACCTTCGCCATCGGATTGCCGAGACAGTTGCTCTTGGCGGGTTATATCACCGTCGAGGCGGGCGGGCCGGCTCCGGTGTCCGGCAGAGCCTAGGGCAGGAAACCGAGATTCGGCGTCGTGAAGCGCCCGATGAGCGGGAAGATCGTCGGGATGTCGGACGCGCCGACGCCGAACCAGCTCGCGAGCGTCGCGGCGTACTGCTCGACGGCGCACGTCGGGATCCAGCGGCCGCGGTCGTCGGTATCGTCGGGGCCGCCGAGAGTGAGCGTCGGGAAGACCGAGTCGGTCGAGCGAGGCACTCCATAGAAATCGCCGCCGGCGACCGCTCCTCCCATCACGAGCTGATGGTTGCCCCAGCCATGGTCGGTGCCGACGCTGCCGCCGTCGCCCGAGGGTTGGAGCGTGCGCCCGAAGTCGGACAGGGTGAACGTCGTGACCTGGGAATCGACCCCGAGCTCGACTGTCGCATCGGAAAAGGCCTTCAGCGCGTCGGACAGCTCGCCGAGCAGGTCGGCCTGGTCGGTGATCTGGTCCGTGTGCGTGTCGAACCCGCCCATCTCGCAGTAGAAGATCTGGCGCTTCAGCGGCGTCGGCGCCGTCTGGTTGAGCTTGATGAGCTTCGCGACCTGCAGGAGCTGATCGCCGAGGTCCGAGCCCGGGAACGACGTCGCGATCGAGGGATCCGTCGAAAGGGCCTGGCTGATGTCGTAAGCCTGCTGGGTCGCGTCGCTCGTGGCAGCGACGAGCGTGGCCGACCGGTCGATCGTGCGCAGATGGTTCATCGAGGTCAGCCGCGCGTTCTCCCCCTTCGAGCCGTAGAAGCCGTAGAGCACGAGCACCTCGTCGAGCGGCGTGGGCGCCGGGGCGATGCCGAGCGGCCGCGTCGTCATCCCGAGGCCGAAGAGCGACGTGCCCCAAGTCACCGACGTCACGATGGGGAAGATCGCGCCGGTGTTCAGCGCCGCCGTGAAGTCACCGGTCCGTCCGCCCCAGCCGAGCCGCGTGTCGACGTCGGCGCGCGCGGTCTGCCACTGTGTGACCTGGTCGGAGTGGGAAAAGAGGGCGTACGGCTGCGGATCTCCGTTCTGGAATTGGGCGCGGGTGAGCGGCTGCACGAGCGGTCCGACGTTGGCGACGACGGCGAGCTTTCCGGAGGAGAAGAGCGCCGGAAGCTGCGTCATGCTCGGATGGAAGCCGAACGGCGTGCCGAGGGTCGCGGGCGTGACCGAAAGGTACTGTCCCTGGTCGAAAACCAGCCCGGAGCCGGTGCGCGCGTCGCTGTACGCCTGGAAGCCCGCCGTGTCGAGCGGCACGATCATGGAGTTGGCGTCATTGCCGCCGGAGAGGAAGACGCAGACGAGCGCGCGGTAGTCGGCCGCCGCGGGCCGCGCGTACGCGCTGATCAGGCCCAGTTTGTCCAGCCCGGCCTGGAAGGCCGCCATGCCGAGGGCGGCGCAGCCGGTCCGGACGAAGAATTCCCTGCGGGTGCGGTCCATGCTCACCTCTCGACCTGGAATTGCGAGGACGTCGTGACGAGATAGAGGGCCTGCGGCACGACGAGGTCCGGATCGTCGGACGCCATCGCGACGACCGCGGCGCGGATGCTCGATCGCATGTCGTCCGACATCGTGCCGTGGAGCAGCAGCCGGTCGAGCTCCGAGAGGAGCGCGTCGGGGCTCGCCGCCGCGAGCGTCTGGAGCCGCGCCAGATCGAGGGCCGTGCCCTTCGGACCGTTGTCGGATTCGTCGATTCCCCAGAAGAGAAGGAACTGGAGGAAGTTCGCCCGCGCGAGCGCGGTCGTGGCGGAGAGAATGCCGAACTCGGGGCCGGCGAGGGTCGTGCCGGGCACGGTGAAATCCGCCGGGTAGTAGCTGAAGACGCTGTCCGGCCGGAAGACGTCCTGGCTCATGTCCCACGTGTACGGATCGAGATAGCCGTCGCTCGGCGACGCGTCGGAGTACGCGTGGGCGTTGAACGCGCGCAGGATGCTCGTGACGAAAAGAACGGGCTCGCGGAGATGGCCGTAGTCGGCGTCCGTCTTGGCGTCGCCGCGCGCCTCGGGATCGAGAAGGATCGCGCGCACGACCGCCTTCAGATCGCCGCGCACGCCGATCCCGTCGTCGTCGAAGACCGCGGAGACGCGCGCGACGTAGCCGGGGCTCGGGTTGCTCGTCACGAGGCTGCGGATCAGGTGGCGCGAAATGAACGGGCCGACGTTCGGGTGCTGAAAGATCATGTCGAGTGCGTCGGACAGGTCCTTGGCGCCTCCCTGGTTCTTGGGGAGCTTCTGGCCGTTCAGCAGCGTCTTCGAGCCGTTGTCGTGATCGCTCGCGACGAGCACCATCGGGTCGCGGTAGTTCGAGTAGCCGTCCTGCGGCGGATCCGCCGCGGTCCAGCCGGTGAAGACCTTGGCGAAATTCGTGACGACGCTCTGGTCGTAGGTCGGTAACGGCAATCCGTCGGTCCCGAGCTTTTGCGTGCCGTCGGGGTTCAGCTGGAAGACGCCGATCGAGAAGAGCTGCAGGATCTCGCGCGCGTAGTTCTCGTTCGGGTCGTACTTGGTGCTGTCCATCATGTCCAGGTAGTCGCCCATCGCGGGATTGAGCGTGAGCTCCTGGAGCAGTTGCCGGTAGTGCCCGAACGCGTGGTGCTGGAAGACCTGGAGGTACGGCGTGTACCAGGACGGCATCGAGATGTCCCAGCCCGAGACCGGCATCAGGCGGTGAAGCGCCCAGGCGACACGCTGGCGGAGCTGGTCGTCGGCGTAAAGCGCGTTCGTGAAGAAGCGGAGCTGCAACGGATAGACCGTGTAGTTGTCGCGCTGGCAGTCGGAGTCGCACGTGAGCGGCACGTCGTCCGGCTGCAGCGGAAGGTCCGGAAAGCCGGAGACGGGAGCGGCGAACTGCTCGTCGAGATATCCCTCGATACCGACCTGGCGCACGTGGGCAATCGTCGCGTCGTTCGGGCCGAAGGTGGCCTGCTCGAGGAATCGGAGGATGTCGGCGTTGAACGTGCGCGACAGGAAGGCGGCCATCTGGGCCCGCGTGCTCGTGCTGCCGGGGCAGAAGGCTCCGGCTCCGCAGCCGGAGGTCACACGCTCGCCGGCGAGCTTCTCGATCCACGCGGCGAACGGCGCTCCGGCCGGCACGTCGGTGAAGAGCAGGCCCGTCGCGGGCGGCGGCCGGTAGGCGGCGCCGTGCTCGGCGCGCATCAGGAAGACGGCCATCTCGCCGCGCGTCACGGATTGATCGGGGCAGTATTTCTGTCCGCCGCAGCCGGTCGTGATTCCCTCGGCGGCGAGACGCTCGATCCAGCGCGCGAACGGCGCGCCCGCCGGGACGTCCGTGAAGACGGTTCCCGTGGCCGGCGGCGGGGAGTACGCGCCGCCGTGCTCGCCACGCAACAGGAACACCGCCATCTGCCCGCGCGTGACGGAGAGGCCGGGGCAGTAGTTGCCGCCGCCGCAGCCGGTCGTGATCCCCTTGCGCGTGATCTTCACGACCGCGGAGTGAAAGGGATCCGACGGCGGCACGTCGGCGTAATCGGCGAACCAGCCGCCCGGGAGAACGGCCGTCGAGTTGTCGGGGTTCGTGAGCTGGACGTCGAGGAGCGACCCGGGCGCCGCCGCCGGCGCCGAAGCCGTCAGGCGGGTCGTGCTCGCGACGGCGACGCCGGAGGCGAGCCCGGCGCCGATCTGGAGCGTCGCGCCCGGCTGAAAACCGTAGCCGAGGGCGGTGATCGCCGCGCCGCCGGACGCGGGACCCGAATCCGGTGAGAGGCCGGCGACGTCGGGAGTCGCGCCGAGCGCGACGCCGGCGGGAAGCGCCGCCGCCGCGAGGGCGAGAGAGAGCCGTCGGAGTGTCGGCAATCGGAACAGAAGCTCCTCCGATCTCTTCGGATGGTTTCGAGAATTCTAGAGACGCGGGAGCGCCGGCGCATCTGCTCCGATGGCCAGTGTCGCGGCCGCCCGATGGCCCTGTCCGCCCGGGGTCAGGGCAGGAAGGTCCTCTTGAGAAACTTCGCCATCTCGCCGCGCGTGACCGGCTGGTCGGGGCAGAAGTTTCCTCCGCCGCAGCCCGAAGTGATGCCTGCGGCGCCGAGCGCTTCGATCCAGCGGGCGAGATAGGTCGTCGTCTGCACGTCGGCGAAGACCGTGCCGGTCGCGGCGGGAGGCACGAAGGAGGAGCCGTTCTTCCCGCGGAGGAGAAAGACGGCCATCGACGCGCGGTTGACGGTCGCGTCGGGACAGTAGAGCGTCGGGCCGCAGCCGGTGGTGATCCCCTCCGCCGCAAGCTCGTAGATCCACCGGTAGAGGGGGTTCGTCGAGTCGACGTCGGTGAACTTGTAGTAGCCGGGGCCCGAGGCGTAGGGCGGCAGATAGTATCGGCCGTGCGCGCCGCGAAGGAGGAACTTCGCGATGGAGGATCGGTCGACGAGATCCGACGGACAGTAGACGCCGCCGCCGCACCCCGCGGTGATTCGCGCGCGCACGATCGCCTCGACGGCGGCGTGATAGGGGTGATCCTGCGGTACGTCGGCGAAGTCGGCGTACCAGCCTTCGGGGAGCGTTCCGGATCCGGTATCCGGGTTGGTGACGACGACGTCGAAGACGCGCCCGGCGGGCAGGGAGGGGGTCGTCGCCGTGATCGTTCCGGAGTCCACGACGTCGACGCCGGTCGCCGAGACGTCCCCGATGTGGACGGCGGCGCCCGCGACGAAGCCGGAGCCCGTCAATGTGATGGCCGTTCCTCCGGTCGCGAGACCCGACGCCGGAGAAACCGCCCCGACGGCCGGCGGGGTCCCGGAGGCGACGGTGATCCGGCCGATCTGGTTCGCGGCGGACTCGGTGAACCAGATCGCGCCGTCGGGACCCGGCGCGATCTTCGCCGGACCGGCGCTCTGGGTCGGCAGCGGGAACTCCGTGACGGCACCGAAGGGCGTGATCCTCCCGATCTTGTTTCCCGACGACTCGGTGAACCAGAGGTTCCCGTCGGGGGCCGCCGTGATCCCGGAGGGCACGCCGCCGCTCGTCGGGACCGAAAACTCCGTGAGGACGCCCCCGGTCGTGATGCGGGCGACCTTTGCCGGGGAGGAGTTGGTCTCCGTGAACCAAAGATTGCCGTCAGGGCCCGCGGCGATCATCGCCCCGGCGAAGCCGGTGGAGAGGTAGGCAACTCCGGACGCGAACCCGCTCGCCTCGATCCGGCCGATGTCTCGCCCGGCCGTGAACCAGAGAGCCCCGTCGGAGCCGGCGGCGATGCCGAAGGGGCCGTCGATCGGTCCCGCGCAGCACGGCGAGCTCCAGAGGTCGTACGTCACCGTGTTCCCCGATGTGTCCGCGCGCCCGATCATTCGGGGATTGAAAAAGCCGCTGTTGGCCGTGAACCAGAGCGCGCCGTCCGCCCCCGTCACGATGTCGCCCGAGGTGAAAGGATGCGGAAGGTCGACCGGATATTCCGTGATGGTGCCGTCCGTCGCGATCTTGCCGACCTTCTTGCTGAGCAGGTCCGAGAACCAGAGGTTGCCGTCCGGGCCGGACGTGATTCCGAACAGGCTCGCCCCGCTCACTGCCACGGAGACCGGAAACTCCGTGAAGGTTCCCGAAAGGGTCATTCGCCCGATTTTGTCGGCTGCCTGCTCGACGAACCAGAGGTTGCCGTCGGGCCCGGCCGTGATGCCCTGCGGCGAGCTCGCGTCGGTCGGGATCGGGAACTCGTCGATCGTTTGGGCGGCCGCGGCGGCCGCGCCGAGGAGCAGCGCCACGAGCCCGAGCGGCTTCACGGCAGGCCGAACGTCTGCCGGATGAACTTGGCCATCTCGCCGCGCGTCACCGTGCCGGTCGGGCAGTAGTTGGCGCCGCCGCAGCCGGAGGTCACGCCCTCGGCCTTGAGCTCCTCCATCCACTTGGCGAGGAAGGTCGTCGTCTGCACGTCGGCGAAGACCGTTCCCGTGGCGGGTGTGGGCGTGAACTTCGCGCCGTTGCGGCCGCGTAGCAGGAAGACCGCCATCCCATCGCGCGTCACGGGATCGTTCGGACAGTAGTTCCCGCCGCCGCAGCCGGTGGTGATCCCCTCGCCGGCGAAGGCCTCGATCCACTTGGCGAGGAACGTCGTCGTCTGGACGTCGCCGAAGACCGTGCCGGTCGGCGCCGGCGGATTGAAGGTCGCGCCGTGCTCGCCGCGGAGGATGAAGACCGCCATCCCCGCGCGATTGACGGCGTCGCTCGGGCAGTAGTTGCCGCCGCCGCAGCCGGTCGTGATGCCGGCGCGCACGATCTTCTCGATGGCGCCGTGGTAGAGGAAGGCCTGCGGCACGTCGGCGAAATCGGCAAACCATCCCTTCGCGAGCGTTCCCGGAGCGCTGCCCGGGTTCGTCACGACGACGTCGGCGAGCGTGCCCGCCGGCAGAGCGGGGGTCCTGGCCGTGAGGGTCGTGCCGTTGACGACGACGACCGCGGTCGCGGCGACCCCGCCGATCTTCAGCGTGGCTCCGGTAAGGAAGCCGTCGCCGCCGATCGTGACGGCGGTACCCCCTCCCGCGGGGCCGGAAGTCGGCACGATCGAGAAGACGGCCGGACCCGCGCCGACCGTGACGACGGCCACGGCGGTTCCGACGGCGCCGTGCACGTCGGTGACCGCCAACGTGACCGGGTAACTTCCCGCCGCGGCGAACGTGTGCGCGACGCTCGCGCCCGAGCCGCTCGGCGAGCCGTCGGCGAAGACCCACGCATAGGTCATCGCGTCGCCGTCGGGATCGAAGCTCGACGTGCCGTCGAGCGTGACGGCGAGGGGCGCCGGTCCCGCCGAGGTGCTCGCCAGGATCCGCGCCTCCGGCGGATGATTCGTCGTGAGGCGCCGGACGGCCGTGTTGTTCGTCTCGTCAGTTTCCGCGACGTCGCCGTTGGCGTCCGCGACCGCCACGAGATCGCCCGTCGCCCCCGGCTCGGTGAAGGAGAAGGACACCACGGTCGAGTCGCCGGCGACGAGCGGTCCGTCAACCGTTTTCGTTCCGACGGCCGTGCCGCTCGACGCCGGGTCGCCCACGAAGAGCTTCACGACGAAGGTCGAAGCCGCCAAGTCGCCCGCGTTGTGGACGGTGAGGGTCGCCGTCACGGCGTCGCCCGGATCGGGGTTCGCCGGCGATACGTCGAGGTCGTCGTCGGAGACGGCGAGGTCCACGCCGAGCGTGTGATCGAAGAGGCGCAGGTCGGTCGAGCCGTCGTCGGGGATGTTCGGGATGTCGACCGAGTCGCCGCCGATCGTCACGGTCTTCGTTGAACGGACGATCTCCGTCGCGAGATACGCCGCGTGGATCTGGCCGTCGCCGCCGAAATAGGCCGAGACATCGCGCGCCTGCGAGGCATCCTGCGTGACGCTCACGTCCTTGCTCCAGGTGTCGGACGTCGCGTCGTAGACCGTGGCGGCCACGTTCGCCGCGCCGTCGTCACCCGAGGCCGTGCGCAGGAGGACCAGATTGCCGTTCGCGTCGACGAGCAGCTGCGTCTCGTAGAAGTCGAGGGAGTCGCTCCCGGAGCGGACGACGCCCGGCGTCGGGGCCGCGAGCGTCGCGTGGACGAGATCCGACCCGCGCACCCAAACCACGTGTCCGCCGCCCGCGCCGTCGTACGCGACGGCAGGAACCCGATTCTCGACGCTCCCCGCGGCGAAGGTCGAGCGGGCGCTCCACGCCGTTCCGTTCCACGTGTAGAGGTCGAGGACGCCGTCGTCCGGCGTCGCCGGGTCCGGGTCGCGCGACACGATGGCGAAGGCGGCCGAGCCCCGGCGCGCCGCAGCGTGCTGATGCACACCCGCGAGTGAGGTCGCGATGGCCGCCGGGGCGCTCCAGGCTGAGCCGTTCCACGTCGAGAACTCGAGCGTCGAAGGATGCGCGGAGGTGGACTGGAACTCGCCGGCCGCGTTGGACAGCCAGGTGAGCATCAGATTCCCCGACGCGTCGGCCGAGAGGTGCAGGTCCGAGTCGTAGGCCGTGTCGTTGGTGAGCGCCGTGATCGCGCCCCAGGTCTTCGTCGAGGGGTCGAAGACCGCGCTGACGACTTCCAGGCGCGTGAAAAAGAGCGGCAGGTCCGCCGCCGTCGTGATCGTCGCCGAGAACGCAGCGTCCCTGATCCGCAGCCATGCCGCCACGACCTTGCCGTTGGCGTCGACGCCGGCGACCGGATCGAGCTCGGCCTGCGAGTCGTCGGCAACGAGCGCCGGCGTGCTCCATCCCGACCCGCCGTCGAAGGCCCACGAGATTCCCGTCGACTGGAGTACCGGGCGCGACGGGTCCTGAGAGACCCAGAGCAGGAGCCGGCCCCCGCCCGCCGCGAGAATCTTCGGCGCGGCGCCGGGGAAAACGTTCGAGACGAGCGTCGTGTCGTCGGTGTGCTCGCGGCGCTTCACGCCCGCCGGGCGCGCGGCGGCCGTCCGATGGAAATCCGAGTACTTTCCGAAACGCGCGTAGTCCGGCACGCGCAGCGCGACGCCCGCGCTCTCCGTGGTGGCGTCGTCAGGCGCCTGCGCGCTCGCGGAGGATCCCGTCGACTCGCAGGCCACGCCCGCGATCGGTGTCCAGGAGCATTTCGCGTCGTACTTGGCCGTGGCGGTGTAGTTGAAGAGGTAGCTGGCGGTGAACTGGCAGCCCGCCTCGAAATGAATCTCGCCGCCCCGGAGCAGGGGCTTCTGGTCCGTGACGGGCACGCCCGCGGTGAAGCTGCCGCCGCCGCCGACCCAGCCCTTGGCCGAGAGGCCCTGCATGATCTTGATCTCGAGCGTCGCCTTCAGGTCGAGCCCGAGGGTTCCGGTGCCTTCCTGGAAGGCGAGCGCGCCGGCATCCTGGGCGAACGCCGCGGTGAACTTGAGCGACGGCGAGATCTCGCCGGTCAGCGTCGCGTGCCCGTTCAGCCACGCGATCGCCGATCCGACGACGGGCACGGCCTGCAGCGCCGCGAGCTGGGGAATCGCGTCGAGGAATCCCTCCGTCTTCGAGATCTGGCCGACGAGCGAGAAGCCGAGGGACGCCTTCTGCAGGATGAGCCCGTCGGGCGGGAAGAGCCGGAAGTCGCCACTGCCCGAGAGCTTGCCGGTTAAGCTTCCGCCGAGCGCGGCAAACCCGGTCTGTCCCTCGAGCGAGAGCGACCCGATGCCGCTGCTGGAGACGGAGCCGGAGATTTTCGCGAACGTCTCGGTGACGCCGAACTCGCCCCCGACGTAGGGCACGCTCTGCGGAAAGACGAAGAGCGTCTGGATGTGCGGGTCGGGAAACTCCTTCTCGAGCTCCCATTTGACCGAGCCTTCTTCGAGCGTGACCTTGATGGGCGTGAGCGTGACCTTCAGCCAGTCGGGGTAAGGAAAGACCCAGACGGACTCCTCGCGCGGCAGGCCGGTCAGAGGCGGAGACTCCCCGTTGGTCGGGGTGATCGAGACCGAGTTCGCTTCGAAGAACTGCGCCTCGAAATCGGTCTTCATCTTGTATTCGTGCGTCGCGCCGCCCGAGTCGCCGGGCTCGGTCGCGACGGCGCCGTTGTTGGCGGCGAAGGCCGCAGTGCCGGGCAGTCCCTTCCAGTTGATGTTCGCGCGGAACTTGTTCTTGACGTCGACTCCCTCCAGGAAGAAGCCCTCGTAGTCGCGCACGACGTTCTCGACGTACGGCGCCTTCGTCAGTGACTCGACGACGACCGTCTCCGTGATCGTCTGCGAGCCGAAGGCGTTCGACGCCTTCAGGGTCACGTCGTAGGCGCCGGGATGAATGAAGATGTGGGTCGGGTTCTGCTGGGTCGAGTCCGTGATGCCGTCGTGGTTGAAGTCCCACTCCCATGCGGTCGGCGAATTGCTCGACTGGTCGAGGAACTGGATCGTCTGTCCCTCGACCGGGTCCTCGGGGCTCCAGTCGAAGACGGGCCCCGGCTCCCGCGACTGGATCGTGTTCTTGACCGTCAGCATGTCGAGGTCCGTCGTCGCGCCCGAGTAGGTCCAGCCGGCGACGTAGAAGTTGCGGTTGCGATCGACCGCGATGGCGTCGGCTCCCTCGCGGCTCGGCCTCTCGAATCGGCTCTCGAAGAGTTGGGACCCGTCGGATCCGTATTTGAGCGTTACGACGTCGAAGTCGTCGCCCTCCTTCGCGCTCGTGCCGGCGACGTAGAGATCGCCGTAGAGATCGAGCGCGATGTCGGCGACGCTGTCGTTGGGATCCGTGACGTTGCCCGTGCTCGTGTAGCGGCGGATCCAGAGCTCGGCTCCCGTCGAGCCCGCGTACTTGATCGTCACGAAGTCCTGGCCGATGTTGATCGGCGGGTTGGAGCCGGGCGTCTGACCGGTGCCGTCGGAAGAGGCGGCGACGTAGGCGTTGCCCGAGGCGTCCACGGCGATCACGGGCAGCAGGTCGTCGCAGTGCGCCGGCCCGTCGTAGGTCTTCGACCAGAGCGGCTGACCCGCGGGCGAGTACTTCACCGTCAGCAAGTCCGTGCCGCAGAGCTCGGGCGGCGCCTGCCCGAGCGTCGCTCCGGTGTACGTGATGCCCGTCACGAAGACGTTACCGGCGCGGTCGAGCGCCACCTCGTAGGGATAGTCGAGGCCGGAGCCGGTCGCCGGCGTGCGGGCGACCCATTGCTGCTGGCCGTTCGGGTCGTACTTCACCGTCGCGTAGCGCGCCGTGTAGTCGCCGCCCGAGTTGCTGTACCCGGTCACGTAGACGTTGCCGAAGACGTCTTCCGCGATGGCGCGGCCCTTGTCGTTGGTGCCGCCCGGCCCGTTGTATCGGGCCACCCAGTTGCGGTTGCCGGTGTCGGCGTCGTACTGGATCGTGACGAAGTCGAATCCCGTTCCGGTTCCCTGCGAGAATCCGGCGACCGTCACGTGGCCGAAGCGGTCCACGACGAGCGAGTGGGTATCCAGGTAGTCGTCGCCGTTTCCCGGGCCGTTGTAGAGCTTCAGCCACTTGGCGTTGCCCGCCGGATCGAACTTCGCGACCACGATGTCGAGCCCGGTGCCGGCCCCCGTCGCGGCGCCCGCGACGTAGACGTTGCCGGCGTGGTCGAGCGCGATCGAGTTGCCGATGTCATTCCCGTGCGCGGAGCCGTCGTAGCCCATGCCCCACAGCTGCGCGCCGTTCTTGTCGTACTTGACGACGATCAGGTCGCCGTTGCAGCACGACGGCCCGCTCGGGACGTTGCCGATCGTGCCGGTGACGTAGACGTTGCCCTGCGTATCGACAGCGACGGCCTTCGCCTCGTCGTAGCCGTTGCCCCCGTGGCCCGTGTTGATGGCGTACCAGGCGTTCGGCACCTGGCCCGCCGCCGACGCCGCGAGAACGGCCGCGACGAGCGCGGCGGCGGCGACGCGGCTCAACGGGACCTCCGGAGGATCAGGCCGGCTCCCGCGAGGAGCACCGCGAAAACGGCCAGGGATTCGCGGGAGAGCATCGGAACGGGGGCGGGCGACGCGAGCGTAGCCGGGGTCGGACTCGGCGTCGGCCTCGGGGTGGGAGTCGCGGCGCCGGCGGCCGGCGTCGGCGTGGGCGTTGGGGCGGCGGCCGCGAGGTTGATCCGGGCGATCTGGTTGGTCCCGGTCTCGGCGAACCAGACGTTCCCGTCGGGTCCCGCGCAGACACGATAGGGGTGGGCGGACGACGTCGGGATCGCCAGCTCCGTGATCGCGCCGCCCGTCGTGATCTGTCCGATGCGGCTGCTCTGAAACTCGGCGAACCAGAGATTCCCGTCCGGCCCGGAGGCGATGCCCCAGGCCAGGTTCCCCGTCGACGGAAGCGCGAACTCCGTCACGACGCCGGCCGTCGTGATCCGCCCGATCTTCTCGGCGAACCATTCCGTGAACCAGAGGTTCCCGTCGGGACCGGCCGCGATGTCCTCCCCGCGGCCGCTCGCGGGAAGAGGAAATTCGGTGATGACGCCCGAAGTGCTGATCCGGCCGACGTTGTCCGCGCTGCCTTCCGTAAACCAGAGGTTTCCGTCCGGCCCGGCCACGATGTCGGACGGATTGCTGTTCACGGTCGGGATCGGGAACTCGGTGAGCACTCCGGACGGCGTCATGCGCCCGATGGCGTTTCCAAACGGCGCGTCGGAGAACTCGACGAACCAGAGATTCCCGTCCGGTCCGGCCGTGATCCCGCGGGGAGGTCCGCCCGTGAGCCCGCCGAACTCCGTGATGACTCCCGAGGTCGTGATCCGGCCGATCTGCCCCAGGCCGGGCAGCTGCTCGGAGAACCACAGGGCCCCGTCGGGTCCGGGCGTGATGTACCAAGGCAGGCTTCCCGCCGTGGGGATCGGGAACTCGGTCACGACGCCCGAGGGCGTGATCCGTCCGATCTGGTTCGCCTGATTCTCGACGAACCAGAGATTGCCGTCGGGACCTGCGGCGATGCCGAGGGGCGCGCTGTTTGCCGTCGGAACCGGAAACTCGTCGATCGTCTGCGCCGGCGCCGCGGCGCCGGCCGCGAGCAGGGCGAGGAAAGCTGCGAGAACGGCGAACGGGACTCGGCCGCTCATGATTGCCTGTTCAGAAGGAAGAGGGCCGCTGAAAGAAGTCCCGCGGCGAGGCCCGCGAAAGCAAGCGGCGAGAGCGTCGGCACCGTCGCCGCGGGGCCGGTGCCGACGGGCGGGGTCGGCGTCGCCGCCCCGAGGACCGGTGTCGGGGTCACCGTGGCGGCCGTGGTCGGCGTGGGCGTGGGCGTTGACGCGGCGGCGAGATTCAGGCGTCCAATCTGATTGGCGGAATCCTCGGTGAACCAGATGTTGCCGTCCGGTCCCGCCGTGATTCCCCACGGCCCGGCGCCGCTCGTCGGCACCGGAAACTCCGTCATGACGCCCGCCGTCGTGATCCGCGCGACCTTCCCCGCGAAGAAGTTGTTCTCCGTGAACCAGAGGTTGCCGTCCGGGCCGGCCGTTATGTCTCGCGGGCCGGCGTTGCCGGAAGGAACCGGGAACTCCGTGATCGTTCCGGAAATCGTGATGCGCCCGAGCTGGTTGCCGCCATAGCCTTCCGTGAACCAGAGGTTGCCGTCCGGCCCGGCCGTGATGTCCCACGGACCGGCGCCGGCGGTGGGGATCGAGAACTCGGTGATCGTCCCCGAGGTCGTGATCCGGCCGATCTTGTTGCCCGTCTGCTCCGTGAACCAGAGATTGCCGTCGGGCCCCGGCGCGATCTTGCTCGGCTGGCTGGCCGCCGTCGGGATGGAGAACTCGGCGATCACGCCGGCCGTCGTGATGCGGCCGATCTTGTTCGCCACGACGTTGACCTCGGTGAACCAGAGGTTCCCGTCGGGTCCCGCCGCGATGCCGTAGGGTCCCGCGTTGGACGTCGGGACCGAAAATTCCGTCAGGACCCCCGCAGTCGTGATCCGGGCCACGCGGTTCGTGCTGTATTCCGTGATCCAGAGATTTCCGTCGGGCCCCGCGGCGATGCCGAACGGATCGCTGTGGGCCGTCGGGAGCGTGAATTCGGTGACCGCCCCGAAGGTCGTGATCCGGCCGATCCGGTTGGCGATGGTCGTCGTCTCGGTGAACCAGAGGTTCCCGTCGGGGCCGACGGCCATCGTCGCGGGCCCGCTGCTCGCGTTCGGCAGCGCGAACTCGTCGAAGGTCTGTCCGAGGCCGGCCGACACATCGAGAACGCCCGCGAGAGCGAAGGCGACCCTCCTTTTCGACATGCGGTCCTCCCGGCCTTCCGCAAGAGGTCGGCTATGACCTTCTGACAGTCGCGGGAGGGATTTGTTGCGCCTTGCCGCGCGAGGGAGCCGGGCGGCAACCGGCGGCGCGGAGGGCTACGGCCCGGGCGGCTCGAAGCGGTAGACGGTCCCGCCGTGCACGACGAGGACGCGGTCGCCCAGAAGGGCGCAGGGGGCGAGCTCGGGAATTCGCGCAAAGAGATCCTTCCGGTCCAACGCCGTGGAGACGGTCACCGTGGGCAGGTCGGCGTCCGGGTCGAAGTCGCGGTCCGTCCACCGGCCGGCGATGAGATCGAAGGTCTTGCCGCCGACCGTCGCATGGCCCGACCGCCGCGTTTCGAGAGACTCCCGCGCGGGGTCCTCGACGGCGGGAGCCGGCCGCGCCGCGGGCGCCTCGGGTCCGGCCGGGACGGGCGGGTCGGAGGGAGCCTTCATCGGAGACGCGGCCTCGGGTGTCCGCGCGGGCGGAGAAGCCGGTGCCGCGGGTCCGTCCGGCCGGGAAGCAACCCGCACTCCGAGGGCCGTTGCCAGCACGAGGGCCGCGGCCGCGGCGAGCCACGAAATCATCCGTGCCGGCCGGGGGGCCTCCCGCGCGCGAGCGAACGTCGCGAGCGCCGAGCGGCATTCGCGGCACCTCGACAGATGCTCTTCGACGGCCGCCCGCTCGGGCGGCTCGAGCTTTCCTTCCAGGTAGGCGCCCAGGGCATTGGCGTCCGGACTGCCTGCGGCGTGCGTCATGCCTCGAAGCTCACTTCTCTTTGACAGGTCGTTCCCCCTTTTCTTCCGCTTGCGCAACGGCGAGCAGGGCGGCCAGGTCGATGTTCACGCGGGCAAAATCGCGCCCCTCCATACCCGCCGAGACTCGGGAAAGGATGTCCGCGCGCAGCAGCGCGCGAATCCTGGCCAGGCGGCGGCTCAGGGCAGCTTTGGAGGCGCCGAGGAGGGCGCCGATCTCTTCCAGGGTCGAACCCTGTTCGTAGTAGAGCAGGAGCAGGAGCCTGGCGTCGTGCGGGAGCGCGCGAAGCGCTTCGGCGGCGATCCGGGCCAGCGCCCGCCGGTCGGGACCCTCGGTTTCCGGCTCGGTGGAGCGGTCGCGGGCCCGCTCGAGGGGGACGATCCGCGCCCGCGCCTCGAGGGCGTTGGACGCCGTATGCGCAACGACCGTTCCGAGCCACGTGCGCAGCGTGCTCCGTCCGGCGAACTGACGGATCTTCCCGCGCTGCCAGAGGTCGGCGATCACCCGCTCGGCCACATCGCCGGCCGGCGGATCGGTGCGCGCGCACCGCAGAGCGAAATCCCGAATGAAGGCGAAGTGCTTGCGCGAAAGCTCTTCCCAGGCCGCTTCCTCGCCCGTGGCGCACGCCGTCGCCAGATAGAGATCGTCCAGCGCGAGGCGCTCGATGCCGGTCCCCGTCGCGAGCGCCTCGCGGACGCGGTCTTCGAACCCGGCGAGATCGAGCGCGAAGCGCAGCCGGACGCGCTCGAGAATCTCCGCCCGGAAGCTCGCCGTCCGTTCCGCGCTCAAGGTTCCCCGACCAGGATGAATCCCGCCCAGAGCTCCGTGCGGCGAAATTGCCGCCGTGCGGCGAGCTGGGCGGCCCGGAGGGCCTGCGCCTTTCCCGCGCCGGAACGAAGCGCGCCGTAGAAACGGTCCATCAGAAAGGCCGTCGCGCGGTCGCTGACGTCCCAGAGGCTGACGACGATCGAGGGGGTCCCGGCATAGAGGAAAGCCCGCGTCAGCCCCAGAATACCTTCCCCCGTGACCTCGCCGACGCCGGTCGAGCAGCCGCTCAGGACGACCAGGTTCGCGTGCAGTCGCAGGCCGAGGATCTCGTCGGCGCGGAGGTAGCCGTCCTCCCCGTCGCCCTCGGAAAGGAGCAGGGAAGAGGCGAGCGGCTGCCGGTCGGACACGAGCCCGTGGGTCGCGAAGTGGAGGACGTCCCGTCCGGCACAGGCGCGCTTGACCGCGGCTTCGCTTGCGCGGCTTCCGGTGAGCACCAGGCGCTCCTCCGGGGTGAAGTGTCCGGCGACCAGAGCGCCCTCCCGGCGGGCTCCTTCGAGACGCGCGAGGCCCGATCCCCGGGGAGGCGTCGGGTCCGCGACGATGAGGGCGCTCGTCCTCCGTCCGTCCGCGTGTTTCTTGCTCGCGGTGAAGCGGAGAACCGAGACGGCCGGGACGACGGCGAGCGTGTGGCGCTCGAGAAACGTGCGGCCCTTCGAGTCGACGAGGGCCGGGAAGGGGAGGAGCCCGAGAACGCCCTGCGGAGCGAGGACGACGATCTCCTCGGGGCGCGCCGGCAGCCATGCTTCGACCGGCTCGACGAGGAGGCGGTCGAGCTCCCTCAGGCTGCTCTGCGTATCGGGCGGCCTGCCCGGGGCGGCCTCGCGTCCCTCCATGGCGCGAAGAATTCCGTTCGCGAGCGAAACGACCCGATCGCGGGGAACCTCAACGGAACTCTCGTGAAGTGCGCCTTCCGGCGTCACGACCCAGAGGAGGAGGCGCCGTTCGGTCATGTGGTACTCGATGAGCGTCGCGTGTCTCGAGGCGATCGCGTCGCGGATCTCCCCGGAGGACGGGGCCTCCACGCGAACGAGGCTCGCGAGCTCGGGATTTCGGGATTGCAGCCGCGCGAGCGCGCCCTCCACGCGGTCGTCGGCGCCGCGGGTCGGGGCTTCCGGCGGATGCTCCGTCCCGAGCGGCTTCGCGCGGCTTTCTTCGAGAGCGGTCTGGACGGCGCCGAGCGCCTCGCGCTCGCCGGCTCGGGCCATTTCCTCTCTCTGGCCGAGCAGGTCCGCGAGGGCCCGCGCGCGCGAAGCCTCGGCCGCCTCGAGCGCCTCGTCGTAACGCGCGGCGCGGGCGAGCGCCTCGACGAGGTCGTCGAACGCCTGGCGCTTCTCCTCGAGAAAGCCGATCTTTCCCGGATCGGTTCCCACGTTGGCGCGCAGGTCGTTGATGAGCCGCACGCTCGCGCGGAGATCCTCGATCGCTTCGGGATCTCGATGGAGAGCCTGGAGGGCGCGCGCGCGGTCGGCGAGGACCTGCCATTCGATGTCGAACATCTCGGCGGTTCGCGCGACCGAGAGCGCCTCGTTCAGGTGGCCCAGCGCCTCGGCGGGCCGCCCCGCTTCGAGCGCGAGCTCGCCGAGCGAGTCGAGGGACGAGGCTTCGGGATCCGGCTCTCCGATCTGACGGGACAGGGTGAGGCTTTCCTCGAGGGCGGCGCGGGCTCCTTCCGGGTCCCCGAGGAGAAGCTTCAGGTCGCCGATCTCCGAGAGCGTCCGCGCAGCCTCGCCGGAGCGTCGCAGCCTGCGCCAGACGGCGAGCGTCGCCTCGTACCGATCGAGGGCCTCGCGCCGGTGTCCGAGATGCGCGAGGCAGACGCCGATGTTCCACGTCGCGAAGCCGACCTGCGCGGTGTACCCGATGCGCTCGGCGACGATGAGGGATTCCTGGAATCGCTCCTTCGCCTCGGCGTATTGCCCCTGGTCCATCCGGACGACGCCGATGCCGTTCAGAGTCTGGGCTTCGCCCTGGAGGTCCCCCCCTTCCCGGCGGAGCGGCAGGGCTTCCGCGTACAGAGCGAGCGCCTGCGCGTAGCGGCCCCGCGCGCGCGCCAGCAGGCCGAGGGCGTTCAAGGTCTGGCCGATGGCCGCCGGGTCGTCCTGTCCGCGCCGGACCGCGAGCGACTGCTCCATCCACGACTGCGCCTCGCCGAAATGTCCGAGGTAGCGATAGACGAGGCCGATGTTCATCATCGCGACGCCCTCGAGGTGCGCCGACGGAGCGAACGCGTCGACTCCGAGCGCGCGGCGGTAGGCCTCCAGGGCCTCGGGGTAGCGGGCCAGGCTGTAGTTGCAAAGCCCGACGTTGTTCCAGCAGAGCGCCTCGCCGGCGGAATCCCCGAGGCGCTGCCGGATGGCGAGAGCCCGGAGCTGGGTCTCCAGGGCTCCGGCCGAGTCGCCGGAGAGCCATTGCGCTCTTCCGAGCCCGTGCAGGGCGTCGCCCGTCGCCCGCTCGTCGCAGACCGCTTCGGCGATCCGGAGCGCGGCGCGAAAGTGCTTCTCGGCTTCGGGACCGTTGCCCTCGCGATCCGACTGATTTCCCGCCGCGAGCTCCGCCGGGAGCGCCGAAGGGCTCGGAATCGGATCGCTTCCGGCCATCGCCGCGCCCGATGTGCATACCGCGAGGACGAGCGCGAGCGCCGTCCGGCTCCGGACGAGGCGTGGGGTCACGGCCATAGTCTGAGGCTTGTTCCCCGCGGGTTCCAGCCTGCGGGACGAGGTCAAGTCCGGCCCGGGGAGAGGGTCAGGTCCGGGACGCCCTCAGAATCGCGAGCGCGACGGCCTCGACGCCGTTCAGGACGAACTGGACGCCGATGACCGCGGCGATCAGACCCATGATCTTCGAGACGATCCGCTGTCCGTTCTCGCCGATGCGCGCCACGAGCCACGGCGCGGCGAGCAGGATCGCGAGCGTCAGCAGGATGTTCACGGCGATGGCGAGCGCCAGGGCGGCGCGGTGGAAGCCGTCGCGGGCCTGGCCGACGAGAACCATCACGGTCGAGATCGCGCCGGGCCCCGCGATCAGGGGCATGCCGATCGGGACGATCGACGGGTCGGAGCGCGTCGCGGCGCCGGCGTTACGCTCATGGTCCTCCTCCTGGAGCGTCTTGAGTCCCATGATCGTGAAGAGGATGCCACCGGCGATCTGAAAGGCCGGAAGCGTGATTCCGAAGAAGCCGAAGATCGCGCCGCCCGTCGCTGCGAAGACGGCGAGGATCATCGCCGCCGCGAGGCAGGCCTTGAAGGCGAAGGTGCGCCGCCGGTCGGGCTCATGAGACGTCAGCGCCACGAAGATCGGCGCCGCCTCGATCGGATTGATGACCGAGAAGAGCGTCGAGAACGCGAGGAGAGCGAACTTGCCTTCGGGCGAGGAGAACATGGCCGCTCATCCTAAGCCCGGCGTCCCGCGGCTTGACGCCGGCCGGCGCGTCAGGGCTTGTAGAGCAGGAGCCGGAAGGCGTTCGTCAGGAACTTCGACATCTCGTCGCGCCGGACGTCGAGGTTCGGACAGTACTGACTCGCCGAGCAGCCCGTGATGATTCCGCGCGCCCACAGGTAGTGGGCGTGCTTGCAGTAGACGTCGGACGGGAAGACGTCGGTGAAGTGCAGGTTCGGACTGCCCGCGTCGCAGGAGTACGAGAGTCCCGTGTCGGGATCGGGCCCGTAGGTCACGGGAACACCCGCGCCGCCCGCGGGCGCCACGACCGCCTTGGCGATGAAGAGCGCCATCTCGGCGCGCGAGGCGCTGAGCGACGGGCAGAATTCTCCGGCGCCGCATCCCGAGGTCACGTTCTGTGACGCGATGTAGTGCACGCCGCGGCAGAAGATGTCCGTCGGCGAGACGTCGATGTAGATCGACGTCCCTCCGCTCGTGCAGCTGTAGGGCTGCGCGCCGACCGAGCCGCTCGCCGGGACGCCTGATCCTCCGGTCAACCCGCGCGCGATGAACATCGCCATCTGCGACCGCGGGACGGCGTCCGACGGGCAATAGAGCGTCGTCGTGCACCCGACCGTGATCCGGTTGTGGAAGATCGTCTCGATCTTCCGGTAGAAGGGATTGCCGCGCGGCACGTCGAGGAAGCTGTCGCCGATGTGCAGGATCCACGTCTTCGGCTCCGTGGCGGTGTCGAGAGTCTCGACGAACGTCGAGTCCCAGTGGGTCGCCGGCCGCGTGGCCGGCGCCGTCACCATCATGGAATAGCAGTCGGAGGCGCCGACGCAGCTTCCCTTCGCGCCCGGCGCGATGACGCCGTACGCAGCGAGGCCGTCCACGATCGAGTAGGTCGGGCCGGACGGTCCATCGAACGACGAGGCCGTTCCGTGCAGATCGACCGAAGACCCGCCATCGTTGCTCCAGGTCGGCCCAACGCCCGCCGTCTCGCCCGGCTCCAGCACGCCATTGCCGTCGGAGCCCGAGCCGCTCGACCAGTCCACGTCGAGCGCGAACGGCGCGAGGACAGGCGTCGCCGTCGCCGTGGGGGTCGCGGTGGGAGTCGGCGTGGGCGTGTCGGTCGGGGTGGCCGTCGGAGTCGCGGTCGGCGTCGGAGTGAGCGTGGGCGTCTGTGTCGGAGTCAGCGTCGGCGTCGCGGTGTTCGTGGGCGTCGCCGTCGGCGTGCTGGTCGGCGTCGCCGTCGCGGTTGGAGTCGCCGTGGGAGTCGGCGTGGGCGTGTCGGTCGGCGTGGGAGTGAACGACGGGGTCAGTGTCGGCGTCGGGGTGAAGGTCGGCGTGTCCGTTGGCGTCGCCGCTGCGGTTGGGGTCGATGTCGGCGTGTCGGTCGGTGTCGGCGTAAACGACGGGGTCAGCGTCGGCGTCGGGGTGGACGTCGGCGTGTTTGTCGGCGTGGGCGTGAACGACGGGGTCAGCGTCGGCGTGGGAGTGGACGTCGGCGTGCTGGTCGACGTCGGCGTGAAGGACGCGGTCGGGGTCGGCGTGGCGGTGGCGGTGAAGGTCGGGGTCGCCGTCGGGGGCAGCGCCAGCGGGCGCAGCGCCACCGAGTTGGCTTCTCCCGGCCCCGCGTTGTTCGAGGCCGTCGCCGTCTTCGCGCCCGTCGGGCCGGGCGCGCCGAGCGCCAGATAGTTCAGCTCGAGCGAGATGCCGAGGACGTTGGGGACCGGACGCGAGGCGACGTCCACGGCCTCGGCCATGCCGGGCGGCGGCGTCCACGTTCCGGACGACGTGTAGCTGTGGCCGGTCACGAGCATGCCCGAAGCGACGGTCGTCGTGACGCTCGGGGCCGTGTGGGTCAGGGCGGACGGCGTCGCCGCGCCGGCGCTGACGTCGATCGGTGTCGCCGGATCCACGCCAGAGAAGGCCAGGATCCCGCCGGCGGAGCCCGTGGTCGTCGCCGACAGCGTCCAGCTGTAGTTGCCCGGCTCCGCGCCGACGACCGCGTGCGTGTAGATCGCCTGCGAGGAGGCGGGGTTCGTCGTCTGGTTGGTCCGGAGTTGAAGCGTCCAGCCGGCCGGCGCCGTGATCGCGACGGTGTTGGGTCGAACCGAGATGGCCGCCAAGAGAACATCGCCCGTGGTCGTGCCGGTGGGCACTCCGATCGTGAGCGTGGTCGTCCCGGACGCCGCGCCGGCGGACTTCGCGGAGCGAAATGCGATCTGTCCCTGGGCCGCCGCCGCGGCGAGGAGGCCGGCCAGCGTCCACGCGACGGCGGCGGGTACACGTTCTCGGGGCGCGCGGCGGGCGCAGAGAACGCTCCGGGTGCTCGGATTCACTTCGTGTTGTCCTGAAAAACTGTCCTTATTGTATACCATCCGCCCGCGCCGGGCGGCGGCGATTCTGGCCGCCCGCGGCGGAGCGAACCGTTAGAATCGCCCCCTTCATGGACGCCCTCCGGATCCGCGGCGCACGGCAGCACAACCTCCAGAACCTCTCGCTCGACGTCCCGCGCAACCGCCTCGTCGTCATCACGGGCGTCTCCGGCTCGGGCAAGTCCTCGCTCGCGTTCGACACGATCTTCGCGGAGGGCCAGCGCCGCTACGTCGAGTCGCTCTCGGCATACGCGCGCCAGTTCCTCGAGCAGATGGAGAAGCCCGACGTGGACTCGATCGAGGGGCTGTCGCCCGCGATCTCGATCGAGCAGCGCACGACCTCGAAGAACCCGCGCTCGACCGTGGGAACGGTCACGGAGATCTACGACTACCTGCGGCTGCTCTACGCGTCGATCGGCAATCCGCATTGCCCCAAGTGCGGCCGCCCGATCCAGGCGCAGACGGTCCAGGAGATGGTGGACCGGGCGCGGCGGCTCCCGGAAGGAACCCGGTTCACGGTGCTCGCGCCGTACGTTTCGGGCAAGAAGGGCGAGTACAAGAAGCCGATGGCCGAGATGCGCAAGGAGGGGTTCCTCCGCGCGCGGATCGACGGGCAACTCTACGACCTGGACGATCCGCCGGAGCTCGACAAGCAGAAGAAGCACACGATCGAGGTCGTCGTGGACCGTCTCGTCTCGAAGAGCGCCGGCGACGAGGACTACGGCAAGCGCCTCGCGGACTCGATCGAGACGGCGATCCGCGTCTCGGGCGGTCTCGTCACCATCGCCGTCGCCGACGGCCCCGAGGAAGTCCTCTCGGCCAACTATGCCTGCCCCGACTGCGGCACGTCGCTGACCGAGGTCACGCCGCGCCTGTTCTCCTTCAACTCCCCCTACGGCGCTTGCGCGGCGTGCTCCGGGCTCGGCACGATCCTCAAGGCGGATCCGGAGCGCCTCGTCGTGGCGCCCGAGAAGTCGATCGCCGACGGCGCGATCGCGATCCTGAAGCCCGGCTCGACGAACTGGCGCGCGCGCCAGATGGCGACGCTCGCGAAGCACTACAAGTTCCGCCTCGATCAGCCGTTCGCGAAGCTGCCGAAGCCGGCGCAGAAGGTGATCCTGTACGGCTCCGGCGGCGACGAGATCCGTTTCTCCTACGTCGCGGAGCGCGGCGAGTACCACTGGCGGTCGTCGTTCGAAGGCCTCGTGCCGATGCTCGAGCGGCGCTACCGCGAGACCGAGAACGCCGAGCATCGCGCGGAGCTCGAGGCGTACATGTCGGCCGAACCGTGCCCGGAGTGCAAGGGACGGCGCCTCAAGGCCGAAGCGCTTGCGGTTCTGGTCGGCGGCCGTGCCATCGACGCGGTCGCGTCGGACACGATCGCCGAATCGGCCGAGTTCTTCGCGGGACTACGCCTGACGGCGCGCGAGCGCGAGATCGCCGGAAAGATCCTCAAGGAGGTCAGCGACCGGCTCGGCTTCCTGGCGAACGTCGGGATCGGCTACCTCTCGCTCTCCCGCGCGGCGGCGTCGCTCTCCGGCGGCGAGTCGCAACGGATCCGCCTGGCGACGCAGATCGGCTCCAAGCTGATGGGGGTGCTCTACGTGCTCGACGAGCCGTCGATCGGGCTCCACCAGCGCGACAACCGGAAGCTGATCGACACGCTCCTCTCGATGCGCGACCTCGGCAACACCGTGATCGTCGTCGAGCACGACGAGGAGACGATCCGTTCGGCCGACTGGGTTCTGGACCTCGGCCCCGGCGCGGGCGTGCACGGCGGCCGGCTCGTCGCGGAGGGGCGCCCGGAGGAGCTCGGGAAGTTCCCGGATTCGCTCACGGCGAAATACCTTTCGGGTGAGCTCGAGATCCCGACGCCGCCCGTGCGGCGCGTCGGCTCCGGCAAAGCGGTCGTCGTCCGCGGCGCGACGGAGCACAACCTGAAGTCGCTCGACGTGCGCTTTCCGCTCGGCGTGATGACGGCCGTGACCGGGGTTTCCGGGTCCGGAAAATCGACTCTCGTCAACGATATCCTCTATCGCGCCCTGGCACGCGCGCTTCACGGCGCCGCGGAGAGGCCCGGCAAGCACGAGCGCATCGAGGGGCTCTTCGAGCTCGACAAGGTCATCAACATCGACCAGTCGCCGATCGGCCGGACGCCGCGATCGAATCCGGCGACGTACACGAACGTCTTCAACCCGATCCGCGAGCTCATGTCGCGCACGCCCGAAGCGCGGGCGCGCGGATATCCCCCCGGCCGCTTCTCGTTCAACGTGAAGGGCGGGCGGTGCGAGGCGTGCGGCGGCGACGGGCAGATCAAGATCGAGATGCACTTCCTGCCGGACATCTACGTCACGTGCGACGTCTGCGGCGGGAAGCGCTACAACCGCGAGACGCTGCAGATCCACTACAAGGGAAAGTCGATCGCCGACATCCTCGCGTTGACGGCGGAGCAGGCTCTCGAGATCTTCGAGAACATCCCGGCGATCGCCACGATCTGCCGGACGCTCGTGGACGTCGGCCTCGGCTACATCCAGCTCGGCCAGTCCTCGACGACGCTTTCGGGAGGCGAGGCGCAGCGCGTGAAGCTCGCGCGCGAGCTCGCGCGCCGGTCCACGGGGCGGACGCTCTACCTGCTCGACGAGCCGACGACCGGACTGCACTTCGACGACATCAAGAAACTGCTGTCGGTGCTGCGCTCGCTGACGGAGAAGGGGAACACCGTGATCGTGATCGAGCACAACCTGGACGTCATTCGCACCGCCGACTGGATCATCGATCTCGGGCCCGAGGGCGGCGACGCCGGCGGCCGCATCATCGCGGAGGGAACCCCGGAAGCCGTCGCGTCCGTGCGCGCATCGCACACGGGAGCGTTTCTCCGGCGCGTGCTCGGGGGCGAGCGAAAGCGGGCGCGCGCGTGAGGCCCGCGCTCGCGGTCATCCTGACGGTCGCGGCGGCATCTCGCGGCCTCGCGCAAACCACGCCCGCGCCCCCCGCGGCGACAAACGCGCCGGCGCCGAGGCGGACCGCGGCGTCGAAGCCCCCGCTCGATTTCACCGGCGTCTGGGAGCTCGACGAGAAGTCGAGCCGCAACGTCGTCGCGGCGATGAGCGGCGAGGTCCTGACGGTTCGGCAGACGGGCAACCAGATCTGGATCTCTCCGATGAACCCCGAGAAAAGCCACCTGCTTTCCGAGTCGATCGTCGCGGACGGCAAGACCTACGAGAAGACGCTCGGCAACAAGGGCCGAGGCTACCTGACGGTGGACTGGGGCAAGGACGGCAAGTCGCTCTGGCTCGAGGTCACGGCCGGGCCCGACGAGGACCCGCGGAAGGTCGTGCAGCGCAGCGTCTGGAAGCTTTCGAAGGACCGCCGCGTGTGGGTGCGCCAGAGCGTCTCGATCCAGAACGGCAAGACGACGGAGGCGACGCTCGTCTTCCGCCGGCGCATCGCGCCGCCGCGCGCCGCGGCGAAGACTCCGACCCCGGCCCCCTGAGCGGTCCCGCCGCTATTTGACGCCGAGCGTCCGGAGCTCGGCGGCGAGCGCCGCGTCGCCGGGGTTTCTGGCGAGCGCGTCGCGCACGACCTTCGCCGCGCCGTCGGTGTCGGCCTGCGCCGCGAGCATCCGCGCGAGCTCGAGCGAGGCCTCGGGCTCTCCCGGCGCTGCCGCAAGCGCGCTCCGATAGGCGGCGATCGCGCGCTCCGGCCGGCTCTGGCCCGCGTACTGGTTGCCGAGGCCGATCCACGCCTTGGGATTGGTCGGATCGCGGCGCACGCTGTCTTCCATCAGCGAGATCGCCGAGTCGAAGCGGTTCATCGACGCGCGCGCGAAGCCGAGCAGATACGTCTCGTGCGGATCGAGGTCCCGGGCGGGATCGAAGTTCTCCATGTCGGGGAAGAGGCGCGTCTGCGCCGCCTCGATCAACGCGTCGTTGTGAGGCGACGTCTCCGCGTACAGGGCGCGCGGCGCGAAGAACTCGATGACGGGATGGTCGTCGGTGTGGAGGCCGGGCGCGTCCGCGAGGAGGCGGTCCAGATCGCCGCCGGCGAGGACGAAGGGTCCGAAGAAGGCCGCCGGACTCCAGATGCCGATGCCGCGCAGGTCGTCGGCGAGGCCGGGCACGGTCTCGAACTTCTGCTTGACGCGCGTGAAGTCCCACGAAACCGGGTCCGCCGTGCCGGCCAGGATCACGTCGCCGAAATTGGGCCGCCAGTACGACGCGCGGGGAAAGACGCTGCGGAACGTCGCGACGATCATCTTCAGGTGCTCTGGCCGGAGTGCGTGCGTGTGCCACCACTGGACCATCACGCCGCCGGGCTTCAGCCGCGTGCGCGCCGTCTCGTAGAACTCCTTCGTGAAGAGATTGCCGACGCCCGCCACCCAGATGTCCGACGGGTCCGAGATGATGACGTCGTAGGTCTTGCGCCGGGCGAGCAGGACGTTGCGCCCATCGGCCGCGATGTAGCGCACGCGCGGGTCGGCGAGGATCCTCCGGTTCTCCTTCTCGAAGAAGCGCGCGGCGGCGACGCCCGACGGCTCGATGTCCACGATGTCGATCGAATGCACGGGATGCCGCGCGACGGCCGCGGCCGAGACGCCGGTCCCGAGGCCCAGGACGAAGACGTCCTTCGGGTCGGGGTGCAGCATCATCCCGATCTGCCCGATGAGGACCTGCACGGCCATGTCCGACGGATGCGTGGACGCGTCGGTCTTGCCGTTCGAGCGGTAATAGAGCTCCCCGGCCTCGCGGTCCACCGAGAGCGTCGTCGAGACGCCGTCCTTGTAGAAGAGGAGATCGAGCCGGGCCGCCGCGGCGCGCCAATCCGACGCGGTCTTGTAGTTGCCGGCGAAGAATCCGACGCCGGTCGCGAGCTCCTTTCGCGGCCAGGCGGGCGCGAGGATCGCCGCGAGGACGGCGACGGCCAGTCCGCCGGCGAGGAGCGGCCGTCTCGCCGGACGTCGCGACGCTGTGAGCGCGCCGAGGGCGGCCGCCGCCGAAGCCGCGGCCGCGAAGAGGATCGCGGCGCGCAGCCCCAGGCGCGGCACGAGCACGAAGCCTCCGAGGAACGCGCCGGCGACCGTCCCCGCGGTGTTCCAGACGGTGACGCGCGCGACGCCGCGTCCGACACCTTCGGGCGAGGACGTCGTCGCGGCGATCGCCGCCGGATACGCGACGCCGAAGAGGACCGCCGCCGGCAGCACGAGCGGCACCGTCAGCACAAGCTGGACGAGCTCCTGGAAGAAGAAGGACTCGCGCGCGAGCGGGTGCAGCGCGACGACGCCGGCCGGCAGCTGCCCGACGAGATAGATGCCCGAGAGCCCGGCCGCCGCGATGCCGGCCTGCGCGGCCGCGAAGGCTTCGACGGGCGCGCGCGCGAGGCGGGTCCGCGCAAAGAGAGCACTCCCGATCGAGAGGCCCGCCAGGAAGATCGCGAGCATCATGCCGAAGGCGTAGACGGAGCTGCCGAGGATCATGGCGAGCGTGCGCGACCATGCGACCTCGAAGGCCATCGCGCAGAGGCCCGAAGCCGCGGCGCCCCAGAGGAGCGCACGCCGGCCGCTCGGAGACTCCGGCGCGAGCTCGGCCGCGGGCGCCGCCGTCGCGGGAGCCTCCGCGTCCTCGGTCGGCGCATCGGGCGGCCGCGCGAGGCGCAGCGCGAGTCCGCCCACGGCGAGGTTCGCGGCCGCGGCCAGGCGCTCCGCGGCCGAGATCCCGAGGTCGGGCAGCAGAAAGTAGGTCGCGAGGCCCACGCCCGCGGCGGCCCCGAGCGTGTTGGCCGCATAGAGGCTTCCCACGCGCCGCGCCACCTCGGAGGACGAGGCCACGGCGTAGCGCGAGAGGAGCGGCAGGGTGCCGCCCATGAGCGTCGTCGGCAGAACGAGGACGCCGGCCGCGAGCGCGAACTGCAGCGCGAAGAAGAGAAACGGCGAGCCCTCGAGCGCCGGTTCGAGCCCCAGGTAGACGGCGGCGGCGGCCTTGAGCAGCAGCGGCACGGCGACCGCCAGAATCCCGATCCCGATCTCCAGGCGGCCATAGACGCGCAGGGCGCGCACCGGATCGCGGTCCGCCCTGCGCCCGAAGCGGAGGCTGCCGAGCGCGAGGCCTCCCATGAAAGCGGCGAGGACGGTCGAGACGGCGAGCGTCGTGCTTCCGAAGACGAGCGCGAGGCGTCGCATCCAGACGATCTCGTAGACGAGGCCGCAGGCGCCGGAGACGGTGAAGAGGAGGAGGAGCCAGGCGGTGCGCGCCGGGGCCGCCGTCCTGCCGCTCATCGCGATCAGAATACTCCGGCGTCGCTCCGGTTAGACTCGCGCCCACCGTGCCGTCGCCGCAGCCCGAGCCCTGGCGCGTCAAAGTCGTCGAGTCGATCCGCCGCATCGACCGCCCCGAGCGAGAGGAGCGTCTGCGGCGCGCCGGCTACAACGTCTTCGGCCTCGCCTCCGAAGACATCTACATCGATCTGCTCACCGACTCGGGCACGTCCGCGATGTCCGACGTTCAGTGGTCGGGGCTCATGCGAGGCGACGAGTCCTACGCGGGCGGGCGCAACTTCTACTTCTTCGAGCGGACGGTTCGCGAGATCTTCGGTTTCCCGCACGTGATTCCCACCCATCAGGGCCGCGTTGCGGAGAACCTCCTCTTCTCGACGGTCCTGAAGCCGGGCGACGTCGTGCCCAACAACACGCACTTCGACACGACGCGCGCCAACGTCGAGGTCAACGGCGGTCTCGCCCTCGACCTCGTCATCCCGGAAGGCCGGCAGCCGCGCGCCCGGCATCCGTTCAAGGGAAACATGGATCTCGAGCGGCTGGACCGGTGCCTCGCGGAGAACGCCGGGAAAGTGCCCCTCGTCATGTTGACGCTGACGAACAACTCCGGCGGCGGCCAGCCGGTCTCGCTCGAGAACGTACGCGGGACGCAGGAGGTATGCCGCCGGTGGGGAGTGCCGCTGCTGATCGACGCCTGCCGGTTCGCGGAGAACGCCTGGTTCATTCGGGAACGCGAGCCCGGCCAGGAGGGTCGCCCGGTGCGTGAGATCGTGCGTGAGGTCTTCTCGCTCGCGGACGGCTGCACGATGAGCGCGAAGAAGGACGGCCTGGCCAACATCGGCGGCTTTCTGGCGTTGCGGGACGAGACGTGGGTCGAGAGGCTGAAGGACAAGCTGATCCTGATCGAGGGCTTCCCGACCTACGGCGGCCTCGCGGGAAGGGACCTGGAGGCCGTGGCTCTGGGGCTGCGGGAGGTTCTCGCCGAGGACTATCTCGCGTTCCGCGTGGGGCAGGTCGGCGCGTTCGGCGAGGCCCTCGTGCGCGACGGCGTTCCCGTCGTCGAGCCGATCGGCGGGCACGCCGTCTACATCGACGCGCGCGCCTTCGCCCCGCACGTGCCGCCGGAGCACTACCCGGCCGAGGCGCTGACCATCGCGCTGTATCTCGAGGGCGGGATTCGGGGCGTCGAGATCGGCGGCGTCATGTTCGGAAAGCCCGACCCGGCGAGGCCGGGACGGGAGATCCTGCCGGACCTCGATCTCGTGCGGCTCGCCGTGCCACGCCGTGTCTACACGAACTCGCATCTCGAGTACGTGGCGGGCGTGATCCGCGACGTGCACCGGTCGCCGCAGCGGCTCCGCGGCGTCCGGATCACGCATCAGGCGCCGGTGTTGCGGCACTTCACGGCGCGGTTCGAGCCGCTCTGAGCCGGGCCGCCGTTTCCGCCGGGAATCCCCTTTCCCGGCTACAATTTCCTCGTCCGTGATCACCGGCTACAACACCGACGTCAAGCACCGCAACCGCGTCTTCCACGTGCAGACGGAGGACAAGGGGGAGTCCAACCCCTGCGTCGAGTCGCTCGTGTACGTCGGGGGAGAGATCCTCGCGACGCGCCGCATCTCCTACGCGGAGACCGCGGGTAAGGGCCGGGACGACTCCGCCATCCAGGAGCTGATGGAGCAGCAGCATCGCGCGATGATCGCGGCGATCCAGCGCGGAAAGTTCGACGGGCCCAACGGCGGCGTCCGCGCGGCGGCGGCCGAGGAGCCCGAGTCCGCCAAGCCGGCGCCCAAGGCGGCGAAGGCCGCTGCCGCGGCGCTCGAGGAGACGGCGCTCGCCGGGCCGCCGCCGGCGGGTCAGACCGCCGGCGACCGCACGCTCGACCAGGTCATCCTGGACTACCTGGCGGCGGAGTCGGCGCGCGAGGAGCTCGAGGTCGCGGTGGCGTCCCCCGGGGACCTCGTCGCCGGCCGCGCGGCGCAGATGAAGCTGAAGGCCCTGTCCTCCGCTTCGCGGCAGCCCGTCGCGGGCGCGTCGGTCCAGGTCCGGATCCTCTCGACGCAGGCCAAGCCGGCCGTCGTGTTCCAGGGAAAGACCGCCGCCGACGGCTCCTGCACCGTCTCGTTCGCGGTGCCGCCGCTGCGCGACGGGAACGCGGCGGCGGTCGTTCGGGTTGTGTCGTCCGTGGGCTCGACGGAGTTCAAGTATCCGGTGAAGAAGGCGTGAGCGCGCCCGCCGAGATCTGCGTCCGCGTCAACGGCGAAGAGATGCGGCTGCCGCCGGGCGAGTCCGTCGCCGCGCTCCTCGAGCGGCTGCGCGTGTCCCTGCCGCGCGTGGCCGTCGAGCGCAACCGCGAGATCCTGCCCAAGGCCCGCTACGCCGTCACCCCCCTTGCGGAGGGCGACGTCTTCGAGATCGTGGAGCTGGTCGGAGGAGGGTAACCGTCGCGGCTTCCTTGCTCGGGGGTAGTCGATCGGCTATTCTCCGCGTCCCGAGTGGGCCGTTAGCTCAATTGGTAGAGCAAGAGACTCTTAATCTCTAGGTTGTAGGTTCGAGTCCTACACGGCTCACCATCCCGGAACCGCCTAAAATCGTCCAGGTTTCGTCCC
Source organism: Thermoanaerobaculia bacterium (assembly GCA_035498835.1). Lineage (GTDB taxonomy): Bacteria > Acidobacteriota > Thermoanaerobaculia > UBA5066 > Gp7-AA6 > DATBFU01. The sequence continues at coordinate 71,461 of DATJZU010000163.1, forward strand.
GGATGCCGCCCCGGCGCGGATTGCCCACCTTAACGACCCCTTCGGGAAGCCTCCGACGAGTTACCATTGGGGTGGTCTAAATCCTGTCAGGACGACGTTTGGAACCTGCCGCGGGAGGCAGCTCGGGAGCGGTCATGGGCGCCGGGCAACGTGTTCGGGTCACAGAGGAGATTCGGCTCCCGGACCGGGAAGAGGTCCCGGGGGACGAACCGCTTTCGGCGGCTCCCGAGTCGGCCGTCCCGGTCGCCGTCCGCCTGACCGACGGCATTCGCCTCGCCGTTGCGACCGAAGAGGTCCAGCGCCTCGAGCGCGCGCTCTCCGTGGCGCGCGCGGGCCTCGGCGGGCTCCTGCTGCTCATCGAGACAGTGGTGCAGCTGTCGTGGCCTCGCGCCAACGGAGCGCCAATCACGCTCTCGGCAATCTACGCGATCGCGGGACTCGCGGTGTGGGCGTGGCTGCGGACGCACGCTTCGACTCCGGGGTTCCGGCGCTCGCTCCAGGTCTTCGACATCCTTTCGGCGGCGGTCCTCTCGCTCATGGGGGACGAGGTCCTCGTGCTCGTCGGCGTGCTGGCGATCTACGCGGCCGCGGCGCGATGGTCGCGGATCGAGGCGATCGCGACGGCCGCGGCGATCAGCGGGCTCGTCCTGATCGGCCAGCTCGCGACGCTGATGCTTTCCTCGACGCGGCCCGACTTCGACGGGCACGCGTTCTTCTTCCGGATGTCGACGCTCTTCCTGCTGTCCTTTCTCTTCAGCCACGTGACGCGGCGCGGGAAGGAGCTGCAGGACGAGACGCTGAAAGCCAAGGCCATGGACCGGGCCCTCGTGGCGCGCGAGCTCCACGACGGGGCGATCCAGTCGCTCATCGGAATGGAAGTTCAGGTCGACGTTCTGCGCCGGCGCGCCACGGACACGCCGGCGATGGCCGAAGAGCTTTCGCGCGTTCAGGCGCTGCTGCGGCGGGAAGTGCTCAACCTGCGCGAGCTGATGCGCCAGATGAAGCCGCTCGACCTCGACCCGCGCCAGCTCCTCGACTTCCTCGCGGAGTCGGTCGACAAGTTCCGGCGCGAGGCGGGAATCTCCGCGAGCTTCGTTTCGGATCTGCGGGAGATCTCGCTGTCGCCGCGGCTCTGCGCGGAGATCGCGCGCATCGCGCAGGAGGCGCTCGTCAACGTGCGCAAGCACAGCGGCGCCTCGAACGTCATCGTGCGGCTCAGCCTGGACGGTGACGAGGGCCGGCTCGTCGTGGATGACGACGGGCGGGGGTTCGACTTCTCGGGCAGGCTTTCGCAGGAAGAGCTCGACGCGGCCCGAAAGGGACCCGTCATCATCAAGGAGCGCGTCCGGTCGATCGGCGGGAGCCTGGCGATCGAGTCGGCGCCGGGCCGGGGCGCGCGCCTCGAGATCACGTTTCCGAATGAGTAGCAAGGTTCCCAAGCCGATCCGCATCGTCATCGCGGACGATCACCCGATCGTGCGCGACGGCCTCCGCCGCCTGCTCGAGACCGAGAAGGATTTCGAGGTCGTGGGTCAGGCGTCCGATGGCCGCGAGGCGATTCGCCTCGTGCGCCAGCTGCGGCCGGACGTGCTGCTGCTCGACCTCGCGATGCCGCGCCTTCCCGGGCTCGAAGTGCTGCGCGAGCTGTCGTCGTCCTCGCTCGAGGTCCGGACGATCCTTCTGACGGCGGCCGTCGAGAAGGAGCAGATCGTCGAGGCGCTCCAGATCGGAGCGCGCGGCGTCGTCTCGAAGGAGTCGGCGACGGAGCTCCTCTTCAAGAGCATCCGAACGGTCGTGTCCGGGCAGTACTGGGTCGGGCGCGAGGAGGTCTCGGACCTCGTCGCCGCGCTGCGCGGGCTCCTGCCGACCGGCGCCGAGGAGCGCCAGCGCTCCTTCGGCCTGACCCGGCGCGAGCTCGAAATTGTGGCGGCGATCGTCGAGGGCTGCACCAACCGCGACATCGCCCAGAAGTTCTCGCTCTCCGAAGACACCGTGAAGCACCACCTTACGCACATCTTCGACAAGCTCGGCGTTTCCAACCGACTCGAGCTCGCGATGTTCGCGGTCAACCACCACCTGCCCGCCCCTTAGGGAAGGGGCCGTTTCCCCGGCAGACGCCACCTAAGTGCCTTCCGGCGGGCACCCGCGGGCCATTGGCTCCGGCGGCCCCGCGGCTATCCTCGGAGCAATCACAGCGGAGGACGAATTGGGCGCTCGGTCGGTGTCGCGGAAACCTGTCGGCTCCCCGGCTCGCGGGTGTGTCTCCACAGGACAACCCGTATTGACCGGAACTTGGACAGGCCGCGCGAACCCGTCGCACGCCGCCGCTCCCCGTCGGGGGAAGGCGTAGGCGTGGACACGTCGTCGCGCCCGGTGCGGGCCCGGAGTCTGGGGCGAGAGGCGGTCGGAGGTCTGTCGACTCCCGACAGAGGTTGTGGCGCGACGTCGCCGGGAATCGCGGTTTCCCTTCCGCCCCTCACCCGAGACTCCGGGCCCGGAGAGCCCTGCGTGATGTGCGAGCACGCGCGCGTCCTCCACACCGAGGGAACGGACGGCGCGGGCTGGTGCGCGCAGGGCTCCGGGTGCGAGTGCGGCGGATTTCAGGGATCGCGAACGCTCTGATCCACAGGAGGGTGTCGTGAAGATCGCCTCGGAGAGGACGTCGGTTCGGCGGGTCGGGATGGAGCCGGAGGCGGGGCCGGCGCTCGATCGGGAAATCGAGCGACGCGTCTGCGGCGTTCCGCCGGGGGAGACCGTGCCCCGATATTCGACGGACGAGTCCGCGGCCGTGGCTCTGGCCAACCGGTTCTCGCGGACGCGCGGCTGGTGGTTCTTCGAGAAGAAGGAAGTCTTCGGAGGCTCCGCCTTCGGATGGATTCAGGAATCGCAGCCGCTCTTCGTGTCCGTCCACCCGATCCAGGCGAGCGCGCCGACACGCGCGCTGGCGATCTGCCGGTCGCTTCTGAAGGTGGCCGACTTCCTCGACGCCGGGCCGCACGTCGTTTCCGAGAGTCGCGCGACCGCGCAAGCCTGATCGCGCGCATCACGATTCCCTCGTTCCGGAGAGACCGGCCGCGCGCCGGTCTCCGTTTTTCGGGCTCCTGCTACACTCCTGCCCGATGGTGTGGACGCTCTGCGTCGTTCTCTTCGCGCTGTGGCTGATCGCCCACTTCGCGTTTCACATCGCGAGCGGCCTGATCCATCTGCTCCTGCTCGGCGCGGTCGTCGCGCTCGTCGTCGGCCTCGTCCGCCGCACGAGCTGACGCCGGCGTTTCGCCGCTACTTCACGACCTCGAGGTGCGGGTCGGCCTTGACCGGCGCGCCGCCGATCGCCGTGAAGGCGATGTCGTAGTCGATGTCGAGTTGCGACTGCCCGCCCGTCGAGGCGACCGTCCTCGAGAAGCAGAGGAAGTTCTGGCAGTCGACCTCGAACGGGTGCGTGCCAGCTCCAAAAGTGAATTTGGGACTCGTGCCCACGACCAGCCAGACGACCACGTGCGCGCCATCCTTCAAGATCAGGGTGTCGGGGTCCACCTGGACCTTTCCATTTTTTTTCGTCACGACCGCGATCGCGACGTCCTTGCCGGGGTTCTTCTTTCGGGCGTCGTCCACCTTGTCCAGCAGGATCTGGAAGTAGTCGGTTGGTGCGGGAGGCGGCGCGGCCCCTCGGGAGCAACTTTCCCCCGTCAACACCAGGCTTCCTGTCAGTAATGCGAGCGCGCGCAGTCCCAGGGATGGCCCAGAACCCTTTCGCATGACCCCTCCTCTCCTCATCGAATCGGCCGAACTCCTCAGGCCGCGTCCTTCTTCGCGGTGATTCGAGTCTTGTATGCCGGCGTCTTTCGCAGGGTCGCGAACTCCGGCTCGCGCTCGATCGTGCCGAGTCCGAGCCCCGCCTCGACCGCCTGCTGGATCCAGCCGACCGCGTCGTCGGTCTTGCCGAGGAGATTCGAGACGACCGCGGCGTCGTAGAAGGAGTCGGGGTTTCCCGGCTCGATCTCGAGCGCCTTGCGGATGGCGGCGAGGCCCTCCGCCGCCTTGCCGGTCTTGGCGAGCGCGAGTCCGAGCGTGCAGAGCGCGCGCGCGTCGCGGGGATCGACCTCGAGCTCCTGCCGCGCGAGCGCGATCGCCTTCGCGTAGGCGCCCGCCGCTTTCGGCCGGTCGCCCGGCGCCCAGCGATACGCGTCGCCGAGGTTGGCCCAGTAGAGCGACTTGCCGGGAGTGAGCGCCGTGGCCTTCTCGAAAGAGCCGGCGGAATCGGCGTAACGGCCGAGGAAGAACTGCAACGTGCCGAGATTCGAGTAGGCGCCGTCGCTCGGCGCAATCGCGGCGGACTTCTGGAAGGCCTCGAGCGCGTCGTCGAAGCGGTCGGCCTGCTCGCAGGCGGCGCCGAGGTTGTTCCACGCGCGCACGTTGTCGGGCGTCTTCGCGACCACCCGGCGGAACATCTCGGCGGCCTGCGGGTATCTCCCGATCGAGTAGTCGAAGACGCCGTAGTGGTTGTACGGCACCCACGAGCCCGGCTGCAGGGCCACCGCGCGCTTGTAGCAGCCCTCCGCCTCGTCGTTGCGCCCGACCGACTGATAAGCCTCGGCGAGGCCGAGGAGGCCGTCGAGCGAATCCGGCGCCTGCGAGAGCGCGATCTGGAACTCACTCACCGCCTCGGCGCCTTTCCCGGTGCGCGACAGGACGAGCCCCCGCGCCACGTGGACATCGGGGATTCCGGGATCGAGACGCGTCGCGCGCTCGGCGGCCTCGATCGCCCGGTTCGCCCAGTCCTTGTCCCGCGTGAGGGTGTACTCGTGCAGGCACGCGCGCGCGAGCGCCGACTGCACGAGCGCGGACCCCGGCACTTCCGAAGCGAGCGGATTGAGGATCGCGAGGGCGGCTTCGACCGACGCCTTCCGGTCGTATCGCTGCAGGTACCCGAGCGCCTGGAGGTAGCGCTCCTGCTGGCTCGTCGTCACGAGTCCCGCCGGGAGCGGCGTCCTGCGTCCCGCGGGCGTCGCGTGGAGCTCGCGGGCCACGTGATCCGTCAGCTGATCCTGAATGGCGAAGATGTTCGAGGCCGTCCCGGTCACTTCGCCTCCGCCGACCTGCCGGCGCTCGCGCGTCTGCCAGACCGACCAGGTGAAGCGGAGCCGATCGCCCTCCTGCTGCGTCGCGCCGACGAGCACGTAGTCGGCTCCGAGGTCGCGGGCGACGCGGAACGGATCGCGCTGGCGGTCCGCGGCTTCGACGACCACCGAAGGCGTGACGACCTGGACGCCCGAAAGATTCGAGAGGCGCGCGCTGACCGTTTCGACGAGGCCTTCGCCGATCCGCTGGCCATCGGGCCGTCCCGACAGATCGCGGAACGGCAGGACGGCGAGGAGACGCGGTGCCTCCGGCGAGGCCGGAGCCATCGTCCGCGGGCGATAAGCGAGCCAGAGTCCCGCGGCGAGGCCGAGACCGGCGAGGATCGCGAGCACGAGGCGCCGCTCGCGCGGGCTCGGCAGAGGGGCCATGGCGCCGCCGGACCGATCGCCGCTCGCGACGTACGCGTCCTCGAGCGCGATCCGCGCGTCGCCGATGTCCCGCAGGCGGCGGTTCGGGTCCTTCTGGAGGCAGCGCTCGAGCAGCTCACGCACGCGGACGGGCGTGGCCACCGGCAGCGCCGACCACTCGGGCTCTTTCGTCGCAACGTTGATGAGAACATCCGCGGGGCTCTCGCCCGTGAACGCCCGGCGGCCGCTGAGCATCTCGAAGAGGACACAGCCGAAGGACCAGACGTCCGTCCGCTTGTCCACCGCGCGCCCGCGCGCCTGCTCGGGGCTCATGAACTCGACGGTGCCGACGATGACGCCGGGCCGCGTGTCGTCCAGCCGCAGGGTCGGCGACTCGGAAGAGTCGCGCGAGTCCTCCGCCTTCGGGTCCATCGCCTTGGCGAGCCCGAGGTCGAGGACCTTGACGCGCCCTTCGGGCGTGATCTTGATGTTCGCCGGCTTGAGGTCGCGGTGGACGATTCCTTTCTCGTGCGCGGCTTCGAGGCCCTCGGCGATCTGGCGCGCCGCGCCGAGTGCCTCCCGCGGCGGCATCGGCCCGCGGACGAGGATCTGAGACAGGGTCTGACCCGGAACGAGCTCCATCACGATGTAGCGGATCGGGCCGGCTTCCTCGAGCCCGTAGATCGCCGCGAGGTTCGGGTGGTTGACCGCCGCGAGCATCCGCGCCTCGCGGTCGAAGCGCGTGAGCTTCGCGGCGTCCTGCGCGAAGGCCTCCGGAAGGATCTTGATCGCGACCTCGCGGCCGAGCTTGCGGTCGTAGGCCCGGTACACCTCGCCCATACCGCCCGCTCCCAGCGGTCCGAGGACCTCGTAGGAGCCGAGGCTCGTTCCCGGATCGAGGCTCATTGGAGATGCCGGAGCGAGATTCTAATGCCGAAGCCGACGGCGGCGCGGCGGCCGCGGGCTATGATCGCGGCACGAAGACTCCGGTGAAAAGCGTCGCGGCGGCCGTCCTCGGGATCGCGCTTTCCCCGCTGTCCGCGCACGCCGCGGACGGCGGCCTCGCGCCGACGGTGGCGCGCTTCGACCATCTCCAAATCGGCGCGTCGGCTTCCGTGGCGAATCTCCGGATCGCGTCCGGCCATCTGGTGCTGACGCTGAAGTCCGGCGCGGCGGCGCCCGTCAAGGCCGGCGACGAGGTCGTCGGGATCTACTTCGAGGGTTCGGGAGAGCTCGCGTACACGTCGGCCGACCCCGTCGAGCTCCCCATTCTGACCTTCAACGCGAAGAAAGCGACGGGACTGGACGTCGAGCGCGGGGAGGGCGGCGCCGTCGTTCGCGACACGCCGCAGCGGATCCTCTGGCTCGCGGCGGGCCAGGAGATTCCGGCGCTCTCGGCGCTCTCTTCTCCTCTCGCCGGCGCCGCGCCGCTCGAGGCCTCCTTCGCGAAGCATCTCGACCGCCTGCGACGCGTCGTGGGATTCGACGCGGCGCTCTTCTTCGCGCAGCAGAAGCTCGACACGCCCGGCTCACCGCGCGCGCTCGCCGCGGCGGATGGGGGCAGGGAAGCGCTCCTGTACCTTCTCGACGGACTGGAGGACCATTCCGAGAGTCTCCTCGCGCTGCGGAAGCCCCGTTACCTCGACGCCGAGACGAAGAACGATCTCTATTCGACCGTGCTCTCGGAACAGCCCGTCGGCCGCGAGCGCCGGGATCCCGTGACGCCGCTCTACCTGCTCACGCAGGTGGACCTCGGCCTGCGCGCCTCCGACGGCAAGGACGTCTCGCTCTCCGTCGCCGAGACCGTCGTCCCGATCGGGTCGCCGCGGCGCGTCTTCCGGTTCGATCTCTACAACGCGCGGTACTACGGATCCGGAATCGGCTCGCGCACCTGGAACGTGCGCAGCGTCAGGGACGGCGACGGCCGCGCGCTCGCCTTCCTCCATCGGGGCGACCAGATCCTCGTCGAGATCGCCGCGCCGGTTCCCGCGGATCAGAGCGCCACGCTGCGCTTCGAGATCGACGGGGACTTCCTCGTGCGGCCCGGCGGCGACAGCTACTGGCAGCTCGGCCTCGGCGGCGGGGCCTGGTTCCCGATGCCGGATCTGAACGCTCAGCTCTTTGATTTTCACTGCGTCGCGCGCGTCAAGAAGCCGTTTCTCCCGATCGCGTCGGGCCGGACGCTTCGGCGCGCCGAGGACGGCGACGAGAACGTCCTCGAGACGCGGACCGAGAATCCGGTCGCCTTCCCTGCGGTCATCGCCGGCGCCTACCAGTGGGAGGAGGAGACGCGCGAAGGCGTCACCGTGCGCGTCGCGTCGTACGCCATGAAGAATTCGCGGGCGATGAAGCAGCTCGCGGGCCTCGCCTTCGGGATCATCGAGAACTATCAGAGCTTCCTCGGCCCGTTTCCCTTCTCCGAGTACGACATCGTGGAGATCAACACGTGGGGGTTCGGCCAGGCGCCGCCCGGCGTGATGTTCATCACGAAGGAGGCGTTCAATCCACTGATGGGGGAGACCAACCAACTCTTTTCCCAGGGCATCAACGAGCGCTTCGCGCACGAGATCGCGCACCAATACTGGGGTCAGGTCGTGAAGATGCCCAGCCAGGACGAGCAGTGGCTCACCGAGTCGTTCGCCGAGTACAGCGCCGCGATCTTCCTGAAGGCCATGAAGGGGCAGGCAACCTACCAGAGGCTCGTCAACCACTGGCGCTCCAACGCGTCGGACGCGACGAAGATCTCGCCCATCCCGCTGGCCAACCGGATCTCGATCCCCAGCGATCCCGAAACGGCGTTTCTCTACCGGAACGACCTGATCTACGACAAGGGGGCCTACCTGCTGGCGACCCTGCACAAGGAGCTCGGCGATTCGATGTTTCTCACGTTCTTGAAGTCGTACCAGAAGTCGTTCCGCTGGAAGTTCGGCTCGACGAAGACGGTCGAGGGCATCCTGCAATGGCTCACCAAGAAGGACTACGCGCCCTTCTTCGCCGAGAACTACTGGGGTACCGGTCTGCCGAAGGACTGAGCCCGGTTATCATTTCCTCTCCGCGAGAGTGGCGGAACTGGCAGACGCGCGGGACTTAGGATCCCGTGGGGAAACCCTTGAGGGTTCGAGTCCCTCCTCTCGCACCAAGACGGAGAATTCGCTCAAGCGTGAAACGATTTCGGATCGCGGCCATTCTCGTCCTGTTCGCGTCCGCCGCACGCTCGGCGGAGCCGCGACATTCCGTTCTCGTCGTCCTTCGCGAGCAGGCCGACTTGTCCGGCGCCGCGGCGATCCGGGATCCGGCCGAGCGTCGTCGCTTCGTCTTCGATGCGCTCAACGACGTCGCCGATCGGACCCAGGGCCCGCTCGCCGCCGAGCTGCGCGCCGAGGGCGCCACGGTGCGCCGGCACTTCCTTCTCAACATGCTCGAGGTCGAAGGCGACGACGGGACTGCGCGGCGGCTCGCGATGCGCCCCGAGGTCTCGCGCATCGCGCCGAACCGCCTGGCGCCGATGCGCCGCGTTCCCCGGCCCCTCGGCGGCGTGTCGGCCGAGGAGGCCGCGCCCCTCGCGCCTTCGGTGGTCGGCGCGAACCTCGACGTGATCCGCGCTCCGGAGCTCTGGGCCCGCGGTTTCACGGGGCAGGGCATCGTCGTCGGCGACGCCGATACGGGATTCGCCTGGGAGCATCCGGCGCTGAAGCCGCACTACCGCGGGTTCGACGGCTTCACGGTCTCGCACGCGTACAACTGGCACGACGCGGTGCACGACGCGGTCGCGACCAACATCTGCGGCTCGAGCTCCACCGCCCCGTGCGACGATGACGGGCACGGCACTTCGACCGCGGCCATCATGGTCGGCGACGACGGCGCGGGGAACCAGGTCGGTGTCGCGCCGGGCGCGAGCCTGATCGGGTGCCGCAACATGGACCAGGGCACGGGATCTCCCGCGCGATACACCGAGTGTTTCGAGTTTCTCCTCGCGCCCACCGACGAGAACGGGCGGAACCCGCGTCCCGATCTCGGCGCGGACGTCATCAACAATTCCTGGGGCTGTCCGGCGCTCGAGGGGTGCACGGATCCCGAGATCCTGAAGGGCGTCGTCGAGAACGTGCGCGCCGCCGGGGTCCTCGTCGTGGTCGCGGCCGGCAACGGCGGCGACGCGTGCGCGACGGTCCTGGACGCCCCCGCGATCTACGACGCCTCGTTCTCGATCGGCGCGACGGACAATCTCGACGCGATCGCGACGTTCTCGAGCCGCGGTCCGGTCACCCAGGACGGCTCGAATCGGCTGAAGCCCGACATCGTGGCGCCCGGCGTCTTCGTGCGGACGGCCGAGCCGCCGGACCAGTACACGGCCGCGTTCTCCGGAACCTCCGCCTCGGCACCGCACGTGGCGGGCGCGGCGGCGCTCCTGTGGTCGGCCGTCCCGTCGCTTCGAGGCGATCCGGCCCGGACGGCCGACGTCTTCCGGCAATCGGCCGTTCCGCTCCTTTCTTCCCAGGACTGCGCTCCGTATCCCGGCGATGCGGTGCCCAACTCCGTGTTCGGTTACGGACGGCTCGACGTCGCCCATGCCGTGATTCTCGCGGACCCGGTGCCCCCGCGGCAGATCTCGCTCCCGCGCCGGACACGTCCGAAGGTCAAGAATCTCGGACCGCGCACGCCGTAGCCTGATCCATTAAACTCGGCGTCCCCATGGCCCTGCTGAACGCGACCGAAGAGTCGCCCACCCGCACCGCGCTCGAGATCGAGGTCCCGGCCGAGGAGGTCGGGAAGGCCTTCGACGCCGTCGTGCGCTCGTATGCCAAGCGCGCGGCGATCCCCGGCTTCCGGAAGGGGCACGCACCCGAATCGGTCATCCGCCAGCGATTCGGCGAGCAGATCCGGGAGGACGTGCTCGAGGCGCTCCTGCCCGACGCTCTCTCGGCCGCGATCGAGGAGAAGCGCCTCGCGGTGCTCGGCCGCCCCCGCATCGACGCGCTGACCTGGGACCCGCCCGGCGCGATCCGCTTCACGGCACATCTGGACTTGAAGCCGGTCGTCGATCCGGGAGAGTGGCGCGGGATTCCCGTCGAGGACGCTTCGATCGAGCCGTCGGAGGATGAGATCGATCGCGTCCTCGACCGTCTGCGGGAAGGACACGCCGAGTTCCATCCGATCGAGGGCCGCGCCGCGGCGCCCGGCGACTTCGCCGTGGCGGACATCGCCGGAACGTTCGTCGAGATCCTCGCGCCGGGACAGAGCCCGCGGACGTTCCGCGACGAGAAGATCACGCTCGAGGTCGGCCACGCCGACTCCATGCCGGAGATCAACGAGGCCCTCCGCGGGCTCCTGCCCGGACAGACGCAGCGGTTCCGCAAGACCTTCGCCGACGACTTCCCCAACGACGAGTTCCGGGGCAAGACGGTGGACTACGAGCTGACGCTCGTCGCGCTGAAGGAGAAGCGGCTTCCGGCCGTGGACGAGGCGTTCGCGAGGGCGGTCGGCGAAAGCGAGACGGTCGAGGGCCTCCGCGAAAAGATCCGGAAGAGCCTCCGGCTCGAGAAGGAGGCGGAGCGCCGCCGCAAGTTCCGCCGCGCGATCCTCGATACGCTGCTGTCCCGCGGGCCGATCCCGGCGCCGGAGGTCCTCGTCGATTCGGAGACCGAGGGAGCGCTGCGCGACTACGCGCGGTACCTGGCCGCGAGCGGCGCGGACCCGAAGGACGCCGACTGGGAGCGCCTGCGCCAGGAAGCGCGGCCGGGAGCGGAGAAGCGGGTGCGGGAATACCTCCTTCTCGACGCGATCGCCGGGAAGGAAGGCGTCGAAGTCACCGAGACGGAGCTCGAAGCGGAGTTCAAGCGCACGGCGACGCGCCGCGGGGAGGACCCGGCCGCCCTGCGGGAGCAGCTCGCCCGCGCCGGAGGCCTCGACGCGCTCCGGGACGAGATGCGGCTGTCCAAGACCGTGGATCTCTTGATCTCTGCCGCGCGGGTGCTACCCTCGGGGGAGCCCGTCGAGGTCAAGTAGGCCCCGCAGGGAATCGGAGCGGCCCGTGTCTGTTATGGAAGACGAAGAAGAGGGAGGCGGCATGGTTCTCGTCCCCATGGTCATCGAGCAGACGAGCCGCGGCGAGCGCGCCTACGACATCTACTCGCGGCTGCTGAAGGACAACATCATCTTTCTGGGGCAGCCGATCGACGACACGATCGCCAATCTGATCATTGCGCAGATGCTGTTCCTCGAGTCGGAGAACGCGGAGCGCGACATCTCCTTCTACATCAACTCGCCGGGCGGGGTGATTTCGGCCGGCATGGCGATCTACGACACGATGCAGTACGTCAAGAACGACGTCTCGACGATCTGCGTCGGTCAGGCGGCCTCGATGGCGGCCGTGCTCATGGCGTCCGGGACGCGCGGCAAGCGGTTCGCGCTGCCCAACTCGCGCTTCCTGATCCACCAGCCGCTCGGCTACGGCCTGCAGGGGCAGGCGACCGACATCGAGATCCACGCCAAGGACCTGCTGAAGATGCGCGAGCGCATCAACCAGATCCTCTCGGAGCACACGGGCCAGGCGATCGAGAAGATCGCCAAGGACACCGACCGCGACTACATCCTCGAGGCGGAGGACGCCAAGAAGTACGGCCTCGTCGACGCCATCTACCACCGCCGCGACGAAGCCGCGCTCAAGGCGGCGGGCTAGCCCGCCGCTCGCGAATCCTCCCGGCTGCATCCAACGCGCGGCGTGCGGCGTACATCGGTTCGGAGAACGAGCGCTCGCATCGCGCTGCAGAAAGTTGGAGCGCGCGCCGATTCCACTTTCGTGCCCATAATCGCCGAACGTCATGCGGGAATAGGGGCTGGCACGGCACGTTTCCCGCATATGGGTGTGCTAAAGTCCGAACGAATCGATCGCGGGCCCGTTGACGGGTCCCGAGGGCTCCCCTAGAATCGGAGAGACCCCCCCGGAGGCTGAATGTCGAAGAAAACCGGAAACGGCGATGTGCTTCGCTGCTCCTTCTGCAACAAGAGCCAGAGGGACGTCAAGAAGCTGATCGCCGGTCCGACGGTCTACATCTGCGACGAGTGTGTCGACATCTGCCTCGACATCATCGCGGAAGACCGGGTGCTCGAGACGCAGGCCCCGGAGACCAAGCTCCCGAAGCCGAAAGAGATCAAGGAATTCCTGGACAGCTACGTCATCGGCCAGGAGCAGGCCAAGAAGAAGCTGGCCGTCGCCGTCTACAACCACTACAAGCGGATCGACTACCTGGAGAAGAACCGCAAGCTCCAGGACGTCGAGCTTCAGAAGTCGAACATCCTGCTGATCGGCCCGACCGGGACGGGGAAGACCCTCCTCGCCCAGACCCTGGCGAAGCTGCTCTCGGTGCCGTTCACGATCGTGGACGCGACGACCCTGACCGAGGCCGGCTACGTCGGCGAGGACGTCGAGAACATCATCCTCAAGCTCTACCAGGCGGCCGGCAACGACAAGGACAAGACCGAGCGCGGCATCGTCTACATCGACGAGGTGGACAAGATCGCGCGCAAGGGCGAGAACCCGTCGATCACCCGCGACGTCTCGGGCGAGGGCGTGCAGCAGGCGCTCCTCAAGATCCTGGAAGGTACCGTCGCCAACGTGCCCCCGCAGGGCGGCCGCAAGCACCCGCACCAGGAGTTCATCCAGATCGACACGACGAACATCCTCTTCCTCTGCGGCGGGGCGTTCGTCGGGCTCGAGGACATCATCAGCCGCCGGATGACGGAGAAGACGATGGGCTTCGGGGCGAAGATCGCCACGAAGAAGGAGAAGCGCCCGAGCGCGCTCCTCGAGAAGGTGCACCCGGAGGACCTGATCAAGTACGGGATGATCCCCGAGTTCGTGGGCCGTCTGCCGGTCGTGGCGACGCTGTCGGAGCTCGATCAGTCGGCGCTCGTCGAGATCCTGAAGGAGCCCAAGAACTCGCTCGTGAAGCAGTACCAGACGATGCTGGATTTCGAGAACGTCCAGCTGCGATTCACGGATGATGCGATCGAGGCCATCGCCGAAGAGGCGCTGGCCCGCAACGTCGGCGCTCGGGGCCTCAAGATCATCATCGAGGACCTGATGCTCGACGTGATGTACCAGATCCCCTCCGACGACGACATCGAGGAGTGCGTCATCACGCGGGACGTGGTCAAGCATCACACGAACCCGATCACGATCCTGCGCAAGGCGGGATAAGGGGCGGCTCGCCCCGGGCGGCGCGCCTCGCGCCGGGAGCACGGAAGGAAGAACCCAGATCATGAAAGCGACCGAATCCGCGGGCCGGCTCGGGGAGACGCTCCCGCTGGTCCCCCTGCGGGACATGGTGGTGTTTCCGCACATGATGGCGCCGTTCGTCGTCGGACGGGAGTCCTCCATCCGCGCTCTCGAGGCCGCCCTCGCGACGCCGACCAAGCGCCTCTTCCTCGCCGCGCAGCGCGATCCGCAGCTCGACGAGCCGAAGCCGGGCGACATCTTCCGCACGGGCGTCATCGCGACGGTGGCGCAGTCGCTGAAGCTCCCCAACGGGCACATCAAGGTGATGGTCGAGGGGCAGCGGCGCGGGAAGATCGAAGGATTCGAGGAGCACGAGGAGTACATGGCCGTCGTCGTGCGGCCGTCCGAGGAGCGCCCGGCCGACGCCGCGGAGCTCAAGGAGTACATGGGCAAGGTGCTCGGACTGTTCGAGCAATACGCGAAGCTCTCGCACCACCTCGCCTTCGAGACGATCGCCGCCTCGCTGCGCATCGAGGAGCCGGAGCGCTTCGCCGACACGCTCTCGGCGCACCTCGCGGTGCCGACGCCCGAGAAGCAGACGCTGCTCGAGTCGGAGAACGTCTACGAGCAGCTGCAGAAGCTTCAGGACCTGCTGGAGATCGAGGTCGAGAAGGTCAACATCGACCGCCGGATCAACAACAAGGTCAAGAAGCAGATGGAGAAGGCCCAGAAGGAGTACTACCTCAACGAGAAGATCAAGGCCATCCATCAGGAGCTCGGCCGCAAGGACGACCGCGGCGACGAGGTCGAGGAGCTCAAGAAGAAGATCGCCTCGGCCGGCATGCCGAAGGAAGTGCGCGAGAAGGCCGAGTCGGAGCTGAAGCGCCTGGAGGCCATGCCGCCGGTCTCGGCGGAGGCCACGGTCTCTCGCAACTACATCGAATGGCTCGTCGGCGTGCCCTGGAAGCAGGCCTCGCGCGAGTCGAAGGACATCTCCCGCGCCGAGAAGATCTTGAACGAGGACCACTACGGCCTCGAGAAGGTCAAGGAGCGGATCCTCGAGTTCCTGGCCGTGCGCCAGCTCGTCCAGAAGACGAAGGGCTCGATCATCTGCTTCGTCGGGCCGCCCGGCGTCGGCAAGACGTCGCTCGCCAAGTCGATCGCGCGCTCGCTCAACCGGCGCTTCGTGCGGCTGTCGCTCGGCGGCGTTCGCGACGAGGCGGAAATCCGGGGCCATCGCCGGACCTACATCGGCGCGTTCCCCGGCCAGATCATCCAGATGATGAAGAAGGCGGGCCGGGTGAACCCGGTCTTCCTCCTCGACGAAGTGGACAAGATGTCGTCGGACTTCCGGGGCGACCCGGCGTCGGCGCTGCTCGAGGTGCTCGATCCGGAGCAGAACCATTCGTTCCTGGATCACTACCTCGACGTCGAATACGATCTCTCGAAGGTCATGTTCATCGCGACGGCCAACATCGCCGACCCGATCCCGCCGGCCCTGAAGGACCGGATGGAGATCATCCCGCTCTCCGGTTACACGCCGAACGAGAAGCTCGCGATCGCGCGGCAGTTCCTCGTGGCGAAGCAGCGCGAGGCCAACGGCCTGCGCGCCGACCAGATCGAGATCGCCGACGACACGATCACGGCGATTGCGACGAACTACACGCGCGAGGCCGGCGTGCGGAACCTCGAGCGCGAGATCGGCAGCGTCTGCCGCAAGGTCGCCCGGCGCATCGTGCAGAAGAACGCCGAGACGCCGGTCAAGGTCACACCCGAGAACCTGCGCGAGTTTCTGGGCAAGCCCAAGTTCCGCAGCCAGCGAAAGGGCGAGACGTCCGAGGTCGGAATCGCGACGGGCCTCGCCTGGACCGAGGCCGGCGGCGAGATCCTCATGACGGAGACGTCGCTCCTCAAGGGCAAGGGCAACCTGACGCTCACGGGCTCGCTCGGCGACGTGATGCAGGAGTCGGCGCGCGCCGCCGTGTCCTACGTCCGCAGCCGCGCGGAGATGTACGACGCCGACCCCAACTTCCACGAGAAGTTCGACATCCACATCCACGTTCCCGAGGGCGCGATCCCCAAGGATGGGCCGTCCGCGGGCATCACGATGGCGGTGTCGCTCTTCTCCGCCGTGACGAAGATCCCCGTCCTGAAGGACGTCGCGATGACCGGCGAGATCACGCTCCGCGGGAAGGTCCTGCCCGTCGGCGGCATCAAGGACAAGGTGCTCGCGGCCTACCGCGCGGGCATTCGCACGATCATCCTCTCGGCCGAGAACGACCGGGACCTCGACGATCTGCCCGAGGAGATCCGCAACGAGATGGATTTCCACCGCGTCTTCAACATGGACGAAGTGATCAAGGTGGCCCTGGAGGGAGTTCCCGCGGCCGCGACGAGCCTGCCGGCGGACGGCAAGCCGGCGGCCGAAGGGGGGACCGTCGCGCACTAGAAGGCGCGGCGGCCCGAGCGGCCGGCCGGGTCCCCCGGGGTCCGGAGTCCGGCGCGGCCGCGGTTTGAAAGGAAGGCCTGGGGAGGGCGAGCGGGCGCGAGTGATCGCGGCGCACCGGCGGGAAGATCTCCCGCGGACGCCGGGGCCCGTGGTCGCCGTGGTGGGCCGATCGAACGTCGGAAAGTCGAGCCTGTTGAACCGGCTCCTCGGCCGCGGGGCCGCGCGGGTCGGAAAGACACCCGGAAAGACCCGAGGGATTTATTTCTATGAAACCGAAGATGGGTTTCGGTTCGCCGACTTTCCCGGAGCGGGTTTCGCCCGCGTCTCACGGGAGGAGCGCGAGCGCTGGCGCGAGCTGGCCAACGCGCTTCTGCGGAGCGGCGCGGTGACGCTCGCGCTGCGGCTGGTGGATCCGCGCGTGCCGGAGGCGGCGGCGGACCGCGAGATGTTCGAGTATCTCGGAGCGCTCGGCGTGCCGTCGCTCGCCGTGGCGACCAAGTGGGACCGCCTGAGTGCGGCTGAGCGGGCGGCCGCGCGGCGCCGGCTCGAGGACGCGCACGGAGCAGTGCGGACCGTCTCGTCGAAGAGCGGCGAAGGGATCGAAGAGTTGCGGCGGGAGATCCGCCGGAGAGTGAAGGGAGTCGAGGAATAGATCCATGGCCAGAAGAAAGAGCCCCAACGGGACCGACGTCGAGACTCTGGAAGTCCCCACCGAGGGGCTTCCCGACACGAGCGGCGAAGAGGAGGCCGTCGAGCACTCGTCCGACACGCTCGACATCCGCGCGCTGCACGAGATCAAGATCCCGCAGCTTCTGAAGATCGCCAAGGACCTGGAGGTCGAGAACGCGACCGGGATGCGCAAGCAGGACCTGATCTTCAAGATCCTGCAGGCGCAGACGGAGAAGAAGGGCCTGATCTTCTCGGAGGGCGTGCTTGAGTGCCTTCCCGACGGGTTCGGCTTTCTGCGCGCGCCGGAATACAACTACCTCCCCGGTCCGGACGACATCTACGTCTCGCCGTCGCAGATCCGCAAGTTCGACCTGCGAACCGGCGACACGGTCTCCGGGCAGATCCGTCCGCCGAAGGAAGGGGAGCGCTACTTCGCCCTGATCAAGGTCGAGGCGGTCAACTTCGAGCACCCCGACGTCGCGCGCGACAAGATCTTCTTCGACAACCTCACGCCGCTCTATCCGCAGGACCGCATCAAGCTCGAGGTCCCCGGCAACATGTCTTCCCGCGTGCTCGACCTCGTCGCGCCCGTGGGCAAGGGCCAGCGCGGCCTGATCGTGGCCGCGCCGCGCACCGGAAAGACGATGATCCTGCAGGCGCTCGCGAACTCGATCTCGACCAACCACCCCGAGATCACGCTCATCGTGCTCCTCATCGACGAGCGGCCCGAGGAGGTCACGGACATGCAGCGGTCGGTCAAGGGCGAAGTCGTGTCCTCGACCTTCGACGAGCCCGCCGCGCGCCACGTGCAGGTGGCCGAGATGGTCATCGAGAAGGCCAAGCGCCTCGTCGAGCACAAGCGCGACGTCGTGATCCTGCTCGACTCGATCACGCGCCTGGCGCGCGCCTACAACGCGATCGTGCCGCCGTCCGGAAAGGTCCTGTCGGGCGGCGTGGACTCGAACGCCCTCCAGCGGCCGAAGCGGTTCTTCGGCGCCGCGCGCAACGTCGAGGAGGGCGGCTCGCTGACCATCATCGCGACGGCGCTCATCGACACGGGCTCGCGCATGGACGACGTGATCTTCGAGGAGTTCAAGGGCACGGGCAACATGGAGGTCCATCTCGACCGCAAGCTCGTCGACAAGCGCGTCTTCCCGGCGATCGACATCAACAAGTCGGGCACGCGCAAGGAAGAGCTGCTGATGGACAAGCAGGAGCTCAACCGCGTGTGGGTGCTGCGGAAGGTCCTCAACCCGCTCTCGACCGTCGAGGCGATGGAGCTTCTGACCGAGAAGCTCGAGAAGACGAAGACGAATGGGGAGTTCTTGAATTTGATGAGTCAAGGGTAGCTATCGGCTATCAGCCGTCAGCTTTCAGCCGGACGGGAACGGCTGAGGTCTGGCTGATAGCTGACAGCTGATGGCTGACAGCTTGCTCAAGATCTCCCTCGTCGATTTCCTCAACGCCCGGCCCCTCACCTGGGGGCTTCTTCGTGAGCCGCCTCCGGGCGTTTCGGTCTCGCGCGACGCGCCCTCCGTCTGCGCGGAGAAGCTGGCTTCCGGGCAGGCCGACGTCGGCCTCATCCCTTCGATCGAGTACCAGCGGATTCCGGGGCTGCGCGCCGTGCGGGGACTCGGCATCGCCGCGGCGTCGGAGGTGCGCTCGGTGCTCCTCGTGTCGAACGTCTCGCGCGAGAAGATCGGCTCGGTCGCGCTCGACCCGGTCTCGCGCACCTCGGCCGCGCTGACTCGGATCCTGCTCGGGCGCCGTTACGGTTTGCGGCCCTCGTACGCCGAGGGCGGCGGCGAGTCCTCCGACGCGCGCCTCATCATCGGCGATCCGGCGCTCAAGACCCGCCAGAACGGCCACGTCGTGCTCGATCTCGCCGCCGAGTGGCGCGCCTTCTCCGGCCATCCGTTCGTCTTCGCGTTCTGGGCCGTGCGGGAATCGGCGGCGTCGCCCGAAGTGGAGAAGCTCCTGCGCGCGTCCTACGACGCGGGCCGCCGCGAGTTTCCGCGCCTCGTGCGCGAGGAGGCGGCCGAGTCGGGCCTCTCCGAGGCCGTCGTCGAGGACTATCTGCGCCACGCCCTCCACTACGAGCTCGACGCGGGCGATCTCGAAGGGCTCTCGCTCTTCTATCGCCTCGCGGCCGAGGAGAAGCTCATCGGGCCGGCGCGCCCGATCACGTTTATCTAGCCGGCCAGTCCCAGGACCAGATCGCCCGCGAGCCAGAGAAATACGCGGAGCGATTTCGACGGTCCATTCATGTCACCCGCCGATACTCCGTCGTGCGCCGAATGTTCCCGGCGGGTCTCTCGCCTTCCGGGCTAGAATCCTCGCGATGAGCGAAGACCGGACCCGGGAGATCCTCGACCGGACGCTCGCGGGCGAGCGCCTGTCGGACGCCGACGCCGAGACCCTGCTCGCCGAGGGAAATCTGCTGGCGCTCGGCCACGCAGCCGACGCGGTCCGCCGCCGGATGAACGATCCCGGCGTCGCGACCTACCTCGTGGACCGCAACATCAACTACACGAACGTCTGCGTCTATCGCTGTCAGTTCTGCGCGTTCTACCGGCCGAATTCGAAGCATCCCGAGTCCTACGTTCTCTCCTTCGACCAGATCGGCGAAAAGATCCAGGAGATGCTCGACCTGGGAGGCACGGGTGTCCTCCTGCAGGGCGGCGTGAACGGCGACCTGCCGTTCTCCTTCTACGAGGATATGTTCCGGTTCATCCGGAAGACCTTCCCGACCGTTCACCTGCACGCGCTCTCTTCGCCGGAGGTTTATTTCCTCCAGAAGCTCACGAAATGGCCGCTGCGGGACGTGATCTCGCGCCTGCGCGACGCCGGCCTCCAATCGATTCCGGGCGGCGGGGCGGAGGTCCTCGAGGACTCCGTGCGCGAGCGCATCTGGGCGCTCACAAAGGCTCCGACCGACAAGTGGATCGAGGTGCACGAGGTGGCCCACCGCCTCGGGTTGCGCACGACGGCCACGATGATGTTCGGCGTCGGCGAGACCTACGCGCAGCGCGTCGCGCACTTCCGCGTGGTGCGCGACCTGCAGGACCGCACCGGCGGCTTCACGGCGTGGATTCCCTGGACGTTCCAGGAAGAGAACACGGCGCTCGATGGCAAGGTGCCGCTCGCGGGCGGGTTCGAGTACCTGAAAACGCTCGCGGTGTCGCGCCTCTACTTCGACAACATCCGCCACGTGCAGGGCTCCTGGGTCACACAGGGGCCGAAGATCGGACAGCTGTCGCTCTCGTTCGGCGCCGACGACCTCGGGTCGATCCTGATCGAGGAGAACGTCGTCTTCGCCGCGGGCGCGCGAAACCGCATGACGCGCGAGGAGCTCTGCCGGATCATCCGCGACGCCGGCTATGAGCCCGCGCAGCGCCGGACGCTCTACGACGCCTGCACCGACCTCTGCTGCACGAGTCCCATTCCGAAGCCCAGGGCTGGCGCCGGCCCGGGCCTCCCGGTCCTTCCGGGAATCGACTCTTCCGTCGCCTCGGCGTAGCGGCCGGTCAGTTCTTCCCCTGCGACTCGGCGACCGTGGGTGCGTCCATGACGACGCCGCGGGCGACGGTCTGCCTGCAGAAGACGGCGCACACGTCCCCGTACGGCGACACCGCGGCCCTCTCGAGGCGCAGGCCGTGTGCCGCGGCGCCGCGGGTGAGCTGATCGCCGAACGCCGCGCGCCGCTCCGAGGGGATGGGCTTGCGCTCCGGCCGCAAGGCCTGTCCGCCGAAACGAAGGAGGCCGTGGCACTCGCCGCCCCGCGCCTCCCAGGCCTTGGCCAGCTCGTCGAAGAGACGCGGCGAGGACAGGTCGAAGATCCACCAGTCGCGGAGCGCGAGGAGCTCGATCGCGCCGCCGGGCAAGCCCACGGCATAGACCTCGGCGCGCGGGTTCTCGCGCAGGGCGCCGCGAAAACGCCAGTCGCTTCGGGCGTGCTGGCTGAAGACGGCGACGAGGCCGAACTGATCCACGGTGACGCCGCCTTGCCCCCGAAGCTCCGGCTCCCGGGCCGACACGATCCGCCGCAGCGGATCGGGCGCAGGCCACAGAAGCTGCGGCAGCTGCGCGGCGAACGAGACGGCGAGGACGGCGGCGAGCGTCCCGACGAGCGCCGCGGCGCGCGCTTTCGGGAGCGATCTCGTGACCGCGTCCGCGGCCACCATCCCCGCGAGCAGCGCGAAGAGGAAGATCAGGAACTGGTGCCGCATCAGGCCGCCGAACGGATAGAGGCCGAGGAGGCCGAGCGCCATCCCGAGGGCGAGCAGAAGGACCAGGAGGACCGCGGGAAAGATCCGGACGGGCGCGCTCCCGCCGCCGCGGCGTTCCCGAGCGGCCGGCCAGAGGACCGCGGCGACGAAGATCGCGAGCGCCGGGATCGCGAGTCGCGCGCGCGGCAGCGCGAGCGGCGAGAAGAGATTGAACGTCTCTCGCAGGTTGCGCGCGAGGAAGCCCGCCGCCGTTTCCCTGCCCGGATCGAAGTAGAAGCCGGGCAGGGAGTTCAGCGCCCGCACCCAGACTTTCGCCTGGAGCTCGTACAGCGCGAGCCCCAGGGCTGCGGGAAACGCCAGCGTCGCCGCATCGGCCCGCCAGCGCCGCGCCCGACTCGCCAGAAGGGCGCGCCGGTACGCGGTGTCGAACGCCGCGACGGCGATGGGCGCGAGCACCGACGCCGCGAGGAAGAGGCCGGCGAAGTAGTGGAAGGAGAGTGCGAGGCTCGCGCAGACCCCGAAGGCAACGCGAGAGCGGGCCCTCCGCGGCCCCTCCGGCGCGACGATCTCGAGATAGGAAAACAGGCTCGCGAGGACGAGCGCCACGCAGAGCGCGTAGGACTCGACTTCGTTCGAGAGCTGAATCGCGCTCGTCGAGAATCCCAAGACGGCGGCCCCGAGCGCGGCGACGGAGACCCGGCAGCCGAGCGCGAGCAGAAGCCGGCCGACGAGGTACACGGAGATCGTTCCCGCGAGAAGCGTCCAGAACCGCCACGCCAGAACGGAATGGGAGACCGCGTCGCTCGCGCGGAGCAGAACGAGGAAGAGTGGCGGATGCGAAAGGTTGTGCCACTCGCGCGCGAGGTTGCGGGCGATGAAGACATGCCAGAAGCCGTTGTAGTCGATCGGACGCCGCGTCGCGTCGAGAAGGCGCGGTGCGAGGGACGCCGCCGCGATCAGCGAGAGCCCGAGCGAGGCCGAGGCCGATCCGGCGAACCGACTCGGGCGCACGCGCCGGGGCGGCCCCCTAAGGGCGCGCTCCGCTCAGAGCGGCCGAGGCGCGCTGCTCCCGCTCCCAGCACGATCCGGCCCAGAAGCCGAGCACGAGCAGCAGAACTCCGATGGCGCCGCGCAGCACGAGCCGGGTCCGGCGCTGGCGCCACGGCGCGACCGTCACGAAATTCTGAAGCCGCTTGCCGGCTTCCTGCACGGCGCCGGCCTGCCAGGAGCGCAGGTCGAGCACGAGGTCCCGCGCCGTCTGGTAGCGGTCGGCCGGATCCTTCTCGAGGCACCGGAAGACGAAGGGGCGCAGCGCTTCCGGGATCTTGCCGACCTCGGGGTGTTTTCGCGGATCGTCGCGCAGCACGGCGCCGAGCGTCTCGACCGGGGAGTCCCGCTGGAAGGCCCGGCGGCCCGTCAGCATCTCGAAGTACACCGCGCCGAGCGCGAAGATGTCGCTGCGGCCGTCGGCGCGCTTGCCGCGCACCTGCTCGGGCGAGATGTAGCCGGCGGTTCCCATCACGAAGGCCGAGCTCGTGCCGCTCGAGGGCTGGGTGATCCGGCCGCCGTGGACGGCCGGATTCTCGATGCGCGCGATGCCGAAGTCGAGAATCTTCGCGCGTCCGTCGTTGGTCAGGAAGATGTTCTCGGGCTTGATGTCGCGGTGGATCACGCTCATCGCGTGGGCGGCCGCCAGGCCGTCGGCGATCTGGCAGGCGATCTCCGTCGCGCGGGGCGGCGCGAGCGGGCCGGAGCGCAGCCGTTCGGCGAGCGTCTCGCCCTGGAGGAGCTCGGTGACCGCGTAGGGCACGTCGCGATGGAGTCCCGTGTCGTGGATGGCGAGGATGTTCGGATGGTTGAGCGATGCGACCGCTTTCGTCTCGCGGTCGAATCGCCGCAGGCTGTCGTCGTCGTTGACGCCCTCGGGCAGCATCTTCACGGCGACTTCACGGTTCAGGCGCGTGTCGCGCGCGCGATAGATCTCGCCCATCCCGCCTTTTCCGATGGGCGACACGATCTGAAAGTGACCGACGAGCTCGCCGGTGGAAAGGGGCATCTCGCACGGATGATATCCGTGGACGCGGCGGGGGCGGTAGACGTTAGACTGCCGGCATGGAGGTCTGGTTGTTGCGACACGCCGCGGCGGAGGAGTCCTCGGATTCGGGGAAGGACGCCGACCGGGCCCTGACGGCGGACGGGGAGAAGCGGGCGCGCGCGGTGGCCCGTGGCCTCGCCGCGCTCGAGCCGGCGGTCGAGCTCGTTCTGACGTCCCCGTATCGCCGGGCGCGGCAGACGGCGGAGCCGGCGGCGCGCGCTCTCGACCTCGACCGGCACCTCCGGGAGACCCGCGCCCTCGAGCCCGGGCGCGACCCCCAGGAGATCCTGGACGAGCTCCGCGCCGAGAAGGCGGGCGGCGTCCTGCTGGTCGGCCACGAGCCCCATCTGGGAGCGCTCCTGGGCCGGCTCCTGGCGGGACGGCCGCTGCTCACGATTCCGCTCAAGAAAGCGGCCGCGGCTCGCGTCACGTGGGACGGAACGGGGACGGGCGAGCTGCGCGCCTATCTGCCGGCCCGCGTGCTGGAGCGCCTGGGCGGCGGGAACGAGTGACGGGCGGCGAGATTCGGTAGAATCGCGCGCGATTTCGATCGGCGGAAAAGGGAAGGAGTGGCCATGGGCAAGCTCGGGCTCGGGTGTCTTGTGCTTCTCATCGGGCTCGTCGTGATCGTCGGCCTCACGTTCGCCTCGACGAACAACCGCCTCGTCACGCTGGGACAGGACGTCGACAAGCAGTGGGCCGAGGTGGAGAACCAGTACCAGCGCCGGGCGGACCTCGTCCCCAATCTCGTCCAGACCGTCCAGGGTGCGGCGAGCTTCGAGAAGGAGACGCTGACCGCGGTCACCAACGCGCGCGCCTCCGTCGGCCGCGCAACCGTCAACCCCGGGAAAGCCCCCACGGACCCGGCCGAGCTCGCGAAGTTCCAGGCGGCACAGGATCAGCTCGGCGCGGCGCTGCAGCGGCTGTTGGTCGTCTCCGAGAACTATCCGGAGCTCAAAGCCAACGCGAGCTTCCGGGACCTGCAGGCCCAGCTCGAGGGCACCGAGAACCGGATCGCAGTGGCCCGCGGGCGCTTCAACGACTCGGCGCAGACGTACAACACCGC
Source organism: Thermoanaerobaculia bacterium (assembly GCA_035498835.1). Lineage (GTDB taxonomy): Bacteria > Acidobacteriota > Thermoanaerobaculia > UBA5066 > Gp7-AA6 > DATBFU01. The sequence continues at coordinate 95,670 of DATJZU010000163.1, forward strand.
GATCATGAAGTTCCCGACGAACTTCGTGGCGCGGATGCTCGGGTTCAAGGAGAAGCCTTACTTCAAGGCGGTGGCCGGATCGGAGCAGGCGCCCAAGGTGAATTTCAACTTCGGCCAGCCGGCGCCGACGGCGGCCCCGGCGAACTGAGGCTCGGCACGGGGTGACGCGGACGGACGCCGTGAGACGCGCCGCAGGCCGGGCGGGGAGGGGGATCGCCGCCTTCCTCGTCCTGTCGGCCTGCGCGCCCGTCCTTCGTGCCGACCGCTACGACGAGCAGATCCCGGCGAAGCCGGCCCGTTACGTCACGGACCGCGCCGGCGTCCTCGGATCGGGCGAGCCCGAGCGTCTCAACGAAAAGCTCGCCCAGTACGAGCGGGACACGTCGAACCAGATCCTCGTCTGGATCGACAAGCGCGTTCCCGAGGGTTTTACGCTCGAGGATTTCACGGTCCGCGCCGCGCAGAAGTGGGGCGCGGGGCAGAAGAAGACGGACAACGGCGCGATCCTGTTCGTCTTCACCGAAGATCGGAAGGTCCGCATCGAGGTCGGCTACGGCCTCGAAGGCGCGATTCCGGACGCCATCGCCCGGCGCATCATCGACGACGCCATCGTGCCGCGGTTTCGCCAGGGAGACTTCGCGGGCGGCGTGACGGCGGGCGCCGAGGCGCTGATGGCGGCCGGGAAGGGCGAGTACAAGGGGACGGGCCGGACGAACGCCGACCGCGGCGGCGGCGGCGGACAGATGGCCTCTTGCCTGCCGTGGCTCATCATCTTCGGCATCTTCGTCGTGATCCCATGGTTCATCCGGAGAAGCCGCGCCTTCCGCACGCACACCGGGTCGGGCTGGTGGTCGGGCGGCGGCGGATTCCCGATGATCTTCGGCGGTGGGGGAGGCGGCGGCTGGTCGGGCGGCGGAGGCGGTTTCTCGGGCGGCGGCGGCGGCTTCGGTGGCGGCGGCGCCTCGGGGAGCTGGTAGGCCGTGGCGCGCCACTTCTTCCGGTTCGACCCGGAGCGCATCGTGGCCGCGATCGCCGAGGCGGAGCGCGCGTCCACGGGCCAGATCCGCGTCCACATCACGCGCCAGAAGCCCGACGATCTCGAGGCGCGCGCGGTGCGGCGCTTCGAACGCCTGGGGATGACTCGCACGGAACGGCGCAACGGCGTCCTCATCTACATCGCGCCGCGGATGCGGCAGTTCCGGATCCTGGGCGACATCGGGATTCACGCCCGGTGCGGAGACGACTTCTGGAAGGAGGTCGCCGCCGCCATGGAGGAGCACTTCCGCCGCGGCGCCTTCACCGAGGGGACGGTCAAGGGCATCCAGCGCGTCGGCGAGGTGCTGGCCCGCCACTTCCCGCCCGAGGGACCCGGGCACGACGAGCTGCCCAACACGATCACGAAGGACTGAGCCGTCGCTCCAGCTTGCTCGGGATCCTGCGTTCGCGCGAGTCCGCTTCCCGCAACCTCGTCTGAGGCGTGATCCGCGCTCACGCAGCGGCTTCGCCTTCGCTCCCGCGGCGCGAGGCTCCTCCCTCGATGACCTCGGGAGACTCCTCGCGCCGCGAGCGCCTCTACCAGCCGGCTGAAAAGAGTCGTTCGCAGCGCGACCAAGGTTCGCGAGGGAACGAGCGAACCGACTCGCGCTGCGGGAGCCGGAGCGCAGCGAGGGGATCAGGCGAGCGGTCGAGCCCCTTTGGGCGAGCCGCGAGCCGGTGCGGGGGCGGCGCGATTGTGGGAGATTCATCTCTCAGCTTCGAGAGAAGCCGCCCCCGCAGATCCCCGAGCAAGCGGAGGCGCCGGTCGACTCTGCTTGACTTTCCACCTCAAACCCTTATGATTCGCCGTTCTGTCCGAGGGAGGGTCCATGTACGCCATCCTCCGCGCGGGAGGTAAACAGATTCGGGTCGCTCCGGGCGACGTCGTGCGCATCGAGCGGACGTCCAGGAAGAAGTCCGCCAAGGGAGACAAGATCGAGCTTTCCGACGTCGTGCTCGTTTCGGGGGATGCCGGCGTGAAGACCGGAAGCAAGGGCGTCGCGGGCGTGAAGGTCCAGGCGACCGTTCTCTCCGAGGTCAAGACCCGCAAAGTGCTCGTCTTCAAGAAGAAGCGGACCAAGCAGTTCCGGCGCACCAAGGGACATCGCCAGAACCTCGTCGAGATTCGCATCGACGGCATCGAAGGGTAGGCCGACGCCATGGCACACAAAAAAGGACAGGGCTCTTCCCGCAACGGCCGCGACTCAAACTCGCAGCGCCTCGGGGTGAAGCGGTTCGGCGGGCAGGTCGTCTCGGGCGGGTCGATCCTCGTCCGCCAGCGCGGCACGAAGTTCTTCCCGGGCCCGAACGTCGGACGCGGCAAGGACGACACGCTCTTCGCCAAGGTGACGGGCATCGTCCATTTCCACGACCGCGGCCGAATGGGCCGCACGATCTCGATCGAGCCCTCGGAGTAGCCGTCAGCTTTCAGCTCCCAGCTCTCAGCCAGAGGGCTGAATGAGGCGTCCGGCTGACAGCTGACAGCCGACAGCTGATAGCTCCGTGTTCATCGACTCCGCGGAGATTCGCGTCAAGGGCGGCGACGGCGGCAACGGCTGCGTCGCCTTCCGGCGCGAGAAGTTCGTCGCGCGCGGCGGGCCCTCGGGCGGCGACGGCGGCGACGGCGGCTCCGTCTGGGCGAAGGCCGACGCGTCGTTCAATACGCTGGCGCACCTGCGGCACCAGACCTTCTATCGCGGGGGGCGCGGCGAGCACGGGATGGGTTCGAACCGCCATGGCGCCTCGGGGGACGACGTGACGGTCCCCCTGCCCCTCGGGTCCGTCGTGACCGACGCCGATTCGGGCGAAGTGCTCGCGGACCTCGTTCGGCCCGACGAGCGCGTCCAGCTCGCGGCCGGCGGCAACGGCGGCTGGGGCAATCAGCACTTCGCGACGCCCACGCGCCAGGCGCCGCGCTTCGCGCGCAAGGGCCAGCCGGGCGTCGAGCGCCGCCTCGAGATCGAGCTGAAGCTCCTCGCCGACGTCGCGATCGTCGGCTTTCCGAACGCGGGCAAGTCCACGCTCATCTCCGCGATCTCGGCAGCGCGACCCAAGATCGCGGACTATCCGTTCACGACGCTCGTGCCGCATCTCGGCGTCGTCGAGGGGGACGGCCATCGCTCGCTCGTCGTCGCGGACATCCCGGGGCTCATCGAGGGCGCGCACCGCGGCGCGGGACTCGGCCTGCGGTTCCTCAAGCACGTCGAGCGCTGCCGCGTGCTCTGTCATCTCGTCGACGCCTCCTCGGCCGGTGACGCCGAGCGCGACGTGGCGGTGATCGAGGCTGAGCTCGGCGCCTTCTCGCCCGAGGTCGCGTCGCGGCCGCGGGTGCTCGTGGCGTCGAAGTGCGACGCCGTCTCGGACCCGCAGCGCGTCGAGTCCATCCGGGAGGCGGCGGAGCGCCGCGGCCTGCCGTTCTTCGCGATCTCCGCTGTCGCGCACACGGGGCTGCGGGAGCTGGTGGGCTTTCTCTTCCACGCGGTCGCCCGGGCACCGGCCGAAACGGCGAACGGGCCGGGGTAGATTCTGACGATGCGCCTCGGCGTCTTCGGCGGTACGTTCGACCCGGTTCACTTCGGCCACCTCACGACGGTCGAGGCGGCGGCCTCGAAGTTCGGGCTGCGGCGCGTGATCTACGTGCCGGCGCGCGTCTCTCCGCTCAAGACGCTGCCGGCGACGGACACCCGCCATCGTGTCGCGATGCTCGCCCTCGGGCTCGCCGGCCGGCCCGACTGGCCCATCTGGCTGGGAGAGCTCGACCGCGAGCCGCCCTCGTACACGGTGGACACGCTCCGCGCGCTGTCCCGCGAGAACCCGGGCGACGAGCTCTGGCTGCTGCTCGGCACCGACGCGCTCGCCGGCTTCGACCGCTGGCGGGAGCCGGAGGAGATCGTGCGGCTCGCGCGCGTGGCGGCCTTTTTGCGGGAGCCGTTCGCGGGACCCGGCCTGAAAGTGCCTCCCGTCCCCGGCCTCGCGAATCGCCTGGAGGTTTTCGACGCCGGTTCGGTTAAAATTTCCGCGACGGAACTCCGGAGAGACCTGGAGCGCGGCGTCGGAGTCGCGGGAAGGGTTCCGGGGCCGGTCGCGGAGTACATCACGAAGCAGGGCCTGTACGGATCCGGGGTGACGCGGCGCTGATGGCCGAGCTCTCCGCGAAGGAAAAGGTTCGAGAGGGTCTCACCGCCGCCCTGGACCGCAAGGCCGCCGCGATCCTCGTCTTCAATCTGACCGAACTGACGACGATGGCCGACTACTTCGTGCTCTCGACGGCCGGCTCCGACCGCCAGGCCCGCGCGATCGCCGACGCCATCGTCGAGAAGCTCGGCGCCCCGTCCTCGACCGAAGGCCTCGAGCGGGCGCACTGGATCCTCATGGACTACGGCGACGTCGTGTTCCACATCTTCCAGGAAGAGGCGCGGCGCTTCTACGCGCTCGAGCGGCTCTGGGGCGACGCCGAGAATGAGACGGGTCGCTTCGCCGCCTTCTGATCCGTCCGGGGCCGAACCGGGCGACACGGCGAACTCCGAAGCCGCCGCGGCCTCTGCGTCGACGCTCGCGTCCCTCTTTCGGACGCGGCAGCGCGAGCTGGGCCTGGAGATCGAGGCGCTCGGACGCGCCGTGGACCTCCCGTCCACCGTCCTGATCCACGGCGAGAGTGGCACCGGGAAGGACCGCCTCGCGCGCGCGATCCACGACGCTTCGCATCGGCGCGGCCGGCCGTTCGTGCGCATCGACGCGGCGAATCTCTCCGACGACCTGTTCGAGAGCGAGCTCTTCGGGCACGAGCGCGGCGCGTTCACCGGCGCCGTGGCCGCCAAGCCCGGCCTGCTCGAGGTGGCGGCCGAAGGCACGGCCTATCTCGACGAAGTCTCCTCCCTCTCTCCCGCGGCGCAGGCCAAGTTCCTGCGCGTGCTCCAGGAACGAACGTTCCGCCGCCTCGGCGGCGTCGCGACGCATCCCTTCGCTGCGCGGCTCATCGTCTCGTCGCGCCGCGATCTGTCGGCCCTCGTCGCCCAGGGTCTCTTCCGCGACGACTTCTTCTATCGGATCGACGTCGTCTCGATCCGCCTGCCGCGCCTCTCGGAGCGCCGCGAGGACATCCTCCCGCTCGCCCGGGGGTTCCTGCGCCGCGCGGCGCGCGCCTCCGGCCGCCCGGCACGGCGGTTCACGCCGGAGGCGGAGCAAGCGCTGCAACGGCACGCGTGGCCGGGCAACGTCCGAGAGCTCGCGCACGTCGTCGAGCGAGCGGTGCTCGTGGCCGAGGAGCCGCTGATTTCGGAGCGGGACCTCCCGATGGGCTCGTTCGGCTCGCCCGAGGCGCTGCTCGAGACGGCGGTCGAGAAGCGCTGGACCCTGAAGCAGCTCACCGACGCGTACATCGAGGAGACCCTGCGGCGCGCCGGCGGAAATCGGACGCTCGCCGCCCGCCGGCTGGGGGTCTCGCGCAAATCGCTGTGGGAGCGTGGAAAGCGGCGCGCGCCGTCGGGCTCGGAGCCTTCGAGCACACGCCGGAATTAGGCCGCTCTTCCCCGGAATTCTCGGTTATCATCTCGCGTTCGAAATCCAACCCTCCCGGAAGAATCCGGAGGGTGGAAGGAGGGGAATCGACCACATGGCCACCCCGAGCACCTTGCGCGCCGCGAAACTGGGCAAGAAGGACCTGGAGAAATACCGGCGCCTGCTGGAAGAGAAGAAGAGCAGCCTCTCGGTGGATCTCGCGAAGGCGCGAGATGCGGAGGAGGAGACGACCGAGGAGTCGACTCAGGACATCGCCGACAAGGCCGTCTCGTCTTACACGCGGGAGTTTCTCTATTCGCTGTCGGACGGCGACCGCACCACGCTGCTGCAGATCGACGAAGCGCTGGCCCGGATCGACGACGGGACCTTCGGGGCCTGCCAGAACTGCGGCGCGCCGAAGGCGGAGAAGCGCCTGCTCGCCGTACCCTGGGCGCCCTACTGTATCGACTGCCAGGAGCTTTCGGAGAAGGGTCTCCTCGAAGGCTGATTCTCGCCCCGTCTTCTCTGAAGGCCCCGGCGCCGCCGGGGCCTTTTTCTTTCGGCGCGAGCCGCTGACGTTAGACTGCCGGACGTGCCCCGCCGACCCTTCGACGCCGCCCGGCTGCCGTCGTTCGACGACGCGCCGGCCGTGGTCCTCGTGAGCGGCGGCACGGACTTCTTCGTCGAGGAGGCGGCGGAGCGGATCGGGGAGGCCCTCGCCCGGGGAGGCGCGGAGCGGATTTCGTTCGACGACGAGGCCTCCGCCGACGCCGTCTCGGACGCGCTCCTCAACCGCTCGCTCTTCTCCCCGCGCCGCGTCATCTCTCTCGACATCACGCGGATTCTCGGCAGCGAGTCGCCGGGCGCGCTCCTGGACAACGCCCTGGCGGCCTGGGATGAGGGCACGCCCGGCGGCCGCCGGAAGGCGTTCCGCTTCGCCCGCGCGCTGCTCTCCGCGGTCGGGATGTCGCGCGGCGACGATCCGGCCCGCGCCGCCGAAGATCTCGCGCGCCGCACGCGCAAGCGCGATCGGGCGGGAGAGCTCGAGGAGCTCCTGCGCGAGATGCCCGACGAGCGGACGCCTCCCGACGCCCTGGCTCCGGCGCTCCGGCGGATCCTCGAGCGCGGCAACGACGGCGTCGTGGCGCTCCTGACGGCGACGGACCCCCCGAAGGGCGCGGCCCTGCTCGAGGAGATCGTCGAAAAGGGTCTCCACCTCGAGGTCGCGATCGCCCGGGAAGAGATCGGGCCGGCGCTCGGACGGCTGGCGCGCGCCCGCGCGGCGGAGCGCGAGGTGACGATCGACCCGGATGCGATCGATCGCCTCCGCTTCCAGACCGACGGCCGGCCCGAGGTCTTCGCGGCGGAGCTGGCGAAGCTGTTCGCCTGGGCGGGCAAGGGCGGCCGCATTCGCGCGGCCGACGTGCGGTCGAACGTCGAGGACGAGGCCTCCGAGGACATCTATGGCTTCTTCGACGCGCTCGGCCAGCGGGACGCGGCCGACGCCCTGCGCCGCCTCGATCGGCTCTTCTCGGGGCGCGACATCCGCGTCGGGAAAGAGACGATGGAGCCCGACGAGATCTGGCCGGTGAAGTTCCTCGGCATGCTGACGTCGGAGATCCGGCGGATGCTGCTGATCCGCGCCGCCCTCGACGGCGTGTCGCGGTGGGAGCCGTCGATGACGTCGCGGAGCTTCGAGCAGAACGTGCTGCCGCAGATCAAGGAGCCCGTGCCGCCGTTCGGCAAGGGGGCGTTCGAAGGGCATCCCTACATGTGGTACCGCGTCGCGCAGCGCGCCGCCCGATATCAGACGGCGGAGCTCGCCCGGGCCCTCGCGCGCGCGGCCGACGTCGACGTCGCCCTGAAGACCTCCATCCCGCCGCTCGACGCCGTCACGGCGTACGTGGGCCGCCTCATCGCGGGCGAGTGAGCGCCCGTCCCAAGACGGGAGGCGGCGCGCTTGCGCGGGCCGCCCGGTTTCGGGAGGGAACCGATGTCTGATCTGATATACGGAGAATCTTGGCGAATCGTTTCACGATCGATCTGTCTCCCCGCGTCGCCCTCGTGACGGGGGGCTCGCGCGGCATCGGCCGCGCCGCGGCGCGTCTGCTCGCGGCGGCGGGCGCCCGCGTCGCGATTGGCTATGCGCGCGACGCCCGGGCCGCGGCGTCGGCCGTCGAAGAGATCCGGGCCGCCGGCGGCGAGGCGGTCGCGCTCGAGGCCGACGTGGCCGATCCGGCCGCGGCCCGCCGCCTCGTCGCGGAGGCCGCCGCGGCGTGGGGCCGGCTCGACTTCCTGATCAACAATGCCGGCGTCTGGCCGGAGAACCCGGCGGGCTCGGGAGACCTCGCCGCGTGGGATCTCGCGTTCGCCGTCAACGCGCGCGGCGTCTTCGTCGCGACCGACGCCGCCATCCCGCACCTCGCGAAGTCGCGCGGCACGATCGTGTTCGTCTCTTCGACCGCCGGCCAGCGGGGCGAGGCCCGCCACTCGGCTTATGCCGCGTCGAAAGGCGCGATCATCTCCTACACGAAGTCGCTCGCGACGGAGCTCGGCCCGCGCGGGGTCCGCGTCAATTGTGTCGCGCCGGGCTGGGTGGAGACGGACATGAGCGCGGGGCCCCTCGGCGATCCTGCGGAGCGGCGCGCGATCGAAAGCCTCATCCCGATCGGGCGAATCGCATCCGCCGAGGACATTGCCGGCCCGATCCTTTTCCTCGTCTCGGATCTCGCGCGCCACCTTCAGGGCGAGATCGTCAACGTCAACGGCGGCAGCGTTCTGGCCGGATAGCCGAAATGGAGCGATTCGACCGGAGCGATCGCCGTTTCGTGGCGGCCTGCCTTCTGGTCATCGCGGCCGGTGCGGCCGTGACCGGCGCCCTCTTCCGGCGCGCGTTCCCCGAGGCCGCCATCGAGTTCCGCGTCAACCGCGGCCAGGCGCGGGCGCTCGCGGAGAAGTTCCTCGCGGAGCGCGAACGTGACCTCGCCGGCACGCGATTCGCGGGCCAATTCGACGTGGACGACACGCCGAAGGTGTATCTCGAGCGCGAGCTCGGCCTCTCGAAGGCGAGCGGGCTCTACGGCCGGACCGCGAAAGTCTGGCGCTGGGACATGCGCTGGTTCCGCTCGGGAGTCAAAGAGGAGGACCGGGTCTCGATCACGCCGCTCGGCGACCTCGTCGGCTTCGAGTTCGTGCGCCGCGACGACGCCCCCGGTCCGAGACCTCCGGAAGCGGAGGCGCGGGCTCTCGCGCTGGCCTTCCTCGCCTCGCGCGGCCTGCCGGAGAGCGCGCTCAAGCCGATCGAAGCCACGCCGACCTCCCGGCCGAAACGGACTGACTGGACGTTCGTGGACGAGAAGGCCGGCCTCGCGATGGCGGAGGCGACCGTTCGCTACGAGACCACGGTCTCGCTCGGAAAAGTCTCGCGCTACCGGGAATTCGTGCATGTGCCCGAGGCCTGGCAGCGCGACTACGCGCGGCTCCGGTCCAAGAACGAGACGGCCGGCAGCGTCGCCACCCTCGGCCTCTTCCTCACGGTCGTCGCGATGATCGTCGTGCTCATCCGCAAGATCGTCCTGAAGGACGTCCGGTGGCGCCTCGTCGCGGGCTTCGGCCTCGTCGCGTTCGTTCTTTCGCTCCTCTCGACCGCCAACGGCATCCCGCTGACGCTCTTCGAGTACGACACCGCGAGCTCGCTCTCGAGTCACCTGACCGGGGAAATCGTGAAGGGAATCCTCGGCGCGATCGCGGTGGGCGCCGGAATCGCGTTCGTGGTTGCCGCCGCGGAGCCGATCTATCGCGAGCGCTTCCGCTCCCAGCTCTCGCTCTCGGGGCTCTTCTCGGCGCGCGGCGTCGGGACGAAGCGCTTCTTCAAGGGTGTGCTGCTCGGCTACGCGCTCGTCGCGTTCTTCTTCTCCTACCAGGCCGTCTTCTACGTCGTGGCGGACCGGTTCGGCGCCTGGGCCCCGGCCGACATTCCGTACAGCGACATCCTGAACACGGCGTTCCCGTGGGCGACGGTGCTCTTCATCGGGTTCCTGCCGGCGGTATCCGAAGAGGGCATCAGCCGGATGTTCTCGATCTCGCTCCTCGGCCGGCTGGGTTGGGGGCGCTTCCTCGCGGTCGTCGTGCCGGCGCTCATCTGGGGGTTCGGGCACGCCGCGTATCCCAACCAGCCTTTCTACATCCGCGGCGTCGAGGTCGGATTCGCCGGCATCGTCATCGGCTCGCTGATGCTCCGCTTCGGCGTCTGGCCGATGCTCGTCTGGCACTTCACCGTCGACGCGATCTACACCGCGCTGCTGATGCTGCGGTCGAAGAACGTGTACTACGTCGTTTCGGGCGCGGTCGCGGCGGGAATCCTGCTCGTCCCGCTCGCGCTGTCGCTCGCTTTCTACTGGCGGCGCGGCGGATTCGCGTCGGAGGCGGGCCTGACCAACGGGGACGAAGGGAGCGTCCCCGAGCCTCCGCCGGCTCCCGCGCGTCGCGAGGACGCCGCGCCCGTGCGGCCGCTCTCCGGGGCCGTGCGGACCTTCGCGCTCGTCGCCGGCCTCGCGCTGGCGGCGACGTTCCTGTTGCCCGCGGCGCCCCCTTCCGATGTCGCGCGCGACGACACCGGGCGGGCCCGCTCCGAGGCGATCGCGCGCCGCTTCCTCCAGGTCAACGGCATTCCCGCGCCGCCGCGCGCCACGACTTATCCCGGCACGGGCTTCGCCGAGGCCGAGGAGGTGCGCGAGGCCCATCCCGAGGACTTGGGAGGCATTCCGGGATTCTCCGCCGCGGCCGCGCGGTACGTGCTGTCGCAGGGCGGCGTCGCCGCCTTCGAGCGTCTCGCGGCACGACAGCTCCCGGTCGCGTTGTGGGTGACGCGATTCTTCGAGCCGGAGAAGAAGGAGGAGTGGAAGATCCTCGTGGACGCGCGCCGCGCGCGCGTGGTCGGGTTCGTGCATCCGATGGAGGAGGCGGCGCCGGCGGCCGGACCCCCGGACACCGAGCGCGCGACCGCGCGTGCCCGCGCCGCGGCGGAGGCGCTGGGTTATCCCGTCGCCGACTACGCGGTGGCGGACGTCGGGACGAAGGAGCGGCCGAAGCGCCGCGATACGACGGTCGTTCTCGAGGCGAAGGCGGCGGACCTCGGGGAGGCCCGGCCACGCCTGACGGCGGTCTTTCAGGGATCGCGGCTGACGGCGTTCCTGCCGAGCATCCGGGTGCCCGAGTCCTTCCTGCGCGAGGATCGCCGCCGCACGCCGTTCGACTGGGGCCTTCTCGCCGTGAAGGTGATTGCCGTCGGCAGCCTCGTCGGAACGGGGTTCATCCTGTTCCTGAGGCTCGTCCGATCCGCCGAGGTCCCGTGGCGGTCGGTCCTCGTGCCGACGGGCGTCGCCGGGGCGCTCGCGGCAGTGTCGCTCGCGAACGGGTTGCCGGCCGTCCTGCGGCGCTACCCGACCGAGGTCCCGATGCGGCTCTTCCTGATCGAGGTCGGCGTCGGGTCGGTGATCGCCTGGCTCGCGGGCCTCTTCGCGCTCGCCGTGGGTTTCGTCCTCATCTCGAGCGCGCGTCCGGGGTGGCGGTCGGCCCTGCGGCGCGGCGGATCGCTCGGCGACGCGATCTTGCGCGCGGCGCTCGCCGCGGCGGGCCTCGCCGGCCTCGCGCACGTCTCGGCCCTCGCGGCGACGAAATACCCGGCCCTCTTCGAGCCGGACCCCCTGCTCCCCGCGCCGCTTGCGACCGCCGTGCCGGCGATCGCGGCCTTCTGGTCCGCCGCGCGCGGCACGATGGCGATCGCGGCAATCGCGGCGGTCGCGGCGCTGGCGTTGCGGCGAGACTTCTTCCGGACCACGATCGGCCGCGCTCTCGGCGCCGGTGCCCTGCTCCTCATGATCCTGCCGTCGCACTTCTCGCGGCCGGGGGAGTTCGCCGCGGCCTTCCTGCCCGACGTGGCGACGCTCGCCTGGCTCGCCTTCTGCGCACTGGTGCTCCTCGGCGACCATGCCGCGGCCTGGGTTTTCTTCGGCGCGCTCGCGCTCGGCGGCCCGGCGGTGGGCGATCTGTTGTCGCAGGGCGCGGCGGCGGACCGCGTCGCGGGGTGGGTGGCGGCGGCGCTGCTCGCCGTCGCGGTCGTGGCGCTCGTGGCCGGGCGGCGCGAAGCGGCCGCCGTGCCGATGCCGGCTCCCGAGCCGCCGTCCCCGACTCCGACGGCCGCGGTCTGACCGGATGGCCGCCGCGCTTCTCGCCCTGACGCTCCTCGCCGGTGGTCCCGGCGGCGGCGACGTCCGCGCGTGGCGCGCGACGCACGAGGTCGAGATCGTGCGCGAGCTCGCGGACCTGCTCGCGATTCCGAACGTCGCCTCCGACGCGGCGAACATCGAGCGCAACGCCGAGGCGATCCGCGCCGCCTATGCGCGCCGCGGCATCGCGATGGAGCTCCTCCGTTCGCCCGGCGCGCCGCCGGCGGTCTTCGGAGAGCGCCGCGTGCCCGGCGCGTCGCGCACCATCGTCTTCTACGCGCACTACGACGGGCAGCCCGTCGTGCCGGCGCAGTGGACCGGCGAGCCCTGGAAACCGGTGCTGCGGGATCGGGCGCTCCGCGACGGCGGCCGCGAGATCGCGTGGGACGGCATCGAGGCGCCGCTCGATCCGGAGTGGCGCGTCTACGCCCGCTCCGCGAGCGACGACAAGGCGCCGATCGTGGGGCTCCTCGCCGCGCTCGACGCGCTGTCGGCAGCGGGTCGCGCCCCGACCGCCAACCTGAAGTTCTTCTTCGAGGGCGAGGAGGAGGCCGGCTCGCCGCACCTCGAGCGGATCCTCCGCGACCACGCCGACAAGCTGCGCGGCGATCTCTGGCTGCTGCTCGACGGGCCCGTCCACCAGTCGCGGCGGATGGCGCTCTTCTTCGGGGCGCGCGGCGTCACCGACGTCGAGATGACCGTGTACGGGCCGTCGCGGCCCCTCCACAGCGGCCACTACGGGAACTGGGCCGTCAATCCGATCGCGGAGCTCGTGCGGCTGCTCGGCTCGATGCGCGACGACGAGGGCCGCATCCTCGTCGCGGGCTATTCGGACGACGTGCGCCCTCCGACCGAGGCCGAGAAGCGGGCGGTCGCCGCGGTACCTCCGGTCGAGTCCGACCTCGCGCGCGAGCTCCAGCTCGGCCGCACGGAGGGCGGGGGCGCGCCGCTGACCGAGCTGATCCTGCGGCCGGCGATCAACCTCCACGGCATCGCGAGCGGCGGGGTCGGCGCGTCGGCCACCAACGCGATTCCCACGGAGGCGCGCGCGTCGATCGACTTCCGCCTCGTCCCCGATCAGACGCCCGAGAAGGTCCGCGAGAGGATCGAGGAGCACGTGCGCCGGCAGGGTTTCACGATCGTGCACGCGGACCCGACGCCCGAGGAGCGCCGGTCGAGCCTCCGGCTCGTGAAGCTCGTCTGGGGCGCGGGCTACCCGGCGGCCCGCACGCCGCTCGATGCCGCCTCCTCGCGCGCCGTCATCCGGGCGGTCGAGGAGGCCGTGGGCCCGACGGTCCTCCTGCCGACACTCGGCGGAAGCATCCCGATGTATCTCTTCGGGGACGTCCTGAACACTCCGGTCGTGGGCGTTCCCATCGCCAACCACGACAACGACCAGCATGCCGCCAACGAGAACCTGCGCCTCCAGAATCTCTGGGACGGGATCGAGGTCTACGCGGCGCTGATGTCGCGCCTCGCTCCGAACTGGGACGCGGCGGCCGCCGGGCGCTGAAGGGCGACCGGCGCCTTCAGGACGTCAGGATCGTGGAGAGCCGGCGTCGAGCTCGGCGAGCTCTACAGCACGGGCATAGATCTTCCGCGACGGCAGCCCCGTCTCCCGAGCCAGCTCCCGGGCGATCTCGCGCTTGTCGCGGCCGGCGGCGAGCGCCCCGGAGATCCGCCGGTCGAGCGAATCGGGGTCGGCGGCCGGCGCCCGAGCGTCCGTCCCGCGACCTTCCACGACGACCGTCGCCTCGCCCCGCGCGGCGCCCCGTCCGGCGAACCGTTCCGCGAGCTCCGGCAGCGTCCCGCGCGCCGCTTCCTCGTGCAGCTTCGTCAGCTCGCGCGCGACGCAGGCGCGGCGCGGACCGAAGACGCGTGCGGCGTCGGCGAGCGATTCCGCGAGCCGGTGCGGCGCCTCGAACCACACGAGCGTCTCGGAGCGGCCGGCGAGCTCCTCCAGGAACCGCCGCCGCTCGCCGGCTCGGGCCGGGAGAAAGCCCAGAAAGACGTGCGGCACCGCGGGCAACCCCGAGACTGCCAGGGCGGCGCTTACGGCCGAGGGTCCCGGGACGACGCGCACCGGGAAGCCGGCCGCGGCGGCCGCCGCAACGAGGTCCACACCGGGATCGGAGAGGAGGGGCATGCCGGCGTCCGAGACGAGGGCCACCGTCTCGCCGCGTCCGAGCCGGCCGAGCAGCTCGGCGACGCGCGCTTTCTCGCGCGGCGCGGGACAGGAGATGCGGGGCGTCCGGATCCCGAAACGCGCCGCGATCTTGGCGGTCACGCGCGTGTCCTCGCAGAGAATCGCGTCCGCCTCGGACAGAACGCGCTGAGCGCGCGGCGACAGGTCCTCGAGGTTTCCGATCGGCGTCCCGACGACGACGAGCTCGCCGCGTTTTTCGGCCGCGCTCATGGGAGGCCGCCAAAATAGCATGCGGCGTGCCGCAGCGCGGCGGACGGTATCATGCCGCGCGGTGGCGACGTTGCGATGGCGGCTCCCGCTGGCGCTCCTCGTCGCGGCGGCTTCGCTCGCCGAGACCGTGCTCGTGGACCGCGTGGCCGCGAGCGTCAACGACGTCGCGATCCCGGAGAGCGCGGTGCGCCGCGCGATGATCCTCGCGCCGATCGAGCGCATCCCCGGCGAGACGCCCCAGGCCTACCGCGGCCGCGTGCTCGACGCCCTGATCGACCAGCACCTTCAGTACGAGGACGCCCAACGGTTCGGCTCCGAGCCCCCGAACGCCGCCGACGTCGAGGAGGCCATGGCGAAGCTCACGCTGCGGCTCCGGGAAGAGGGGAAGGACCCGGCCGAGGAGTTCGCCCGGGCGGGGATGACCGCCGACGACGTGCGCGCGTCGATCGAGCGGCAACTCGTCGTGCAGCGCTATCTGAAGGAGCGCTTCCGGGCCGGAACCATGGCCGACGAGGAGCGGGCGCGGGCGGAGTACGAGGAGCGGTTCGTTCCCGAAACGAAGGCGGCGGGCCGTCCCGTGCCGCCGTTCGAGGAGGTCGCCGCGGAGATGCGCGCCCGCGCGCAGCAGCGCGGGATCGACGACGAAGTCGACAAATGGACGCGCGAGCTGCGGGACAAGGCGCGGATCACGATCTACCCGACGCCGCTGCCGGCGACGGGCCTCGGTCCGGCCGTGCTCCTGGCGACGGCCCCTCCGACTTCGACGCCGACGCCGGTTCCGCCGGAGAGCGCGCCGCGTCCGTAGCCCGACGTCTCAGCCCGGCGGCCAGGTGAACGGCCGCCCGCCGAGCAGGTGCAGGTGCAGGTGGAAGACGGTCTGCCCGGCGCCTTCCCCGTTGTTGATCACGATCCGGTAGTCCGAGAGCCCCCGCTCGCGCGCGATGGCGGCGGCGCGCGCTGCGAGCTCGCCGAGAACGGCGGTGTCGTCGGAGCCCGCCTCGGCCAGGCGGCCGATGTGTTTCTTCGGCACGACGAGCACGTGCGTGGGCGCCTTCGGCGCGATGTCCTCGAAGGCGTACACGCGCGCGTCCTCGTGCACGATCCGCGACGGGATCTCGCGCGCGGCGATCCGGCAGAAGAGGCAATCCTTCATCTCAACCTCCCGCACCCGCGACGCGGTCCACCCGCGCGCCCAGGCCCCGGAGCTTCTGCTCCATGCGATCGTAGCCCCGGTCGAGGTGATAGACGCGGTGAACCGTCGTCTCGCCCTCGGCCGCGAGGCCCGCCAGCACGAGCGCGGCAGAGGCTCTCAGGTCGCTCGCCATGACGTGGGCGCCCGTCAGCCGCGCCGGACCCTCCACGACCGCCCAGCGGCCCTCCAGGCGGATCCGTGCGCCCATGCGGACGAGCTCGGCCACGTGCTGGAAGCGGTTCTCGAAGATCGTCTCCGTGACCGTCGAGACGCCCTCGAGGCTCGTCGCGAGCGCCATCCATTGCGCCTGGAGGTCGGTGGGGAAGCCGGGATACGGCGCGGTCGCCACGTCGTGCGCCGCGAGCTTCCCGGCGGCCCGCACGCGCAGGCGGCCGTCGCCGGTCTCGATCGAGACGCCGGTCGCCGAGAGCCGTGTCGTCAGCGCGGCGAGGTGGTCCGGGCGGCAGCGGGTCACCGCGACGTCGCCCCGCGTCAGAGCTCCGGCGATCGCGAAGGTCCCGGCCTCGATCCGGTCGGGGACGACCTCGTGCCGCGCGCCGTGGAGGCGCTCGACTCCCTCGATGGTGACCGTCGGCGAGCCGTCCCCCGAGATGCGGGCGCCCATGGCGCGGAGTAGCGCGGCGAGATCGGAGACTTCCGGCTCGCGTGCCGCGTTGACGAGCACCGTCGTGCCCCGCGCGAGCGTCGCCGCGAGCATCGCGTTCTCCGTCCCGGTCACCGTCACGGTCTCGAACGCGATCTCGGCTCCCGAGAGCCGGGCGGCGCGCGCTTCGACGTATCCGTGCTCGAGGACGACCTCGGCGCCCATCTTCCGGAAGGCGGCGAGGTGCAGGTCGATCGGCCGGACGCCGATGGCGCAGCCGCCGGGCAGCGAGACGCGCACGGAGCCGGCGCGGGCGAGCAGCGGTCCCAGCACCAGCACCGAGGCGCGCATCGTCTTGACGAGGTCGTAGGGCGCGTCCGCCGAGCCGACCCGCCGCGTCTCGACCGTGACGGCGCCGGACGGCTCTTCGCGCGTCCCGGCGCCGATGTGCTGGAGCAGTCGCTGCATCGTGCGGACGTCGCGCACGCGGGGGACGTTTTCGAGGCGGACCGGCTCCTCGGTCAGCAGGGCCGCGGCGAGGCAGGGGAGCGCGGAGTTCTTCGCGCCCGACACGGCGACCTCGCCCTGGAGGCGCGCGGGACCCCGGATGCGGAACTCGTCCAACGGGCGCGATTCTACGCGCCCGGCAGGGGCTCGGGCGTCCGGACGGCGAGCGCGATGCGCGGGATGCCTTCGAGGTCCGGCTCGATGCGCCGGAACTCCCACGCGGGCCGCCGCCGGACCTCGGCCTCGACGGCCGTGCCCTGGCCGAAGCCGATCTCGAAGACGAGGAGGCCGCCCGCCGCGAGATACGCCGGCGCGGTCTCGAGCAGGTGGCGGATGGCGAAGAGGCCGTCGTCGCCCGAGAAGAGCGCGCGCCGGGGATCGTGGTCGCGCACCGTGGGCGGCAGATGCGGCGCTTCGCCGAGCGCCAGGTAGGGCGGGTTCGAGAGGAGCGCGTCGAAGGGCAGCGGCCGGATCGCGGAGAGCCAGTCCGAGGCGAGCAGGTCGAGTCGCCCGAGCACGCCGTGCCGCGCGGCGTTCTCGTGCGCGAGCGCGAGCGCGTCGACGGAAATGTCGAGGGCCACGGCGCGGGCCCGAGGGCGTTCGAGCAGAAACGTGATGCCGATGATGCCGCAGCCGGTGCCGGCGTCGAGCACCCGGCGGGCGTCCGGAGCGTCCTTCAAAGCCTCGGTGATCAGGATCTCGGTCTCGGGCCGCGGCACGAGCGCCCGCGCGTCCACGCGAAAGGTCCGGCCGTAGAAATCCCACTCCCCGATGAGGTGCTGGACCGGAACGCCGGTCAGCCGGCGGCTCCAGAGCCGCTCGAAGCGTGCCTCGGATTCGGGCTCGACGGCCGCCCGGAGGTCGAGCCCGAGCGGGTTGCGGCGGTCGAGGACGTGCGCGAGAAGGAGCCGGGCGTCCCAGGTCGTGGCGTCGGCCCCGAGCCGCCGGGCTTCTGCCGCCGCGCGGTCGAGAAGGTCTTTGGCGGTCATGGAGCTGTCAGCTGTCAGCTCTCAGCTGTCAGCCAGAGGCCCCCGTTCCATCCGGCTGATAGCTGACAGCTGATAGCCGATAGCTTTCACGCCTTCGCCAGCTCTTCCTTCAGGCGCTCGGCCTGGAAATGCGACGAGATCGGCTCGATGAGCTCGTCGAGATTTCCGTCGAGCACGTCGACGAGACGGTGGGTCGTGAAGCCGATGCGGTGGTCGGTGATGCGGCTCTGCGGGAAATTGTAGGTGCGGATCTTCTCGGAGCGGTCCCCCGAGCCGACCATCTTCTTGCGCTCGGCCGCGATCGCGCCTTCCTGCTTCTCCCGCTCCATGTCCAGGAGGCGCGCCTTGAGCACGCGCATCGCCTTGGCCTTGTTCTTGATCTGGCTGCGCTCGTCCTGGCACTGCACGACGAGGCCCGTGGGCAGATGGGTCAGGCGCACGGCGGAGTACGTCGTGTTGACGCCCTGGCCGCCCGGGCCCGAGGCGCAGAAGCGGTCCACGCGAATGTCCTTCTCGTCCACCTTGACGTCCACGTCCTCGGCCTCCGGCAGGACGGCGACCGTCGCCGCGGAGGTGTGAATTCGGCCGGAAGATTCGGTCTGCGGCACGCGCTGGACGCGGTGGACGCCGCCCTCGTACTTGAGCCGCGAATACGCGCCCTCGCCCTCGATCAGCGCCGTGACGGCCTTGAGGCCGCCGATGCCCGTATCGTCGCGGTCCACGACCTCGACCTTCCAGCGCCGCCGCTCGGCGTAGCGCTGGTACATGCGGAAGAGCTCCGCCGCGAAGAGCGCCGCCTCCTCGCCGCCGGTGCCCGCGCGGATTTCGACGAAGACGTTGCGCGAGTCGTTCGGGTCCCTGGGCAGGAGCAGGAGCTTCAGTTCCTCCTCGACGGCCGCCAGCCGCGACTGGAGATCGGCGCGCTCGGCCACGGCCATCGCGTGGAGCTCATCCGAGGGCGAGAGGGATTCGGCGAGCTCGCGGGCGCCCTGGAGCTCCCGCGCGAGGCGCCGGTGCTCCTCGGTCTTGGCGATGATCGGCTCGAACTCGGAGAGGGTCTTCTGCGCCTCCCGAACGGCGCGGTGATCCTGCACGAAGGCCGGGTCCGCGAGCCGGGCGCGGACCTCCTCGTACTTCTGGCGGATCTCCTCGAGCTTCTCGAACATGGCGGTGGAGCTTTCGGCTGTCAGCTCTCAGCTGTCAGCGCGGCACACTTTTTCCGTGGCCGCTAGAGAACGGTGGAAAAATCGACCGGGGGGGAGGTGGCGGAGGGCACTCCGCTAAGCCGAGGCGGTGCCGGCCTTCTTCTCGTAACGCTTGCGGAAGCGCTCGACGCGGCCGGCCGAGTCGACCAGCTTCTGCTTGCCCGTGAAGAAGGGATGGCACTTGCTGCAGATCTCGAGCCGCAGCTCTTTCTTCGTGGAGCGGGTGGTCCAGGTCTCGCCGCAGGCGCAGTGGACCATGACTTCGTGGTACTCGGGGTGCAGATTCTGTTTCATTGAACCGCCCATTCTATGGGACGGGCTACCGGCGGCGCAAGCCCCCGCCGGAGGGCTTCGGAACCCGCATTAGAATCCCGAGCCGAGAGAAAAGCAGGGTGTTCTACCTCTACGTCACGGCACCGGGAATGCCGGCCCAGAAGATTCTGCTGGACCGGCCCGTCACGACCATCGGCCGTTCCTCGATGAACGACCTGCCGATCGCCGACAAGATGTTGTCGCGGCAGCACGCCCGCATCGTCCGGGACAGCAACGGCGGCCTCTCCGTCGAGGACCTGGGCTCCCGGAACGGCACGTTCGTCAACGGCGACCGGCTTTCCACGATCCTCGCGCTGAAACCCGGCGACCGCATCACGGTCGGAGGCGTGACCCTCAAGGTCGAGTCGGAATCCACGACGCGCGTTCGCATCGACGCGGCGGAGGAGGAAGGGCTCGACAACACGATCCTGAAGGCCTCGGCCGAGCTGCTGCGCAAGCACACGGAGACGGACCCGCGGCTGCCGGCGGAGCAGCTCTCGAAGCTCGTCGAGTCGCTGCGCGTCGTCAACGAGCTCACGATCGAGCTTCTCCGCGACGTCTCGGTGGATGAGCTGCTGAAGTTCCTCATGGACAAGGTCTTCGAGACGTTGAAGCCGGACCGCTGCGTCGTGCTCCTGCGGCACAGCGTCTCGCAGGAGCTCATCCCCGCCATCATCCGCGTGGCGGAGGGCATCTCCGCCGAAGAGATCCGCCTCTCGCGCACGCTCGTCGCGTCGGTCGTCGAGAAGCGCAACGGCCTGCTCCTCATGGACACGAATGCCGGCAGCGAGGTTTCGCTCGCGGACTCCATCCGTCTCTCGGGCATCAAGTCGGTGCTCGCGGCGCCCCTCGAGAACCAGGGACAGGTCGTCGGCCTGATCTACGTGGACGTCCGCATGGGGCACCGCTCCTTCGAGGAGGCCGATCTGCGCCTGCTCACCTCGCTCGCCAACGTGGCCGCGGCCAAGATCCAGAACGCGCGCCTCATGGCGGACGCGGCCGAGAAGAAACAGATGGACCGGGAGTTCGCGCTGGCGCGCGAGATCCAGCAGCGCCTCCTTCCGGAGAACCCGCCCGAGATCTCCGGCTACGAGCTCTACGGCTCCAACATCCCGTCGCGTCAGGTCTCCGGTGACTACTTCGACTTCCGCGTGCGGCCCGACGGGAAGATCTACGCGACGATCGCCGACGTCTGCGGCAAGGGCGTCGGGCCGGCGCTCCTCATGGCGTCGCTGCAGGCGTCCTTCCACGCCTGGGCGGACGAGAACGTCCCGGTGGCGGAGATGACCGGGCGGCTCTCGGAGGCGATCTCGAGGCGCACCGGGCCCGACCGGTTCATCACGTTCTTCCTCCTGCTGCTCGATCCGAAGACGGGCGAGGTCGAGTACACCAACGCCGGGCACAACCCGGGACTGCTGCGCCGCAAGGACGGCAGCATGGAGGAGCTCGCCTCGCACGGCCTCCCGCTCGCGCTCTTCCCGGGAAAGCCCTACGGTTCCTCGCACCTCTCGCTCGGGAACGGCGAGATCCTCTGCCTCTACACCGACGGCGTGACCGAGGCCAATGATCCCAAGGGCGTCGAGTTCGGCATGCCGCGCCTCAAGGAGTTTCTCGCGGGCCAGGGCGACGCGGAGGTGGCCGAAATCGACGCGCACCTCTCCAAGGAGCTCGAAGCCCACGCCTCGGGCGAGCCCTTCGCGGACGACCGCACGCTCGTCATGATTCGCCGCCTGCCGGCCTGACGCGGGACGGAAGCGCCGCATGAGCCGACTCCTGCTCGAGGGAGGGACGCTCGTGGGCCTGGCCGATCCCGCCGACATCCAGCCGGCGACCCACCTCTACGCCGAGAACGGCACGATCGCCGCGATCGGCCCGGAGGCCCTGCGCCTTGCGGCGCGGCCGGGAGAGCCGGTCGAACGCCTGAAGGCCGACGGCAAGTGGATCCTGCCCGGGTTCGTGCAGGCGCATCTGCATCTCTGCCAGACCCTCCTGCGAAACGGCCCGGAGGATCTGGAGCTGCTCCCCTGGCTCGCCTTCCACGTCTGGCCGGGCGAGGCGGCGCTCGATCCGGAGACGCTGGCGATTGCGGCGCAGCTGGGCCTCGCCGAGTGCCTCGCGTCCGGCGTGACGGCGGTCCTCGACATGGGGACCGTGCGCCATTCGGACGCCCTCTTCCGCGCGGCGGCGCGAGCAGGCGTTCGATACACGGGCGGCAACGTCCTCATGGACGATCCGTCGACGACGCCGGAGGAGCTGCTCACGCCGGCGGACGAGGGGCTCGCGGAGACGGAGCGCCTCCACGCGACGTGGCATGGGCGTGAGCGCGGGCGCCTGCGCGTCGCGGTGCAGCCGCGCTTCGCGGTCTCGTGCACCGACGATCTGCTGCGGCGGGCCGCCGCGCTCGCCGCGGAGAAGGGCCTCACGATCCATACGCACGCCGCGGAGAGCCTCGCGGAATGCGGCCTCGTCCTTGAGCGCACGGGCCAGGACAACGTCGCATATCTCGACGCGGTCGGCCTGCTGGGACCGAAGAGCTGTATCGCGCACGCGGTGCACACCGACGAGCGGGCCTGGCGCGCGCTCGCGGAGCGCGGGGCCGCGGCCGTCCATTGCCCGAGCTCGAACCTCCGCCTGCGCTCGGGCGTCTGTCCGGTAGTTTCCATGCGTCGCGCCGGCGTTCGCGTGGCGCTCGGCTCGGACGCGGCCTCCTGCAACGACCGGTTGGATCCCTTCCGCGAGATGCGCCTGGCCGCGCTCCTGCCGCGCACCCGTCCGGACACGCGCGGGGAGACCGGCGAGCTCCGCGCGTTCGACGTCCTGCGCCTCGCGACGTGGGAAGGAGGGCGCGCGCTCGACCTGCCCGGCCTGGAGGGGCTGGCCCCCGGCGGCCGCGCGGACTTCGCGATCCTCGACCCGGAGGCGGGCTGGACGCTGCCCGAGAGCCGGTCGGGCGAGCCGTACAGCGCCGTCGTCCACGCGATGGGGCCGGAGAACGTCTTCGCGACGGTCGTGGACGGCGTCCTGCGTTACCGCGCGAGCGACCCGTCCGTCGGCGGCCTGCGGCCTTCCGCGGCCGAGGTCCGCGCCGCCGCCGCGGCCCTGCGCGGGCGGATGAAGACTCCGCCGCCGGGCTGACGTTAAGCGTTACGCGCTAGCGCTTGGGGCGCGTCGCGCGAAGGAGCTCGTCGAGCGGGTACCGGTAGAGGTTGCCGAGCGTGTTGTAGAGCCCGCGGACGAGCTTCCGGAACCCTGCGAGGTCGAACGGCAGAATGGGCGGCTCCTCGAGCCGCTCGCTCGTGTAGTAGAGCCACTTTCCGTCGGCCGAGATGCGCGGGCTGTAGTCGCGCATCGGCGTGTTCACCGCGGCCCCGAGGTTCTGCGGCTTCGTCCAGGCGCCGTCCCGGTTGTAGCTCACGTAGAGATCCGAGCTGCCGGAGGACGGCTGGCGGCCGAAGCTCCCGATGAGCATGTAGCTTTCGTCGGGCGCGATCGTGCTCTCGAAGGTCCAGATGCTCGGGTCGTTCAGCGTCGGCCCGAGATCTTCCGCCTCGGCGTACTTCCCGTCGACGAGGCGCGAGCGATAGATGTCGTAGCCGCCGCCCTTGCGGCTCGACGTGAAATAGAGGTTGCCGCTCGCGGCGATCGAGCAGAACACCTGATTGAAGCCGTCGTTGACCGGGCCCGGCAGCATCTCGGGCTCCGACCAGCCGGAGGCCGTCCGGCGAACCTGCCAGATGTAGAAGTGATGCCGGTCGACGCCGCCGACCGGGCGGTCGGAGGCGAAGAGCATCGTGAGCCCGTCGGGCGAGAGGACGGGGTCGGTGTCGCGGTAGCGGCCGGAGAAGGGCAGGACCTCCGGCGCGCCCCAGCCGTCTCCGACGCGGTGCGACTCGTAGAGGACGTAGAGGTAGTGCGGAGGGATCGACCGCTCGAAGTAGAGCGTCTGCCCGTCGGGCGATACCGTTCCGCCGAGCTCGTCCTCCGGCGTCGAGATCACGCCGGGTCCGATGATTTCCGGCCGCGGCGGGGAGTCGGCGGCGGCGCGTCCGCCGGCGGCGAGCCCCGAGAAGGCGATCGCGGCGAAGAGGACGCGGCCGCGGGCGCTCACCGCTTCCCTCCCGACGCCGTCAGCCCGAGCGTGTCGACGCTCACGAAGAAGACGTTGCCGTGTCCGTTCTGCGTCCCGCCGAGCGCCGCGTCGATCTCGCGCGCGCTCATCCAGCGCTCGGGCGGCACCGAGAAAGGACTGCGCTCGCTCGTGAAGAAGAGGTACCGGCCGTCCGGCGTCAGGGACGGCGACGACTCGTCGGCGAACGTGTTGACACCGTGCTCGAGATGCCGCGCGACCGACCAACGTCCGCCGCCCGCGGAGACGCTCCCAAAGAGATCGCCGCGCGGGTAGAGGACGCCTCCGCCGGCGATGGTCTCCGGCCGGTCCTTGTCGCCGGGAGGCCCATCGCCCTTGGATGCGAAGACGAGGATCCGCTCGTCGGGTGAGACGAAGGGATCGTCGTCGCTCACCTCCGAGTTGATCTCGGGCCCGAGCTTCTCGGGCTCGGAGTAGCCGCCATTCGAGAACGTCGCGCGGTAGATGTGAGGGTGGCCGCTCCCGTCCCGGGTCGAGGCAAAGTAGATCGTGCCGTCGCGCGTGACGGAGGCCGAGGAGTTGGACTCCTCGTCGGGGGCGTTCACGGGCGCGGGAAGGGGCTGCGGCTCCCCCCAGCCGGACGCCGTTCGCAGGACCGACCAGATCCGGAGGACGTGGGCGGTCTTGCCGGGCGCGGGGCGCGAGGACGTGAAGTAGAGCGTGCTCCCGTCGGGCGAGAGGCGCGGGGAGAAGTCGAGATTCCGTCCGGAGAACGGGAGGCTCTCCGGCGCGCTCCAGCGGCCGCCGCGAAACCGCGCGACGCAGAGCAGGCCCCACCGGGCCGCCGTCGTGTAGGGGTTGAACTTCGTGAAGTAGTACTCGGTCCCGCCGGGGGAGAACGATCCGTTCGACTCGTCGTCCGGGGTCGAGACGACACCTTCCGCGAACAGCCGGGCCTCGGGCGCCGGTCCGACGTCCCACGGCGCGGAGCCCGGGGAGAGGGCCAGCAGAAAGAGGGTTCCGGACGCGAGCGCCGCCATCCTTCGAAGAGTTCGAGACACGCGCGCTTCTTACGCCCGCGGGCAAAGGCATTCAAGCCGCCCGACGCCGGGAGGGGGTTCGGCAGGGCGAGAGCCGTCCGGGGCGACGCGAACGCCCGCGCGGCGGCTACGGCTCGCGGATCTCGAGGCGCTTGATGATCTCGTGGAGCGTCGTGGGCTTGACGCGCAGGAGATCCGCAGCGCGCTTCTGCACGCCGCCCGTGCGCCGGAGCGCCGTCCGGACGAGCCGCCGCTCGTACTCCTCGACCATCTCCTTGTAGGTCGAGCCGTTCTCGGGAAGGCGCACGGCCACGTCGGAGCGCTCGGGCGAGAGCACGTTCTCGGGCAGGAGGTCGAGTCCGATCATGCCGCCGGGGCAGAGCACGACGGCCCGTTCGATGGCGTTCTCGAGCTCGCGCACGTTGCCCGGCCAGTCGTGGTCGAGCAGCGCGCGCATCGCCTCCGGCGAGATCCCCGAGATCGCCTTGTCGTTCTCGTTCGCGTAGACGCGCGCGAAATGCTCGGCGAGCAGAGGGATGTCCTCCCGGCGATCGCGCAGCGGCGGGATCGAGACCGTGATGACGCAGAGGCGGTAGTAGAGATCGTCGCGGAACCGTCCTTCGGCCACCATTTTCTTCAGGTCCACGTTGGTCGCGGCGATGATGCGGACGTCCGCCTTCTGCGTCTCGACCGAGCCGACGCGCATGAACTCCTTCTCCTGGATCAGGCGCAGGAGCTTCGCCTGCGTCTCGAGACTCACCGTTCCGATCTCGTCGAAGAAGATCGATCCGCCTTCCGCGGCCTCGAAGAGGCCCTTCTTGTTGGCGACCGCGCCGGTGAACGCGCCGCGCACGTGGCCGAAGAGATTCGACTCGAGAAGGTCCGTCGGCATCGAGCCCGAGTTGACCGTCACGAACGGAGCGCCGGCGCGGGGCGAGTGCGTGTGAATGGCGCGCGCGACGAGCTCCTTGCCGGTGCCGCTCTCGCCCTCGACGAGGATGGTCGAGCGCGAAGGCCCGGCGAGGCGCACAAGATCGAAGACCTTCCGCATCGCCTCGGACTTTCCGATGATCCTCCCGAGGCCGTACTGCTTGGAGAGCTCCTGCTTGAGGCGGCGGTTCTCTTCGGTCAGGCGGCGCGCCTCGGCGCCCTTGCGCACCGTCAGGAGCACTTCCTGGTTCTGGAACGGCTTCGGGATGTAGTGGAAAGCGCCCTCGCGCATCGCCTGGATCGCGCCCTCGATCGACGAGTACGCGGTGACGATCACGACGACGGCGTCGGGATCGCGGCGCCGGATCTCGCGCAGGACCTCGAGGCCCGGGCGGTCGGGCAGCATCAGGTCGAGCAGGACGACGTCGTACGGGTCGGTCTCGAAGAGCTCGATCGCCTCGGCGGCGTTCTCCGCGACCCCGACGCTCCAGCCCTCGCGCTCGAGGAGGCTCTCGAGAACGTCGCGGATGACCTCCTCGTCGTCGACGACCAGGACGCGCAGGCCGGGGCTCATGGCGCCCCTCCGGCGGCGATCGGCAGCTCGAGCCAGGCCTCCGTTCCGCCGCCGTCGCGCGGCCCGAGGCCGACATCGCCCCCGTGGCGGCGCGCGATCTCGCGCGAGATGGCGAGGCCGAGTCCCGTCCCGCCCGACGTCTTCGTGGTGAAGAACGGCTGGAAGATCTTCTGCTGCGTTTCCGCCGAGATGCCGGCGCCCCGGTCGCCCACGGTAACGCGCGCGTGCCCGTCCCGGGTCGCGAGCCGGACCGCCACGGTCGCTCCCTCCGGCGAGGCGTCGCGCGCGTTCGTCAGGAGGTTCACGAGGACCTGCTCGAGCTCGCGCGCGTCGCCGTCGACGAGCACGGGCGCCGCGGGGGACCCGATGTCGAGGAGCAGGCGCCGCGCCTGGAACGACGTCTCGACGGACTCGAAGGCGTTGTTCATGACGGATCGCAGGTCCGTGCGCGCCGTGGACCGCGCCCGGGGCCGTGCGAACTCGAGAAGGTTGTTGACGAGGTGCGCCGCCCGGAACGTCTGCCGCTCCATCTTCTTCAAGATCGCGTAGCGCGGATCGCCCGGTGCCGTGTCGGCGAGAAGCATCTGCGCGTAGGACGAGAGGCCGGCGATCGGCGTGTTGACCTCGTGCGCCACGCCGGCCGCGAGCACGCCGAGCGCGGCGAGGCGCTCGCGTTCCGCGAGGGCCCGTTCCGCGCGCATTCGGTCGGTGACGTCATCCACGATGACGACCCGGCGGTCCGGGTCGCCCTGGAATGCCGAGAACGAAAGGCGCAGGTCGCGCTCCTCTCCGGCCGGGCTCGTCCAGCGCGCCTCGACCGTCTGTTCGCCGTCGGCGCCCTCGGGCGAAGTCGCCGCGACTCCCGGAAGCACGCGCGAGAACGGCAAGCCGAGCAGCTCCGCCTCCGCCGTACCGACCATGGCGGCGAAGGCCGGGTTGGCCGAGTGGACGCGGTCGTCCCGGTCGAGCACGAGGATTCCGGAGGACGACGACCGGATGACGCTCTCCTGATACTGCTGGAGGCCCCGGATCTCCTCCAGACGCTCGGCGAGGGCGCCGTAGAGCCGGGCGTTCTCGTGAGCCAGGGCCGCCTGCGCCATGACCGCCACGAGCAGGCCCTCGTCTTCCGAGGACAGGGGCACGCGGCCGTCCTTGTGCCCGATGCCGAGCGCGCCGGCGAGTCCGTTGGCGCCGCGCAGGGCGAAGAAGGCGCGGTAGCCGAGCGAGTGCAGGCGCGCGACGGCCGGCGGCTCCTCCTGGCCGAGCGAGGCGCCCCGCAGCCGCCAGATCTCCTGCGAGGCGAGGCGCTCGGAGAGGAGCTCGCGTTCGGACGGCAGGACCTCGGGGTCGTCGAGCAGGAAGAGCGTGCAGGGCACGACGTGGAGCCCGTCCTGGACCCGCTGCACGATGGCGCGCGACAGCTCCGCGCGCGTCCGCGGCGTCGAAAAGTCGCGCGCGATGTCGTACAGGGCGCGGCGCGAGCGGTAGGTCTCGTGGTACTGGATCTTCTCGAGCACCCCCGTCAGCCGCTTCTTCACCGGCACGAGCAGCGAGGCGAGCACGAGCCCCGAGCCAAACGCGACGACGTTCTTGCCCGCCTCCGCCATGCCGCCGAAGGTGCGATCGAGCAGCGTGTTGAGCAGCACGAACGTCATGCCGCCGAGCACCACCGCCGCCGTCGTGCCGAGGGCCTCGCGGACGAACGTCTCGACGTCCCAGAGTCGCCACTTGAGGATCGCGTAGCAGAAAGCGAGCGGGATGAAGACGAGCGAAACGACCGCGACGGTCGAGAGCACGGGCGAGACGAGGCCGAAGGCGCGCGGCAGGACGGAGAGGAGCAGGAAGGGGATGAGGCCCACGGCCACCCCCAGGCCCATCCAGCGCACCTGCTTCTCGGACTCCGCGTCGGCGGGCCGCGACAGCAGCACCGCCAGGCGCGCGAGCACCGCGATCGCGTAAATGCCGAAGTACGCGTACCAGAGCTCGGTCAGCCGCTCGAGGCCGGACAGCAGCTCCACCGGGGTTCCCGCCCCGGTCAGGAGCTTCACGTGGCCGGCGAGATACGCGGCCGCGGGGAGATACAGCAGGGCGAGCAGCCACCGCGGCGCCGCCGGCTTCGGGAAGATGAGGAAGAAGTGGAGCAGCAGCGCCGGAAGGAGCGCGCGGAAGAACGCGTCGCCGATCCAGGACGCGCGATAGATCAGATCCACGGTGCCTGCCGGCGTCACGACGTAGACGGCGAAGGACGAGAGGCAGAGCGCGAGGAAAACCCAGGCGGCCCGCGAGCGGTTGCGGCCGACGGTGAAAAGTCCGATCAGAAGGTACAGGAATCCGACGAAGGCGAGGAAAAGGTAGAGCTTGTCGATGTCGACGGCCGGCTTGCCGAGGCGGACCTCGTGGATGTCGACGTCGCCGCGCCGCACGACGAGCCGGTGGGGGAACGGCTTGCGCGCGAGCGTCGTCTCCGGCCGCTCGAGCGCGCCCGCCATCTGTCCGTCCGCGAGCACGATCCGGTCGCCGGGTACCAGACCGGCCACGGCCGCCGCCCCGGCCGGCTCGACGGAGGAAACAACGAGCTCGCTGCCGGAACGCTCGTAGCGGAATCCGGACCGCGTGAACGTCTCGATCTTCCGGGTGAAGGAAAGGAAGGCGAGCAGGATCGTGGCCGCAGAAAATGCCACCGCCAGAGTCACGAGAAGGGCGTGCCCCAGCCGGCGCATGCCCCTGATCCAGCAAAGCGAATGCCACTCCTCGACTCCGGCGCTCATCCCTAAAGCCTATTGAAGACAGTCACTTGCGATCATCGGTCAATACTCCGATCGCGAGTGTAGTCCGAAAATTTGGATGACGTCGAGGAGTTTTGAAGGGGGGAACCGCGACTTCCCGGCGCCCTCGGGCGAGGGCGAGCCGAATCAGAACGAGAGCGCGACGCCTCCCATGAACCGATTGTTCTTGGGAATCTCTTCGTTGTCGCCGTTCAGGCTGGCCCGGTTCGACTCGACCGCCACGAGGAGCTTGCAGCCGGAGCCGAACGGCGTCAGGCCGAGCACCGAGAGATCCTGCGCGACCGAGAGCGCCACCTTGTCCGAGTCGTTGGGAACGATGGTCGCCGACGTCGTCAGCGACTGGCGCACGCCATGGAAGAGAAGCGCGACTCCCGTGTGCGTGGGGAGGACCTCGACTTCCGCGCGCGCCGCCCAGAAATGTCCGCGGGAGTCGGTGACGCCGTAGGTGGCGGAGGTTCCCGGAGCCACCGCACCGTCGATCTGCCCGTAGCGGCCCGAGACCGTCGCGGCGAGCGAGGGAGAGATCTTGCGGTGCGCGGAAGCCTGGTACTGCCGGACGGTGTTGCCGTCGAGCAGATAGACGCTGTCGAGGTTGCTCAGGAAATCGCCCTCGAAGAAGGCGCGCACGGCCTCGCCGACGCGCTCTTCCGACGCCTCGATGCGGAAGGAAGCCCCTTCGTTCGACGCGCGCTCGAGACCCACCGCGTAGGCCTGCCGCGACGCCGGGGACAGATCGTCCTCGATCGACGCGATGCGCGGCATCGCGGTGACGGAGCCGATGCCCGACTCGACCACGCGGTAGAGCCCGCTGACGAAGACGTAGGTCTTGCCGCCCACGTCGTAGCGCGCCACGACGCGCGGCGCGATGCCGTAGCCGCCCGCGACGTAGCGGCCCACGACCCCGCCGTCGACTTGCGCGCGCGAGCCGAGACGCGCGGCGCCCGAGGCCGCCAGGTCGGCGTCCGGAGAAGACGCGATGAACGCACCCTGAGACCCGACGCCGGAAGGCCCGACGGCCGATTCGATGTGCCGGTACGTCATGTCCACCGCGACGCCGGGCGTGTCCGAAACGGGCCGCGCGTAGTTGGCCTGGACTTCCCACGTCCGCGAGGCAACGGGGAAGAACGTCGTCCCGGGCGCGGAGGCGCGGTAGAGGTTGGTCTCCTCGACGTATCGCGCCGCGACCGACTGAACCGTCCCCGTCTCGTTGCCGCGGCTCCAGCTCACCATGTTCGTCTGAAGGCTCGCGGGGTCGTCGCCGAAATTCACCGAGTTGCGCCGGGCCATCAGCTGCACGCGCTCGTCGGAAGACGGCGCCACCGCGAGCGCGAGACCGGCGCTGTTCCCGCTCGTCGTGGTGGTCGACGGGTCGGTGCCGATCGCGTTGTAGTCGCCGCTGACGTTGTAAAGCCAGCCGTTCGGCAGGCCGCCGCTCAGCGCGGCCGTCGTGTGCACGACCGAGGCGTCGCCGTTCGCGCTGCCGGCGACGGTCGAGACCTGTCCGCCGACCGGGTGCGCCGACGCGAATCGGTCGGGCGCGTGCGACGGCTCCGGCGCATCCATGTCGAGCTCGCGCAGCACGTCGGCCGGCAGGCGATCGGCGAGCTCCCAGATCGTCGACTTCGCGGGCGCGTTCGAGGCGGCGGACGTCTTGCTCGCGAGCTGGATCTGCACCGAGCTGACGTCGCGCGTCGCGGCCTGATGAAGGATCCGCACGAGCGCCGGCTGATAGCCCTTCTTGTAGGCGATGAGGTCGTAGACGCCGACCGGCGCCGAGGCCAGAACGAACGTACCGTCGGAGGCCGTGCGCAGCCGCGCGAGCGAGGTCTCGGCGACGTTGTAGAGGACGACGAGCGCGCCCGCGACGGGGGTCTGGACCGAGCGCACGACGCCGGAGATGGGCGGGGCAAAGGCGCTGGCGAGCGGGATCGGCGGCGCCGGGGGCTCGGCGAAGGCGGCACAAGCCGCGAGCGCCAGAGCGGCGGCGATCGAAAGGGTACGGCTCCTCTTCATCCGCGGACCTACCGGTCCAGCACCGAGTATAGAACTCCCGGAAGTCAAACGCCATCGCCCGGGGGTGGCCTTGGGGGCTTTCGAGCCGTTCGTCCGCGGGCCCTTAAAAAGGGCTTCAGCCGGACCCGGAGTCCGCCGGGGCCTCGAAATCGGCCTCCTCGCGCGAGGCCCGCGCGAAGCACCAGACGAGGATCCGCCGGGCCCCGGCCCCTGCGAGCCGGCGGGCGCACTCGCGCGCGGTCGCGCCCGAGGTCGCGACGTCGTCCACCAGAAGCACGTCCTCCGGGCACGGCGTGCGCACGCGGAAGGCGCCCCGCACGTTGCGTTCGCGCGCGGAGAGGGCGAGGCGCCTCTGGCGTTCGGTCGCCCGCGTCTTCGCGAGGCGGCCCGGCGCGAAGGGCCGGCCGAGGCGCGCCGCGACGGCGGCGGCGAGGAGCTCCGCGGCGTGGTCTGCCGAGCGCCAGCGCCCGGCCGCCGGCACGCACGCGACTTCCGCGATTCCTTCCGGCGCGGGCAGCCGCTCGCACATCCGCGCGGCGAGGTGGCGGGCCAGGTAGTCCGCGCCACGAAACTTGAACGCGAGCAGGATCTGGCGCGCGGTGCCGCGATAGGGCGCGGCCGCGCGCAGAGACTCGAAAGCGGGCGGCCGGATCCGGCAGCGCCCGCACGGGGAGGCCGCCTCGTCCTCGACGGGCTCGTCGCAGACCGCACAGCGCCGGGGCGCGGGCTGCTCGAGGCCGTTCCAGCATGTCGCGCAGACGCCGCCCCGCAAAACCTCCTCAACGTCGCGCCGGCGGCACGCGAGGCATCTCGACGGGAAGAGAAATCGCGCGGCGAGCGCCGCGCCCCGCGAGAACCCGGACGTCGAGACGTCGGCGTGCGTAAACACGACCGGGGGATTCTAAGGCGACCGCGCGGGGGTGCGAGACGTTACACTGGCGGAGGAGGTGGCGGTGAGGACTCTCAAGCGCGCAGGGATTCTGGCGATTATCGTCCTGTCGTTTTCGGCGTCTTCGCGCGCGGAGCAGTTCGGGCTCGGCGCGACGTACGGCTGGTACAACGACGTCGAGCACACGTTTCGCCTCGACGGGTTCCACTCGCCCGTGTGGGAGGGCTGGCTCGAGATGCGCCTCGGCGACGACGCGCTTCTGCGCGCGACCTATGGCCGGATGAAGATCGCGGGCGATAACGTGGGCCAGCCGGTCGGCATCGGCGGCAATCCGGTGAATATGCCCTTCTACCTCGATCGGGTCGACTACGTGACGGTCAGCGCGTCCTACCTCTTCATCGACGGGCCGGTCACGACGGGGATCTTCGGCGGCGTCGGCGGCTATTCCATTCGGCCCGAGGAAGTCTCTCCCGGGCTCGACCCGTTCCGGGACCAACGCGAGAAGGTCTTCGGATGGCACGCCGGCGTCGACGGAACGGTGAGGATCTATCGGGGCTTGTCATTGGTGGGCCGCGCGACCTACCACGGGATTCTGTCGACCGAGCACCGCTCGATCCTCGTCACCTCGTTCGGCGCGGTCTACCGCTTCTGATGAGGAGGAGCGTCCGCGACGCTGCGGACGATCACTTCTTTTCGTCGGTCTCCGAGACGAGGGGCAGGAGCGTCGATTCTTTCTTGGTCGAGAGCGACACCTGGGTGCGCACCCGCGAGACGCCCTTGAGCGCGAGCAGCCGGCGCTGGAGGAAATCGGCGAGCGTCGCGGGATCGGCGGCCTTCACCTTCAGGCGGTACGCATACTCGCCGGCGATGTAGTGGCACTCCTGCACGCCGAGGATCTTCTCGAGATCGTCGATGAATCCCTTCTCGAACCGCGGATGCTCGAGCGCGACGTCCACGTAGGCCGTCAGAGGGAATCCCATCTTTTCGTGATCGAGCAGCGCCACGAAGCCCTTGATCATCCCGTGGCGCTCCATCTTCTTGATGCGCTCGTTGACCGAGGGCGTCGTCAATCCGACCGCCCCGGCGATCTTCGCCTGGGATAGCTTGCCGTTTCGCTGGAGCATGTCCAGAATCCGGAGATCGATTTCGTCGATCGTCATCCCGAGGCCCTTATAAGATTAGAAGGTTGCTTGCTTACGTCTAATATTATTAGACCCCCCCGGGGCGTCAAGAGTCAATCTTCACGTCGCTATAATCCCGTAAGAGCATGAAAAAAAGGGACTACTACGAAGTTCTGGGTGTTCCCCGGGGCGCTTCCGAGGCCGAGATCAAAAAGGCCTACCGGCGGCTGGCCCGGAAGCTCCATCCCGACGTGAACCCGGGCGACAAGTCGGCCCAGAAGCGCTTCCAGGAGGTCCAGGAGGCCTACGAGGTCCTCAAGGACGGCGAGAAGCGGGGCGCCTACGACCGGTTCGGCCATGCCGGTCCGGGCGCCTTCGAGGGCGGGGCGCCGGGGGCCGGACCGGGCTTCGGCGGCTTCGGCGGCGGCCGGCCGGGTGCGCCGTTCGAGGGGTTCGAGTTCCAGGGCGACCTCTCGGATTTTTTCGGCAACGTGTTCGGCGGCTCGCGGCGCGCGCGTTCTCAGCCGGAGCGCGGCGAGGACGCGTCGGGGACGATCGAGATTCCGTTTCGCGACGCGGTCCTCGGCGGGATGACCTCGCTCGCGATCCGCCGCGAGCGTGTCTGCGAGAAATGCGGCGGCACCGGCCGCGTCGGGAAATCGACGTGCCCGGTCTGCCACGGCAGCGGCCGCGTCGCGCAGGCGGAAACCGTGAAGATCAAGATTCCCGAAGGGACGGAGGACGGCGGAACGATCCGCGTGCCCGGCAAGGGAGGAGAGGGAGTGCTCGGCGCGCCGCCCGGGGATCTCTACGTCACGGTGCGCGTGACGCCCCACCCGTATTTCGAGCGGCAGGGCGACGACATTCGCGGCGAGGTCCCGATCACGGTCAAGGAGGCCTACAGCGGCGCCGAGATCGACGTGCCGACCGTGCACGGGACGATGCGGGCGCGCATCCCGCCCGGCACACAGAGCCGGCAGAAGTTTCGCCTCCGCGGCCAGGGCGTGAAGAGCCCGCGCAGCGGCGTGACCGGAGACCACATCTACACGGTGCGCATCATGATTCCGAAGGAGCGCACCGCCGCGGGCGCCGACGCCGCGACCCTTCTCGAGTCGCTCTACGGGGAAGAGGTCCGGAAGGATCTGCCGAAGGGGCTGTAGCTAGTTCCGCTGCGCCATCGACACGACGAGCGCGACCGCCTGATCGTAGGTCATGCTGTCGCCGAGAGCGATGGAGCGAACGTCGGACCAGGCCGTGCCGTCGAAGCGGATGTAATGCAGCGCGGTTCCGTCGCTCCAGTAGAGCGTCGGACGGTAGCTCGATCCGACGACGGTGCCCACGGAGGCGGTGTCCATCGCGGGCACCGCGGAGATCTGGCCGACGCTCACGACGCCGACGACGGGGATTCGCCGGCGCAGCCAGGTCGAGTTGTCGAGGGACGGCTGCCCGAGGTCGGTCGGATAGTCGATCCGGACGACGTACTGCTGTCCGGTCGCGATCGTCGAGAAGCTCGCCAGGACCGCCCCGCCCGGGCCGGCGGGCTGGAGCGCCGGGAACGCGTACGAGCCGCGCGGAATCCCCGCGAGCGACGTGGGCCCCTGGGCATTGACGAGGTCGGGGAGGTTGATGACTTCGATCTGCGACGCGTCGATCGTCTCGTCGAGGAAGACCGAGGCGTAGCGCGCCTGCGCGACCGACGCCTCTTCCCACCAGATGATCGAGAGCACCGAGCGATTCGTGTAGACGTCGGTGCCACTTCCGTCGAGAGAGTGCACGGTCTCGTGGGTCAGGAGCATCTGCGGGTTGTAGGCGTGCGGGAACCCGATGTTCGGAAGCAGGTTCGCGAGCGTCCAGTTGCCGCCGCGCGAGAAGGCGAGCTCGATCGAGTTGAGGATGGAGCTCTCCTCGCGCCACAGCACCACGAGCGTTCCAGTGGGCTCGTCGAACGTCAGGTCGAGGCTCGTCTTGGGGTTCGAGTTCGCGGCCCGCGGGATCTCTCCGCCGGCCGTCGTTCCGTCCTGCGCGAGCGAGCTCCAGACCACCGCGTAGTCGTTCGGGCCGAGGTCGGTCAGGCCGAGCTCGGAGGCGAGGCCCGTCTGCGCCACGTAGAGCGTGCCGTCGGAGGCGAGGAGCGTCTTCTTCTGGACGTCCGCCGTCCCCGCCGCGGCGACGAGCGCGAAGGCCAGAGCGAGGGCGAGCCGCGACAGCGTCTTCACGTCAGGCCCTCAGATTGATCATGCCCATCAGGCTCACCTGCCGCAGGTAGTGCTTGAGGGCGGGGAAATCGGGGTAGTAGCCGGCGAGCGCGTCGTACTGCACGTCCGCCTCGGCCTCGCGGCCCATTTCCGAGTAGGCCTCGGCGAGGAGGTAATGCGCGTTCTTGATGACGTCCTCGCGGCCGAACTCCTGGCCGAGCGCGAGCGCCTGGAGCCCGCGCTCCTCCGCGGCGTCGAAACGCGCGCACTTCACGTGCGCGAAGCAGAGGTCGAGCGAGGGATAGTCCATCGCCTGACGCGCGCCGAGATCGTGGAGCAGCGCGAGCGACCGCTCGACGAGCGGCAATCCCGTGTCGACGTCGTCGAGCGCGATGTGACAGTAGCCCAGGTTGTCGGTGGCCACGGCGGCCGGGCGCGAGAGCGTCTCCCCCTCCGCGTCGAAGCGCGCCACGGCCTCGGCGAAGAGGTCGCGCGCGACCTCGAAGCGGCCCTCGTGGAGCTCGAGCCCGGCGAGCAGATTGAGCGAGCTGCCGGTCAGCTCTTCGAGGCCGAGGTCGCGGCTCCTGGCGAGGGCGGATTGCGCGTAGAAGCGCGCGCGGGAGAACTCGCCGCGGGCCTCGTGCGCGTTGGCCGAGACGTAGGCCGCGAGCACGCCGTTGAAGCTCGCCGGATTGCGGAGCACGATCTCCTTGAGCCGCGCGAGATCGAAGTCCTGCCGGTCCATCTCGATCAGCGTGGTCGCGCGGTTGCAGGTGAAGAGGTCTTCGAGATCCCGGTCCTTCCACGAGCGCGCGAGCCCGAGGCCGTCGTCGTAGAGGGTCAGCGCGCGCTCGTAGTCTCCGGACCAGATCGCCTCGCGGGCGGTCTTTCGCAGGAACTCGAGGTGCTTGCGGCGCTCGTTCACGGCTGGGCGGGCTTCGTAACCGTCCATTGTAAGGCCGTCCGCCGCCCGCTCACGAAGTTTCCTTCGGGGGAAGCTCCTCGATCTCGGCGGGCGCCGGAGCGGGCTCGTCCTGCTGCTGACGCTTGAACCGAACGAAATCGCGCACTTCGCGCCGCGCCTCCTCCGACAGATTTTCGAAGTCGGCCACGAGCTCGCGCGAATCGGGGTCCACGGGCCGGTCGGTCTCGCCGAAGAACTCGCTCATTTTCAAGTCGAAGACCTGGAGGATCTTGAAGAGCGTGTCGAGGCCAACCTTGTACTCGCCCTGCTCCATCCGCGAGAGATCCGATTGCGCGACGCCGATCTTCTCGGAGAGCTCGGTCTGCGTGAGGTGTCGGCCCTTGCGGAGCTCGCGAATGCGCGAGCCGACGAGGTGGACCTTGCGGGGCGATGAAGGCGACGACATAAAGTTCTACCGGATGCTATTGCACCATAAACCGATGTCAATATAATGATCCGCCGGCGCCGGAAGTCAAGCGTGAAGAGCGAAACATACCGTAAGTTTTTCCTGCTCAAGGAGATGGTCGTCAGAGACCTCCGGTCCCGTTATGCGGGGTCCGGGCTCGGGGTCCTCTGGACCTTCGCCAGCCCGATTCTGTGGATGCTCGTCTACACCATGGTCTTTTCGGGGATCCTCCGGGTGCCGAGTCCCGCGGGCTACGCGAGCTTTCCCGAGTTCCTGCTCTCGGGACTCCTCCCGTGGATGGCCGTCTCGGAAGGCGTCTCGCGTTCGGCGACCGCCCTGACCGACAACGCCGCAATGGTCAAGAAGACCGTCTTCCCGATCGAGATGCTCGTGCTCTCCGCGGTCCTCGCGGCGGTGGCGAACCAGTTGATCGCCTTCGCGGTGTTCGCGGTGTATCTCGCGATCGTCGGACATCTCGCGCTGCCCTGGGTGCTTCTCGTCGTGCCCGCGCTCGCCGTTCAGATCGCGCTCACGTTCGGCCTCGGCTGCTTCGTGGCCACGGCCGCGACGTTCGTGCGCGATGCCGTTCCGGTCGTCGGGATCGGGCTGACGGTCCTCTTTTATGCGACGCCGGTGGTTTATCCGGCGGAGCTCGTGCCGCCGCGGCTCCGTCTCCTCGTGCAGGCCAATCCGTTCGCGCACCTGACGGCCTGGTATCGGGACGCTTTCACGCTGCACCGAATGCCCGAGGCGGGCTCGATCGTCTTCACGACGCTCCTCGCCGCCGCGGTTCTGGCCGCGGGTGCGTCGCTCTTCCGGCGCGCCCGGCCCCATTTTGCGGACCTCATTTAGGGCTCCGGCGAAATGTTTTGGCGATGGGTTTGTTGACTCGCCCGGTTTCCCAAGTTCAGGAGGCAAGGTGAAAAGAAGGCTCTCGGTCCTCGTTCTGCTCGCCGGCGTTTCGGCGGCCTGTTCGTCCTCGGCGCCGACGAAGACCGCCGCACCTTCGGCGTCCGCGCCCGCCGCGACGCCAACGCCCACGAACCTCCAGCGCGTCAACCCCGACGTGCTCGAGGACACGCCGTCGCACACGGTGATTCGCTACAAGAAATCCGAGTACATCCGCGTGGACGACCGCCACATCCGCAGCCCGATCATTCCGCTGCAGGTCGAGTTCTTCAAGGAAGACGACGAGTACTACTACGTCTACCAGGCCAAGCCCATCCCCGGAGAGAAGGAGGCCGAGCGCGAGGCGACGGAGGGAATGGCGCCGCCGCCCGGAGCGACGGCCGTGGCTCCCAAGGGCAAGCCCGAGACCGACTACGGCATGCCGGCCGCCGACTTCGAGGATCTCAATCCGCCGCGCGTCACGGGCGCGTTCCGGCTCGAGCCGGTCGCCAACTCGGGATTGCCCGCACAGGGCATGTGGCGGCACTCCTTCGTGATGACCGACATCAATGGCGACGGGATTCCCGACATCGTGTCGCCGCCCGCGCGCCTCGGCTCCGAGGCGAAGCTCCACATCTGGCTCGGCGACGGGCACGGAAAGTTCGTCCGCCAGAAGCTCGAGTTCTTCGAAGACGGAAAGCCCGCGCCCTACGCGAGCCTCGCGTACGGCGGCGTCGCCGTCGGCGATTTGGACGGCGACGGCAAGCTCGACGTCGTCGCCGCGTCGCACAGCGCCGGCCTCGTCGTGCTCTACGGCCGGGGCGACGGCAAGTACGACGTCGTCCACAAGGGACTCCCGGGGCGCGAATTCTCGACGCAGGCCGTCGCGCTCGCCGACGTCAACGGCGATGGGAAGCTCGACATCGTCGCGTCGACGGACATTTACGAAGGAAGGTCGACCGCCTGGGAGCCCGACCAGATCCGCGTGTACCTGAACGACGGGCATCGCGGCTTCGCGCTCGCGAAGAACGCGCTCGTCGGCGGCGCGTACTCGAACACGCTCACGGCGTGGGACTACGACCGCGACGGACGCCTCGACATCCTGACGGGCGCGCACATCTACGGCGCGGTGGAGCTCCTCTGGAAAAATGATGGCGACGGCAAGTTCTCCGTCGGCTTCATCCCGGACATCGAGATTCACGGATACCACTTCGCGATGGCGCCCGGCACTTTCGGCGCCAACCGCGTTCCGGCGTTCGCCGACGCCTTCAACCGCGCGACGAGCGTGCCCGTCCGGCGCCAGGCGCGCTGCGTGACGGTCTACTCGTACGAGAACGGCGCCTGGACGCGCCACCGGATCTGGCGCAAGAAGGAAGGGACGACGTTCATGTACGGGCTCGCGATGGGGGATTTGGACGGCGACGGGTTAGACGACGTCGTCTTCGCCGACTCGCAGGCCGGCCGGCTCCGCATCTTTCTCCAGAGGCCGGACGGCAGCTTCGCCGAGGCCGACGAGAAGCAGGAGCCGGCGCTCGGCTCGATCGGCCAGTGCATCCGCCTGGCCGACCTCGACGGGGACGGGCGGCTCGACATCGTCGTCGCCAAGACCTACGGGGCCTCGAGCCCCGGAGAGCGCGGCGGCTGGTCGGTTTTCCTCAACAAGAAGTAACTCGCTGATCCGGAGGCTCTTGCGGCGACTTGATGATTGCCCAGCATATTTTTTGTGTTTTTCTCTTGACTCGCACCGCCGCGCGGGCGGAATATTCCCTTAACCATAAGGCCAGAAGCCTCTTGTGAAACACGTCTTTACTTGCGAATTTGGCAAATTGAGCTACGGGAGGTGATGCGATCGCGCGAGGGAAGGCAATCTCAAGCGTGTGATTTTTCCCGGTTTAATCGTAACGAGGAGATCTCAATGAAGAAGACCATTCTGACGTGCATGGCGGTTC
Source organism: Thermoanaerobaculia bacterium (assembly GCA_035498835.1). Lineage (GTDB taxonomy): Bacteria > Acidobacteriota > Thermoanaerobaculia > UBA5066 > Gp7-AA6 > DATBFU01. Next base: position 134,496 of record DATJZU010000163.1, read on the forward strand.
TCGCCCTGTTCGCTTTCGCGGGCAGCGCGAGCGCCATCACGTGCACGGTTGACACGCGTCCCGCCGCGACGCTGCTCGTGCCGTATTTCGCGGTTTCGTTGAATACAGACGCTTCGATCAAGCGCGGCACGCCCGATTCCTTCGACACCCTGCTCGCGATCGGCAACGCCTCTTCGGCGCCGATGATCGCGCACGTCTCGGTGTACAACAAGCGGTCGATCCTCGTCCTCGACTTCAACGTCGCGCTGACGGGCTTCGACATCCAGACGTGGAGAATGTCGGACGTCATCTCGGGCGTCCTTCCGTCCACGCCGGTCGCCAACGACCACACCGGTCCGAACACGGCGATCGACCCGCTCGATGACGTCTGCCAGCGCAACTCGGTTGCCTCCGTGTATCCGGCGGCCGACGGCTTCCTGCGCATCTCTCCGCCGAACACCCTGACGGCCGACTCGAACGACAACAAGCTCGCGACGGCGGCGTACGCGGTGCCGGCCTTCGACCCGGCCTCGACGTTCGGGCTCCTGGTCACCGACTCGCTCGACAACACCGACGACTCCCGCGGTTGCGGAGACGGCACGGTGGACGGCGTGACCGACGGTCCGGCGGTCGGCTACGTCACGATCGACCACGCCAACTACTGCACGTTGTCGAATCCCGACGACCAGGCGTACCACGAGTTCAACGCCCTGGGCGGCGAGAACAACCTGTTCGGCGACATCATCTTCACGAGCGGCGAGGGCATCGGGACCTACGGCATGTCGATGATCTCGATCGAGCAGGATCCCTCCCTCACCGGCGCCACGACGCTTCAGACGGACCTCCGCACGCGGACGTTCTACGCCCGCTACTGGAGCCCGTTCGACACGCTGATCCAGACCTGCCAGAACTGCGGCAGCGGTCTGAATCGGACGGACCTCTCGGTCTCCTCGCCCTGGAACGTCCTCTATGGCGACCAGCGCGAGCCGCTCGGCCTGCGTTGGGCCGCGCGTTACTTCGAGGGCCCGGCGGTCATCTCGTTCTTCGATGTTTGGCGCGCTTCCTCGGGAAGCCTGACGAACCTCGCGGACGGCGGCGACTGCGACACGACGGAACCGACCGTTCAGCTCGGCTTCTTCGACGAGGACGAGAACACGGTCACGCAGACGGGACCCGGCCCCTGCCCGTCCCCCTGCACGATTCCCCCGACCCCGACGGTCAACTTCCCGTATGAGACCAACCGCGTTCGCGTGGGCGGCAGCGAGGGCTTCAACCTGCCGGCTCCGGCGACTCCGGGTGGAAACCAGGTCGGCTGGGTGACGATGAACTTCGTCAACACGGTCGACGGGACCGAGCTCGATCAGGCCTGGGCTGCGTACGAGTTCGATGGAAGCCTGGCGTTCGTCTCGGCTCACACGCCGGCCGTTCAGCTGGATCCGTCGGCTTGCGAGCCGCTCGGCTACAACGACGGGACCTTCGTCAACCCGATCACGCCGGTCATTCCGGGTGGCGTGAATGGCGATGGCAACCCGCCGGCGGGCACGGGTCCGACGTTCATTACCACGTCCTAGCAGTGTCCTCGTGGGTGGGCGGGGCCTTCGGGTCCCGCCCACTTTCTTTCTGTCGAATTAAGGGTGGAAACAACGGGTCCGATTTCGAATACCCTTAAGACACACAAGGGAATCCGAACTTGGATCGGTTGAACTGTCAGGAACGGGTCGCTTTTCCGAAGGGCCGTTCCCCTCACTCCGGAAACTAGGAGTCGTCCCCGATGAAGGTCCTTCGCCCGTTCCTGGTCGCCTCGGCCCTCTCGATGTCTCTCGCCGCTTCCGCTCGCGCGGACGCGACGATGGAGATGCCCAAGTTCTCCGGGACGCCTTCCGGCGTCTTCGCGGCGCTCACCACCCCGGGCCCGTACCTCTACATCAAGACCCAGTACGGCTTCGCCCGCGTGAGCCTCGCCGATCCCTCCAACCCGAGCAACGGACAGCTCGCGCAGGTCGGCCAGAAGTTCGTCGGCGGCGTCAACAACGGCGGCGTCGTCGGGATGAACTGCGACTGCTGGCAGGGCGGCACGACGATCGACACGGCGGAGGCGGCCGATGGAACGAGCCGCATGATCTCCGACTGGATCGCCGGTGATCAGGGATTGCACGGCGAGGTGGTGATCGGCAACGGGAGCGGCGTCTCCTTCGGGCAGCAGATCAACGTGGACACTGTGCCGCTCGGATCGCGCGTGACGGGGATCGCGCTCTCCTCGGGCAAATACATTGCCTACTTCCCCACGCAATCGAACGG
>DATJZU010000164.1:0-8209 GCA_035498835.1 Thermoanaerobaculia bacterium
AGGCGCTGCGGAAGGACCTTGACCGCGACCGTCCGCTCGAGGCGCGTGTCCTTCGCCTTGTAGACCTCTCCCATACCTCCCGCGCCGATGGGCGCGAGGATCTCGTAAGGGCCGAGACGGGTTCCCGATGCCAGAGTCATACGATTGCGCCGATTCTACGGGCAAACGCGAACTAGGATTCCGCTCGGAATGACGAGATTCCTGCTCGCCGCCCTGTCCCACGTCCTCATCACGCACGTCACCGTCATCGACACGTCGGGCCGGCCGGCGAAGCCCGACATGAACGTCGAGATCCGCGGTGACCGCATCGCGCGCATCGAGTCGTCATCCGGCGCCACGATTCCTTCGCACGTCCGCGTGATCGACGGGACCCGGAAGTTCCTCATCCCCGGACTCTGGGACATGCACATCCACTCGTTCTTCGGCGACTGGGTGCCGGGCGGCCGGGAGGTCACACTGCCGCTCCTCCTCGCCTTCGGCGTGACCGGCGCCCGCGACATGGGCAGCGATCTCGATCCGATCCTCGAGGCGCGGCGGCAGGCGGCGGCCGGCCGGATCGTGTCCCCGCGCCTCGTCGTCTCCGGCCCGATGCTCGACGGACCGAAATCGCCGTTCCCCGCCTCGATCCCGCTCGCGACGGCGGAGGATGCGCGACACGCGGTCATGAAACTCACGGACCGCGGCGTCGACTTCATCAAGGTCCAGTCGAACATCCCGCGCGACGCGTACTTCGCCGCGGCACGCGAATGCGGAAAGCGAAACATCGTCTTCGTGGGCCACGTGCCCGACGCGATCCGCGCGTCCGAGGCCGTCGAGTCCGGCCAGACGAGCTTCGAGCACCTGATCGGCGTCTTCGAGGGAAGCTCGACGGCCGAAGACGCGATGGTGGCGGGGGGCAAGAAGGGCCCCGGCCGCTTCCTCGAGACGTACGACGCGAGAAAGGAAGCGGTGCTCGCCGAGCTCCTCGCGAAGAGCTTCATCTACCAGTGCCCGACGCTCTTCTGGGAGCGCGGCCAGTGGCTGATCGACGTCGACGCGATCGACCCGTCGCGGGATCCGGACTTGCGCTACGCGCCGGCTTCCTGGCGCGAGAAGAGCTGGCCGAAGTTCAAGAAGGGCATTCTCGAAGAGCTCGACACGGATCCTCTCGACGTCCGCGAAAGGTTCGTCGCGCACGAGCTCGGGGTCGTGAAGCGGTTGCACGACGCGGGCGTCCCCTTTCTCGCGGGAACGGACACGCCGGCCGGCGTCGGCGTTCTTCCGGGCGCGAGCCTCCACGGCGAGCTCGAGCGGTTCGTCGCCGCGGGATTCACGCCGCTCGAGGCGTTGCAGACGGCCACGCGGAACCCGGCGATCTTCCTCGGGAAACTGGGAGATTTCGGGACCGTCGCCGAGGGCAAGATCGCCGACCTCGTGCTCCTCGACGCGAACCCGCTCGACGACATCCGCAACACGCGAAAGATCGCCGCCGTCGTGGCGAGCGGGCGGCTGTACGACCGTGAGGCACTCTACCGGATCCTCGCAAGGGTCGAGGAGTACGCGCGAGGGCACTGACAGATGGGATTGCCGTAGGGCGGGGACGAGCCCCGGCCCTACGAGGGGTTGCCGTAGGGGCGGCCCTTGCGGCCGCCCTCGCTACCCCTTGTGCTCCGCCGCCGCCTTCGCTTTCGCGCGCACGAACGCGTATCCGAGGTTCGGCAGCGAGTTGAAGTCCGCCGCCTTTCCGCAGAACTCCAGCGCGCGTGAAGCGTCGTTCTTTCCTCGGTACGCCGTGCAAAGCCGGAAGAGATTCTGCGGATCCTGCAGGTTCGCCTGCGTCAGCGCCTCGATCGCCTTGTCGTCGTCCTTCTCTGCGAGCGCGACGATCCCCTCGATCTCGTTGGCGAGCTTGATCTGCACCGGATTCCTGGTCGCCTCGGCGCCCTTGCGGAACTCCGCCGCCTCCGTCTTCGCGAGCGCGAAGTCCTTCTTCGCCGCCGCGACGCGCGCGCGGTTGTAGTGGACGAGACGCCGTTGGTTCTCCTTGATCTCGTTCGAGAGGCTCGAGTCCTCGACCATCTTCAGCGCGCGCTCGAACTGCCTGCCCGCCTCGTCGAACCTCCCCGCGTCGAACAGGATGTTTCCCTTCAGGAAGACGGCGCCGATCATGCCGGGCATGTTCTTGCCCTTCTCCGCGAGCGCGTACTGTTCGTCGGCGTCGTCCAGCGCCTTCGCCGTCTTGCCGCCGTCCAGGTGCACGACCGTCCTCGCGAAGAGCGCCGTCGCGCGCTCGCCGTCGGTCCGGGCCTTCTGCAGGAAGGTCTGCAGCTCCGCGAGCGCCGCGTCCGACTTGCCCTGATAGAGCAGATCCATCGCAATCCCCTGGTGCGCGTTGACGAAGTTCGGATCGATCCCGAGCGCCTTTCGGTACTGCACGATCGAGTCGTCGAAGCGGCCCATCTTCAGGAGGAGCTCCGCGTAGGAGTCGTACGGGTTCGGTTCGTTGGGAATGAGCTGGATGTATTTCTGGAACGCGCGCTCCGAGCTCGCGAAATCGCCATTCTGCCGATACGCGTAGCCGAGGAGGTTCCACGCGGTCGAGAAGTCGGGCGCGATCTCGGTCGCCTTGCGGTAGTGATCGATCGCTTTCAGAAAATCCTGCTGCCCGAAGTAGAAGCCGGCGACAGCGAACTGCGCCCGCTCGTCGTCGGGATACGCGGCGACGAGCTTGTCCAGGAGGTCCTTCTGTTTGACCGCGTCGTTGTTCGCGCCGGCCTCGGTCGCGAGGATCAGGAGCTTCTCGCCGTCGGACGCCCCGTCGGCGAGCACCACCGCCTTGTGGAGGTGATCGAAGAACTCCGCTCCCGTCGGGGCCGTGTTGGCGAGCTGGAACTCGGCGAGCGCGAAGTGCGGATCGACGGAAGCAGCCTTCTGGAAGTGCGCGATCGAGTCGGTGATCTTGAGCCGCTCGGCCATGTCCCGCCCCTGCAGGTACTCCGCCTTCGCATCGGCCGAGGAGGTCGTGATCGGGATCTTTCCTCCGCCGGGCGGGGTCGGCGCGGGCGCCTTGACCTCGGCGGCGGGCGCGGGCGCCGGGGCCTCCGTCTTCGCGCAGCCGGCGGCGAGGCCCGCGGCCAGCCCGAGCACGGAGAGGACGGTCAGACATCGATTGGACCGCATGGATCCCTCCTTCTCCTTGGGTGGGTCTACGGCTTTCGCCGCGGAGGGTTGCCCGTTCGTCCCATCGGGATCGCCTACCGGCCCCGCCGGATCTCCTTCATCTCGAGATACGTCGGCTCGAACGCCACGACCCGCCACCCGTCGTCGGCCTTCCGGACGGTCGCCTCGTCGCGATAGCGGGCGAGCATCGCGCCGCCGATTCCCGAGGTCACGCCCGGCGGATCGAAGAAGATCGTCTGGCTCACGACGAAGACGAAGTCGCCGCCGTCGGACCGGTGCTTCGACTCGACCGCGTACCGCGTGCCGCGGAAGGCCTCCATCATGTTGCCGCCCGCGTTGCCGCGGAGCGGCTTCTCCTCGAACGCATGGCGAATCGCCGCCTCGTCGCCGTACTGCGCCGCGACGGCGCGCTTTTCCTGCGCCCATGCTTCGGCGAAACCCTCGTACGCCTTGTAGGCGCCGCGCGAGGAGAGCCAACGCCAGCCGACGGAGGCCGCCCCGGCGAGCAGGACGAGCCCGACGACCTTCTTCACGAAAGGAGGTCGAACGCTCCGGGGCTTTCCGCGAAGAAGACGCACTCCGACGACGCATCGGCCGCCGCAATGTGCCGGTAGTTGCCGCCGGGCTGCAGCAGATATGAGCCCGCCGGCAGGCGCAGCGCGGGCTCGCCCTCCGGAATCTGCAGGAGGATCCCCGAGACGACCACGATCCGCATGTCGTGCGTGTGCGTGTGAACCGGGGTCGTATACCCCGCGGGGAATCGGAAGAGCGCGCCGTAGGCGCCTTTCGTGTGATCGCCCCAGAGGTCCACGATCGACGCCGTCGAGCCGGCCGACAGAGGCTTCCAATCGAGGCGGGCGGGCAACCAAGAAACGAGACGCTGGCGATCCGGGACGCTCTTCGGTTTCGCGCTCACGCAGACACCTCCCGCAGGAATGTGGCCGCAACCGCCGGCTGTCGTCTCATGCCTCCTCCTTCGTCGAGAGCGAGGCTACCACCGGCGGCCGCGGCGACGAGGCCGGCTATTTCTTCGCGGCCTCGACGGGCTTGAGGTCGAACTTGCCGGAGCCTTCGGCGAAGATCGTGCACTCCGACGCCTTGTCACAGCCCGTCGTGTGGCGATAGTTGCCGCCGGGCTGCAGTACATAGGAACCGGGGCCCACATGCACTTCCGGCTTCCCTTCCGGGCCCTGGATGAACGTCCCCGAGATCACGATGATCTTCATCGTGTTGGTGTGCGTGTGCAGGGGCGCCGCGAAGCCGGCCGGGAACTTGAAGAATGCGCCGAAGGCGCCCTTCGTGTGGTCGCCCCAGAGGTCGGCAATCTTGACGCCGGGAGCGCCGGTCGGATCGAGGTCCATCCATTTGACGTCGGCCGCCGCCATGAAGACCGGCGCCTTGGATGTTCCATGGCTCATCGAGCTCATCTTCGACTGCGCCAGAACCGCTCCCGCGAGAACGAAGCACGCCGCGACCAAAAGAATGCTGCGAGTCCTCATAGTCCTCTCCTCCTCATGAAACGTGGCGGAAAGGCTATCACCGGCGGCGAGAGACCCTCACCCCGGCCCTCTTCCTCACGGGGGATTCTTCGAAACCCTCCGCTCTCCCGTCCGTATCGTCCATCGATATAGTTGTTCTATATGAGCCGTTCCATATGAGCCGCCGGACCGAGCTCCTGAAGGGCACCCTCGACCTCCTGATCCTGCGCACGCTCGCGCTCGAGCCGCGGCATGGCCTGGCGATCGCCGAGCGCATCGAGCAGATGACGCAGGGAACGTTCGTCGTGAAGGCCGGCTCGCTGTTCCCGGCGCTCCACCGCCTCGAGCAGGACGGCTTCATCGCCGGCGCCTGGGGAGAATCGGCCGACGGCCGCCGCGTGAAGACGTATCGCCTCGCCGCCGCCGGCCGCCGCCAGCTCGAGCGCGAGAGAAGGCACTGGGACCGGATCGTCTTCGCCATGGGCCGCGTCCTCGAGGCGGAGTAGCGCGTGCACCCGACGTCCCGTCTCGCGAGCCTCTGGAGAACTCTCTTCCGCCGGCCGCGGCTGGAGAACGATCTCGAAGACGAGCTCCGCGGCTACCTCGAGGAGCTGACCGAGAAGAAGACGCGACAGGGCCTCGATCCGGCCGAGGCGCGCCGTGCCGCCGCGATCGCGATGGGCGGCGTCGAATCCGCGAAGGAGCAGACGCGGGATGTCCGCGCCGGCGCCGGTCTCGAGACGGCGCTCCGCGACGTCCGCTACGCATGGCGCGCGCTCTGGAAATCGCCGGGCTTCGCGCTCGCGACGATCCTGACGCTCGGTCTCGGCATCGGCGCGAACACGGCGATCTTCAGCCTCGTGAACACGATGCTCCTTTCGCCGCTCCCCTATCGCGACTCCTCGCGCCTCGTGTTCGTCTGGTCCGACATGAGCGAGGCCGGCTACCCGCGCGCGCCGCTCTCCGGACCGGAGCTCGCGGATCTGCGGCACCGTGCGGGCCTGTTCACGGGCTTCGGCGCGATCTGGGCCAACTCCGCGGCTTTGACGGGCGGGGGCGACCCCGAGCAGCTGCGCGTCGGCCGCGTCACGCCCGATTTCTTCTCGGTGCTCGGCGCGGAGGCCGCGAGCGGCCGCACGTTCCGCGCGGGCGACGACGCGGGCGGCGCGCCGCCGACGATCCTTCTCTCCGCCGGACTTTGGAGGCGGCGTTTCGGGGGCGATGCCCGCGTCGTCGGCCGGCGCATCCTCGTCAACGGCCAGCCGACGACGGTCATCGGCGTCATGCCCGACAACTTCCGCCTGCTCCTTCCGCCGGATTCCGCCGTGCCGGACGACCTCGAAGCGTGGACGCCGTTCTGGCCGAAGATGACCGAGGACCCTCGCGGGCAGCAGTTCCTGCGCGTCGTCGGCCGCATGAAGCCCGGCGTCACGCTCGCGCAGGGAAAGAGCGAGATCGACGGCATCGCCGCGCAGATCTCGAAGGAATTCTCCGAGTACGGAACCGCCGGCCGGCGGTACGACACCGTCGGCCTCCATTCCGACGGCGTGCGCGAGATCCGGCCCGTTCTCCTCGCGCTCTTCGGAGGCGTCGCGATCCTGCTCCTCATCACGTGCGTCAACGTCGCGGGGCTGCTCGCTGCGCGCGCCGCGGCGCGGCGGCAGGAGATTGCGCTGCGGATCGCGCTCGGCGCCGGACGGCGGCGGCTGTTCCGCCAGTGCCTCGCCGAAGGGCTCGTGCTCGCGGCGCTCGGCGCGTGCGCCGGCGTGGCGGTCGCGCGCGGGATGCTCTCGGCGCTCTTCGCCGCGCGGCCCGAGAGTCTCGAGCGAATCGCGGCCGCGAGGATCGACCCGCGCGTGCTCGCGTTCACCGGCGGCACGGCGATTCTGTGGGGGTTGCTCCTCTCCCTCGCGCCACTCGCCGAGGTCCTGCGGATGGCGCCGATCCTCAGCCTCAAGCGCGGCGGCAACCCGACCTCGTCTCGCACGCGCGCCGGGCTCGTCGCCGTGCAGATCGCGCTCGGCGTCGTCCTCGTCGTCGGCGCCGGGCTCGTCGCGCGGACCTTCTCGCGGATCGTCGGCGTCGATCCCGGGTTCCGGTCGGACCGTACGCTCTCCTTCCGTCTCGCGCTGCCGGACGGCCGCTACGCGACGCCCGAGGCGTTCAACGCGTTCAGCCGCCGTTTCGAGGAGGGGCTGAAGGCGCTGCCCGGCGTCGAGGCGGCGGCCGCCGTGAGCCATCTCCCCTTCGATCACATTCCGAACTGGGGCGGCCCGTATCTCGCGAGGCCGGCCGCGGAGGACACGTCGGCGCCGATGGCCGACTACCGCGCCGTCTCGCCGGGATTCTTCGGGGCGGTCGGGGCGCGGCTCGTCGCGGGCCGGGACTTCACACAGTCGGACGACGAGAAGAGCCGGCGGGTCATGATCGTGGACGAGCGGCTGGCGCGACTCGCGTGGCCGAACGAGAGCGCTCTCGGCAAAGTGCTCCGCCTCGATCCGCCGTCCAACGGACATCCGACGGAGCCGGCGACCGTCGTCGGCGTCGTGCGGCACCTTCGCCAGCAGAGCCTGCTCGAGGAAGTCCGCGAGCAGATCTACTTCCCGCAGCGGCAGATCCGGCGCAATCCCGTGGCGTACGTCGTGCGCGCGAAGGGCGATCCCGGCGCGCTCGCCGCGCCGATCCGCAGCCTGCTCGCCGCGCTCGATCCGGAGCTCCCGATCTCCGAGGTGCGCCCGCTCGAGGACTACCTGATCGACGCGCGCGGCGCACAGCGATTCACGATGATCCTCGCGGCGGCGTTCGCGACGGCGGCGCTGCTGCTCTCGGCGATCGGGCTCTACGGCGTCGTGGCGTACTCGGTCGCGCAGCGGCGCCGGGAGTTCGGCGTGCGGCTCGCGCTCGGCGCGCGGCCGAAGCAGGTGCGCGCGCTCGTCGTGCGCCAGGGAACGCGCGTCGCAGCGGTCGGCCTGGCGCTCGGGATTCCCGCGGCGATCCTGATCGCGAGGCTCCTGCGGTCGCAGCTGTTCGGCGTCGGGCCGGGCGATCCGCTCAGCTACGCCGTCGCGATCGCGCTCCTCGCCGCGGCGGCCGTCTCCGCATCGTGGTTCGCCGCACGGCGCGCGTCGTCGGCGAGCGCGATCGAAGCGCTGAAGGTCGAGTAGGGGCGGGGCTTGTCCCCGCCCGTCACAGTCGGGCGGCCGCAAGGGCCGCCCCTGCGTGTCCCCCCCTCGCGACAATAAGGATGCGGAGGCGCGAGCGATGGACTACCTCCTCTACTGGAAGACGTTCTGGTCGGAGCACGCCGGCAAGCGGCCGTTCCGGGCGGAATGGCCGACGGATCGAAAATGGCTCTGGGAAAAGGCGGCCCGAGGCGACCGCTACTGGGTCGTCATCGCGGCGCCGAAAAATGTGCCGGGACAGTGGCGCCTCCTCCAGCAGCTCGAGGTCGCGCGCCGGGATTCCAGGGTGGGCAAGGGCGGCCGCAAGTTCCGCATCGTCGGCGACCGCAGGAAGAGCCGCGTCTTCGCCTTCGCCGATGGCCAGGGCGACGCCGCTCGGGTCCTGAAGCG
>DATJZU010000165.1:0-17937 GCA_035498835.1 Thermoanaerobaculia bacterium
CGGGTTGCCGGCCGCGGCGGCTTTCGTGCCCGGCCGGCCCATCCAGCAGCGCATGGCGGGGGTCGGCGGATGGCCCGAAGGCGACGCGACCTTCATCGGCCGCAACCCGCCGGGCGGCGCCGTGATCACCTACTACCAGCCCACGCGGCATCTCTTCGGGCCGATCAAGCTCGAGATCTTCGACGCCTCGGGCAAGCTCATCGACACTCTCGCCGCATCGAAGCGGCGCGGCATCAACCGGGTCGTGTGGACGATGCAGGTCAAGCCGCCACGGGTCCCGCGCGCCGCGAGCATCGCTTTCGCCGCCTCGCAGGGCCCCCGCGTGCCGCCCGGGATCTACACCGTGCGCCTGACGAAGGGCGGCCAGTCGATCGAGACGAAGCTCGACATCGGCCTCGACCGACGCGCGCCCTACACGGTCGAGGACCGCCGCGCGCAGTACGACGCCGTCATGAAGGCGCACGGCCTCTTCGAGGAGATGAGCGCGCTCGTCGACCGGATCGACGCGGCGCGGGCGGCGGCCTCGGGCAACCCGGCGCTGGCCGAGAAGCTCGATGCCATAAAACGGGAGGTCGTCGCGACGAAAGAAGGCGGCGCCATCACGGGCGAGGAGCGGATCCGCGAGCATCTCGACACGGTGTACGGGGCCCTCAACTCCTGGGAGGGAAAGCCCGCCGCGTACCAGGTCGAGCGCGTCGAGTCTCTGCGGCGCGAGCTCGCCGACGTCGAGAAGGAGTTCGAGGCGGCGACGGCCGGCATGCCGAAAAAGTGAACGGGCGGCGCTGAAGCGCAGCGCGCCGCCCGTCGAGGATTCGATCGCTCGCCGCGTCAGTTGATCGGGACGCGGAGTCCCTTCTTCGGGGCAACGCAGCTGGTGCCCGCGCGCAGCACACAGAGCCGATAAGTCATGTCATCGGTCCAGTAGTCCAGGCTGTACTTCACGTCTCCCCACGAGCTCAGGTACTGCATGTTGGGGCCCGAGCCCGCGATGACCGTATCGGCGCCGACACGCCGGTCGGCTCCGGCTGCGAGCAGATGGTCCGTCACGCCGTCCTTCACCATGAATTCGATCGACGCCTCTCCGACGAACGGCGGCTTCCCGGTGATGAACGTCCAGAGCAGGCTGGGCCCGGTCCCGTAGGGAACGCCCTTGGACGCCACCTTCAGGATCGTGATGGCCTTCTTTCCGCCCGTCAGCGCGATCTGGACGCGCATCACGCCGGGTCCGAGCTGATCGACCATCTCGTAGTCCGCCGAGAGCTTCTTGTTGAGGGTCTGGTGGAAGCTGTCCACGAGCTTCTGGAGATCCTTGCGCTCGTCGTCGGTCAGCTTGAACTTGGGATTCGTCCAGATCGTGACGGGCTCGAGGACGATCTTCTTGTAGCCGGACCAATCCGCCGCCGGATCCTTGTAGACGAGGAGCTCCTCTTCGCCTTTCTTGCCCGGTTGGAGGAGCCTGGCGTTGTCGCCGAGGAAGCCCGACGCCTCGGTCTTTCGCGCCTGGCTGCCCGTCGCGCAGCCGGCGAGAGACGCCAGGCTCGCGAGCGTGGCCGCGGCGAGCACGGCGGAAAAGCCCGATCGGACCGGAGCGCTGCGGTTCACGTCGCCTCCTCGGGCGGCCGCGCCGCCCTGAGTCTCGAAAAAGGGATCCTCGGCTGCGCCGATTATTACCCCTTCCTCGGACGGAGGACAAGATCGTCCGCGCCGGAAGCGGCCGTCCGGCGCGGGAGCGCGACGTCAGACCGCGGCTTCCTCGAGCTCGCGCACCGGGTGTCCGGCAGACTCCTCGACTCCGGCGGTGTCCGCGCGATGCGTCCGCGCCACGAGGACGTAGATCGCCGGCAGCACGAAGAGCGTGAACGTCGAACCGATGATCATGCCGGTCACGAGCGTCATACCGATGGAGTTGCGCGCGCCGGCTCCCGGGCCGGACGCGAAGACGAGCGGCAGATGCCCCATGACGGTGGCCGCCGTCGTCATCAGAATCGGCCGGAGCCGCGTCGTCGACGCCTCGATGACCGCTTCGAGCTTCGCCTTGCCCGCCTCCTGGAGCTTGTTGGCGAACTCGACGATCAGGATGCCGTTCTTCGACACGAGGCCGACGAGCGTGATCAGACCCACCTGGCTGTAGATGTTCAGCGTCGTGAAGCCGAGGAACGTGAAGAGGAGAGCCCCCGAGAGCGCGAGCGGAACCGACCCGGCGAGAATGATGAACGGATCGCGGAAGCTCTCGAACTGCGCCGCGAGGACGAGGTAAATGAGGATCGCCGACAGCAGGAAGGTCGGCAGGAACTGCCCGCCCTCCGTCCGGAGCTGGCGCGATTCTCCGGCGTAGTCCACCACGAAGTCCCGCGGCAGGATCCGCTTGGCCTCGTCCTCGAGCAGTGTCAGCGCCTTGTCGAGCGAGACTCCGGCCGGGATGACGCCCTGGATGTGCACGGCGTTCAGCTGCTGAAAGCGCTCCAGCTGCCGCGGCTCGGTCGTCGTTTTCAAGGTCGCGAAGGTCGACAGCGGCACGAGCTTGCCGCCGGCGCCCGTGACGTAGATCTGGGAGAGCTGGTCGGGCGTCAGGCGCTCCACGCGCGAAATTTGCGGGATGACCTTATAGCTTCGCCCCTGGACGCTGAAGCGGTTGACGAAGTTGCCGCCGAGCATCGTCGAGAGGTCGCGTCCCGCCTGCGACAGATCCACGCCCTGCGCCCGCACCTTGTCGCGGTCGAAGACGACTTCCGTCTGGGGCTGGTCGAACTTCATGTCGGAGTCGGCGTACATGAAGATTCCGCTCGCGAAGGCCTTCTGCACGAGATCCTGTGCGAACGGCGTCAGCCGCTCGGGCGCGAGCGTCGTCGCCACCACGAAGTCGACCGGGAAGCTTCCTCCTCCCGGCAGAGCCGGGGGCAGCAGCGGAATGATGCGCACGCCCGGAATCTGCGAAGCCTTCGCCGAGACCTCCATGTGGAGCTGGCGCGTGCTCTTCTTGCGCGCGTTCCAGGGCTTCGTCACCATGCCGGTGAAGCCGCCCGACGGGCTCGTGATCTCGAAGATGCTCTCGTTTTCCGGGACCGAGGCGAAGACGTCGGCCAGCTGGTGCGCGAAGAGGCTCGTCTGATCGAGCGTCGCGTTGGGCGCCGCCTGGATGATGCCGAAGACGACACTCTGATCCTCCATCGGCGCCAGTTCTTTCTGCGAAAACATGTAAAAGGGAATCATCAGGACGAGCACGATTCCCCAGAGGACGAAGACCACCGGTCGGTAGGCGAGCGTCGAGGTCAGGAGGCGCCCATAGGTCTTCCGGACCCAATCGAAGTGGCGGTTGATCATGCCCGCGAAGCCGCGCTCGGAGTCTCCGGCGCGCAGGAGCTTCGAGCCCAGCATCGGCGAGAGCGTCAGGGCGACGACACCCGAAATGATGACGGCGCCCGCCAGCGTGAACGCGAACTCCCGAAAGAGCGCGCCCGTGAGGCCGCCCTGGAGGCCGATCGGGGCGTAGACGGCCGCGAGCGTGATCGTCATCGCGATGATCGGTCCGACGAGCTCGCGTGCCGCCGCGATCGCCGCATCGAACGGCCGCTGGCCCATGTGGAGATGGCGCTCGACGTTCTCCACCATGACGATCGCGTCGTCGACGACGAGGCCGACGGAGAGGACGATCGCGAGGAGCGTCAACAGGTTGATCGTGAAGCCCGCGAGAAACATCAGGAACACGGCGCCCACGAGCGAGACGGGGATCGCCACGACCGGGATCAGCACGGATCGCGCGGATCCCAGGAAGAGGAAGATCACGATGATGACGATCACGAGCGTCTCGGTGAGCGTCTTGAGCACTTCGTCGATCGCGTCGCGGATGTAGAGCGTCGAGTCGTAGGGGATGCCGGCCTTCATGCCCACGGGGAGCTGGGCCTGGATTTCCTTCATCGCCTCGCGGACCTTCCCGATGACTTCGAGCGTGTTCGCAGTCGGGAGCACCCAGATGCCCATGAAGGTCGCGGTCTGCCGGTTGAAGCGCACGTCGGACTCGTAATCCTCGGCGCCGAGCTCGACGTCGGCGATCTCACCGAGCCGCACGACGACGCCCTTGTCCTCTTTGACGACGAGCTGGCGGAACTCCTCGGGCGTCTTGAGATCCGTATTGGCGACGAGGTTGACGGACACCATGGAGCCCTTGGTGCGTCCGAGCGCCGAGAGGTAGTTGTTCGCCTCGAGCGCGTCGCGCACCTGCGAGGGCGAGATACCGAGGGCGGCCATGCGGTCCGGCTTCAGCCAGATCCGCATGGCGAACGTGCGGCCGCCCAGGATGTCCGCCCGCTGAACGCCGCTGACCGCCGTGAGCTTCGGCTGGACGATGCGCACGAGGTAGTCCGTGATCTGGTTCTGATCGAGGTCGGGCGAAGAGAAGCCGAGGTACATCGCCGCGAACTGGCTGTCGGCCGTCTGGAGGTCGATGACGGGCGCCTGCGCTTCGGGCGGCAGGTCGTTGCGCACCTGCGCCACCTTGGCCTGGATCTGTGTCAGCGCGGCATTGGTGTCGTAGTTGAGCTTCAGGTGGACCGTGATCGTCGAGACGCCCTGGGCGCTCGAGGACTCGATGTAGTCGATGCCGTCCGCGCTCGCGATGACGCGCTCGAGCGGCGTCGTGATGAAGCCGCGCACGAGGTCCGCGTTCGCGCCGACGTACACCGTCGACACCTGCACGACGGCAATGTCGCTGCGCGGGAACTGCCGCACCGAGAGCGACCGGATCGCGCGCAGCCCCGCGATCAGGATGATGAGGTTGACGACGACCGCGAGGACGGGGCGTCGGACGAAGAGATCGGTGAGCTTCATCGCTTCAGCTGTTCTCGGGGTTGGGCGCCGGGTTGTTGCCCGGCTGCACTTTGTTGTTGACCTGCACGGCCGCGCCATTTCGCAGCTTGAAGGTTCCCGAGGACACGACTTCCTCGCCGGCCTTCAGGCCCGAGACGATCGCGATCTGGTCGCCGCGGCCGCCGCCGAGCTTCACGAACTGCTGCCGCACGCCGCGGTAGGTCTCACCCTTCGGATCCTTCATGTTCTCGACGACGAACACCGAGTCGCCATACGGCGCGTAGGCGATGGCGGAGGCCGGGAGCGCGATGACCGGCTCGGTGGCGCCGATCGAAAGCGTCGTCTGGACGAACATGCCCGGGCGCAGCTTGCCGTCGGCGTTCGCGAGCGTCGCCTGGACCTGCACGTTACGCGTATTGGGATCCACGACGGAGTCGATCGCCGTGACCTTGCCGGAGCGCGAGACGATCCCGGCGCCCGGCGCCGACACCTCGACCGGGGCGCCCGTCCGCAGATTGGCGAGCTGCTGCTGCGGCACCGAAAAATTGACATAGATCGGATCGACCGCCTGCAGCGGCACGACCGGCGCGCCCTCGACCAGATGCTGGCCGAGATCCACCTGCCGGATGCCGAGGATCCCCGAGAAGGGCGCGCGGATCGTCTTGCGCTCGATCGTGGCCTCGATCTCGCCGACCTTCGCCTCGGCCTGCTTCTGCGCCGCGACCGCCGTGTCGAGGTCCGCCCGCGCGGTCACGCCCTCGGCGCTCAGCCCGCGCATGCGCTCGAGCTGCAATCTCGTCAGCTCGCGCTCGGCCTGGGCCGCCGCGAGCTGCGCGCGCTCCTGGCGCATGTCGAGCTCGACGAGGACGTCGCCCTTGCGGACGGCCTTCCCGGACTCGAAGTCGATCGCGGCCACGATGCCTGCCAGATCCGCGCTCACCGTCACGCCGCGCACTGCGGCGACGGTTCCGATCGCCGCGACGGTCGCCGCCCACGGCTCCTGCTTCGCGACCACGGTCGTGACCGACTCCGGCGGCGGCTTGTAGGCCGAGCCCTGTTTGATCGCCGTCTGGATCTGGCGCGTCTTCACCGCCGCGATGGCCCCGATGAAGACCACCACGCCGAGAAGCATCAGAATCATCCGTTTCGCCATCAGCTCCTCCGTCCCACCCGAGTGCCGCGTTCCCGACGGCGAGTTCTCGCTCTCGACCGGTACCCCCTGGGGAAGATCGGAACGGCGAGCTCCGGGGCCGTCTCCCCACCGAGACGACTCTTCCGGACGGGAACCTGGCGGACCCGCGGGACCTTCATTCTAGCTCTTACGACGAATGGGAGGTCCGGGGTTCGAAAAAAACGCCCTCCGAGGTGTCGCCGCCGACTTCAAGACATTGCGGCAAAGCGACTTGCGGCACCGCGACGTAGAATTTCCGGCCGTGACGAGTCTCGCGGAGAAAGCCGAACGGCTACGCCTCCTCCATCGTCCCGGGCAGCCGCTTCTCCTCGTCAACGTCTGGGACGCGGCCACGGCGCGCCTGATCGAGAGGGCGGGCTTTCCCGCAATCGCGACGACGAGCGCGGGGATCGCCTTTTCGCGAGGCTACCCCGACGGCCAGCGGATCCCGCGCGACGAGATGCTCGCGGAGATCGCGCGGATCTGCCGGGCAGTCTCGGTTCCGGTCACGGCCGACCTCGAAGCGGGATACGGCGACTCCGCGGAGGCGGTCGCCCGGGCCGCGGCGCGCGCGCTCGACGCCGGCGCGGCCGGCCTCAACCTCGAGGACGGCACGGGCCGGATGGAGGAGCCGCTTTTCGAGCTCGGCCGGCAGGTCGAGAAGATCCGGGCGATCCGCGAGGCGGGGCGCCGCCGCGGCGTCGCGATCGTCGTCAACGCCCGCACGGACGTGTACCTCGACCGCGTCGGTCCCGAGAGCGGCCGCCTCGAGGAGACGATCCGGCGCGGCGCGGCGTTCCGCGACGCCGGCGCCGACTGCGTCTTCGTGCCCGGCGTGAAGGAGGTCGGGCTCATCGGCGAGATCGTCCGGCGCCTCGCCTGCCCGGTCAACGTCCTCGCGGCCCCGGGCGGCCCGTCCCTCGGCGAGCTCGCGAAGCTCGGCGTGGCGCGCGTGTCGCTCGGGTCGGGCGCGATGCGCGCCGCGCTCACCCTCGTCGAACGGATCGGCGAGGAGCTCCGGACGGAGGGAACCTGGTCGGCCCTCGACGGGGCCCTCTCGCACTCGAGAGTCAACGAGCTGATGGGCTGACGCGGCGGCCGGCGAGCGTGGCGAGGGCACGGGCGTCCATCGCGTACGGGATCCACTTTCGAGCGCGCCGCCCGCCGAGCGCCCGATAGAAGCTCTCCGCCCGACGATTTCCGGCGAGCACGTCCCACTTCAGGCGCCCGGCGCCGGCCTCGAGCGCATGCGACGCCACGGCGCGAAAGAGCGCCTCGCCGACGCCGCGGCTTCGGGACGCCCGCCGCACGAAGAGCTCCTTGAGAGTCACGACGGGCTTCAGGTCGTACGTGAACGGCGTCGCCACGGTCACGGCGTAGCCGAGCAGCGCCTTCGAGGTCCGATCCTCGGCGACGGTGATCCGACACTGCGGATCTCGGCCGAACGCACGGCGCGCGAGCTCCGATTCGGTGACGGCGAAGGCGTCGAGGTACTTCTCGAAAGCGGCCAAGCCGCGCATGAGGACGAGAAGCTCGCGAGAGTCCGCCCGTCTCGCCGGACGGATCGTCGGGCTCAGCATCCGCAGGCGACCTTCGCCGGTCCGCTCTCCGAGGGCGCTGCGCCCTCCTCGAGCGCGAACCCTTCGTCCCGCCAGCCCGTCAATCCCCCGAACATCTCCTTGACCGGAAAGCCCAGGGACGCGAGCCTCACGGCCGCGCGCGCCGCGCCGTTGCAGTGCGGACCGGCGCAGTACACGACGAAGAGCGTGCCCGTCGGGTACGCGCGCATCGTCTCCGTGCCGATCGTCCGATGCGGAATGTTGACCGCGCCCGGCACGTGGCCCCGGGCGTACGCCGCAGGACTGCGCGCGTCGAGCAGCACGAAGTCCGGACGCGTCGCGAGCGCCTCGTGCACGTCCGCGCAATCGGTCTCGAAACGGAAACGGGCCTGGAACCGCGCGAGCGCCTCCGCGGGGCTCGCGGCCGGGACTTCCGACACGGGGCTGGTCATGGGGAGCGCCTCCCTTCTCGACGCCGCATCGTAGCCGCCCGGCGGGGCTCCGGCGAGTGGCAAAAATGACAATATGTGGTAAGAATCCGCCAACCGCCAATGCGCCCCGGACGCCGGGATCCCGGCCTCGTCGCCGTCCTCGCCTACGACGGGCTCTGCACGTTCGAATTCGGCATCGCCGTCGAGATCTTCGGCCTGCCGCGGCCCGAATTCGCGTTTCCCTGGTACCGCTTTGCCGTCGTCGGCGCCGATGCGGGCCCGCTCCGCGCGACCGGAGGCATCACGGTGCGGGCGACGGCCTCGCTCCGAACTCTCGCGCGCGCGCGGACCATCGTCGTGCCCGGCTGGAGGGACCGCGCCGAGGCGCCGCCGCCGCGTCTGCTCGCGGCTCTCCGCCGCGCGCACGCGCGCGGAGCGCGTCTCCTCTCGATCTGCTCCGGCGTCTACGTCCTCGCCGCGACCGGGCTCCTCGACGGCCGCCGCGCCACGACGCACTGGCGCTACGCCGAGGATCTCGCGCGGCGCTTCCCCGCGATCCGCGTGGACCCGGACGTCCTCTACGTGGACGAGGGGAGCCTCGTCACTTCCGCGGGCAGCGCGGCGGGAATCGACGCGTGCCTCCATCTCGTCGCCCGCGACTTCGGCTGGCGCGTGGCGAACGCCGTTGCGCGGCGCCTCGTCGCGACGCCGCATCGCGCCGGAGGCCAGTCTCAATTCATCCGATCGCCGGCGGCCGAGACTCCCGGACCGGCGCTGTCCGGGGTGATGGAGTGGGCGCGCGGGCACCTCGCCCGGGACCTGCGCGTTCGTGACCTCGCGCACCGCGCGGCGATGAGCGAGCGGACGTTCCTGCGCCGCTTCCTCGACGCCACGGGAACGACACCCAAGGCCTGGCTCCAGTACGAGCGCATCGCGCGCGCCCAGGACCTGCTCGAGGCGTCCGATCAGTCCGTGGACCGCGTGGCCGAGTCCTCCGGCTACCAGTCGACCGAGACGTTTCGCGCGGCCTTCCGCGCGCAGGTCGGCGTCCCGCCGGTCGCCTACCGCCGGCAGTTTCGCGGCGAGCGCGCGACGCGCTGAGGAGCGGAGAAGTGGCGAGCGGCTGTCGAATTCGCCCCGTGGCGTTCGACTAGAGGGCGAAGGGAGATCGCGATGCGCTACATCCTCCTGATCTACAGCCGCGAGACCGATTGGACGGGCCTCTCCGACGAGGCGAAGGGCGAGATGATCGGCCAGTACCGGGCGTTCACGGAATCCATCAAGAAGAGCGGGAACTACCTGGCCGGCGACGGCCTCGAGCCGACGGCGACCGCCACGACGGTCCGCCTGCGCAACGGCAAGACGATCACGACCGACGGCCCGTTTGCCGAGACGCGGGAGCAGCTGGGCGGCTACTACGTCATCCGGGCGAAGGATCTGGACGAGGCCTCGGCCATCGCGGCCCGCGTGCCCGGCGCCGCCGTCGGGTCGATCGAGGTGCGGCCGATCATGGAGACGGGAGCGTAGCTCTGCTCCCTCGCACCGGTCCGCGGGGGAGAGGGTCGGGGTGAGGGGGCCCTCGCTATCATCCCGACGTGCCCGACTCGCCCGCCCGGTCCTTGACCCCGCCCGAGCGCCGCAAGCTCCGCATCTGGCGCGCGATCGTGAAGACGTCGCTCGCTCTGACGTGGGCGTGCCTCGCCGTTCTTCTCCTGCTCCTTATCGTTCCGCACGCTCCCCGCATCCTCCGGGTCATTGCCGGATCGGTTCTCGCCGAGTCGTTCCTGACGGCGGTCGTGCTCGGTGCCCTCGGGAAGTGCCCGGCGTGCGGCGAGCCGCTCGGCTTCGTCTCCGGCCGCCTCGCGCCCGAACGCTGTCCGTCCTGCGGCGCCGCGCTCGTCTGATCGGCGGCGCCTTCTGTCATATCGTTCGGGGCAGGAGGCCCGATTCACATGATGAAGCGTTTCGTTCTGGGGCTCGTCGTCGCCGCTGCGGCGTTCGCCGCTCTCCCCGCAGCTCTTTCGGCCGATCTGCCGCCGGTGATTCCGCGGGACGTCCTGTTCGGCAACCCCGAGAGGTCGCAGCCGCGCCTCTCCCCCGACGGCCAACGGCTCGCGTGGCTCGCTCCGGACAAGAAGAACGTCCTGCAGGTGTGGGTCAAGACCGTCGGCAAGGACGACGACAAGATGGTGACCGCCGACAAGAAGCGCGGCATCCGTCAGTACCTGTGGGCGGAAGACAGCAAGACGATCCTCTACCTCCAGGACAACGACGGCGACGAGAACTTTCATCTCTACGGCGTGGACCTCGCCTCGGGCAACGTCCGCGACTACACACCGTTTCAGGGAATCCGCGCCGACATCGTGGACGTTCATCCGGACTTCCCGGATCAGGTCCTCGTCCAGATGAATCTGCGGGACCGCCAGGTCATGGACGTGCACCGCCTGAACCTGACGACCGGCGCGCTGGTCCCCGACACGCAGAACCCGGGCGACGTCATCGGCTGGGGGACGGACGCGAAATTCCAGGTCCGCGCCGCGCAGATTTCCACGGCCGACGGCGGGACCGAGGTCCGCATCCGCGACGACGCGAAGTCGCCGTGGAAAACGCTCGTGAGAGTCGGGCCCGACGAGATCCTGAACTTCGAAGGGTTCTCCGCCGACGGCAAGACGGCGTACCTCACGAGCTCGATTGGCAGCGACACGGCGCGCCTCGTCTCCCGCGACATCGCGACCGGCGCCGAGAAGGTCCTCGCGTCGTCGAACGAGGTGGACGCCGGCGGCGTCATCATCCAGCCGCGGACCCACGTGGTCCAGGCCGTCGCCTTCGAGCCGGGGCGCCAAACGTGGAAGGTCCTCGACCCGTCGATTCAGCCGGACTTCGACGCGATCGCGAAGCTCAACCCGGGCGACTTCGCCATCGTCAACCGGACGACGGCCGATGACGCCTGGCTCGTCGGGTTTACATCCGACCGCGGCCCGGTGTCCTGGTATAAGTGGGACCGCGTCGGAAAGAAGGGCACGCTCCTCTTCACCGCCCAGCCGAAGCTCGAGGGACTGCCGCTCGCTGCGATGAAGCCCGTGGTCATCGAGGCGCGCGACGGCCTGAAGCTCAACTCCTATCTGACGCTCCCCGTGGGGCTCACGCCGAAGAATCTCCCGCTCGTCCTCTTCGTCCACGGCGGACCGTGGGGGCGGGACAACTGGGGCTACAGCCCGTGGGCCCAGTGGCTCGCCAACCGCGGCTACGCGGTGCTCCAGGTCAACTACCGCGCCTCGACCGGCTACGGGAAGAAGTTTCTGAACGCCGGCAACCGGCAGTGGGGCTTGAAGATGCACGACGACCTGATCGACGCCGCGAAGTGGGCGATCGCCCAGGGCATCGCCGATCCGAAGCGCGTCGCGGTTTTCGGCGGCTCCTACGGCGGCTACGCGGCGCTCGCAGCCGCGACGTTCACGCCGGACTTCTTCGCGTGCAACGTGGACATCGTGGGCCCCTCGAACCTGAAGACGCTCATCGGCTCGATCCCGCCGTACTGGAAACCGATCCGTTCGATGTTCGACGTGCGGATGGGCAACGTGGACGACCCGAAGGACGCCGAGCTCGTCCACAACGCGTCGCCGCTCTTCAAGGCCGACAAGATCACGAAGCCGCTCCTCATCGGGCAGGGCGCGAACGATCCGCGCGTCAACGTGAAGGAGTCCGAGCAGATCGTGGACGCCATCGAGAAAAACAAGGGCAACGTGACGTACGTCCTCTATCCCGACGAGGGCCACGGCTTCGCGCGGCCCGAGAACCGCATCGACTTCAACGCGCGCGCGGAGCGGTTCCTCGGAAGCTGCCTCGGCGGGCGTTACGAGCCGATGGAGGGCGACAAGATCGCCGGCTCGTCGGCGGTGGTGAAGGTCGTGGGGAAATAGGTCGGACCCCTCACCATGCCCCTCTCCCCCGAGGACGGGGGCGAGGGGAACAAGAAGACCCCCTCTCCCGGTGACGGGAGAGGGGCGGGGTGAGGGTTTCCTCTGACCCCGTCACCGCGCCGTCGCCTTCCTCATCAGCTCAGCGCCTTCGGGTTCGACTCTTGCGACTCGGCGTAGGTCTTCGCGGTCGCCGCGTCGAGACGCGCGCCGGCGGCGATGAGCTCCTCGAGGCCGGATCATGCGTGTCAACGCGCGCCTTCCACGAGAAATAGATCGTCGCGCCGAACGACCTCCGAATAGGCATACGACTTCTCGTCCGCCGCCACGACCGCTTGATAGATCCTCACGACGCCCACGAGATCGGCGGGAGCGAGGCTCCGAAAGAGGTCGCGCCCGCCGCTCGCCAGGTCGACGCGCTCCAGCCGGCCCGGGACCTCGGTCGAAGGAATCTCGAAGACCGATCGCCCGTCGGCGCTCCACTCGAACACGACGTCGGTCGGCTTCAGCCCGGGAGCCTTCCGGGGCTCTCCGCCGGCCGACGGAAACAGCTCGTATTCGTCATGCGTTCCCTGGACGAGCAGGAGCTTTCCGTCGGGGGAAACGAGACCGCTGCGGGTTCCCTCCGGCGTCACGGGCCGCGGCGCGCCGCCCGAGATCTCCTGCGTGTAGCAGCGGGAAGCGCGGCTCGAGTTCGTCCCGCAGACGAGCACCCGTTTCCCGTCGGGAAACCACTTCGCCGATGCGTACTCGCGAATATCGCCGCTCTCCAGGCTCCTCGCCTCGCCGGGACCCGTGGGATAGAGCATGAGACGGTCCGGTGAGGACGGAACGACCGCGAGAGCCCAGAGCCCGTCCGGGGAGAGATCGGCGGCCCAGCCTTCCCCGAGTCGAACGACCGGAGAACCGTCGGTCTTCCGAACGCAGACCGCGTAGTTGTTCCCGAAAGCGCCGCTGAATTCGGAAAAGAGAAGCGTCCCGCCTTGGGGCGTCAGGGCGACGGCGTAGGACCCGTCGAGCCACGAGAGATCCCGTTCCGCCGCGGCGCCGGGCGGCAGGACCATCAGCCGGTATTTCACGTCCTCGCGCGCCCCGAGCCACCGGCCGTCGGGCGCAACGTCGAAAATGGTGAGCCCGCCAGCGTTCGGCAAAGCGACGCGGTCCTTGCCCGAGAGCGTCAGCGCATGCACTTCGAAGGACGAGTACCCGGGGCCGGCCGAAACGAGGACCTCGCGTCCGTCGCGGGACCATGCCATGCCTTCGACGCCCCAATAGCCGCCCGCGAGCGTCGTCTTCTTGCCCGAGAGATCCACGACCGCCACGTTGCCGCGGTCGTCCCAACGGAACGGATGCTCGAGGAATGCGATGCGGTCTCCCGCCCGCGAGAAGCGCGGGTCGCTCAAATATCCGGCGGTCGAGTAGAGCACCTTGCCGATCGGGTACTCCAGGCGATCCCTCCCATCGACCTCCCGGATGATCGCTAACCCCTCGCCGTCGGGATGCCAATCTGCTTCGCGAACGCCGTCGAGGACCTCCCGAGGCGCCGTGCCCCCGAGCGGCATCCGCGCGAGCGTTCCCTTGAAGAGACGATGGTGGATGTACGTCGCGTGGGTCAGGAGCGCGAGCTCGCCTTTCGACGAGACCGACAGGAGCTGCGCGTCCGGCACGCCGAGAGGTCTCGGCTCGGGGTATTCGGGAGCGCGCGTGAAAATCTCCGAGCGGTTTCCCTCCCGCGCCTGGCTGAAGACCACCGTTCGTCCGTCGGGAGCGAAGAGCGCGCGAAAGATCGGCAACGACCGATACGTCAGGGCTTTGAAACGCACGCTCGAGAGGCCGCGGGCGGCTCCGGCCGTGCGTCCCGCGAGGAACGAGGCGAGAGCCACGGCGGCGAGAAGAGCCGCGCCGGCCGCGAGCATGGTCCATCGCGGAATCTTTCCGCGGGCCGCGGGAGCGGCGGTGCCCGACGGCGTCGAGACGCTCGAGAGCGACTCCAGATCGAACGCCAGGTCGTGGGCGGAGTGGAACCGACGCTCGGGGCTTTTCTCCAGACAGTGGCGAACGATTCGCTCGAGGCCCGGAGAGACGCTCCGATTTGTGACCGAGAGATCCGGCGGCTCCTCGCGCAGGATCGCCGACATCGTCTCGGCGGCCGACTCTCCCCGGAACGCCCTCGCGCCGGTGAGCATCTCGTACAGGATCGCGCCGAACGAGAAGATGTCGCTGCGCGCGTCGGCCGGCTTGCCCTTCACCTGCTCCGGCGACATGTAGCCGAGCGTGCCCAGAACCACTCCCGGCTCGGTGCCGCGGGTCTCCGTCGGGAGACTCGTCACGTTCGATCCGGCGCCCTCCGACTGCATGAGCTTGGCCAGACCGAAGTCCAGGATCTTGACGCGCCCGTCGTTCAAGACGAACAGGTTCTCGGGCTTCAGGTCGCGGTGAATGATTCCCTTCTCGTGGGCCGCGGCGAGGCCGTGCGCGACCTGGAGCGCGTAGTCGATCGCACGGCGAGGCGGCAGCTTCCCGCCGGAGAGAACCGTCCGCAGGGACTCGCCCTCCAGAAGCTCCGAGACCACGTAGGGCGCCCCGCCTTCGTGGCCGACGTCGAACACCGCGGTGATGTTGGGATGGTTGAGCGCGCCCGCAGCCTGGGCCTCCTGTTCGAAGCGGCGCAGGCGGTCGGCGTCGCCGGCAAACGACGCGGGAAGAACCTTGATCGCCACGTCGCGCTTGAGGCGCTCATCCCGCGCGCGGTACACCTCGCCCATTCCCCCGGCGCCGATGGGCGCGAGGATCTCGTAGGGGCCGAGCTTCGAACCGGCCGGAAGTGCCATCTTTGGCAACCGATTCTAGCGGGGTGGTAGATTGCCGGCATGGCTCGCCCCGACCGGGCCGCTCGGCGAAAGGCCTGATCCATGGAGCTGCCGCCCGGCAGCCGCATCGATCGCTACACGATTCGGGCGCTCGCCGGCAAAGGCGGCATGGGCGAGGTTTACCGGGCCCACGATCCCCGCCTCGGGCGTCAGGTGGCGATCAAGGTCCTGCCGGAGAGCCTCGCGCGAGACGCCGACGCGCTCGCGCGGTTCGAGCGCGAGGCCCGAGCGATCGCCGCGCTGTCGCACCCGAACATCCTCGCGATCTACGACGTCGGCCGGGACGGCGACACGCCGTTCGCGGTCATGGAGCTCCTCGAGGGTCAGACGCTGCGCGCGCGCCTGCTCGAGTCGCAGCCCTCCTGGCGCAAGGCCGTCGAGATCGCGATTGGAATCGCCGACGGCCTCGCCGCCGCCCACTCCAAGGGAGTCGTCCACCGGGATCTCAAGCCGGAGAACGTCTTCCTGCTCGCCGGCGACCGCGTCAAGATCCTCGACTTCGGCCTCGCCCGCTTCGACGCGCCCGCTCCGGCGGCCGAAGACGACGCGCCGACCGAGACCGTCCACACCGACACGGACACCGTTCGTGGCACCGTCCCGTACATGTCGCCGGAGCAGGTCCGCGGCGCGGCGGTCGGCGCAGCGAGCGACATCTTCTCTTTCGGTTCCGTTCTGTACGAGATGACGACCGGCGAGCGCGCGTTCTCGCGCGAGACCCCCGCGGAGACGATGGTCGCAATCCTCAAGGAGGATCCGCCCATGCCGGCCGGCACCGGCCGGTCGGCTCCCCAGAGCCTCTGGGATCTTCTGCACCACTGTCTCGAAAAGTCGCCCGACGCCCGCTTCGTCTCCGCCGGGGATCTTGCGTTCACTCTGCGAACGATCGCGCGCGATGCTTCGGCCCAGAGCCTGTCGGCGCCCGCGCCCGCGGCGAAGCCCACGCCGTCCGTGGCCGTCCTCCCCTTCCTCGACATGAGCCCGGAAAAGGACCAGGAATACTTCTGCGACGGCCTCGCCGAGGAGCTCATCGGCGCGCTCGCGAAGCTCGAGGGACTGCAGGTCGCCTCGCGCACGGCCGCGTTCCGCTTCCAGGGCAAGGGCCAGGACCTGCACGCCATCGGCGAGGCGCTCAAGGTCGAGACGATCCTCGAGGGCAGCGTCCGGAAGGCGGCGTCGCGCCTCCGAATCACGGCGCAGCTCGTCAAGGTGCGCGACGGCTATCCGCTCTGGTCCGAGAAGTACGACCGCGAACTCTCGGACGTCTTCGCCATCCAGGAAGAGATCGCGCGCTCGATCGCCGCGACGCTGAAGGTCCGGCTCCTCGGCGAGGACGCGCTCGTCGCACCGCACACGAGGAACGCCGAGGCCTACAACCTGTATCTCAAGGGCCGGTTCTTCTGGAACAAGCGGTATCAGGTCGGCGTCGAGAAGGGCGTCGAGTACTTCCGGCGCGCCGTCGAGGCGGATTCGGATTACGCGCTCGCCTACACGGGGCTCGCGGACTCGTACACGATCCTCGGGTTCTACGGCAACGTCGCTCCCGAGGAGGCGCGCCGGGAAGCGCGCGCCGCCGCGACCCGAGCCCTGGCGCTCGACGACCGGCTCCCCGAATCCCACGTCTCGGCCGGGTTCCTGGCGGCCTGGTTCGACTGGAACCTGGAGGAGACCGACCGGGAGTTCCGCCGGGCGATCGAGCTCAACCCGCGGCACTACTGGGCCCACTCCTGGTACGGCATTGCGCTCGCCGGCTGGGGCCGCCACACCGATTCGGAGAGGGAGGTACTCGAAGCGCGCGCGATCGATCCCCTCGCGATGACCAACGGCCCCCCCATGGGCTTCCTGTATCAATCGGCGGGCCGCTTCGACGACGCGATCGCCGACTGTCACAAGACGCTCGACCTCGATCCGGATCAGCTCCTCGCGCTCTGGATCAGCGGCATCAGTTACTCACACCTCGGACGACATGAGGAAGCGATCGCTGCGCTCGAGAGAGCGACCCGCGTGACGCGCGACACCTACTACGCCGGCTGTCTCGGTTATGCGTACGGGCGCGCCGGCCGCGAGGCCGACGCCCGGCGGATCCTCGACGAGCTCATGGCGCGTTCCGCGGCGGAATACGTCGCCCCCGTCTTCTTCACGTGGATTCATGGCGCCCTCGGGGAGATCGATCGCGCCTACGAATTCCTCGAGAAGGCCTTCGCCGAGCGCCACCCGCTCGTCGTGCCGCTGCGCGCGTGGAAGGTCTATGACGGCCTGAGGGGCGATCCGCGGTTTTCCGAATACGCCGCGCGGATCCGCCCTTAGCTCACTCCACGTTCCGGCGCAGGAATTCGAGCGTGCGCCGCCAGGCGTCGCGCGACGCCTCCGGATGGTGGTGATCCGTGGTGTCGTTGAAGAAGCCGTGCTGCGTGCCCGGGTACGTGTGGAATTCGTGCGCCCTGCCGAGGGCCGTGAGCCGCCGGTCGAAATCGTCGACCACCTTCGGAGTGAGGTACTTGTCCACCTCGGCGAAGATCCCGAGCAGCGGCGCGCGGAGGTTCTCGAGCGGGGGCTGCGCGTTCGGATGCACGCCGTAGAAATCCACGCAGGCCGACACGAGCTCGGGGCTCGTCGCGGCGGCGAAGAGCGCGAGCTGGCCTCCCATGCAGAAGCCGACGATGCCAGCCGTCCGGCTGGCGCAGGCGGGATCGTCGAGCAGGGCCGCGAGGGCGCCGCGCAGGATCTTCTCGGTCTCGGCGATGTTCAGGGCCATGAGCATCTTCCCGGCCTCGTCCGGCGACTTCGCCTGAACCCCCTTGTACAGATCCGGCGCGAGCGCGGTGAAGCCCTCCGCGGCAAAGCGGTCGCAGAGATCCCTCTCGTGGTCGGTCAGGCCCCACCACTCCTGCACGACGACGACGCCGGGCGCCGGCGACGGCGCGGCGGAGAGGTACCCGCGATATGTCGCTCCGTTGCCCGGGAACGAGATCATCTGGCCGCTCATTGCGGGGATTCTAGCGGGGGTTCCCGGGGCAGAATGAGCCAATGGCCGCCCTGGAGCTGATCCTCGTCCTGCTCGCGGCGGTGGCGGCGCTCTCCCTGCTCGCCGACAGGCTCGCAATCCCGCTGCCGGCGCTCCTTGTTCTCGGCGGCATCGGGCTGGCGCTTGCGCCCGGGCTCCCGCGGCCGTCGCTCGATCCCGACGCC
>DATJZU010000166.1:0-7089 GCA_035498835.1 Thermoanaerobaculia bacterium
GCCGGAGAAGGCGAGCCGCGAGGAGATCGAGAAGCTCGGCGCGCTCGGCTACATCTCGATGACGCGCGGCGCGCCCGGCGCGGCGCTCCCGGACCCGAAGGATCGGATCGGCTCGCTCGCGAAGTACAAGAGGCTCTTCGAGCTCTTCTACGCGAAGGACGACGCGCGGGTCGTGCCGCTCGCGGGAGAGATCCTGGCGGCCGAGCCCGGAATGATCTCCGTCTGGCGGATGCGTTCCGCGAGCCGCGAGCGCCTGGGCGACCTCGAAGGCGCCGCGCGGGATCTCGAGAGCGCGCTCGCCCGGTGCCCGGACGCGACCGCGGAGCAGAAGAGCGAGGTCATCGAGCAGCTCGCGAATCTGCGCGCGCGCCTGGGAGACCGGGCGAAGGCCGAGGAGATTCTCCGCGCGGGCCTCGCCGGATCGCTCGCCACCGACGGGATGCGCGTGGCGCTCGCCCGCATCCTCACGGAGACCGGCCGTTCGGAGGAGGCGGCGAAGATCCTTCCGCCCGCCGCGGCCTCCGACTCCGCGGCGCTCTCGGATGCGCGCGGAGTGGCCGCCGCGGAGTCCGGTCGCCTCGACGACGCGCGCCGCGCCTTCGAGGCGGCGCTCGCGCAGGACCCGGGCAACGCGACCGTGCTCCTCCACATGGGCATGCTCTCGCTCCGCGAGCAGAAGTTCGGAGACGCCGAGGCCTGGTTTCAGAAGTCCCTCGCCAGTCAGCCGGAGGCGCCCGGCACGCTGTCGGCGCTCGGCCTCGCGCAGGTGCAGCAGGGGAACACGTCGGGCGCGCAGGCGTCCTGGTCGAAGGCCGTGCGGCTCGATCCCACGCAGTACGACAGTCTTTTGAATCTCGGGATGCTCCTGGGACGAATGGGAAAGCTCGACGAGGCGCGAAAGGCGCTCGAGCAGTTCGTGAAGACGGCGCCGCGCCCTCGATATGCCGCGCAGATCGCGCAGGCAGAGCGGCTCCTGAAATCCCTCCCGGCGTCGGGGCGGTGAGGGCGCCGCCGGTACGGTGGATTTGAGTTACGCTTGCCGGAGGCGGCTCCATGTTCCGGTTGACCTCGATCGCGATCGCCTCCGTGACCCTGCTCGGGGCGGTGCGTCCCTCCGCGCCCGAGCCCGAGACGCCGTTCACCGAATCCGCGGAAGCCGTCCTCGTCGAGGTGCCCGTTCGCGTCTCCGACCGCAACGGGAACCCGATCCGGGGGCTCGAGGCGAAGGATTTCGAGGTCTTCGATGACGGCAAGAAGCAGGAGATCCTCGCCCTCGATTCGATCGACCTCGCGCGAAAGACCCTGAAGCCGGGCGCTCCGGCGGAGCCCCTCAATCCGGCCGCCCGGCGCCACTTCCTGCTCCTCTTCGACTTCTCCTTCGCACATCCGAAAGCGATCCTGCAGGCGCAGCGCGCCGCGCGCGAATTCGTACTGTCGGGTCTCTCCGACACGGACTTCGCGGCCGTCGCGACGTACTCCGTCGAGCACGGCCTGAAGCTCCTGATGACGTTCACGTCGGATCGCGTGCAGCTCTCCCGCGCCATCGACACCCTCGGACTCGTTCCGACGGAGGACCTCGCCAAGGATCCGCTCTCCTTCGCTTTCGACACGGCCAGGACGCTGCCGACGAGCGCCCGCATCGGGCAGAAGGAGTCCCAGGCGGCGGCGATCACGGAAACGCTGCAGACGCTGCAGCAGATCTCCCGGGCCCGCTACGACCAGTACGCGCGCCTGCGAATCCGGCGGCTGACCGAGTCGCTCGGCGACCTGGCGAGCGCGCTCGATTCCGTGAGCGGACGGAAGGACATCATCTACATGTCCGAAGGCTTCGAGAGCCGCCTCGTCACGGGAACGCGAGATACCGAGATCGAGCGCGAGTGGATCATCAGCGGCGAGCAGTGGAAAGTGGACGGCGACAAGCGCTTCGGCAACACGACGCTGCAGGACGACATCCGCCAGGTCGGCAATCTGTTCCGCCGATCCGACTGCGTGCTGCACGCGATCGACATCGGCGGGCTGCGTCTCGATCCGGAGAACACGACCGTCGACAATCCGGCCGAGAACTCGCTCTTCGAGCTCGCGCAGCCGACGGGAGGCGACGTCCTCCGCAGCAGCAACGATTTCCGCGGACAGCTCGACCGGCTCGTCGCGAACACGAGCCTCGTGTACGTGCTGTCGTTCCGGCCCACCCGCAGCGGCCAGGAGGGCAAGTACCACGCCCTCCGGGTGAAGGTGAAGGCCTCCGGGGCGCGCGTCGTCTCGCGGGCCGGCTACTACGAACGGCCGCCGTTCCAGCTGCTCTCGCCGCTCGAAAGGAATCTCGTGGCCGCGGACGTGATCGCCAACGAGACTCCCGTCTCCGACATCCCGACGCGGATGCGGATCTCGCCGCAACCCGATGCCTCCGGCCTGGCGCGCGTCCCGGTCCTGATCGACATCCCGGGAACGGCGCTGCTGGCGCACCAGATGGGCGACCGGCTTCCGGTCGAGATCTACGTCTACGCTCACGATGCCTCGGGGGCGCTGCGCGACTACTTCACGCAGACGGTCCAGGTCGACCTCGGGATGCACCGCGACCGCCTGACGCACGGCGGGCTTCGGTACTTCGGGCAGCTCGCCCTCGCCGAGGGCAACTACCGGGTCCGCGCTCTCGTGCGCAACGGGCAGAACGGCCGGATGGGGCTCGCCGTCGAGGACGTGCGCGTCCCCGACTTCTCCGGCAAGCAGCCCTACATCGCGCCGCTCCTCTTTCTCGACAGCTCGTCGCCGGGCATCTTCATCCGCGGCCGCATGCTGGAAGCCGGGGCGCCCCGCGGAGCCCCCGACCGGGTGACGCTGCTCCCGACCCCCGGACCGGATCTCCTTCCCGCGGCGCTGCCCGAGATGCGCTCCGGCAGTCCGGCGCACGTCTCGCTCGTGGCCTACTACTTCGGCGAGCCGCAGAACGACGCGTTGAAGATCGGCGCGCAGGTGCTGACCGAGGAGGGACGGCCGCTCGAGGAGGGCGACGTTCGGGTGCTGGAGAGGTCGCCCTCCGATTCGGACGGACGTCAGGTCCTGATGGTGGCGTTCACGCCGGAGCGCCTCTCTCCCGGTCGCTATTCGCTGCGCCTGATCCTCCGCGACGCCGCCACGGGCAAGGGCGGCCACGCCTCGGCCCCCTTCCTGGTTCGGTAGCAGACGGCCCGGTGCGTCTCGTGGTTCTCCCGGCGGCGCTGCTCGTCCTCGGGGGTCTCGTCGGTTCGCCCGCACAGGAGGCGCCCCGCGATCCGGTCCCGAAGCTCGGGCGCGAGCTCGACGCCCTGCGCCGCCGGAGCGCGTCCGTGGAGCCCGGGACTCCCGCGGCGCGCAAGCTCGCGAGCGAGCTCGGGAGGATCGGGGCCGAGTATCTCGAGGCCGGCGACACGGGCCGGGCGATCGAGCTGCTCGAGGAGGCCTACGGCTGGGACGAGCAGAACGGCCTGGTTCTCTCGGAGCTGACGCTCGCGTACGTGCGCGCGCAGGACTTCGCGTTCGCGCGCTTCTATCTCGAGCTCGCCGAGCAGCGCGCGACGCAGGCGCCGCCGGAGGCCTACGCCACGCTCGGCGAGGTGTACTACTCCCTCAACCGCATCGAGGACGCCGTGCTCGCGTGGGAACAGTTCGAGCGGCTGGAGGGAAACGATCCGGTCCTGCTGCGGCGTCTCGCGCGCGCGCGGCAGGAGCTCTCGCTGTCACACGGACAGCGGCTGCTCGAGATCCCGCAGTTCTCGATCTCTTCGGACGAGGCAATCTCTCCCGACGTCGTCGAGAAAGTGGCCGACCGCCTGACGGCGGCCTACAAGGAACAGTCCGCCTTCTTCGGCGCGACACTGCCCTCGGCGCAGGTCGTCATTCTCTACGCGGGCCGCGCGTACTTCTCGCTCGTCTCCGTGCCGGAGTGGGTGGGCGGCGTCTTCGACGGCAAGATCCGCATCTCGATGGATCCGGACCAGGGCGTGACGCCGGCGCTCGAAGGCGTCCTGGCGCACGAGCTCGCCCACGCGCTCATCCGAAAGGTCTCGGACGATCGGGCGCCGGGATGGCTCCACGAGGGACTGGCGCAGTGGGCCGAAGGCAAGCGCCTTCTGCCGCGCGACCTGCGCGAGATTTTCGCCGGAGGGCGCAAGCCCGCGTCGCTGGCCGACATGGAAGGCGATTTCGCTCGGAAGTCCGATCGCGCCGCGGCGCGCGCCCTCTACGCGGAGGCGCTGGGGCTCGTCGAGTACCTCGTCCAGCACCGCGGGCCCGGCGCCTTGATCTGCCTGCTTCAGGATCTGGCCGGAGGCGCCCCGACGGAGGACGCGCTGAAGCTCGAGACGGGACTGACGGGCGCCGGCCTCGTTTCGGCGTGGAGGTCCTGGGCCGGCGTCTGAGCGCCCTTTACGGGCGGGCTTCGATCCGGTCCCGGACCCGCAGATCCGACGCGGCCGTCGGGTGGTCTTCGAAGGCGGTCCGTGGCGCGCTGCCGTTGGCGAGCCACCAGTGCCGCGCGCGCTCCTCGGTCCACCGCTCCGCCGTGCGGATCGCGCGCAGGCGGTCCGCCAGCTCATGCGCCGTCTGCGGGCGATTGGCGGGATCCTTCTCGAGGCACGACAGGACGACGCGGTCGAGCTCCGGCGGCAGCCCGCTCTCCACCCACTGCGACGGGGGACTCGGCGTCTTCTGCACGTGGTCCATCAGGATCTGTATGGGCGTGCCTTCCTCGAAGACGCGGCGACCGGTCAGGAGCCAGTAGGCGACGCACCCGAGCGAGTAGATGTCGCTCCTCCAGTCGACGTCCGGCGATCCGAGCCCCATCTCCGGCGACATGTAGCCGGGCGTGCCCGCGATCACGCCCGTCATCGTCACCGGGGCCCGCGCGTCGGCGACCGGATTCTTGACGAGGCCGAAGTCGAGCAACTTCACGAAGTCCCAGTCGAGGCCGTAGCGGCAGACGTAGATGTTCGCGGGCTTGACATCGCGATGAATCAGGCCTCCCTCGTGCGCTTCCGCGAGCGAGTGGCAGGTCTGCTCGAGGAGGTACAGCGCTCTTTCCGGCGGAACCCGGCCGAAGCGTTGCACGAGCGTCTCGAGGTCGAAACCCTCGAGCAGCTCCATCACGTAGTAGAAGGTCCCGTCTTCCGTCGTCCCGTAGTCGTACACGTCCACGGTGTGCGGTGAGCGCAGTGCCGCCGTGGCGCGCGCCTCGCGCTCGAAGCGGCCGAGGAGCTCGCGGGAGTCGGAGCCCGCCCCGAGGCGGATCAGCTTGACGGCCGCCTGACGCGCGAGAAGCCGATGGCTGGCGCGCCAGACCTCGCCCATGCCGCCGCGACCGAGGAGCTCCTCGAGCCGGTAGCTGCCCATCTCCTGGCCCTTGCCGGCGGCCATGGCGAGATCGAAGACGATGCGGGAGACGACGAGCGCCACGGCGCATGCGACCGCGGTGGGAAGGAACATCAGCACCGTCAGGGTCATCGTCGGCGACGTTCCCCCCACGGCGACGTTCAGCGCCAGCGCGGCCGGGTCCATGAGGGCCGCGGTGATCGTCGCGACGGTCGTCTTGCCGCGCGTGTTTGGCACGATCAGGGGATAGGCGAGGATCCAGACGGCGACCGCCGACCAGCCGCGGGGCATGACGTCGGGGCGGAGCGTCATCGAGTGGAACATGATCCCGAGAAAGAGCGCCTCGACGACCTCGTAGAGCAGGCCCAGGTCGAGCAGCTTCTCAGGCGACAACATCTCCCGATACGCGATCCAGGCCACCGAGAGCGAGAGCCCGACGCTCCCGAGCACGGCGAGAAGCCACAGGACCGACACGCCGGACCGGGGGTCGAACGGCATGACGATGCGGTCCACGACGGCGAAGAGGATCGAGGCCGCGGCGCCGATGAGCGCGATCGTGGCGAGCCGGCGGGCGCCCGCGGCGAGGAGGTCCGGCCGGAGGTTTCCCGTCGAGACCGCCGTGCCTCCCGCGGGAGCGCCGCTTCCGGGCGAGCTTTTCTTTCGAATGCGCAGCGTCATGAGGATTGCCTGTCTGATTCTACGGAAAGCGGTAGACTCGGGTCTGTCGGGGGAGCCCACTCCGCCGCTTCTCGAGGGCGCGGCGGACGGCTGAGAGTCTCCGCACGGCCGATCCGGCCGCCGGGGAGACCCCGTGAACCTGATGCGGGTAATGCCGCCGTAGGGAGGTCGAGATGAGCGTTCGTCGGGATTCCCTTCCCACCAACCGGGTGGCCAATCGCGAGCCGCTTCCGGGCTCGCGGAAGATCTACGCCTCGGGGCCGCGCGGCATGCGCATCCCCTTCCGGGAAATTACGCTCCAACCGACCCGAGGGATGCGAGGCGAAACGGAGCTCCACGCGCCGCTGAGGGTCTACGACACTTCGGGGCCCTACACCGACCCGGAGGTGGACATCGACCTGCGACGCGGCCTTCCGGAGTTGCGGCGGGAGTGGATCGACGCCCGCGGGCCGTACGCCGAGGGCGATCCGGTGCGGCGCGGCGCCCCCGAGCTCGCGCTGACGCGGCCGCCGCGCGCCCGCCGGGGGCGCGGCCCGGTCACGCAGATGCACTACGCCCGGCGCGGCGAGGTGACGCCCGAGATGGAATTCGTCGCCGTGCGCGAGTCGTGCGAGCCCGAGAAGGTTCGGAGCGAGATCGCGCGCGGACGCGCGATCCTGCCGGCCAACATCAATCATCCCGAGTCCGAGCCCATGATCATCGGCCGCAACTTCCTCGTGAAGATCAACGCCAACATCGGCAACTCCGCCGTGGGCTCTTCGATCGAGGAGGAGGTCGAGAAGATGACCTGGGCGACGCGGTGGGGCGCCGATACGGTCATGGACCTCTCGACCGGCCGCAACATCCACGAGACGCGGGAGTGGATCCTTCGGAACTCCCCGGTTCCGATCGGCACCGTTCCCATCTATCAGGCGCTCGAGAAGGTCGGTGGGAAGGCCGAGGAGCTGACCTGGGAGGTCTACCGCGACACGCTCATCGAGCAGGCGGAGCAGGGCGTGGACTACTTCACCGTGCACGCCGGCGTGCGGCTCGCGTACATCCCGCTGACCGCGGCACGCGTCACAGGGA
>DATJZU010000167.1:0-8834 GCA_035498835.1 Thermoanaerobaculia bacterium
CGATACCTTCATCAAGCAGCTCGGCATCGAGAAGATCACGACCGGCTGCGGCGGCGGCAAGTACTGTCCGCACGATCCGGTCACACGATCTCAGATGGCGATCTTCCTGTTGCGCATCGAGCACGGCGCCGACTACCAGCCCCCGGCCGCAACCGGAGAGGTCTTCGACGACGTCGCCGCGGGAGACTTCGGCGCCCGTTTCATCGAGCAGCTCGCCCGCGAAGGCATCTCCGGCGGGTGCGGCAACGGCAACTTCTGCCCCAACGCCACCGTCTCACGCGCCCAGATGGCCGCTTTCCTCAAGAGAACCCTCAACCTGAAGTAGGACGGAGAATACAATCCCGTCCGATGCGATCCCTGCGGGGTGATTCCGAGCATTCCTCATCGAGGGGGGCGCCGGCCGGAGCCGAAGCTCCCGGGGCGGCCCAAGCTGTCGAATTTATTGGCGGGGCCGACGGGACTCGAACCCGCGACCTCCGGCGTGACAGGCCGGCGTTCTAACCAACTGAACTACGACCCCGCGAAGGGACGGCGCATCATATGGGAAGCGGGGCCGGGAGTCGAGTCGGTCGGAGCCGGACGGGAGCGCGGCCACCGGGGCGATCGAACCAGCTCCGCCAAAGCCAGCGCGCTCCAGTCGCTCGTCGAGAAGCGCGGCACGTAGTGGCCGACCTCTCCGAACAGCCGCCGCACGAGCGCGTCCTATTCGGGGCCTTCCGGAGCATGCAGGCCCCCGACCGCAGCAATCTCCGTATCACGCCGGGTCAGGCGGACGCCAGGCGCCTCGCCTTCCGGAGATCGCGAACCAGACGGTCGTGAAGCCGCCTTCGGCTCGTTGGGTCGGGCGCGCGGAGCACGGCGGCGGGGTGAAGCGAGCGCAGAATCCGCGCGCCGCCCTCGGGCGGCCGACGCGCGAGCGATTCGGCCGCCGTGACTCCGAGGGCGACGACGACGGACGGTGCGACCGCGCGGATCTCGGCTTCGAGCCAGGGATGACAGGCCACGACCTCGGAGACCCGGGGCTTCTTATGGATGCGCCGCTTTCCCCTCTCTTCGAACTTGAAGTGCTTGACCGCGTTCGTCACGTACACGTCGCTTCTCGAAATGCCGGCCGCCTCGAGGGCCGCCGAGAGCTCCGTCCCGGCGGGACCGACGAACGGGCGTCCTTCGCGATCCTCGCGATCGCCGGGTTGCTCGCCGACGAGAAGGATCGCCGCGCCGGCCGGGCCCTCTCCGAAGACGGTCTGCGTGGCGTTTCGATAGAGCGGGCAGCCGCGGCAGTCCTTCGAGGCGCGCGCGAGACGCGACAGGCTGCGCGAGTCGGGGACGAACGGCGCGGCGTCGGCGCCCGGGCGGTTCGGCATTCGGCCCGCTCTCAATCTCCCGGACGGGGCGCCCGGCGCGGAAGGCGCGGCGGCCGCGGACCGTGGCGCACGGCACCGATGACCGGAACGTACGCGAGCTCGCGGCCCTCGCGCGCGCCGCGAAGCAGAAGGCCCCCGCGGCTCATGTCGCCCCGTCCGACGAAGTCCGGCGGGAAGAGCAGACGGCTTCCGAACACGTCGACGAGCAGATCGACGTACTTGCCCGTGGCGACGCTTCCGAGCAGAACGACCTCCGCCGCCTCGCCGCCCAGGCGCCTCAGGCACCGGGCGTCGCGCTCGAGCGGCCTCCGGTAGAGCGGATCGGCGGGATCGATGTCGACCCGCGCGAATTCTTTGAGGTCCTCGAGCCCGACCGGCGTCTCGGCCGGCATCAAGCCGCGCGTGGGCGTGATCACGAGGGTACCCGAGAGGTCGCCGCGCGGGCGAGCAAAACGCGTCGCGTAGGCAAGCTTCCCGCGAAAATACAAGCCCGAGAGGAACGCGAACGTCTCGCCGAGCGGCGCGACTCTCTCCCGCAGCCGAAGTGCGAGATCGAAACGCGCTTCGTCGCGCAGGAGAAGCTTCGCTCGGAGACCCGTGCAGCTCGCGGGTGAGAGCAGAAAGAGCCGAGGCGTCACGCCGTGGAGGATACGCAAGAACCGAACCGGGCGGGAGTGCGCCGTTCCGCGTCGCTATACTGACCGGCCGTGCCCGTCGATCCTGCGCGTTTGAAGGCGGCGCTGCGGCGCGAAGAGCAGCGTTTCGATGCCGCGCATCCCCGCTCCCGCGAGCTCTTCGAGCGCGCGAAGCGTAGCCTCCTCGGCGGCGTCCCGATGAACTGGATGGTCCGCTACGCGGGCGGCTTCCCGCTCTTCGTCCGAGAAGCGTCCGGCGCGCACTTCACGGACGTGGACGGCCATCGGTACCTCGACCTCTGCCTCGGCGACACCGGAGCGATGACGGGGCATGCGCCGGCGGCGGTCGTCGAGGCCGTGGCGACGCAGGCGCGGCGCGGGTTCACTCTCATGCTCCCGACCGAAGACGCGGTCCGCGTCGGCGACGAGCTCGCGAGGCGGTTCGGCCTCCCCGTCTGGCAGACAACGCTCACGGCCACGGACGCGAACCGGTTCGCCATCCGGCTCGCCCGGCATCTCACGAAGCGCCCGAAAATCCTCGTCTTCAACTGGTGCTACCACGGGACGGTCGACGAGACGTTCGCGACGCTCCGCGGCGGCGCCGTTCGCATCCGGTCGGGAAACCTCGGGCCGCCGGTCGATCCGGTGGCCACGACGCGCGTCGTCGAGTTCAACGACGTGCCCGCCCTCGAAGAGGCGCTCGCCTCGGGCGACGTGGCCGGCGTCCTGGCCGAGCCCGTAATGACGAACATCGGCATCGTGCACCCCGAGGCCGGCTTCCACGCGGCGCTGAGGGAGCTCACGCGGCGCGCGGGAACTCTCCTGATCCTGGACGAGACGCACACGATCTCTGCCGGACCGGGCGGCTACACGGGCGCGCACCGGCTCGAGCCCGACCTCCTGACCATTGGCAAGCCGATCGCCGGCGGCGTGCCGGCCGCCGCCTACGGGATGACGGCCGACGTGGCCGGCCGGATTTCGCGGTCCGCGAGCGTCGCGGAGGCGGACACCGGCGGCATTGGCGGCACGCTCGCCGGCAACGCGCTCTCGCTCGCGGCGATGCGCGCGACCCTCGAGAGCGTCCTGACCGAGGCGGCGTACGCTCGCAGCATCCCCCTCGCGCGGCGCTTCGCCGAGGGCGTCGAGAAGACGATCGCGGAATTCCGGCTCCCCTGGCACGTGGCGCTCCTCGGCTGCCGCGCCGAGTACTGGTTCCGCGAGAGGCCCCCGAGGAACGGCTCCGAGGCCGCGGCCTCGATCGATCCCGAGCTCGACCGGTACATGCATCTGGCGGCGTTGAACCGCGGGATCCTCATGACGCCCTTTCACAACATGGCGTTGATCTGTCCCGCGACGACCGAGGCGGACGTCGATCGCCACACGCAGGTGTTTCGAGAGTCCGTCGCCGGCATTGTCGAAGGGTGAGGCTGGTGGGAGGTGAGGGGATCGAACCCACGACATCCTGCGTGTAAAGCAGGCGCTCTACCGCTGAGCTAACCTCCCCCCTGGAGAGTCGATTTTACGCCGGCGCCCCCGGGACACGTGCCGCGGAGCGCGTCACCAGGACCGTCGGCGCGGTGCTCGAGGTCGTCGCCGAGGCCGCGCTCGCCCGCGCGGCTCGAATCGCGGCGCCACGCGATGCCCACCACGCCCGGGCGTCCGCCTCGGTCCACGGCGGAACGTCTCGGCAGTCCGCAAGCGCCGCCCCGAAGGCCTCGGCGCTCCCGGGACGCGCGTCCGGCTTCTTCGAGAGCGCGGCCAGAACGAGCGCTTCGAGCTCGGGTGGGATCGGCCGCCCCACCCGCCGCGAGGGCGCGACGGGTTCGGACTTCAGATGGCCCGCGAAAACGTCGGGCACGCTGCCCTCGAAGACCGGGGCTCCCGTCAGCAGAAAGTACGCCGTCGCGCCGAGCGCGTAAATGTCGCTGCGCGCATCGACGCGGTCGGACGAGCGGAGCGCTTCGGGCGCCATGTAGTGGGGCGTGCCGAGAAGGGTGTTCTCTCCCGTGGCATCGGAGCCCGACGCGGCGGAAAGATTCTTGACGAGGCCGAAATCCACGACTTTGGCGACGTCGGAGCGGCCGCCGCGCTCCGACAGCAGGATGTTGGCGGGCTTGATGTCGCGGTGAACGAGCCCGATGCGATGCGCCTCCGCGAGCGCCTCGCAGACCTGGCGCAGCACGAAGACGACACGTCCCGGCGGCATCGGCCCGTCGCGGCGGACGATCTCCTGCAGGTCGATGCCGTCGAGGTATTCCATCGCGTAGTAGAAGAGGCCGTCGGGGGTTCGGCCGTAGTCGTAGACGGAGACGGTGTGCGGCGACGTGAGCTGCGAGGTCATCTGGACCGCGCGCTCGAATCGCGCGAGGTCCATCTCGCCGGCGCGCTCGGGGGGGAGGATCTTGATCGCCGTGGGCCGACGCAGGAGCGCGTGCTGCGCGCGATAGACCGCGCCCATTCCCCCCTCCCCGATCTTCTGGACGAGCGTGTAGGGCCCGAGCCGCCGCGCTTCGCGAATCGTCTGGCGGAGGCCATAGATGGTCTTCGACGTCGTCGTGGAAAGCAGGAGCGCGAGGGCCGAGAAGAAGACGGAGTACACGGTGTAGGCCCACGGGGACGGCGTGCCGGCGGGGAGCGGCCCCCTCGAATAGCGCCCGTACGTCATCAGCACGACCGGGGCCGCCGCGAGCGCGCCGATCCAGGCCGTCCGCCGGGGGCGCTCGGGACGACGGCCGCTCGGTACAGCAGGATGGCGAAGAGAAAAAGGACCGCGAGAAGGTCCGGCCGGAACGGGAGCGGCAAAATGAAGCACACGCCAGCCAGGGCCACCGAGATGAGAACCATGCCGACGGTCTCGACGATGCCGATCACCGGCACCTTGAGCGCCCGGCCGCGGGTCGCGAGCCACATCGCCAGGGCCACGAGCGCCAGAGACAGATGGAGTGCGTGCCAGCGCGTCATCGGCAGACTCTGAAACAGCGCCGAAGGCATCCAGACGAACGAAATGATCCATGCCACGGCCCAGGCGACGACATTGAGGAGAAAGACCAGCCGCGCGAAGGCCGAGATCCGTTCCTGTAGGAAGTCGCGGCTCTCCTCCGAGCTCCAGGGCGAGCCCGACGGTTCGCCTCCCCCGGCGCGCGGAGGGATATCGCCGCTCATGCCGTGCCGATCTGCGAGGAAGGATACCGCCGCCGGGCGGCGGTCCGCGCCGCTCCTAGACCTTGACCTTCTTGAGGTCCCGGAGATCCGCGAGCGGCACGGGCCGGGCGAGCAGGAAGCCCTGCCCGTACGGGACGCCGAGGGTCTGCAGCACGCGCAATTCCTCGCGCGTCTCGATGCCCTCGGCGATGACGCGCGTGCGCATCTTGCGGGCGAACGAGAGCAACGCCTCGAGCAGATCCTGTTTCGTGCGGCGCCGGTCGATGCCGCGCACGAAGACGTTGTCGAACTTCAGGTAGTCCGGCTCGATCTCGGCGAGGGAGGACAGGCTGCTGTATCCGGTCCCGACGTCGTCCACCGCGATGCGGAAGTTCTGCGAGCGGAACTTCGACAGGACCTCGCGGAAGAGGCTCTCGTAAACGGCGTAGGTCCGTTCGGTGATCTCGAGGACGATGCGGTCGGGCGACAATCCGAAGGAGCCGACCTGCTCCAGGAACACCGGGCCCAGGAATTCCGGATCGGATGCGGCCGCGGGCGACATGTTGATGAAGATCTGCCGCTCGCCGTTGGTGCCCGCCACGGCTTCGAGCGAGCGCTGCCGGCAGACGCGCTCGAGCGGCATCAGGAGATCGGTCCGCTCGGCCAGCGAGAAGAGCGTCTCGCCGGACTCGAACTCGCTTCCGCGCGGTCCTCGCGAGAGCGCCTCCATGCCGATCATCTCTCCCGTCGCGAGGTCGAAGACCGGCTGGAAGACGGGATGGATCTCGCGGCGCTGGATCGCGTCCTTGAGCAACTCGCCGCCGCGGATCTCCTGGCGCACCGTCTTGCGCGTGACCTGATCGCGCGCCTCCTGGATCCCGCGATAGACGAGCCGCTCGGCGCGGTACTTGGGATCGAAGCTGATGCGGCCGGCGCCGACGAAGGAGCGGAAGCGCCCCGACAGATCGGCCCGCTCGGCGAGGTATCCGCGGATCAGCTGATCGAGCTCGGCGGCCTTCTGCTCGAGCGCGCCCGAATCGTTCAGGAAGGGCTCCTCGGGATTGATGATGAGGATGATCTCGTCGGAACGGACGTAGGGCAGGCAGAAGATCCCGTTCGGCACGATGCCGTCCGCCTGAAAGGCTTTCAGCCGGCGGACGAAGTCGAGGAGCAGGTCGTCGTAGGCCTCGAATCCCCAGACCTGCTCGACCTTCCCTTCGGAACCGGGCCGGAAGATCAGGACGGCGAGCGAGCCGTGCTGCTGGATCTGTTTGCCGAGGTCCTCGGTCAGGGTGGCGATCGTGGGGAGGCCCGTGTCCCGGTCGTACAGCCGGGTCCGTTCCTTCAGCCACTTACCCCGCAGGGCGACGAACTCGCTCTCGCGACCCTTGTTCATTGTTGCCCGAGCCCCTTCAGGATAGCACCCCGGCGGGGGGCGCCGCCCCCTCCGCGAAGGCCGCGATGGCCTCGCCCGTGCCGAGCACGATCAGGACGTCGCCGCGTTCGAACCGATCCTCCGCCCCGGGCACGAAGCGCCGCTCGAGCCCGTCCCGCGTTCGCCGGCGCACGGCGAGAACCGACAGATGGAAGCGGCTGCGCAGGCCCGCCTCCTCGATCGTCCGTCCCTCGAGCGACGCGGGCAGCGGAAGCTCCGCGAGGCGATGCTTTTCCGGGAGTTCGAAGAAGTCCACGTCGCCGGCCTGGTGGTCGTCCGAGAAGGTCTTCACGCGCGCCATCAGGCGGCTGCGCTGGAGCACCTCCTGGTCGAACGCCCCGAGCAGGTCGCGGCGCGTCACGATGCCGAGGAACTTGCGGCTCTCCGGCGAATCCACGACGGGCAACTGCCCGAGGTCGCGGAACCACAGCTTCTCGTTGACGCTCGTCAACGGCTCGAGCGGCGTCGCGAACGGGATCTCCGCGACCAGGTCCTCCGCGATCACGAGGTCCGAGAGCGCCGGGTCGGCGAAGCGGCTCTTCACGTCGTGCAGATCGATCACGCCGAGAAGCCGGCCCGCCTCGTCGCCGATGTAGAGGTAGAGGCTCCGCGTCTCGAGGAACGTTCGCACGACCTGGGAGAACGGCGTCGTTCCCGGCAGGAGCTTGACGTCCGTGCGGAGGATGTCGGACACCTTGAGCGTCGACATCGCCGTCGCTTCCGGCGTCTTCTCCCAGACGATGCCGGCCGAGCGCAGGCTCGCGATGTAGATCGAATCTTCCTCGAAGAACCGCGCCGACAGGATCGCCGCAACCGAGACCACCATCATCGGGAGCAGCACCTGGCTGTTCTGCGTCAGCTCGAAGATCATGATCACGGCGAGCAGAGGCGCGCGCGTGACGCCGGCCATGAGGCCGCCCATGCCGAGGAGCGCGTAGCCTCCGACGGGAGCCTCGAAATTCGGAAAGGCGATGTGGCAGATCTGCGCCACGATGCCGCCGACGGTCGCCCCGACGAGGAGCGTCGGCGTAAAAACGCCGCCGACGCCGCCGGAACCGATGGTCGAGGCCGTCGCGACGATCTTTCCGAGGAAGAGGGCGAGAAGAAAGAGGAGCGTCGGGTTGCCGCGCAGGAGGCGGTTGGTTCCTTCGAAGCCGTTGCCCCAGACCTCCGGCAGAAAGATCCCGATGACGCCGACGATGGCGCCGCCGAGCGCCATCGAAAGCGGCGGCGGCAGCTTCGCCGCGGCGAAGAGACGCCGTCCCTCGCGCAGCCCCCGCACGAAGAGCGCCGACGCCGGGCCGGCGAGGAGACCGATCAGGGCGAACGGAATGAACTCCGCCACCGACTCGAGCCGGAATGCCGCGACGCGATAGACCGGCTCGTCCCCGAGGAAGAAACGCACGAGGAGCGTCGAGGTCACGGCCGAGACGACGGCCGGTCCGAAGATGGTCATCGAAAACGTCCCGACGACGACCTCGAGCACGAAGAGCGTCGCCGCGATCGGCGTGTTGTACGCGCCGGCGACGCCCGCCGCCATGCCGCACGCCGTGAGGATCCGCAGGCGTTCGGGCGAGACGTTCCATCGCCGGCCGACGGTCGACGCGAGCGCGGCGCCGACCTGGATGATCGGCCCCTCGCGCCCTTCCGATCCGCCCGAGGAGATGACGGCGATCGACGCCGCGGCGCGGCCGAGCGACTCGCGCAGGCGCACGCGGCTGCGTCCGAGCGTGACGACCTCGATCATCTGCGAGATCCCGTGCGTGCCACCCGCCTCCCGATAGACGTATGACACGATGAGGCCGCCGAGCAGGCCGCCCGCCGCCGGCAGGAAGATCCGCAGGAGCACGGGAAGCGATTCGGCTCCGGCGACGACGTCCCTCG
Source organism: Thermoanaerobaculia bacterium (assembly GCA_035498835.1). Lineage (GTDB taxonomy): Bacteria > Acidobacteriota > Thermoanaerobaculia > UBA5066 > Gp7-AA6 > DATBFU01. The sequence continues at coordinate 8,460 of DATJZU010000167.1, forward strand.
CGTCGAGCAGCCACTCCGTGAACCGCGTCGTCAGCGCGCGGAACACGATCGCCCCGAGCGCGCCGAGCGCACCGGCCACCGCCGAGAGGAAGAGGAACTGGGTGTTGGGGTCGCGCCAGAAGAACTGGCCGAATTGTGGAAGCGCGAAGCGCGGGCGCTTCGCTGCGGCGGACGGGGCTTCCCCTTCCCTCATTCCTCCCCGCCGCCCCGCTCGTCCACGTCGTCGTCCCCGCCGAACATGAAGTTGTGGGCGCAGGCGCGGCTGCAGAAGACGCTCCCCCCGGTCCGGACCGCGCAGGAGTTGCACACGGACTTACGGCAGAAGCGGCACAGGGGAAGGGTGTACCCGAGGTCGTTCCCGCAGATGGCGCAACG
>DATJZU010000168.1:0-54698 GCA_035498835.1 Thermoanaerobaculia bacterium
GAAATCTCGGAGCTGCGCTCCGCCGTCGGCGGCGACTCGCGCATCGCCGTTCCGGCCGGCGAGAAGAAGGCCGAGGACCGCATTCAGGTCTTCGAGCTCATCGCGAAGACGATCACGCGGATCGCGGGCGGAAAGCCGCTCGTCCTGATCCTCGACAACCTCCACGGGGCGGAGATCTCGATCGAGGCGCTCCAGTACATCGTGCGGCGGCTGCGCACGACCCCGACGCTCATCGTCGGCAGCTACCGTCAGACGGAGACGGACAAGCGGCATCCGCTCATCAAGATGCTCGAGTCCTTCGGCGACGACCCGCGCTTCGTCTCGGTGACGTTGCCGCCGTTCTCCTCCTCGGAGTACCGATCGCTCGTCGAGTCGGTCGTCGGCGACGCGAAGGTCTCGGACAAGCTGACGCTCCGCCTGCGCCAGGCGACCGAAGGCAATCCCTTCTTCACCAAGGAGCTCATCCGTTCCCTCGTCGAGTCGGGCGAGATCGCCCGCGACGACACCGGCGCCTGGAGCTTCTCGACGGAAGCCGAGATCTCCGCCGACGCCCTGCCGGCCACGATCCAGCAGGCCGTCGAGAAACGGATCGAGCGGCTGCCCGAGGAGCTTCGTGACCTCCTGTCCGTCGCCTCCGTGATCGGGAAGACCTTCGACGCGGGCGACCTCGAGACGCTCGCCGAGGGCACCCGCAGCGTCGACGACTCCATCGACCGCCTGATCCTCGAGGGCATCCTCGAGGAAGACCGCGAATCGCGCGGCGACCGGCTGACCTTCGCGAGCGGGATCGTGCGCGACGTTCTCTACGCCGCGCTCTCGCGCCGCCGGCGCCGCTCGCTTCACCGCAAGTACGCGGAGCTCCTCGAGAAGCGCTACGCGGGCCGGCTCGAGCGCATCTACCCCGAGCTCGTCCACCAATACTCGCAGGCGGACGTCGCCGAGAAGACCGTCGAGTACGGCCTGAAGCTCGCGCAGAAGTCGCTCGACGCGTTCAGCCCGGACGAGGCGGTCCGGGTCGCGAAGATCGCGCTGGACTACCTCGAGGACGCGGAGGAGGCGAGCGACCGCTTGCTCGAGGCGGAGGCGCGGATGCTCCTCGCGCGCGGCCACCGCATGGCGGGCGCCATCGACGCGGCGATGCGGGAAGGCGAAACGGCCATCCGCGAGTTCGAGGAGGAGAAGCAGCCGGCGCGGGCGGTCGGCGCAACCCTGCTCGTCGCGGAAACGGCCTGGCAGGCGCGTCGCATCGACGATTCGCGCCGATGGGTCGAACGCGGGCTCGAAGGGGCGCGTGCGAGCGGTCAGACCGAGCAGCTCGGAAAGCTGCTCTCGCTCGCGGCGACGCTCGCGAACCTGCGCGGCGAGTACGCGAAGGCCGCGGCGTACCAGGCCGAGATCGAGAAGCTCGCGCCCGCGGACGCGGCGCCGGAGCAGGCCATCCCGCAGGGCGGCACGCTCATCGTGGCGATGGCCAATCCGATCGCCGCGACGGAGCCCGGCACCTTCCAGACCAACGAAGAGACGGAAGCGCTCGCGAACGTGTTCGACACGCTCGTGACGACGGACCCGCAGGGAAACCTCGCGCCGTCACTCTGCGAGCAATGGTCCTTCGAGGACGAGGCCCGTTCGGTCCGCCTGCGGCTGCGGCCCGACGTCACGTTCTCCGACGGCACGCCGGTCACGGCCGCGGCGGTCAAGGCCTCGCTCGAGCACTCGATTCGGCTCTCGAAGGACCAGCTTCCGGCGGCCTTCGTCGCGATCCGGGGCGTCACGGAATTCCTCGGCGGCGCGAGCGGCGAGGTCTCCGGGATCGCGGCGCGGTCGGAGCGCGAGATCGAGATCCGGCTCGCGGACTCGCTGCCGATCTTTCCTTCGCTCCTGACCGACCATCGCACGGCGATCACCTCCGGCGCGTCGGGACCGGCGGCCCGGCCGCTCGGAACCGGCCCCTTCCGCGTCGCCGTCCAGACGTCCGAGAAGGTCGTCCTCGAGCGAAATCCCCGCTCCTGGAAGCAGCCCCCGGCGCGACTCGACGGCCTGGAATTCCGCGCGTCCCTCTCCGCGCCCGCGATCGCGGAAGGCCTGCGCAACGGCTCGATCGATCTCGCGCGGGACCTGCTTCCGAAAGACCTCGAGGCGATCCTCCGCGAGCCGCGATTCCGCGCCGGCTTCGTCGAGACGCCGAAGAAGAACACGTACTTCGCCGTCTTCCAGACGGGAACCCCCGTCGGGTCGAACGCGGCGGTGCGCCGAGCGCTCGCGGGCGCCGTCCGCACGCAGGACCTCGTGTGGGGCGCGCTCGGACGCCTCGCGCTGCCGGCCACCGGCCTGATCCCGCCCGGCATCCTCGGCCACGACGCCGGACGGCGGCAGACGCACGTCGCGCGCGAGCAGGCGATCGAAGCGATCCGGTCCTCGGGGCTGTCGGTCCCGATCCGGCTGCGTGTGTCCCTCCATCCGACCCTGCAGAACCAGTACGCCGCGCTGACCGAGGCGCTCTTCGCGGCCTGGAAAGATCTCGGCGTCGAGGTCGACGTTGTCGCGAAGACGATGCCCGAGTTCCTCGATTCGTGGCTCGAGAATCGGCACGTGGATCTGATGATCGGGCGGTGGATCGCCGACTACGACGACCCCGACAACTTCACGTTCACGCTCTTCCACTCGGGCAACGGCGCCGCCCGCGCGTACTTCTGCTCCCCCGAGACGGACCGGCTTCTCGAGGAGGCCCGCGCGGAGACGCGGCCGGCGGCGCGCGAAGCCGTCTACCGGAAGTTCGAGCACGCGCTCCTCGACCCGGCGATCGTCGTGCCGCTCTTCCACGACGTGGACTACCGGATCGCGAGCCCGGCGGTTCGCGGACTGCAGCTGCGAAGCACCGCGCCGTACGTGAACTACGCGGAGCTTGGCAAGGCCGAGGCGCCGGAGGCTCGCGCGGGAGCCGACCGGCACGTCGCCGGCGGGATGCTGCACGTGCCGATCGCAGGCGTCGTCAAGGAGCTCGACCCGGTCCTCTGCGAAACGCAGGAGCAAAGCGACGTGGCGCCGTGCCTTTTCGAGACGCTGACGCGCGCGATCGGGGGCACACGGATCGTGCCGTGGCTCGCTTCCGAGATCACGCCCGAGGCCGACGGCCGGCGATACCGTTTCCGGCTTCGGCCGGGCATCCGATTCCACGACGGCCGGCGCCTGACCGCGCGCGACGTGCGATCCTCCTGGGAGCGGCTGCTGCTCAGCCAGAGCGTGAACCGCTGGCTGCTCGCGCCGATCCAGGGCGCGCGCAAGATCTTCGACGGCGAGGCGGCCGATCTCGAGGGATTCCACATCGTGTCGCCGAGCGAGTTCTCCGTCGACCTCGAGAAGCCCGTCGCCTTCTTCCCCGCGGTCATCTCCTACACACCGACGGCCGTCCTCCCGGAGGGAACCGCCGCCGTCGGATCGGGAGCCGGTGACGGCGTCGTCGGCACCGGTCCGTTCCGCCTCGTTCGCTTCGAGTCGGGACGCCGGCTCGAGCTCGAGCGCAATGCGCACTACTGGCGCGACGGCTTCCCGCGCAGCGAAGGGATCGAGTTCCGCTTCGGGGTGTCGCCCGAGGAGATCCGGAGCGAGTTCCTCGCCGGAAGGTTCTCCATTTCGTCCGATCTGCTGCCGGCCGATGCCGAAGCTTTCCGTCACGATCCGCGATTCGCCGGCAACTACCGCGAGAGCCCGAGACTCTCGACCTACTTCCTGACCTTCAACAGCCTCAAGGGACCGTTTCAGGACGTGGAGCGGCGGCGCGACCTCGTTCGTAACGTGGACGTCGCCGGGATGGTCCGGCGCACGCTGGGCCGGGTCGCGATCCCGGCGCACGGCATCATCCCGCCCGGTCTCCTGGGCTACTCGGCTTCGGGCCCGGGCTCCGGCCCGATCTCCGGCGCGCACGCCTCCGACAGCTCCGTGGAAGCGACGGTCTCGCGGGAGCCGACGGACCTGTCGGCCGCGGTCCACCCCGTTTTCTTCGGCGAGTTCTCGGGCTTCTTTCGCGAGCTGACGGCGTCCTTCCGCGACATCGGCTTCCGCCTCCGGCCGATCAACAAGACGATGGCCGAGTACATGGCGGGGCAACCGAAGGGCGAAGGCGACGTGAACATCGGGCGATGGAACGCGGACTACGCGGACGCGGACAACTTCGTCCACACGCTCTTCCATTCGGACGCCGGGTTCTTCGGGAAGTACGTCGGCTCGCGGGAGATCGACGAGCTCGCCGAGCGCGGCCGCGCCGAGACCGATCCCCGCACCCGCCACGCGATCTACCGTCAGGTCGAGGAGCTCCTCGCGCGCGAGGCCTACGTCATCCCGCTCTTCCACGACCAGGTGTACTGCTTCGCGCGGCCCGAGGTCGAGGGCCTCGGCATCCTCGGATCGAATCCGATCATTTCTTACGAAGAGCTGTCGATCCGGCGGTGAAGGCCGGGACAGGATTGTGGAGAGACGGGATTACCGCCGGCCTCGACGGCCGGTTGTCTCGCGCCCTCGGCCGCATTTGCTGCCAACGAGGCGGCGCGATCCCGTGCGAGCGAAGTGCGATTGGAGCTCGCGCTTAGCGAACTCAGAAAGATTGGCGGAGAGGACGGGATTCGAACCCGTGATAGAGGTTTAGGCCCCTATGGCGGTTTAGCAAACCGCTGGTTTCAGCCACTCACCCACCTCTCCGCAAGTGGTCCAGCCGGCCGATGTTAGTGGATCTGCTTCGAGTTGGAAACCAGCGGCGCATGCGACGCACGCCCGCTGGGTTGGCTCCGGCAGGAAGCCGGCGCCCTTTCGGTCGGCTCGCGCCGACCTCAAGTCAGCCACTCACCCACCTCTCCGCAAGTGGTCCAGCCGGCCGATGTTAGTGGATCTGCTTCGAGTTGGAAACCGTTACCATCCCAGCGCGTGAAACGGTTCCTCCTCGTCCTGGCCGCGGTCGTCGCGGCCGCCATAGGAATCTGGGCGTACCACAACACTTCGATCCACCGCCTGCGGCGCGAGTTCCAGCCCTGGATGGAACGCCTCGTGCGCTGGCGGGACGCCTGCGAGGCGACGCGCCGGGCGCTTCGGAGCCGCGAGCCGACGGCCGCCGACCCTCAGGGCCTGGCGGCGCTCCGCTCGTGGGCATGGTCTGGTCTCGAACGGATGGGCTACGTCGACTTCCGCGTCGAGAAGCCGGCGCACGAGGACCGCGGCGGCGTCGAGAAGACCTCGGGCCGCGTCCGCTTCACCGTGGGCGGCTTCACTGCGAATGGCGCGCGAATCGAACGGAGCGCCGACGTCCGGGTGACCGAGGAGACGCGCGGATCCGCCGCGCCGAACTTCTCGGTCTCGCTCCTCTCCGCCGCGGCCGATCGCACCGAACCCTCCCCGCGCTTCCACGATGCCACCGCCGAGTCCGGCCTGGGGGCGCCGCGCAACGATCCCCCGCTCCGGCTCACCAATCACCTGATCTCGGACATCTGGCCCGGTTCGGGTGTCGCCGTCCTCGACTACGACCAGGACGGCGCCGAGGATCTCTTCGTGGCGGATGGCCTTCGCTCGATCCTCTACCGCAACGACGGGCGCGGCCACTTCACCGACGTCACCGAAAAGGCCGGCCTCGCGAAGGACGCGGCGCACGGCATCGCCGCGACGGGCGTCGCCGCCGGAGACATCGACGGCGACGCCTACCCCGACCTCTTCGTGACGGACGCCTTCGGCCCCGCGCGCCTCTTCCACAACAAGGGCGACGGGACCTTCGAGGAGTGGACCGATCGATCCGGCATCTCGATCCCCAAGGACGCGCGCACGGCGACGTTCGCCGACGTGGACGGCGACGGCGACCTCGACCTCTTCGTCTGCGTGACGGGCGATTACTACAACAAGATGCCCGACCCGCCGTTCGATGCAAACGACGGCAAGCCGAACCATCTCTACATCAACGACGGCCACGGGCACTTCACCGACGCGAGCGCCGACTGGGGGGTCGCGGAGCCGCCGCGCTGGACGCTCTCGTCGCTCTTCGCCGACTACGACGGCGACGGGCGCACGGACCTCTTCCTGACGAACGATTTCGGTCTGACGCAGCTGTACCGCAACGACGGCGGCCGGCGATTCGCCGAGGTGACGAAGAAGGCCGGCGCGGAGATCCGCGCGTACGGGATGTCGGCGATCTGGGGCGATTTCGACGGCGACGGCCAGCTCGACCTCTACACGACCGGCGCCGATACGCAGTGGTACTTCCTCCACGAGTATCCGTCGCTGCCGATCGGTATCCCCGGGCGGATCTTCCTGCCCGTCGCGATTGCCTGGATGGAGAAGATGGCGACGGGAAACTCGCTTCTCCTCCAGCGCCCCGATCACACCTTCGAGAACGCGACCGCGCGCTCGGGCGCCGCCCACGCGGGATGGAACTGGAGCACGATCGCCGCCGACCTCGACAACGATTCCTGGCTCGACCTCTACGCGACCAACGGCATGTGGGGCGATGGGCGCGACCACGACACGGAGCTCGAGTTCTGGTGGGACTCGCTCGCGTACTGGGACGATTACGTCGCGGGAACGCGGACGTTCGACCGCAAGGGATTCGGAATGGCCGGCACCGAGCGCGACCGCTACTTCCACAATCGCGGCACGGGGCGTGAAGGCGATCCGATGTTCGAGGAGCGTGGCTTCCTCGACGGGCTCGACCTCGAGACGAACGGGCGCGCGGCCGTGGCCTTCGACGCCAACGGCGACGGCGCCCTCGACGTCTACGTGCGCTCGGTGCAGGCTCCCGAGGCGCTCTTTCTCGGAAGCCGGAGGCCCGGCGAGCACTTCCTGCGGATCCGTCTACGCGGAGCGCCCGGCGTGGACAATCGCGATGGCGTCGGCGCGAGGATCACGGCGACGCTCCCGGGCGGCCGCATGCTCCTCGTCGAGACCGACAACGCGAGCGGCTACCTCTCGACGGGCAGCCCGATCGCGCATCTCGGGCTCGGCGCCGCGACCCGGCTGGTCGCTTTCGCCGTGCAGTGGCCGTCGGGACGAGTCCAGGAGCTGGGCCCCGTCGAGCGCGTGGACCGCACGATCACCGTCGACGAGCGGAGCGGAATTCTGCCGTAGACTAGGATTCCCCATGGCCTCGGCCGAGCCTCTTCCCACGCCGGAGTCCGCCTTCGACTACGACGTCGCCGTCGTCGGGGGCGCCGTGGCCGGCGCGTCGACGGCGATTCTCCTGAAGCGCGGCCGGCCGGACCTGAAGGTCCTCGTCGTCGAGAAAACCGAACTCTTCGACTGGAAGGTCGGCGAATCGACCGTCGAGGTCTCGGCCTACTTCCTGACGCGCGTCCTGAAGCTTTGGGACCACCTGTCGCGCGAGCAGCTTCCGAAGCAGGCCTTCCGCTACTGGTTCGTCAACGACCGGGTGACTTGCCTGCGCGAAGCTTCCGAGACCGGCCCGACCCAACTCGCCCGAACCCCGTCCTTTCAGCTCGACCGTTCGAAGCTCGACGAGCACCTCCTGAAGCTCGCCCGCGAGGAGGGCAGCGAAGTCTGGCGGCCGGCGAGGGTCACGGCCTGGGAGCTCGGAGGAACGGAAGGCAACTCGCTGACCATCGAGAAGAGCGACGGGTCGCGCCATACGGTGCGCTGCCGCTGGATGGTCGACGCGACGGGCCGACAGGCCATGCTCGCGCGCAAGCGCGGCGGGGTGACGCCGATCGAGACGCACCCGACCGCCGCGATCTGGGTGCGGTATCGCAACGTCAAGGACATGGACGGCGTCGCCGTCGCGGGAACGGACCCGGGCGATCCGTGGGCTCGGGCGGTGCTCGCGCCGCGGCGCCTCGCGACGAACCACATGACCGGCTGGGGATACTGGATCTGGTTCATCCCGCTCTCCGGCGGCGAGACGAGCGTCGGTGTCGTCTGGGACAAGCGTCTCGTCAACCCCGAAGGCAAGACGCCGCTCGAAAGGTTGACGCGATTCCTCGACGGAAATCCCCTGGCCCGTGAGCTCCTCGTCGGCGCCGAGGCGATCGAAGGCGATTGCCGCTCCTACGCACATCTGCCCTACTTCGTCGACAAATACATCGGCGCGGGCTGGACTTGCGTCGGCGACGCGGGCGGATTCCTCGATCCCTTCTACTCGCCGGGTCTCGACCAAATGTCCTTCTCCGTGTGGACGCGGACGCGGCTGATCCTCCAGGCCCTCTCCGGCGCGCCCGCCGAGGAAATGGAAAAGGAGTACTCGGAGCACAACCGCCGCTACGACCGGTTCTTCAAGTACTTCTACGAGTCGATCTATCGCGACAAGTACTACGTCATGGGCGATTACGACACCATGACGATCGCCTTCCTCCTCGACACGGCGCTCTACTACTTCGCCGCGATCACGCCGATCTACCGCTGGTCGCATGAACGGCTCGGCGTGCCGCCATTTTTCGAGGACGGCGCCGAGATCGGCTACTACCCGATTCGTTTCTACAACCGGCGTCTCGTCAAGATCGCGCAGCGCAAGATGAAGCTCGGCATCTACGGCAACCACAACGCCGGCCGGCGGCCGAAGTTCGTCGGCTTCTCCGTGCGCTCGGCGCGATGGGTCATGCTGTTCCACGGCCTCCTGCGCTGGGCGAAGGCCGAGCTCGCGCACGCCGGGACCTACGTCGTGCGTCCGCGGCCGCTCACGAAGGCGTCGGCCGGCACCGATTCCGCGGCGACCGCGCATCCCCGCCTCTCGACTCTGGACTCTTGACGCGGCCCGTCGCGCTCGTCACCGGCGCCTCGAGCGGCCTCGGTCTCGAGCTCGCGACGATCGCGGCGCGGGACGGGCACGACCTCGTCCTCGTCGCGCGCCGGCGCGATCGCCTCGAGAGCATCGGCAAGGGACTGCGGGAGGAGTTCGGGGCAGCCGTCACGATCATCGTGAGGGATCTGGCAGAGAGCGAGGCGGCGCGGGTCGTGGCCCAGGAGGTCGAGGCCCGGGGATTGGCGGTCGAGTTGCTCGTCAACAACGCCGGACTCGGCGTCCACGGACCGTTCGCGGAAACCCCGCTCGACCGGGAGCTCGCGATGATCCGCGTGAACCTCGTCGCGCTGACGGAGCTCACGAAGCGCGTACTGCCGGGAATGATCGCGCGAGGCCGCGGGCGAATCCTGAACGTCGCGTCGACGGCGGCGTTTCAACCGGGCCCACTCATGGCCGTCTACTACGCGACGAAGGCGTACGTGCTCTCGTTTTCCGAAGCGATCGCGAGCGAGGTCGCCGGCTCGGGCGTGACCGTGACCGCGCTCTGCCCCGGCCCGACGCGGACCGAGTTCGGGAAGGCGGCGGGCATGCTCGAGACACGGCTCTTTCGCAGCCCGCTCGTCCGGGATGCTCGATCGGTGGCCGAGGCCGGATACCTTGGGATGAAACGTGGACGGCGCGTCGTGATTCCGGGAATCGGGAACTGGATCCTCGCCGAGGCCGTTCGGTTCACGCCCCGGCGGCTCGTGACCGCGGTTTCGCTGGCGGTGCAGAGGACACGGCGCGCAACGAAGGAGAGCTGATCCCCGGATCATCGCCTGCCGACCCGAGACCGCCTGACGGAGGAGGAGGGATGGAGCAGCGAGTTCGAGTGGCGGAGGAGGAAGGATTCGAACCTTCGGTGCTGTCACCAGCACAGCAGTTTTCAAGACTGCCGCCTTAAACCGCTCGGCCACTCCTCCGTCGTCTCAGTGTAGCCGAGCGTCGCGATTCGACGAGAAAGACCGGGGAGCGATTCGGTTTTCCCGAGCCGTCAGGCCGCCCGGCGGTTCCCCCGGCGTTTTACGCGACCAGAACCGCGGCGAGGCCGATTCCCGCCGCAGGGCGAGCTCGCGAGGACGCGCCGCAGGCTCCGGAGCAGTCGCGCCGGGTCGATCGGTTTGGTCACCATCGCCCGGGCCTGAGCGAGATCCGTATCGGTCCAACCGGTCATGAGTACGAGAGGCACCTTCGAGAGGCTCCGATTCGCCCGATGACGCTCCAGGAACTCCCACCCCGTGATCCCCGGCATCATCAGATCGAGCAGAATGACGCAAGGCTTTCGCCGGCCGCGAAGCCGGCGGAGCGCGGTCGTCCCGTTCGGCTCTCGCCAGGTCTTGAATCCGTTCTCCCGGAGCAGGCCGGCGACGGCGGTCCGGGTGTACGGGTCATCTTCGACCACCAGGATCGCGTGCTCGTGACGCATCGACGTCCTCCCGGCGCGGAGGGAGGTGCAACCGGCGTGCCGCGACGGATCAGGCGCCGAGGCGCGCCGACGGGCTACGGCCCGTAGAGCACGAGTTTGAACGCGTTGGTCAGGAACTTCGACATCTCGTCCCGCGCGACGTCGGTCGTCGGACAGTACTGGTTCGCCGGGCATCCGGCGATGATCCCCTTGGCCCAGAGGAAGTGGACGTGTTTGCAGAACGGATCCGAGACCGACACGTCCGTGAAGTAGAGATTCGGGCTCGCAGGATCGCACGAGTACGAGAAGCCGGTCACCGGATCGGGTCCGTAGGTCATCGGAACGGCCGCGCCGCCGGCGGGAGCCACGATCGCCTTGGCGATAAAGATTCCCATCTCGGCGCGCGTGATGTTGTCGGCGGCGCAATAACGGCCCGGCGAGCAGCCTGTCGTCACGTTCTGCACGGCAATGTAATGGACGCTCTTGCAGAAGATGTCCGTCGGCTTCACGTCGCTGAAGAGCGAGACACCGCCGGCGGTGCAGTTGTACGGCTGGCCGTTCCAGACACCGGCCGTCGGAACATTGCCGCCGCCCTTGGCGATTCCGCGCGCGATGAAGATCGCCATCTGCGAGCGCGGCACCTTGGCCGTCGGGCAGTACTCGGTCGCCGTACAACCCACCGTGATGAGGTTGTGGTAGATCGTCTCGATCTTCTTGTAGAAGGGATACGAGCGCGGCACGTCCGAGAAGCTGTCACCCAGGTGCAGCGTCCAGACCTTCGGAGGCGTCGTCGGATGGTTTAGCGTCTCCGTGACCGTTATGTCCCAGTGCGACGCAGGCCGCGGTCCAGACGCCGCCGCGAAGACTGCGTAGGGATCCGGTGCGCAGCTGACCGAGGCTCCGGCGCCGACGACGCCGTACGCGGCGACGGAGTCGGTGATGGAGTAGACGCCGCCGGCCGGGCCCGTGGCCGCGGAAGCGACGCCGTCCAGGTCATAGGACGAGCCGCCAGCATTCTTCCAGTAAGGATCGACGTCGGCCGTCTCGTTGGGCTCGAGGACTCCGTTTCCGTCGCTGCTCGCACCGGCCGTCGTATCGACGTCCAGGGCGGTCGGAATGAAATCGGCCGGCGGCGTCGGTGTCGCGGTCGGTGTCACGGTCGGAGTCGGCGTCGACGGAGGGACCGTTGGCGTCGGCGTGGACGACGGAGTCGCGGTCTGAGTCGGCGTCGCAGTCGGAGTCGGCGTCGCGGTCGAAGTTGGCGTCGGCGACGACGTGATCGTCGGGGTCGACGTCGGGGTTGCGGTGGCTGGTGGCGTAGCCGTCGGCGTCGCCGTGGCGGTGGCCGTCGGCGTGTTCGTCGCTGTGGGTGTCGGCGTTGCCGTCGGCGGCAGGGCTGTCGGCGTCGAGGTCGGCGTTGACGTAGTCGTCGGACTCGCCGTAGCCGTGAACGTCGGCGTTGCGGTTGCGGTCGGCGTAGACGTCGGGGTCGAAGTCGCGGCCGGCGTGCTCGTCGGCGTAGGTGTCGCCGTGGGCGGCACCGGTGTCGGTGTCGAGGTCGCCGTGGGTGTTGCCGTCGCCGTGGGCGTAGGCGTCGTGGTGAACGTCGGCGTCTGAGTCGGGGTCGGCGACGGCGTGATCGTCGGCGTAGGTGTCGCTGTGGGCGGCACCGGCGTCGGCGTCGAGGTCGCCGTGGCTGTTGCCGTCGCTGTGAACGTTGGTGTCTGAGTCGGGGTCTGGGTCGGCGACGGTGTGATCGTCGGAGTGGACGTCGGCGTCGCAGTTGTCGTCGCCGTCGGCGTGCTCGTCGGCGTAGGTGTCGCCGTGGGCGGCACCGGCGTCGGTGTCGAGGTCGCCGTGGCTGTTGCCGTGGACGTCGCCGTCGGTGTTGCCGTCGCAGTCGGCGTGCTCGTCGGCGTAGGTGTCGCCGTGGGCGGCACCGGCGTCGGTGTCGAGGTCGCCGTGGGCGTAGGCGTCGCGGTGAACGTCGGCGTCTGGGTCGGAGTGGGCGACGGCGTGATCGTCGGCGTGGACGTAGCCGTCGGCGTCGCAGTTGCCGTCGCAGTCGGCGTGCTCGTCGGCGTAGGTGTCGCCGTGGGCGGCACCGGCGTCGCCGTCGGAGTCGCCGTGGCTGTTGCCGTGTTCGTCGGCGTAAACGTTGCGGTGCTAGTCGGTGTGGATGTGGCCGTGGCTGTCGCCGTCGCGGTGAACGTCGGCGTCTGAGTCGGGGTGGGCGACGGCGTGATTGTCGGCGTCGACGTCGGGGTCGCGGTTGCAGTCGCCGTGAACGTCGGCGTTGCGGTTGGCGTCGGAGTGTCCGTTGGCGTCGCCGTTGCCGTGGGCGTAGGCGTCGCGGTGAACGTCGGCGTCTGGGTCGGCGTCGGCGACGGCGTGATCGTCGGCGTTGACGTCGGGGTCGCGGTCGCCGTGGCTGTTGCCGTGGACGTCGCCGTCGGTGTCGCCGTCGCCGTGAACGTTGGTGTCTGAGTCGGCGTCGGCGACGGCGTGATTGTCGGCGTCGACGTCGGCGTAGGTGTCGCCGTGGGCGGCACCGGCGTCGCCGTCGGAGTCGCCGTGGCTGTTGCCGTGGCCGTCGGCGTAAACGTTGGAGTGCGGGTCGGCGTGGACGTCGCCGTGGCTGTGGCCGTCGCCGTGAACGTCGGCGTCTGAGTCGGCGTCGGCGACGGCGTGATTGTCGGCGTCGACGTGAAGGTCGGCGTGAACGTCGGGGGTACCGGCGTCGGCGTCGAGGTGAAGGTGGCCGTCGGCGTAGCCGTTGAGGTCGCCGTGAACGTCGGCGTCTGAGTCGGCGTCGGCGACGGCGTGATTGTCGGCGTCGACGTCGGCGTAGGTGTCCCCGTGGGCGGCACCGGCGTCGCCGTCGGAGTCGCCGTGGCTGTTGCCGTGGCCGTCGGCGTAAACGTTGGAGTGCGGGTCAGCGTGGGCGTCGCCGTGGGTGTGGCCGTCGCCGTGAACGTCGGCGTCGAAGTCGCCGTTGCCGTGGCCGTCGGCGTGAACGTCGGCGTGCGGGTCGGCGTGGACGTCGCCGTCGGGGTCGCAGTCGACGTCGGTGTGGAAGTCGGAGTCGGGGTCGGCGGTGCGCACGTGGCGCCCGAGCTCACGCCCGGAATCTGGCCCGGCGTCACGGCGCTGCTCGTCGAGCCGGCGGCGCCGGAAGTCGCGCCGTACGCGATCTGATCCGTCGTCGTCGTGCCGTTGGCGCCGCCCGAGACGTCCGCGGACGCGGGCGCGCTCGACAGCAGGACGATGCCGCCTCCCCCGCCGCCCCCGGGACCGTGGTAGTTGCACGCATCGCCGCCGGGGCAACCGGTCCCGGGACCCTGAGCCGGCCAGCCGTCTCCGCCCTGGCCGCCATGCGCCGCGACCGACAGACTCGAGAGACTGCCTGAGGACGTCGTCACCACGATCGTTCCGCCCGCGCCGCCGCCGCCGCCCGCGTCGCTGACGCCGCTCTGGCCGTTCGCCCCGTTGGCCGTGATCGTTCCCGCGCCGCTGACGCTTCCCGCGCGCACGAGCACGAGCCCGCCTCCCGCACCGCCGCTCGAGGCATCGCCCGAGTCGTTGTTTCGGGTCCCCGCGCCGCCGCCGCCGCCCAGAATCACCAGAGACGCGGTGGCCGCGAAGGAAAACCCTCCGAAGCCGCCGCGCGCGAGGTTCGAGGACCAGGTGTTTCCGCCCTGACCGCCGACGCCGCCGTTCCCGCCGCCGCCGCCGCCGGAGTTTCGATCGTTCTGGCTCGTGCGGCCGTCGGTTCCGCCGCCACCGGCGTTCCCCGGTGCGCCGCGAGCCATGCTGCCGTTGGGATATCCCTCGACCAGGGTCGAGACGACGGTGCTTGTCGAGGGATCGAGCACCCACATCGGCGTGCCCGCGATGCCCTCGCCCTTACTGCCGTGGTAGTCCTTCGTCGACACCGAGCGGTAGTCGGTATTGCTGCCCCCGGTGTCGCCGTTCAAGAGGCGTCCTCCGCCGCCGCGGAATCCGGTGCCGTCCACGCTCACGGTCGCGCCGCCGAGCGTGAGGACTCCCGAGACGTCGATGGCGAGGATTCCGCCGGTCGTTCCGTTCCACCAGCCGGCCGTGAGCGTCGAGCCCAACGTCGCGCTCGAGTACTGCGGAACGCGCACGACCTGGAAGCGCCGCTGCCCGCGCGTCGCGGTCGCGGCGGCGTTCGAGTAGCCGTTCAGGAGTCCGCCGGCCGTGCCGGCGCCGAGGATCGACACGGATCCGCCGGCGAGCGTGACGGCGCTCGTGGCTTCCACGTACTCGTACCCCCCCGTGCCGTTCAGGCTCGACGCGCCCTGCCCGGGATCTCCCGCGACGCCATCGCCGTACGAGGACGTGTTCGTCGAGTTGATCTCCGCGTCCTGCATCTGGATCACGAGGAGCAGGTCGCCGGAAGCGATCGCCGTCGAGGCTCCGGTCGCCGCGCCGAGCGTGATCGACGTCGCGCCGGCCGCTACCGAAGCCGTGCCCGGATAGTAGGTGTTGACGACGCCGGCGAGCGTGCCGCCCGATCCGTCCTTGCCGGGGGTCGCGCAAACCTGTCCGCTCGCGACACCCGATGAGACAAAAGAGACAGTCAGCGCACACAACGCAGCGTGCACAGAAGACGGCCAAGGCCGCCGGCGGCTAACGGCGATGCTCGGAATTTGTTGTACATTCTAAGTACAAAGTTTTCCTATGGCAAGGCCCCACTTTTTTCCTATTCCCGAGAGGGAAATGGACCCGAAATCGGGTCGCCGGGGCTCAGGCCGGGGGGGTCGTCAGCCCGACTGCTTCTGCTCGGACTTCGGCGCCGCTTCCGGCGCCGCGGCCCCGAGGCGCGCCTGGCGGCGCTCCTCGTACCGGCGCATCGCCTGGACGGCCACGAGGCAGGCCCTCGCGATCGCGACGGTCATCGTCGGAGATCGATGCTGACCGAGAGTCACGAGAGGTGTCACCGAGGGACGTCCGGGGCACTGCCAGGTCGCGGTGTAGCCCCACTGGTCCTCGGAGAGGACGAACCGCCACTCGGGATAGAGCTGCTTGACCTTGCGGACGACCTGGTCCGCGGCCGCGCGGTCGGCCGAATAACGCGGGACGACCGTTCCGGACCGATGGCCGAAGATCTCCTCGTCGATCTGGAAGTCGAGCCTGCGGAAGCCGGCGGTTTGCATGGGGCCTCGGGTCGGATGTTAGCAGTTCTGCCGCGTCACGAAGGTGGTCGGCAATCAGGACAGGCGTAAGCCCCTGGCCCCGGCCACATTCCGCGATTCCGGCGGCTCGTCCGCCCAGGCTTCCGCGGCCTCCGGGCTCGGGTAGGCCCTCCGCAGGATCGGGGTCGTGATGACCGTCGTGAAGAGCGCCATCGTGACGAGCCAGAAGAACGCGGCCGGCGCGACCACGCCCATGTCCGCGCCGATGTTGATGACGACGAGCGCCATCAGCGCCCGCGTGTTCATGAGCAGGCCGATCGAAAGCGATTCCTTCCAGGGCAATCCCGAACCCCGCGCCGCGAGGGCCGTCGCGCCGAACTTGGACGCACAGGAGAGCGCGACCACGGCCGCGAGCGCGAGCCACAGGCGCCCGTCGGTGCCGAGGCTTCCGACGTCGGTGCGCAGGCCCGAAAAGACGAAGAAGATCGGGAGGAAAAGCACCGCCACGAGATCGCCGATCGAGGTCTTGATCGCCTCCCGCAGGTCCCGGTTGAACGAACCGGCGATGCCGCAGAGGAAACCCCCGAAGATCGAGAAGACGCCGAGCGCGTTCGTGATCATCGCGCAGGTGAACGCCGCGGTCAGGACGCCCGCGAGGGCGCCGGCGCTCAATCCCCCACTCGGCGTGCGCGGCACTTTCAGACGAGTCAACCCGTAGCGTCCGAGCGCCCAGAATCCCGCTCCGAGGGCGAGGACGCCCGCGAGGGAGAGCCCCAGACGTCCGAGATCCAATTCGCCGTGCGTCACGGTTGCGACCACGGCGCCGAGGAGCAGCCATCCCAGGACGTCGTCGAGCGCCGCCGCCGTGATGGACGTCAGCCCCATCCGCGTGCGCGTCAGCCGCGTGTGGATGAGGATGCGGCCCATGATCGGAATCGCCGTGATCGACACCGCGGTCGCGAAGAAGAGCCGAAAGGCCCCGAGCGAAGAGGCGCCCGGAGCGAGCCGGTAGAGCCATCCCGCCAGCGCGTAGCTCGACGCGAACGGCACGACGATGCCCGCGACCGCCACGGAGATCGAGGCCCTCGCCGCTTGCCGCATCCGGTCGAACGGGAATTCGAGGCCGATCAGCAGCATGAGCAGGACGAGCCCGATCTGCGCGAACGCCGAGAGGAGGGACGCCGTCTTCGGCGGAAGCAGCGTCTGGATCACTCCCGGGTAGAGGCGGCCGAGGAGCGACGGCCCGAGGATGACGCCGGCGAGGATCTCTCCCACGACCGGAGGCTGGCCGACCTTCCCGAAGAGCCAGCCGAAGAGTCGCGCCGCCGCGACGATGATCGCGAGGTCCGCGCAGAGGAGGAGGAGCGTCTTCTCGAGCGCGAGGTAGGAGTCCATCGCGTCGGCGGGCGGTTACTTCGCCGGCGCCGCGGCGGCCGCCGCGATCCGATCGGCGACGGACTTGCTGAACGGCGGGAGCTCCTTGAGTTTCGCCCCCGCCGCTTCGTAGGCGCGGAAAAAGGCGACCGGTCCCTGCGCGAGCGTCCGGCGCAGGCCGTCGACGCCCGAAATCTGGGCGATGCCGTCGGCCATGTAGGCCCCGGCGGGGCCCGCGACGCGCCGCACGAAGTCGGGGCGCTTGACCTCGCTCGAAAGCGAGACGCGCGTCTCGAGGTCCGCCTCCGACTCGATCAGCCTCTCGGCCATTCGATTCAGGTCGTTGACGCTGCGCAGCATCGGCTCCTTGAGCCACGTCGACAGGGGAAAGAAGCTCTCCTCGATGCCGTAGAGCGCCACCGGCCCCGACTCCGCCGTGACGCGGACGAGCGGCTCGAGCGAGCCGAGCGCCGCGGGCAGCCGCCCCCAGGCGGGGCTGCCTTCGCGGTACGCCGCCCAGGCGATCCGAAAGGCCTCGCCGGAAATCAGGCGAACGAGCCGCGAGACCTGATTCGTCGACGCGGGCTCGACGTCGCCGAGGACACGCGCCAGATCCACCACCAGCACCGGCGTCCCGTCCGGCAGCTTTGCGGCCAGGTGATCGGCGAGGCCCGCGAGGCCGAAGCTGACGTACACCGTGAGCTTCGCGGAGATGATCCGGTCTCCCGGCAGGAGCGCGGCCGCCCGGCGGGCGCTTTCGCGCTGGAGCTCGGCGCGGCCCGAGTTCACGGCTTCGAGCAGCACCTGCCACCGATCGAGCTCCTGGCGGATCGACGCGAAGTCGAAGACGGCGGTTCGGTTCTCCGGGTTCCAGGCGGCCCCGAAGTCCCGCTGGAACGCCTCGTCGTCACGGCCCGAATCCTGGATCGTGAGCCGGATCGGCGTCATGTCTTCGAGGAGCTTCATGTCGGTGGGCTCCCACCTGGGCCGCGCCAGCGACAGGAGAATCTCCCGGGCGGCGCGCGTGTCGACCGTGACGCGGATGTCGTGCGCCGCGGCCGGAGCGGCGGTGAACGGAGCGTTCCCCGGAGCCGCCGCGGAAGGAGCCGCCGGAGACGCGGCCGCCGACGCCGGAGCCGAAACGGGCGGAGCCGAACCGGCGCCGCCGCCCGCGCAGCCGAGCGACGCGAGCGTCAGAAACGAAAGAACCGCGGCTGCGCGTCTCATCCGAGGATCGCCGCCATCCCCGCGTCCACGTCGGAGAAGTCCGAAAGCAGGGCGTCCGGGCGCTCGGAGGCGAGGCGCTCGGCCGGCGTCGGTCCGGTGGCGACCGCCACGGAGCGTACGCCCAGGGACCGGCCGCAAGCGACGTCGTGCACCGAATCGCCCACGATCACGACCGCCTTCCCGGAGAATTCGCGGCCGCTGTGCTCGCGCGCGCGGGCCACCGCTACCGGCGGCAACTCGTAGCGATCCGCGGAGTCGCTTCCAAAGGCACCGAAGGGAAAGTAAGCATTGAAGCCGGGCGGCTCGAGCTTCAACCGCGCGCCGGCCTCGAGGTTTCCGGTCAGGAGCGCGAGCGTGACTCCCGGCCACGCCGCGAGCCGCCGCAGCAGCTCCGCGATCCCGGGCTTCGGCACGACCGCCTCGGGACTCAGGCGGCGCCGCAGCTCCTCGAGATACCGCGCCAGGGCGCGCGGCAGTTCCGCCTCGCGGCGCTCGATGCCGACGCGGTCGCCGACGAGCTCGCGCACGATCTGCGGGTCCGTCTTGCCCGAGAAGTCGTACTTGCCTTCCCGCGGGGCGTCCGGATCGGACTTCCAGCCATAGACCGCTTCCAGCGCGGCAAGCACGGACTCACGCGCGGCGCGTCCGGCGGAGAGCAGGGTGCCGTCGATGTCGAAGAGGACGAGGCGGTGGCCGTTCGATCCCGACGCGGTCATCGGTCCGAATCATACGAGAACTGACGCGCGTGCCACCGCGCCATCGGGATCAGGGCACGGCGCCAGTAAGTCCAGTCATGGACGCCGGGCTCGAGCACCGCGGTCGCCGCGATGCCGTGGTCCGCCGCGAACGCCGCGAATTGCGCCGCGACGCGCCCGAGACCGTACACGTCCTCCGTCCCGCCGCGCAGATACAACGGAAACGGCGATGCGTCGAAATGCGAAGCCGAGAGGAGCCCCCAGACGTCGTTCTCCGCCAGCGTGTTGTCGGTGCGCGAGCGCCCGAAGACGTGCAGGATCGTCCAGCGCGCCAGGAAGCTGTAGCGCTTGAGGTCCTCGCGGCCGAACGGAATGAGCGCGCCGGAGAGCGCCGAGACGGAGCCGTAGAAGTACGGGTATTTCAGCGCGATCTTGACGGCGCCGTAGCCGCCCATCGAGATCCCCGTCGCGGCGCGGGCCTTTCGCCCCGGGATCGCGCGATTCTTCTCCTCCATCCAACGCGGCAGATCGTCGCGCACGAACTTTTCCCAGAGATCCTTCCCGTCGTGGGAGTCCGAGAACCACGACCCGCGCGCCCCCGGCGCCGCGACGAGGAACTCCGGCAGGTCGCCCGAGCTCATGAGCCGGAAGAGCTCGTCGGCGACGCCGTATTCCTCGAGCGCCGTCTCGTCGCTCCAGGCGTCGTGGAGGAAGTAGAGCACCGGGTACCGCCGCTCGGGATGCGATGCGAACGAAGGCGGGCGCAGCAGCAGGACGCGCGCGGGCTGCGAGAGGCTCGTCGTCCGGATCGTCTCGTAGGTCGCGGGGGAGGCGCCCGTGGCCACGGACGCCGCGGCGAACAGCACGGACGCGAGCAGGCGGGCGCGCTTCAGGGATTCGCTGGCGGACGGAAGAGCGCGTCGTTGCGCGTGGAGGAAACGGATGTGTTCTCGAATCGGATCGACACCGGCCGGCCCACCATCGGCTTATCGAGTGAGAGCCAGATGCCGCCGAGCTTCTGCCAGTCGTTCCACGCCACCGTCGTCGGCGCCTCGGCGGCACCGTTCAGGACGTACTGCCACTGCACCATCCGGTGGTTGTCGCGCGCGATCCAAAGCCAGTACGTGTCGCGCGGCGTCAAGCCCACGTTCTCTCCGAACGTCAGCTTCAGGACGTCGCACACTCCCCCGGCGGGACAAGGTTTCTCGCCGTCGTAAGAACGGTTCACTCCCGGATCGAAGACCTTCCAGGGGGCGAGGAGCCAGTAGGTGTCGTTGATGAATCGTTCATAGGCGTTCTCGAGGTGCTGCGCCGCGGGCTCGCCTTCAACCGGTCGGCCGTTGACGAGCACCTTGCCCTGACGGTTGTTGACGTTGAAGTAGACGGCGAAGGGTGCGCCGGCCTTGTCCGTGCCGGTCAGGCGATAGTCGCCCGTGTAGCGATCCCAGGCGTGCGAGAACCGGGCGATCACCTGGCCATCCTTCTCGACCACGAAGTCGAACTGGAACTGGCGCGCGGCATCCCAGGCGGCCTGTCCGCCGAGCGCCGCGACGAGGTCGCGTCCCACCGCGTCCGCTTTATCGTCCGCGGCCGCCGCGGCGGCCAGGAGCGACAGGGCGAGCAAAGCGGCGAACCGCTTCATGCGGCGATCATATGCCCCCGACTCGGAACGCGCGGGTGGACGTTACACTTCTCCGGGTATGAAGGAGTTCGATCGCCTGCCGTCGGAGCTCCTGCGAGCGCTGTCGGGCGAGGCGTTTCGCCGGCGGCGCCGCCTCGTGCTCCCCCTCCTGACGGCCGACGCCGGAGGCTTCCCGCGCGCCGCGCTCCTGACGCCGGGCGAGGTGCGCGCGAACTCGCCGACCGAGCTCGCCGTGGCCGTGCTCGCGACGAGCCGCACGGCGGTCAACCTCATCCGGCGCCGCCGCGCGACGCTTCTCTATCTCCATCCGGCAATGACCGCCACGGTCCAGGCGCGGGTGGGCCGCGGGCGCGTGTGTCCGCGCGACCCCGAGCGGCACCTGTTCCCGCTCGTCGTGCACCGCGTTCGAATCGACCAGCCGCCCGCGCGCGAGGGCGACGTGCGGCTCCTCGCCGGCCCCACGTTCACGGGCGGCGATTCCGGAAGACTGTTTCAACCCGATGTCTTCGACGATCTCGCGAAGGTGCGCGCGTGAAGTTCCGCGATCGGACGGTCATCGTGACGGGCGCGGGCCGCGGCATCGGCCGCTCCGTCGCTCTGCGTTTCGCGGAAGAGGGCGGCAAGGTCGCGCTCGTCGCGCGAAGCGAGAACGAGCTCGAGGAGACGGAGCGCCTCGTGCGGAAGGCGGGCGGCCGCGCGCTCGCGCTTCCCGCCGACGTCACGGCGCGCGACGCGGCCGAGGAGTGCGTCCGGCGCGCCGAGGCGGAGCTCGGGCCCGTGGACGTCCTTGTCAACAACGCGGGAGTGTTCGTCTGGCGTCCCTTCCTGGAGTTGACGCCCGACGACTGGGACCGCGTGATCGCGACGAACCTCACCGGCGCCGCGAACTTCTGCCGTGCCGTCCTGCCGGGCATGGTGGCCCGCCGCCGCGGGCGCATCGTCAACGTGGCGTCCGTCCACGGTATCCGCGGCGACGCCAACGTCTCGGCGCAGAGCGCCGCGAAGTTCGGGCTGATCGGCCTGACGCAGAGTCTCGCGCGAGAGTTTCGCGAGCACAACATCGCCGTCAACGCCGTCTGTCCCGGCGCGGTCGAGAACCGGCTGGACGAGACGGGCGCGGCCGAACGCGCATCGCCGCTCGCCGAGAAGCTCTGGCCGCGCGACGTGGCGCGGACCGTGCTCTTCCTCGCCTCCGACGACGCCGCGGCCATCACCGGCGCGGCCCTCGAGATCCTCGGCGGCACGCACGTCGTGATCGCGACGTGAGACGAGTTGTCAGTTATCAGTTGTCAGTTGTCAGTTTTCGGTTCTGGCCGAAAGCTGAGAGCTGACAGCTTTTCTCAGTTCACCGGCCCGGCCGTCGCGACCGGCCGCAGCGCCACGTGGCGCTCCTCGCGTCCCTCTCCGTCGCGCAGCCGGAGCGCCGCGTCGGGTGCGTTCGTCGTGATCGAGGCGACGCCCGCCGCCGCGAGCCGCGCGACTTCCTCCATCTCGTCCACCGTCCAGACGTGCACGGAGAGATTCGCGGCCGCAGCCTGAGCGAGCAGCGGCGCCGCCACGAGATCCTTGCGCGGCCCGATGGCGTCCACCGGCGGGAAGAGCGGCGTCGCGCGGCCCGGCTCCGGAAGCGCCACCGGGCGGTCGAAGAGAAAACTCGTCGCGATCGACGGATCGGCGTCGCGCATCTTGCGCAGGAACTCGGCGTCGAAGGACGCGACGAGGCAGCGGTCGGCGACACGGTAGGCCTCCGCGAGTCTCGCGACCCGGCGCGCCATCGTCGCGAGATTGACGCCGGCCGAGGTCTTCACCTCGACGACGTAGCGCTGCTTCCGTCCGTAGCGGTGGAAGACCTCCTCGAGCTTCGGGATCTTGTGCTCGCCGAATTCCGAGGAGAACGTGAGCTTCTCGATCTCGCGCGCGGTGAAGTGACGCACCGGGATGCGCTGCGAGCCGAGCGCGATGTCCTCGTCGTGGAAGACGACGGCCTCTCCTTCGCGCGTCTGGCGCACGTCGAGCTCGATCGCGTCCACGCCGAAGCTCTCGGCCCAGTCGAAGCTCGCGATCGTGTTTTCCCGCGCGCGCCGGGGCGCCCCGCGGTGCCCGACGATCCAGAGGGGGTGCGGGGACTTCCAGTCGCTCATCGGTAAGATTGTATTTCGTCTCGAGGACATCTCGGCAAGTCGGCGTGTCGGTCGGCTTTGATGCATTTGCATCGAGTCGACGTGTTGCCGAGCCGCCACCATGTTCCTGTCTGACGGCTGTCGCGCTCTTGTCTTCAAATGAGGTGGACGTGTTCAAAATTCTCGTGAAACGGGCGCTCGCCGAAAACGTCACTCTTTTCGAAGTGGCGGCGCCTCGCGTGGCCCGACGTCACCGCGCGGGACAGTTCGTCATGGTTCGCCCGCACGCGCGGTCGGAGCGGATTCCGCTGACGATCGCGGACGTCGACCCCGCCCGGGGAAGCGTCACGCTGGTCGTTCAGGCGGTCGGCAAGACGACCTTCGAGATGAGGGAGTCGTTCTCCGAAGGCGACGCCTTCTCGAACGTCGCGGGACCGCTCGGCAATCCGACGCACATTGGGGTGCCGGGCAAGCCCGAGGACTTCCGCGGAACGGTGGCCTGTGTCGCCGGAGGCATCGGTGCGGCGCCGATCCTTCCGATCGCGCGGGCCTTTCGGGACGCCGGGCACGAGGTCGTCACGATCCTCGGTGCCCGAAGGAAGGATCTCCTCGTCTTCGAAGACCGCCTGCGCGCCGCCTCGAGCGAGCTCCTCGTCTGCACCGACGACGGCTCCTCCGGCCGCAAGGGCTTCGTGACGGACATGCTGAAGAGCCTGATCGAGGGGCGCCGGGCGGAGGGCCGCGACGTGGATCTCGCGATCGCGATCGGGCCGCCCGTCATGATGAAGTTCTGCTCGAAGACGACCGAGCCCTATGGCGTGCCGACGCTCGTGAGCCTGAACACGATCATGGTGGACGGCACGGGAATGTGCGGCGGGTGCCGCGTGCTCGTGGACGGCGTCGCGCGGTACGTCTGCGTCGACGGTCCCGAGTTCGACGGGCACCGCGTGGACTTCGACGGCATGATGCGGCGCCAGGCGATGTACCGGGCCGAAGAGGCGGAGAGCCTCGCGCGCTACCGGGAGAACGATCCGAGCTGCCAGCTGCAGCCCGCGGTCGCCGCGGCCGTTTCGGAGGCGGAAGAAGCGGCGGCGGCGCCAGCCGGCCAGGGGAAGGCCTCCTCATGACCGATCCGGCCAAGCCGAGCCTGACGCCGGAGGATCTGGCCGCGCGCGTCGAGAACCGCAAGAGCCTGACCAACAGGCAGCGAGGCCAGCTTCCCAAGATCTACTGGAAGGAACAGGAGCCCGCCGAGCGCATCCGCAATACGCGCGAGGTGCCGTTGCCTTACACGCCGGCGGAGGCGCGCGCCGAGGCCGTGCGCTGCCTTTCCTGCAAGAACGAGCCCTGCGTCACGGGATGCCCGGTGTCGGTGGACGTCCCGGGCTTTCTTCGGCTCGTCGCCGAAGGCGACTTTCGCGGCGCCATCCGTCTCATCAAGGAGACCAACCTCCTGCCGGCCATCTGCGGGCGCGTCTGCCCGCAGGAGAGTCAGTGCCAGGAGAACTGCATGGTCGCCAAGGTCCACAAGGACCTTGGATTTGCCGTGTCCGTGGGCAAGATCGAGGCCTTTCTCGCCGACTGGGAGCGCGAAGAAGGGGGCGTCGAGCTGCCGCCGGTGGGAGATCCGACCGGAAAGCGCGTCGCGATCATCGGCGCGGGGCCGTCGGGCCTGGCCTGCGCGGGCGACCTGCGGCGTCTGGGCCACAAGACCGTGGTGTTCGAGGCCTTCCACAAGGCCGGCGGCGTCCTCGTCTACGGCATCCCCGAGTTCCGGCTGCCCAAGGACATCGTCGAGGCCGAGGTCGACAATCTCCGCAGGATGGGCGTCGAATTCGAGTTCGACACCGTCGTCGGACAGACGCTGACGATCGACGATCTCTTCGACGACGGATTCGACGCCGTGTACGTCGCGACGGGCGCAGGACTTCCCTACTTCGTCAACATCCCGGGGGAAGACTTGAACGGCGTCTACTCGGCCAACGAGTACTTGACGCGGGCAAACCTCATGGGAGCTTACCGATTCCCGCAGGAAGACACGCCCGTCCTGCGCCGCGAGAACGTGGCGGTCCTGGGAGGCGGCAACGTTGCAATGGACGCTGCGCGGACGGCGCTCCGCCTCGGCGCGAAGAACGTCTTTCTCGTCTACCGCCGCTCGCGCGACGAAATGCCCGCCCGCCTCGAGGAGGTCCACCATGCGGAGCAGGAGGGCGTGCAGTTCCGGATGCTCTCGGCTCCGGTCGCGATTCTCCCGACGGAAAGCGGCTGGGTGCGCGCGCTGAAGATCCAGACGTGCGAGCTTGGCGAGCCGGACGAAAAGGGCCGCCGCCGGCCGATTCCCATCGAGGGAGCCTATGAAGAGCTTTCCGTGGAGATCGTCATCGAGGCGATCGGCAACGGCCCGAATCCCCTGATCCCCAAGACCACGGCCGGCCTGACGACGACCCGCCACGGCACGCTCGTCGTGGACGAGGCCACGATGATGACGACCCGAAAGGGAGTCTTCGCCGGCGGCGACATCGTGGCCGGCGCCTCGACGGTCATCCTCGCCATGGGCCACGGCCGCAAGGCCGCCGCGGCGATCGGCGCGTACCTGCGACCCGAGGATACCCGGCCGTCGCGGTGAGCCGACCGGAGATCGAATTCCGCCGGCCCTACTCCGCCGGTTCGATCTCTCCGATCAGTCCCTCGAGCGCCGCGTCGGGATCGGTTGCCGCCGTGACGGGGCGCCCGACGACGAGGATGTCGGCGCCGGCGGCGACCGCCTCGCGAGGGGTCGCGATCCGTTTCTGGTCACCGGAGGCGGCGCCAGCCGGCCGGATCCCCGGCACGACGGTCAGGAAGTCCCGACCGCAGGCCGTGCGGATCACCGGCAGGTCGGTCGGCGAGCAGACGACGCCGTCCAGGCCGCATTCCTTCGCGAGCAAGGAAAGTCGCCGCGCGATCCCCTCGGGATGACCGGCGACCGGCAGATCCGCGAGCGCCTTCGCGTCGAGCGACGTCAGGAGCGTCACGGCGACGAGCTTCGGCCGCGACGATCCATCGGGCAGCGCCCGCCGCGCCGCCTCGAGCATCGCGCGCCCGCCGGAGGCATGCACGTTCAAGAGGGATGCGCCCGAGCGCGCCGCCGCCGCGACGGCGCCCGCGACGGTGTTGGGGATGTCGTGGAACTTGAGATCCAGGAAGACACGCGACGATCTCGCGACTTCCGCGACGAGCGACGGCCCCTCGGAAACGAAGGCTTCGAGACCCACCTTGAGCCACCCGACGCTGGGTCCGAACCGCCGCGCCGCCGCGAGGACCTCGGCACGCGTCGGGAAGTCGAGGGCGATGCAGATCCGGTCTTCCGCCCTCATCCTTCGGCCCCCGCCTCGCGTGCCGGGGCGCGTCCCGCCTGCGCGCGCCCGACGAGCGACGCCGCCGCGACGTTGCGCGCCGCGCAGTAGACGTCGAGCTCCGCGACGAGCCGGCCCGCGACGCCGGGCTCCTTGAAATTCGCCGTTCCGACCTGCACCGCCGCGGCGCCCGCCGCGAGGAACTCCAGCGCGTCCTCGAGGCTCGCGATCCCGCCGATGCCCATGAGCGGCGCGTCCGGCAGCGCGCGCGCGACCTGATAGACCATGCGCACCGCGATCGGCCGGATCGCCGGCCCCGACAGGCCGCCCGTCCCGAAGGAGAGGCGCGGCTTCGCCGTCTCGGGATCGATCGCCATGCCGACGAGCGTGTTGATGAGTGACAGGATGTCGGCGCCCGCGTCGCGCGCCGCCTTCGCCGAGGCGACGAGGTCCGGCGCGTTCGGCGAGAGCTTCACGATGAGCGGCCGCTTCGTCGCGGCGCGCACCTTCGCGACGAGCGCCGCCGTGAGCTCGGGCGAATTGCCGAAGAGCATGCCGCCGCGCGAGACGTTCGGGCAGGAGATGTTGAGCTCGATCGCCGCGACGCCCTCGGCATCCTCGAGCGCCTCGACGACCGCGACGTAGTCCTCCTCCGCGTCGCCCCAGACGTTGGCGATCACCGTGGCGCCGAGCGCGCGCAGCTTCGGCAGCTTCTCCCGCCGGAACGCCTCCACGCCGACGTTCTGCAGGCCGATCGCGTTCAGCATCCCCGCGGGCGTCTCGCAGATGCGCGGCGGCGCGTTGCCCGCGTGCGGCTTCAATGAGAGCCCCTTGGTGCAGAGACCGCCGAGCTTCGCGAGATCCACGAAATCCGTGAACTCGAGGCCGTAGCCGAAGGTCCCGCTCGCCGTCAGGATCGGGTTTCGCAGCACGAGCGGACCGAGCCGCACCGCGAGGCGGTCGCTCACAACTTCTCCCACGCGACTTTCTCGGGCGGGAGGATCGGTCCCTCCGTGCAGGACACGAGGAACGGCTTCTCGGCCGCCGGAATCACGCAACCGAGGCACACACCGAAGCCGCATCCCATCTCCGCTTCGGTCGAGAACTCGGCCGGGAGACGCAGCTCCGACACGATCTTCGCGAGCGCGCGGAACATTGGCATCGGCCCGCAGGCGAAGACCCGCGCGTAGGGCGTCTGCCGCGCGTGCGACCGGAAGACTTCCGTCACGAATCCCTTCTCGCCGAGCGCACCGTCGTCGCTCGCGAGATGGGTCCGGCCATTGACGATGCCGTCGAAGCGGCGGCGGAACGCGAGATCCTTCTCGCCCCGCCCTCCGAGGAAGAGATCGCCGGCGATTCCCGCCTCCGCGAGCGCGCGATAGAGGAGCGGAAAGGGCGCGGCGCCGATCCCGCCGGCGACGATCGCGACGCGAGCGCCGCGCGGCACGTCGTCGAGCGAGAATACGTTGCCGAGCGGCCCCAGCAGGCCAACCGGCGAGCCCGTCGGCAGCTCCTCGAGCGCCGCCGTCCCCGCGCCGATCGTCTTGACGAGGAACTCGACCTCGCCCGACTCCGGCCGCGCGTCGGCCACCGAATAAGCACGGCGCAGATACGGACGGACGCGGCCCGGGATCTCGAGCATCGCGAACTGCCCCGGCCGCACCGCACGCGCGAACGCCGGCGCTTCCAGGATCGAAGAGAAGAGGCCGGGCCCGTAGCGCTCGGTGCGCAGGTGCCGCGCTCGGTGGTCCGCCCTCACCGGGCCGGGATTCTACGCCAGCGCGGGTTCAGACGAGGAAGTCGACTTCCGTCGGGTCGCCCTCGCGCTCGCGGCTGCGCTCGCGCCGCGCTTTCGCGACGCATCGCTCGCAGCGCGGGAAGCCGTCGACGACCCCGACGAGACGCGTATAGGCGCCGCAGCCGTGGCATCGGCGGAGCGCCCGGTGATGCGCCTCCCGATCTTCCTCGAGCTCCAGCGGTAGCCATCGCATCGAAACCTCCTCGACATCCGATACGCGGAACAACGTTGCATGGTTCATACCCATTTCGATGACGCTCAGGCGGCGGGAGTTACCGACGGCCCCGAAACGGGGCGGTCGCACCGGGTGACAATCCTGTCCCTCGCGGAGGGCAGAGAAGGCTAAAGATTCTCTAAGCGCGCGACCAGGCGCCGACCTCGTAGCGCCCGACGAGGAGCGCGTCGAGGGAGATCGCCTCCGCGATCATGCGGTCCGCGAGCGTCTCGATCTTCACATCGGCCGCCGTGGCGATGCCCAGGCGCTCCATTTCCGGAAGGAGCGAGGCGACGATGTCGGCGTTGAGATGCAGGAGGTCCGCGGCGTTCGCGCCTCCGCCGATGAGGGCGTCGAGACGCATCGCCGGCGCCGGCAGCCCCGCGCCGACGAAGGCGTGGTGCATCCCGAGCCCCGAGTGCGAAGCGGCGCCGGAACGGAGCAGCGTCTCGACGATCCAATCAGAGCAACAGTGGTAGAGGGGCGACACCGGGATCGATCGGACGCCATACCAGTCCGGCTCGTGGAAGACGACGACGCCGCCCGGCCGCAGATACGACGCGAGCTTCCGCAGCATCGCCGCCGGGTCCGGCTGGTACAGGAGCACATAGCGGCCCACGACGGCGTCGAAGGGCCGGTCGAACGCCATCGCGGCGGGGTCGCCCTCGCGAAACGACACATGCTGGAGCGATCGCGCCGCCGCGCGCTGCCGCGCCTTCGCGACCGCGTCCCCGGACCGGTCGGCACCGACGACCTCGCCCCGCTCGCCGACGAGCTCGGCCGCGAGGAACGCGACGTCTCCGGCGCCGCTGCCGACGTCCAACACGCGCATCCCCGGCGCGAGGCCGGCGGCTTCGAAGAACCGCCGCGTGATCGGTCCGACGAGGCGCCCCTGCTTGCCGAGGCGCTCGAGCTCCTGGTCGGAATGTCCGAGAGCGTACTTGGCCGGCGGCTCTCCGGCGACACGCATCGATCCTCCTAGACGGAGACGATCCGGTCGAGCGCCTTTCGGATGTGCGAGGCTTGCGGCAGGATGAAGTCCTCGACGCGCGGCTGATACGCGACGAAAGTGTCGGTCGCGGCCACGCGCTCGACGGGAGCGTCGAGAGAGAAGAAGAGCTCCGACGCGATGCGCGCGGCGATCTCGGCTCCATAGCCCCACGAGAGCGAGTCCTCGTACACGACGACGGCGCGACTGGTCTTCCGGACCGACGCCGCGATCGCCTCCCAGTCATAGGGCGAGAGGCTCCGCAGGTCGAGGATCTCGACGGTCTTCCCGGTCGCCTCGGTGAACGCCTGCGCCGCCTGCCGCGAGCGATAGACCGTCGCGCCGTAGGTGACGATCGTGACGTCGCTCCCCTCCTGCACGCGCGCGGCCTTCCCGAACGGCACCATGTAGTCCGGTCCCGGATAGACGCCCTTGTTGTGCGTCTGCCGGTAGAGGTGCTTGTGCTCGAGGAAGAGCACCGGATCGTCGCAGCGGATCGCCGTGCGGAGAAGGCCGTTGGCGTCGAGGGCGTTCGAGGGCATGACGACGCGGAGTCCCGGAATGTGCGTCATGAGGACGGCGCCCGACTGCGAGTGGTAGATCGCGCCGCCGCCGATGTAGCCGCCCGCCGCCACGCGCACGACGACCGGGCTCGCGAACGCGTTGCCCGATCGCCACCGCATGTTCGAGAGCTCGTTGTGGATCTGCATGTAAGCGGGCCAGATGTAGTCGTAGAACTGGATCTCGACGACCGGCTTCAGTCCCCGCACCGCCATCCCGACGGCGCGTCCGATGATGTTGGCCTCGGCGAGCGGCGAGTTGAAGACGCGGTCCTTTCCGTACAGGCGCTGGAGGTTGTGCGTGACTTTGAAGACGCCGCCCTTGCCTTTGCACTCCCCGAGCACTTCTTCGCGCGACGCGTCGGCCACGTCTTCGCCGAAGACGACGATTCGCGGATCGCGCTTCATCTCGTCGCGCAGGCACGCGTTGAGCAGGTCCACCATCGTCGTCGGCGCCGCGTCCGCGGCCGGCGCCGGCGCCGTCGCGAAAGCCGACGACGTCGGATCGAGGTCCGGCGAATAGACGAAGTCGTATGCCGACTCGGGCTCCGGCAGCTCCGCCGCGAGCGCGCGGTCCGCCGCCTCCGTGACCTCGCGGTCCACGTCCTGCTTGAGCTCCTCGAGTCTCGCCTCGGAGATCACGCCCTCCGCGACGAGCAGCCGCGCGAGCGTGACGACGGGATCGCGCTCGAGATCGCGCGCCCGCTCTTCCTTCGGCCGGTAGAGCGCCTCGTCGTCGGACAGCGAATGACTGTAATGGCGGATGACGTGCGCGTGCACGAGCGCGGGGCCCTTGCGCGTTCGGCAGTATTCGGCCGCGTAGCGCATCGCGTCGTAAGACTCGAGGAAATCGCAGCCGTCGACTTCCGCCAGGAAGAGGCTCGGAAACGAGCGCACGAGCTTCGAGATCGAGCCGCCCGGCGTGTTGACCTCGACCGGGACGGAGATCGCGTAGCCGTTGTCCTCGATGAGGAAGATCACGGGCAGCTTCAGGTTGCAGGCGGAGGAGAGCGCTTCCCAGAACTCTCCTTCCGACGTCTGGCCCTCGCCGCCCGAGACAAGCACGAGCTCGTCGCCATGGACGTCCTCGCGGGACGCGAGCTCGGAGATTCGGGACATGCGCGAGCCGGCCTCCGCCGCACCGACGCCCTGCAGGAACTGGGTGCCCGTGCACGAGGATTTGGAGATGAGATTCAGGCGTTTGGATCCCCAGTGCGACGGCATCTGCCGTCCGGCAGACGCCGGATCGTCCTTCGCGCCGACCGCCTGGAGGAACATTTCGTACGGCGTGACGCCGAGCTGGAGGCACATCGCCCGGTCGCGGTAGTACAGCTCGAACCAGTCGTAGCCGGGGCGGCAGACCATGCCGGCGGCGGTCGAGATCGCCTCGTGCCCGGCGCTGTTGATCTGAAAGTAGATGCGGTTCTGCCGCTTGAGCTGGATCTCCTTATCGTCCACGCGGCGAGAGAGATAGATGTTCCGGTAGGCGGCGACGAGAGCGGCGGGATCGAGGCCTTGAAAGCGCCCGGCGGCGATCTCCGTTGCCATCGGGGGCAAATATACATCCCGCCGATTTGCGGGGCGCGACTAGCGCAGGAGTCCGAGCGAGGCGCGGATGCCCCAGGCCTCGAGGGCGAGGGCCGCGAGAAGGAGCGCGGCGAGCAGAATCGCCGTCCGTCCCGCGCGAAGCGGGCTCCCCAACGGGCTCATACCCTTCCCTACGGAGCAGGCCTCATGCCAGTTACGTTGGAGCCGGCGAGAATCGGGCAGGGCGGCGCCGTTGTTATCCTGTGCGTCCCCCATGAGCGCGCCACGGCCCACGATCTCCGAGAGTTACCTCGAGGCCGCCGTGCGCCCGGCTCCCCCGGACCTCGCCTCGGTCGATCCCACGCTCGACCTCGCCGAGGAAATCCAGCGCCTCAAGCGACAAAAAAATGCCGTTTTGCTCGCCCACTACTACCAGGAAGAGGAAATCCAGGACCTGGCCGACTTCGTGGGCGATTCGCTCGACCTCTCGCGCAGCGCGCAGAAGAGTCAGGCCGACCTCATCGCGTTCGCCGGCGTGCGCTTCATGGCGGAGACCGCGAAGATCCTGAACCCGGCGCGCAAGGTCGTGCTGCCCGACTACGAAGCGGGCTGCTCGCTCGAGAACTCCTGCCCGCCCGAAGCGTTTCGCGCATGGCGCGCGGAGCATCCCGGAGCCGTGTCGCTGACGTACATCAACTGCTCGGCGGCGGTGAAGGCGCTCTCCGACATCATCGTGACCTCGTCGAACGCCGAGAAGATCGTGCGTTCGATCCCGAAGGAGCAGCAGATCCTCTTCGCGCCGGACCGTCACCTCGGCGCGTTCCTCGCGAAGAAGACCGGTCGGCCGATGACGCTGTGGCCGGGCACCTGCATCGTGCACGAGCAGTTCTCCGAGCGCGAGATCGTGAAGCTCAAGGCGAAGTATCCCGACGCGCTCCTCGCCGCGCACCCCGAGTGCCCGGAGGCGATCCTGAAGTACGCCGACCACATCGGCTCGACGCGGTCGATCCTCTCCTACGTGACGACGGCGCCCGGGAAGCGATTCCTCATCGCGACCGAGGAAGGGATCATCCACCAGATGAAGAAGCTCGCGCCCGACCGCGAGTACATCCCGGTGCCGCCGGACAACGGCTGCCGCTGCAATGAGTGCCCTTTCATGAAGCTCAACACGCTCGAGAAGCTGTATCTCTGCCTGCGCGACGAACGGCCCGAGATCGTCCTTCCCGAGCCCCTGCGCGCGGCGGCGGAGAAGCCTCTGCTGCGGATGCTCGAGCTGTCGTAGACGGCTCTCCGCCTGGCGCTCCTCTACGGTCCGTAGAGGAGCAGCTCGAAGGCATTGACGAGAAACTTCGCCATCTGGTCGCGCGTGACCGGGTCGCCCGGACAATACTGGGTCCCCCCGCAGCCCGAAATGATTCCCCGGGCCCACAGATAGTGCACGTGCTTGCAGAACGAGTCCGCGGCCAAGACGTCGGAGAAATGCAGGTTCGGGCTCGCGGGATCGCAACTGTACGAGAGACGCGTGCTCGCGTCGGTGTAGGTCGCGGGCACCGCGCCGCCGCCGGCCGGGGCGACGAGCGCCTTGGCGATGAACCCCGCCATCGCCTCGCGATCGATGGCGTCGCCGGGGCAGAAGCGATCCGACGTGCAGCCTAGCGTCACGTTCTGGACCGCGAGGTAGTGGACGTGCTTGCAGAAAAGATCCTTCGTCGTGACATCGCTGAATAGCGACACGCCGTCCGGCGCGCAGTTGTAGGGGTGCCCGTTCCACGCCCCGGACACCGGGATCCCTCCGCCGCCTCCCGCCATCCCCTTCGCGATGAAGATCGCCATCTCGCCGCGCGTCACGTCCTCGTCCGGGCAGAAGGTGGTCGCCGCGCAGCCGGATGTGATGCCGCTGTGGAGAAGTGTTTCGATCTTCCGGTAGAAGGGCTGCGACCGCGGCACGTCCGAGAAGCTGTCGCCGATGTGCAAGGTCCAGGTCTTTGCGCCGTCTCCTGTCGACGGCGTCTCGAGAAACGTCGTGTCCCAATGCGTCGCGGGCCGCGGCTGCACCGCCTCAACCGAGAGCGAGTAGCAGTTGCCCTGAGCGGCGCAGCTGGCGATTGCCCCGGCCGACATCGACCCGTAGTCCGCGACGCCGTGGGCGATCGCATAGGTTGAGCCGGCCGGTCCCGTAAAGGCCGAGGCCGTGTTCTCCATCGAGACCGGGGAGCCGGAGACGTTCTTCCAGGAAGGCTCCACCAGCGCCGTCTCGCCCGGCTCCAACACGAAGTCGCCGTCCGCTGTCGACTCGGCGAGCGGGTCCACGACGAGACTCACCGGGACCACAAATTCCGGTGTGATCGCCGGCGTCGGCGTCGGACCGCCGGTTGTCGGCGTGGGCGAAGGCATCGGTGTCGGCGTGTGTGTCCGCGTCGGCGTGCCCGTCGGAGTCGGGGTCGGCGTCGGCGTTGCCCCGGCGGGAGGCGTGGGTGTCCGGCTCGGCGTCGGCGTGGGCGACGGAGGAGTGCGGGCTGCGGTCGGCGTCAGTGTCGGCGACGGCGTCCGCGTCGGAGTCGACGTCGCCGCCAGCACGGGTGTCGGCGAAGGCGTCGGCGTCGCGCTGGTCACGACCGCCGTCGTCGTGGCGGGAGCGGACATGCACCCGCCGACCGTAACCATGACCGAGTACACGCCGGCCGCCGACAGACTCGCACTCACGATCGAAGGTTGCCGCGCGCTCGAGGCGAAGCCGTTGGGTCCGGTCCAGGCATACGTCGCGCCGGCGACGACCGACGCGCTGAGCTGCAGGGTCTGCCCGACCGCGATGGGCCCGTTGTTGGACACCGAAGGGGCGGCGGGTACCGGATCGACGGTGAGGGCCGCCGCGGACGAAGTCTGGTTCTGCGGGCACGCGTCGGTCGCGACGACGTCGTAGCTGCCGGCATCGCCACCGGAGACCGGACTGATCGTCAGCGTCGCGGTCTTCGATCCTGAGATCGCGCCACCGTCCGAGAGAGGAACACCGCCTTTACGCCACTGATAGCCGACGGCTCCTTCGCCGGACGCCGCGGCCCGGAACGTCGCCGCCGACCCGGCGCAGATCTCGACTGGGGACGGCTGCTGCGTGAACCTCAGAGTCTCGCACGGCCGCACGAGAAACAGATACGACACGATGGAGCCCGGGATCGGACTCGCCGACGGGCCGGGGCTGTCGTCGGCCTGCTCCTGGCCGTCGGTGGCGAAAGCGTACAGGACGTGGATCCCGTAGCTCAACGTCGCCGTCGTGGCGCTCCAGAGGTTCCCGCCCGACGCCGTGGCACGAAGGAAGGTCCCCTGCACCGTGTCCACCTGGTAGTAGACATTGCGCACCGAGGTCGCGTCGGGGCTGTACTGGCTCGTCGCCGTGATCGAGAAGGTCGGAGTGCGATCTATCGTCTGATTTCCAGTCAGCGGCAAGATCGACGTCGCGATCGGAATCGTGTTCCGGCTCCGCTCCGTCAGATTGACCAGTGAGTTCGAGCCGCCGACGAACTGGATCGCTCCCGTCGTGGGGTCCGCGGCGCCCGCCGCGAAGACGAACCCCGCGAAGAGGGCCGTGTCGTCGCTCCAGGAGGTCAGGTTCACGCCGTCGATCGCCACGATTCCGCCCTTCGTGGCGACGTAAGCGAGGTGGTTTGCGGAGTCCACCGCCAGCGCCGACGCTTCGGCGTCGAACGTGATCGCTTGCGTGAGAAAGAATCCGCCCTCGCCGATGATGGTGACGTCGTTTCCGCCCTGGTCGAGCACGTAGACGTCCTTCGCCACCGGATCGACCCGGAGCGCGATCGGGCCGCTGCCGACGCCCACCGTCGTTACCAGAGAGTTGGTCGAAGCGTTGTAGACGCCCACCGTGTTCGCGAGATGGTCCGCGACGTAGACGAACCCCGAGCCGGAGTCCACAGCCACCGCAGACAAGTGGTTGCCAAGCGGCACGGTGGTGAACGTGTCATCGGCGCCGTTCAGGATGAAGAGCCCGGCGCCGCCGATGCCGAAAACCTTGTTTCGAACCGTGTCGACGGCGAGTCCGCCCGTGCCCGCGGCGGCGACCTGATCGAGCAACGTATCGTTCGAGCCGTCGATCACGGACAGCACCGGGAGAAACGGCTGGTTCCCCACATAGACGCGGTTCGTCACGGGGTTCACCGCCACGGCGGTCCCGCCCTGAGACAGCGTCGTCAGGACCTTGTCCGTGCTCCCGTCGATGACCGTCAGGGCCGTCGCCGGACTCTTACAAGCGACGTAGATCTTGTTCGTGATGGCGTTCAGGTCGATGGCGCTCGGCTGCGAGCAGACGTTCACGGTGTCCACGATCGCGCCCGTGGTCATGTCCACGACGGACACCGTCGAAGCGTTCGCCACGTAAGCGCGATGCGTGGCGGCATTGACTGCGACCGCCTGCGGCGCGCTCCCCCCCGCCGTGAGCGTCCAGTCGTCCGTCTCCGTGTCCCAGACCTGGACCGTGTCGGGGGGCGACGTGAGCATCGGATATCCGTTCGCCAGATAGACCTTCCCGCGCTGGGGATCGACCGCGATCCCGCCGCCTCCGGGACCTCCGACGTTCTGGACGGTGCCGGTGCTCAAGTCGACGCCCTTGAAGGAGAACCTCGGCGTGCAGCTTCCCAGACAGATGGAGGGAACCGAGTCGGAAACGTAGAGCCGCTTCGACACCGCGTCGAGCGCGAGGGCCACGGGACCGGTGACCCCCGGGTAGGTCGTGACGCTTTGAGAGGCGTCGATCGCGACGAGGCCTCCGGCGCAGGTGTCGCCGCAGTATCCTCCGCCGGCGTAGACGGCGTGCGTCGCCGAATCGGCCACGAGCTCGAGAGGTGGAATCGAGAGGTTCACCGGCGTAATCGACGGCGCGCCGGTTTCGATCACGTCCACGCCATAGAGATTCTCGACGCCCTGGGTCCACCCGGCATAGACGATGCCGGTCGACGGATCGACGGCAAGAGAGGCGATGTTGCCGTGCGGGACGAAACCGGCAGCGATCTCGTTCGTGGCGCCATTGAATGCGGTCAGAGTAGGCCCGCCGATATAGATCCGATTTGCTCGTTCATCGACGGCGAGGGCGCCGCCTTCGACTCCATCGATCAAGGTCGTCGTGTTGTCGGCTCCGTCGAGGACGATCAGCGACTCCCCGGGGAAGAGGTAGTCGACGAGAAGGTAGAGCCGATTCGTCGCCGGGTTGATCGCCATCGCAACGGGGTAAGCTCCGAGTGCAACCGACTGCGTCGAGTTGGTGGCTCCATCGATCACGGTGACCGTCGTGTCGTTGCTCGCGACGTAGATCTTGTTCGTGTCGGGGTTGACCGCAAGGGCCAACGGCCCCCCCCCGACCGCGATGGTCGCTGTGCCCGACGGCCCGAGCGCCGTCACGGTGCTCGCGCCGGAGTTCGCCACATAGGTGATCCCGGTCACCGGATTCACGGCGATCGCCACCGGGTTCGTTCCCACGGTGGCCGTGTCGACCAGATGCTGCGCCCGAAGGGACTCGACCCCGGACAGGCACGTCAGTGCCACGGCTACGGCGAGAGCGCGCGGGCGGCTTCGAGCATCCATGACCAGACCCCTCCTTTGAGAGGCGCCGATGCTGCCGCCCGGGCCTTCCCGCCGTCCTGACCGGCGTCGGATAAAATTCGGACCTTCCTCGGACGGCTTGCACATGCCTGAGACGGAGCGTCGCGTCTTCGAATTCGGGCCGTTCCGGCTCGATTCGGAGGAGCGCGTGCTCCTGAGGGACGGCCAGGACGTCGCGCTGCCGCCGAGGCTCTTCGACGTTCTCCGGGTTCTCGTCGAGCGAGGCGGCCGACTCGTCCGGAAGGACGACCTTCTGCACCTCGTCTGGAAGGACGCATTCGTCGAAGAAGGGAGCCTGACGCGGTCGATCTCGCGGCTTCGCCAGGTCCTCGAAGGTTCGAACGGCCATCCCTTCATCGAGACGGTCGCCAAGTCAGGCTACCGATTCATCGCGAGCGTCAGAGTCGTCGAGCCCGTCGCGTCGCCGACTCCGGCGCCGACTCCGCGCGTCGCCATCGCCCCCCCACCGGCCTTCGCGACGAGACCGCGCCGCGGCCACGGGCTCCTCGTCAGCGTCGCGGCGCTCGTGATTGTCGCCGCGGGACTGCTCATCCTGATCTCGGCGCGGCATCGCGAGGCGATTCCGACGCCCGTTCGGTCGGTCGCGGTGCTGCCGTTCACGGCGTCGGAGCCTTCTTCCCCGGCAAGCGACCTCGGCCTCCAGCTGGCCGATCAGCTCGCGACGAAGCTCGGCGGCCTGGAACGGATCGCGGTTCGCCCCCTCGAAGCCGTCACGCGCGCGGCGAAAACAGGAAACGATCCGATCCAGGTCGGGCGCGACCTCGGGGTCGACTGGGTTCTCGACGGCACGATCCAGCGCACCGGCGAACGCGCGCACGTCGCGGTCCGACTCACCGACGCGAGAGAAGGCCGGCGGCTCTGGACGGCGCAGCTCGACGAGCCGTTCGGCGATCCACTCGCCTTGTCGAATGCGGCGGCCGCCGGGCTCGCGGCCGTGATCTCGCCGCAGCTCTCCGCTCGGGACCGGGAGATCCTCACGAGCCCCGACCGAGAGAACCTAGACGCCTACCAGCTCTACATGAAGGGCCGCCTGATGTCCGGCCGCCGGACGAGCGCGACCGTCCAGGCGATCGACGCGTTCGAGCAGGCGATCCGGAAGGATCCGACTTATGCCCTGGCCTACGCGGGGCTCGCGGACTCCTACGCGCTTCTCTACGACCATCAGGCGGCTTCATGGGAGGAGACGGCGCCAGCCGCGCGGAGGAACGCCCTCAAGGCCGTCGCGCTCGGCGACTCACTCGCGGAATCGCACCTCGCTCTGGCCTGGGTTCGCGCCTGGTTCGACTGGAACTGGACGGCCGCCCAGCAGGAGCTCCGCCGCGCGTCGGAGCTGCGCCCCAACGATCCGGAGGTCTACTTTCGCGAGGGCTCCCTCGAAAGCGAGACAGGACGATTCGACGCGGCGCTGCGCGATCTGCGCCGGGCCGAAGAGCTCGATCCCGTTTCCCCGCTCATCGTGACCCTCATCGGCAAGACCCTGCGGCGCGCCGGCCGGCTCGACCTCGCGTTCGAGGAGCTCCGCAAGGCCGAGGCCATGGACCCCGAGTCCGCCCTTCCCTACTGGAACCTCGGCCTGGCCTACGAACAGCAGAAAAAATACGACGCCGCCATCGGCGAGTTCTTGAAGTGTCTCGCCGCGTTCGGCGTCGACGAAACCGAGGGAGTCATCCGGCGGGCCTTCGATCGGGAGGGCCCGATCGGCGCCTACCGGGCCTGGCTCGAGCGGCTCCAGGGCTCGGGCGATATCCTGGATGTCCGCATCGCACAGATCTACGAAGTCCTCGGACAGCCGGAAAAAGCGCTCGAGGCTCTCGAACGCGGCGTCGACACGCGTGCGGCGGACGTCTACACGATCGGAATCGAGCCGAGCTTCGAGAACCTCCACGGCGACTCGCGGTTCCAGCAGCTCCTGCGGCGGATGAACGTTCCGCCGGCTCCTGCGTCCCGATCGTAGCCCGGACCGTCGAAGCCGTTCAGTGCGCCAGCACCGGCTCGGCCGGCCGCGCGCCACGCCCGCGCCGCTTGAAGAGCAGCAGCAGCGGGATGCAGCAGAGGAAGAAGACGCCGACGATCCGAAACGCGTCCATGTACGTCAGCAGAAACGTCTGCCGGGCGACCATCCCTTCGACGGCGCCGTAGGCCTGCTGCGTCGCCTCCGCCAGAGTCGAGCCCTTCGCCATCAGCCCCGACACGATCGCCTGGAATCGTTCGCGCAGCGCCGGGTCGTAGATCGAGATGTGCGCGAGAAGCGCCTGCCGGTGCGCCCACGCGCGCTTCTCGACGAACGTCGCGATGAGCGCCACGCCGAAGGAGCCGCCGAGCTGTCGCATCATGTTCGTCATTCCCGCGCCCTGCGCGATGTCCTTGCCGCGCAGGTTCGAGAGCGCGAGCGTCGTCAGAGGCACGAAGAGGAGCCCGAGCCCGACGCCCCGGAGGATCAGCGGCCAGAAGAAGTCGTTGTGCCCCGACGACAGGGTCGAACGCGACAGGAGGTACGTGAAGAAGAAGAACGAGACGAACCCGAGCGCGTTCATGAGTTGCGCCGGGACGCCGCGCTGGAGCAGCTTGCCGACGATGGGCATCATGACCGCCGTCGCGAGCCCGCCGGGCAGGAGGATCAGCCCCGTCTGCATCGCGGTGAAGCCGAGCAGGTTCTGCGCGAATACGGGGAATATGAAGACGGACGAGTAAAGGCCGAAGCCGAGGATGAACGTGAAGAGCGTGCCGACGGCGAGCGATCGGTCGCGGAAGACGCGCAGGTCCACGACCGGATGCTCCGCGGTGAGCTCCCTCCAGATGAACCCCGCAATCCCGATGATCGCCAGCGCCGTCAGCGCCACGATGTAGGTCGCGGCGAACCAGTCGTCTCGCTCGCCGCGCTCGAGCACGATCTGGAGCGAGCCGATCCCGACGACGAGCAGCGCGATGCCCGCCCAGTCGATCGAGCCCACCTCGCGCTTCTCCGGCGCCTCGCGGATGAAGGCCAGAGTCAGGAGCGCGGCCACGATGCCGATCGGCAGGTTCACGTAGAAGATCCAGGGCCAGGAATAGTTGTCCGTGATCCAGCCGCCGAGCGTCGGACCGATCGTCGGCCCGACGACGACGCCGAGGCCGAAGAGCCCGTTCGCCAGCCCCAGCTCCTCGGGCGGGAACGTCTCGACGAGGATCGCCTGCGACGTCGAGAGGAGCGCGCCGCCGCCGATCCCCTGGATGAAACGGAACGCCACGAGCTCCCAGATGTTGGTCGCGTGGCCGCAGAAGAACGACGCGACGGTGAAGAGGACGATCGAGCCGGCGAAGTAGTTGCGGCGCCCGAAAGACGCCGAAAGGAACCCCGTCATCGGCACGACGATCACGTTCGCGACGACGTAGGCCGTCACGACCCAGGCGACCTCGTCCAGGGTCGCGCCGAGATTTCCCATCATCTGCGGCAGCGCGACGTTGACGATCGAGGTGTCGATCAGCTCGATCACCGAGGCGAGGATCACCGTGAACGTGATGATCCATTTCCGGGCACCGCTCTCCGACATTGGGAAGAGTCCTTGGGTTCCGGAGCCGTTCAGTCCACGGAGACGATCGACGTCACGCTCATGCCGGGACGCAGCGGATGGTCGGCGCTCGGCGGCTCGGTCAGGACGATCTTCACCGGGACGCGCTGGACGACCTTCGTGAAATTGCCGGTCGCGTTGTCCGGCGGAAGGAGCGCGAACTTCGCGCCCGTCGCCGCGGCGAACGATTCGACCTTGCCGCGAAACACGACCTTCGGGTACGCATCCACCTGGATGTCGACGGGCTGGCCCACGCGCATCTTCTTCAGTTGCGTCTCCTTGAAGTTCGCCACGATCCACGGCTCGCCCTCGGACACGATCGCGAGCAGAGGCTGTCCGGCCTGAACGTACTGCCCGACCTCGACGTTCTTCCGCGAGACATAGCCCGCGGCCGGCGCCGGGACGACCGCGTAGGAGAGCTGGAGCTCCGCGTACTCGAGGTCCGCCTTCTTCTGCGCGACCTGCGCCCGGGCCGCCTCGATCCCCTTCTGCGCGGCCTCGGCCTGCGCAGCCTCCGCCTCGGCCGCGGCCTTGGCGGCGTCGTACTGCTGCTGCGAGACCTCTTCCTTCTCCCGGAGGCGCGCGTATCGCACGAGGTCCGCCGCCGCCCTCCCGCTCTGCGTGCGGCGCGCCACCGCGTCCGCCTGCGCCACGGCGACCGCAGCCCGCGCGTTCTCGAGCGCCGCCTTCGCCGTGTCGACGCGGGAGCTCAGATCGCGGTCGTCGATCCGGACGAGCACCTGGCCCGCCGCGACGCGCTCGTTGTCGCGCACCGCGACCTCCGTGACGTAGCCGGAAACCTTCGGGAGCACCGGCGCGATGTGCGCCTCGACCTGCGCGTCGTCGGTCTCGACGTGGTGCCGGTAGAACGTCACCGTGCGCACGCCGAAGACGATCCCGCCGATCGCCGCCGCCGCGAGGACCGTCAGCAGAATCCACCGGCTCGCCCGCGAGCGCTTCACCGCCGCCGGCGGCGCTTCGGGCTGCTTCGGCGGCTCCTCGGCCGGCCGCAGCGGCCTCTCTCGCGAATCCTTGGCCGCGTTCTCCATTTCGCCCTCCCGGCGTCCGTCCTTCGTTTCGTTCACGATCCCGAGACCAGCTCGCGGATCCGCCCCGTCGCCCGCGCCAGGTCGAAACGCGATTGCGCCTCGTCCGCGAGCGCTGCGATCCGATCCTCCTGCGCCTGCACGAGGGATGTCTGCGCGTTGTCCACCTCGATCGACGAGGAGAGGCCGTCGGTGAACCGGTCCCGCGCGAACTGGAGCTCTTCGCCCGCCAGCCGCTCGCTCTCCCGGGCCACGCGCACGCGCTCCCGCGCGCTCTGCCACGCGAGGAGCGCCCGGCGCACGTCTTCCTCGATCTTGCGATCCGTCTCGATCTGCTCCAGGCGCAGCTCGCGCGAAACGGAGTCCGCCTCCGCGATCCGAGCCGCCGTTCGCCCGCCCGTGAAGACCGGAACGGAGAGGAACGCGGAGACCGACCGTGTCCAGAACAGGTCGTCGAAGTGGAACCCGCTGTACCCGCCTTGGAACTGGAAGCCGAGCCGCGGCAGCCGCTCCGCTTTCTCGGCCTCGGTGGCGAGGCCGGCGGCGTGCAGACGCTCGGCGAGGGCGCGCAGCTCCGGCCGCTCGTCGCGCGCCGCGCGCAGGGCGTCCTCGACCGACGGGGCGGGCTCCGAGCTTTCCTCGAGCGGATCGGTCGGCTCGACGTCGAGGGCCTGGTCCGCGCCGGTGGCGTGCAGGAGCGCCAGCCGTGCGTCCTCGCGCCGGTTCTGGGCCAGGAGCAGCGCCTGACGCTGGCGCGAAAGGGCGACTTCGGCGCGCGTGCTGTCGAGCTTCGTCGCGACGCCGGCCTGCCGCTGGTCGTCGGCGAGATCGCGCAGCTTCGAAAAGAGCTCGACGTTCGCCTTGGCCGCCGCGACGCTCGCCTCGGCCCGCTGCAGAGCGACATAGAGCGTCGCGACGGCCGCCATGACGTCGTTCTCCGTCTGCTCCCGCTCCGCCATGCTGACCGAGACGCCCGTGACCGCCGCCTCGTAGCGGCGCCGCGCGGCCACGTCCACGACGTCGAGCGCGATCCGCGCGTGCGCGTCGAGGAAGGAGAATGGCGGGATGACCGTCGGAAAGCCGGGGATCGCGATCCCGAACTCCTGAAAGTTGATCGACTGATTCGTCCCCACCGTCTCGACGCCGACCTGCGGCAGGAGCGCCGCACGCGCCTGATGCGCCTGGTAGCGCGAGGCGTCGATCCGCTCGGAGGCGATCCGCGCGGCCGTTCCGTCGGACAGCGCTCGTGCCACCGCCTCCTTGAGCGAGAGGCGGATCGTCTCCGCCCGCAGCGCCGGAACGCCCAGGAGAAAGGCCACGAGGGCCGCGATCCACCTTTGGCTGACCATCCTCCGCGCCTCCCCGTGCAATCCCGAGACCCGTCCCGCGAGGAGACGTCGTCCGAGAAGAGTTAGCGTATTACGATAGTTTATGTTGTCAACTATAAATATTATGTTTCTTAATTAAGTGTGATAGTGTCCTTCGCGTGGGAAGACCGAAAGAAGCCGCCCGGATCGCCGGTCCCGCCGACGAGGATCAGCGCATCGCCGAAGAGGCTGCCGAGGTCCTCTTCGACCTGCTCCTCGCCCAGAAGCGCGTCTCGCAGGGCGTCGCCAAGGAATTCGGTCTCACGCTCCAGCAGCTCGCAGCGCTTCGAAACCTCGGCGGTCCCGAGGGAATGCCGATGAGCGCGCTCGCCGACGCCCTCGCCTGCGACGCCGCCAACGTGACGGCCGTCGTCGACAAGCTCGAAGCACGCGGCCTCGTGCGGCGGTCGGGCTCCCGCGACCGCCGGGTGCGGCTGCTCGAAACCACGGCCCGCGGGGCCGACCTG
This sequence comes from Thermoanaerobaculia bacterium, assembly GCA_035498835.1. Classification (GTDB taxonomy): domain Bacteria; phylum Acidobacteriota; class Thermoanaerobaculia; order UBA5066; family Gp7-AA6; genus DATBFU01. The sequence goes on from DATJZU010000168.1 coordinate 42,856, forward strand.
CGCCAGAAGATGCTCGCGCGCCTGCGCTGTCCGACGCCCTGGATCACGGCGCTCGATCCGGAGGAGCGGCGGCTGCTGCGCGATCTCCTTCGGAAGGGGCTCGAGCGCGCCCAGGCGGCGGCAGAGACCGTCGTCTAGTCTCCCCGACCCGCGGCGCGACTCGGATATCCTCCGCGCCGCATGACTTCCCCGCAGGGGGCTCTCGACCGCCGGCTCGCCGAGCTGCTGGCGGAAGACGTCGGCCCCGGCGACGTCACGACCGAGTGGACGGTCCCCGAGTCGGCGCGCGCCCGCGGGACGCTCGTCGCCAACTCTCCCTGTGTCGTCTCCGGCCTCCCGGTCGCGCGCCGTGCCTTCGCACTCCTCGATCCCGACCTCGCCTGGAATGACGAAGCGCCGGCCGGCACTCGCGCCGAGCCCGGATCCGCGCTCGCGCGAATGGAGGGACGGGCCCGGGCGCTGCTCACCGCCGAGCGCCTCGCACTCAATCTGCTCCAGCGCATGTGCGGCATCGCGACCGCGACGCGGTGCTACGTGGACGCCGTCGCGGGGACCGGGTGCCGGATCCTCGACACGCGCAAGACCGCACCCGGCCTCCGCGTCTTCGACCGCATGGCGGTCGCCGACGGCGGCGGCTCGAATCATCGCGCCGGGCTCTTCGACATGGTTCTGATCAAGGACAACCACCGGCGGCTCGCGGGCGGCGTCGGCGCGGCAATCCGGGAAGCGCGGCGGCGCGCTCCGGCGGCGATGCGGATCGAGGCCGAGGTCGAGTCGGAGGAGGAGCTCCGCGAGGCGGTCGCGGCGGGCGCCGACGTCGTCCTGATCGACAACCAGACGCCGCACACGGTCGCCGCCTGGAGCGCGATCGCGCGCCAGGCGCCGCGGCCGCCCGTCATCGAGGCCTCGGGCGGGATCACGATTGCGCGCGTGCGCGCGTACGCCGAGGCGGGCGCCGACTGCGTCTCGGTCGGCGCGCTGACGCACTCCGTCGAGGCCGCCGACATCTCGCTCGACCTGGAGGTGTCCGCCGCATGAGCGCCGAGGTCGCCGACGTCCTCGTGCTCGGCACCGGCGTCGCCGGGACCACGGCGGCGCTCGCCGCCGCGCGGGCGGGAGCGAGCGTCACGATCGTCACCCGCTCGGAAAACCCCGAGGCGTCGAACACCTACTGGGCGCAGGGAGGCATCGTCGGGCGCCCGGCGGGCGATCGGCCCGAGAGTCTCGCCGACGACATCCAGAAGGCGGGCAACGGGCTGTGCAATCCCGCGGCGGTGGAACTGATCGCGCGCGAAGGACCCGACCTCGTCCAGCGCCTCCTGGTCGACGAGCTCCACGTGCCGTTCGACCGCGACGGAAACGACTTCCACTGGACGCTCGAGGGCGGCCATTCGATCCCCCGCGTTCTCCACGTCAAGGACGAGACGGGCATTCCGATCGAGCAGGCGCTCGTCGCGGCGTGCCGGCGCGAGAAGAACATCCGCTGGAGAACCGCCACGACCGCGGTCGATCTGCTGACCCTCTCACACGACTCCCTCGTGGACAGCGACCGCTATCGCCCGCCGACCGTCATCGGCGCGTACCTGCTCGCCCGCGGCAGCGAGGAGGTCACGCCCCAGCTCGCGCGCGAGACGATCCTCGCGACCGGAGGCCTCGGGCGCGTTTACCTCCACACGACCAATCCGGAGGGCGCGCGCGGCGACGGCATCGCGATGGCGCGGCGCGCCGGCGCCCGGCTCCTGAATCTCGAGTACATCCAGTTCCATCCGACGGCGCTCTTCGTGCCGCAGGGGCGCCTGCTCCTCTCCGAGGCTCTGCGCGGCGAAGGCGCGCGGATCCTGGACGCCGACGGGAAAGAGTTCCTGCGCGCGGCGCATCCGGCGGGCGAGCTCGCGCCCCGCGACGTCGTCGCGCGGGCGATCCACAAGCGGATGCTCGAGCACGACCAGACGCACGTCCTCCTCGACATCTCGCACAAGCCGGCCGATTGGATCCGTTCGCGTTTTCCGGGCATCGTCCGCCGCTGCCGCGAGCAGGGCTTCGATCTGACGGCGGGTCCCGTGCCCGTCGTGCCCGCGGCCCACTACTCCTGCGGCGGCGTCGCCTGCGACCTCGAGGGGCGCACGACGCTCGAGCACCTGAAGGCGGCCGGCGAGGTCTCCTGCACGGGCGTCCACGGCGCGAACCGACTCGCCTCGACGTCGCTCCTCGAGGGGCTCGTGTGGGGATGGCGGTCGGGCCAGGCCGCCGCGCGCGAGGCGCCGCGGGCGAGCGCGCCGCCGGCCGTCCCCGAGTGGAAGCCCGAGCACGAGCCCGTCGATCCGGCGCTCATCGCGCAGGACTGGATGGTCATTCGTCACACGATGTGGAACTACGTGGGGTTGCTGCGGTCCGAGAAGCGCCTCGGCCGCGCCGGACGGATCCTCTCGGAGCTGCGGGTCGAGATCGAGGAGTTCTACCGGCGGGGCACGATGTCGGATGCCCTCCTCGGCCTGCGCAACGGCGTTCAGACCGCGCTCGCCATTCACCGCGCCGCGTCGGACAACGACGTGTCGAGAGGGTGTCACTATCGCGAAGACTGAGCTGTCAGCGATCGGCTCTCAGCTCTCAGCTTTCGGTCGGATCCCGAACGTCTGGCTGACGGCCGATGGCTGATAGCCGACAGCTGATAGCTGATAGCTGATAGCTGATAGCTAAGTTATAGTCTCGCTCCCGCATGAGCCTCCTTTATCTGCATTTCGAGAGTCCGGATCGGGCCGGGCGGGTCCAGAAGCTCGCCAAGAGCGGCGCCCGCGTGGTCGTGGCGGAGCCGCGCTGGCCCGGCTTCCACGAGGTCGCCAAGAAGGAGAAGCCCTTCGCCATCGCGATCGATTTCTCGCTCGCGCCCTCCCACATTCTGGAGACGGCTGACTATCTCGCGAAGGCCAAGGAGACGCGCGAGACCCCGATGTACCTCCTGCGCGTCCCGAACGATCGCGCCGACCTCGTCCGCAAGCGGCTGCCGCATGCCTTCCACGTGACGGAGGCCGAGCTCGCCGAGAAGCTCGGGGAGATCGAGCGGGAGGCGGCCGAGAAGGCGCGCCAGAAGAAGGAAGCCGCGGCCCAGGCGCGTCGGCTCGCGCGCGCGAAGAATGCGAAGGCGGCGGCCCCGGCCGCCGGCAAGCCCGCGGCGCCGCCGCCGGCGCGCCCCAAGAAAACGGCCGCCGGCAAGCCCGCGCCCAAGAAAAAGCCCGCCGCGAAGGCGAAGAAGCCGGCCGGGCGCAAGCACGCGGCGCGCGTTCCCAAGAAGAAGTAGGAGGCCCGACGCATGGACGAGGTCTTTTCCCGCGAAGCGCTCGACCGCTACGCGGACGCGCGGCGTCCGGACTTCGAGCGCGCGCTCGAGCAGATCGTCGAAATCCCGACCGTCTCGGTCGAGCCCGAACACAAGGGCGACGTGCACCGGGGCGCCGAGTGGGCGGTGGCAGCGCTCGAGGCCGCCGGCGCGAAGGCCACGCTCCACGAGACGGCCGGACACCCGATCGTGTACGGGCGATTCGACCGCGGCCCGGAACTGCCCACGATCACCGTCTACAACCACCTCGACGTCCAGCCGGCCGAAGGCGACGATTGGAAGACGGCACCCTTCGACTTCGTGAAGCAGGGCGACCGCTACTTCGCGCGAGGAACGACCGACGACAAGGGCCCGGCGATCGCGGCCCTCTTCGGCGCGCGCTACGCCTGGGAGAACGGCGTGCCCGCCAACATCCGTTTCCTCTGGGAGTTCGAGGAAGAAATCGGGAGCCCGCACTTCGAGTCGACGATCCGCCGCGAGGCGAAGACCTTCGCCACGGACTCCGTCGTCGTCTCCGACACGGTCTGGGTCTCGCGCGCGCGGCCCGCCCAGCCGGCGGGGCTGCGCGGCCTGCAGGGATTCCGCTTCGAGCTCCAGACGGGAAAGACCGATCAGCATTCGGGAACGGCGGGCGGCGCGGCGCGCAACCCGGTCGCCGAGATGTGCCAGCTCATCTCGGAGTGCATCGACGGCAAGACCGGCCGCGTCAAGATTCCCGGCTTCTACAAGGACGTCGCGACGCCCACCCGGCGAGAGCTCGAGGATCTCAAGAAGAGCGGCTTCACGGTGTCGGGCTTCAAGCGCGACCACCTCTACAAGACGCTGCGCGTCGAGGATCCGCTCGAGGTCATGAAGCGCATCTGGACGATGCCGACCTTCGAGGTGCACGGCATCGCCGGCGGCTATCAGGGACCGGGAGTCAAGACGATCATCCCGCCCAAGGCGACGGCGATCGTCTCGTGCCGCCTCGTGCCGAACATGAACCCGAAGAGGATCGTCAAGATCGTGACGGAGTTCGTCAAGAAGAAGAACCCGGACGTGAAGGTCGTGGCCGAGCACGAGCTCCCCGCCTATCAGGGCAAGATCACCGGACCGTACGCCGACGCGATCCGCGCCTCCATGAAATTCGCTTTCGGAAAAGAGCCCGTCTTCGTGCGCGAGGGCGGCTCGATCGGCGCGGTCCTCTCGATGGAGAAGGTGTTTCGCTCGCCCGTGTTCTTCCTCGGCCTGTCGCTCCCGGAGCACGGCTACCACGCGCCCAACGAGAACTTCGACTGGGCGCAGGCGCGGGGCGGCATGGCGGCTTTCGCCGACTATTTCCGCCGCGTCGCCGCGATGGCGTAGGCGTTTTGATCCGAGCAACCCGCTAGGGACTAGAATCTCGGCTCGGCAAATCATGAGCAAGACGATCGTGGCCTGCGTGGAAGACCTCTTCTTCCGCTCGAAGATCGAGGCGACCGCGCGCCATCTGAACGTCCCGGTGCGCTTCACCGACGTGCGCGGCCTCTCGAAGACGCTCCAGGAGGCGCCGCCGGCCGCGCTGCTCATCGAGCTCTCCTCGAACGGCGAGACGCTCGCCGCCATCCGCAAGCTGCGCGAGGCGGGAGCGACGCGGGAGCTGCCGATCGTGGGATTCCTCTCTCACGTGGATCGGCAGCTGGCGCGCGATGCGGAGTCGGCCGGCGTGACGCGCGTCATGGCGCGCAGCCAGTTCTCGGAGACGCTGCCCGACCTGGTCATGGACCTCCTCGCGCCCGGAACCAAGCGCGAGATTCCCGAGGAGCCCGAGCTGCCGGACGAATGAGGGAGGGCGCATGAGCGGACCGACGCGGCGTGACCTGATCAAGACCGCGGCCATCCTGCCGGCGGCCGCGCGCATCCCGGCGCCGTCGACTCCGAAGCCCGCCGCCGGCTCGCGGCCGCTCGTCATCTCCTCGGCCAACGGACTGAAGGCCGTCGAGAAAGCGTACGCCGTCCTCTCGAGCGGCGGTGACCCGGTCGAGGCCGTCGTCTCCGGCGTCAACATCGTCGAGGACGATCCCGAAGACGTGACCGTCGGCTACGGCGGCATCCCGAACGAAGAGGGCGTCGTCGAGCTCGACTCCTCGGTCATGGACGGCCGCGTCATGAAGGCGGGTGCGGTGGCGGCACTGCACAACATCAAGAATCCCTCCCGGGTCGCGCAGCTCGTCATGAACCAGACGAACCGCTGCATGATCGTCGGCGAGGGCGCGCTGCGGTTCGCGAAATCGCACGGCTTTCCGGAAATGAGCCTCCTCACCGAGCGCTCCCGCAAGATCTGGCTCTACTGGAAGGAAAACTCCTCCTCCAACGACGACTGGCTCCCGTCGCCCGCGGAGGCAAAGGACCCGGACATCCTCTGGTACATCGACAAGTACGGCGACGAAGATTTCCGCCCGCAGGGAACGATCAACTGCGACTGCGTCACGGCCGACGGCGATCTCGCCGGCGTCACGACCACGTCGGGCCTCTTCTTCAAGATCCCCGGGCGCGTCGGCGACTCGCCGATCATCGGCGCCGGTCTCTACGTGGACAACGAAGTCGGCGCGGCGGGCTCCACGGGCTGGGGCGAAGGCAACATCCGCGTCGTGGGCGCGCACACGATCCTGGAGCTGATGCGCCAGGGCAAGTCGCCGCAGGAGGCCTGCCTCGCGACGCTCGAGCGTGTCGTGCGCCTCGCGAAGGAGGCCAAGCGCGACGCGAAGAATCGGCCGATGTTCCAGCTCCACTACTACGCCGTCGCGAAGGACGGCCGGTACGGGAGCGCCGCGATCTGGAGCGGCGAGAAGAACGGTAAAGGCGAGATCGTCCCCAGCCAGTGCGCCGTCTGCGACGCGAAGGGGCCGCGTCTCGAGAAGAGCGCCTTCCTCTACACGCGCGACTGAGGCGGCGGCGGGCTTAGACTGCCCGCATGCGCTCGCCGCGCCGCTGGCTGGCCGACCAGTTCCTCGATCTGGCCACGCGGCCGCGCCGCAACTACCGGCACTTCGTCTACAACGACCCGCAGAAGCTCAAGGCCCGGATCGAGCCGGGCGACGTCCTCCTCGTGGACGGCGATCAGCGCGTCTCCGAGGCCGTCAAGTACCTGACGCAGTCCACCTGGTCTCACAGCGCGCTCTTCATCGGAGACGCGATGCTGCGACGCGACGATACGACGCGCCGCGAGACGCTGCGGCGTTTCGGCCGGGAGTCGCGCCATCTCATCGTCGAGGCCCTCGTCGAGAAGGGAGTCATCGTCTCGCCGCTCGTCAAATACGTCGACTTCAACGTGCGCATCTGCCGGCCGATCGCGCTGACGGCGGCGGACCGCCAGAGGGTCATCGATTACGTCCTGTCGCGCCTCGGCCACACGTACGACCGGCGCAACTTCCTCGACCTGACGAGATACCTGCTTCCCTTCCACCTGATTCCGCCGCGACTGCGCGAGGACGCGCTCCACTTCGGCAGCGGCGTCACCACCGAGACGATTTGCTCGACACTGCTCGCCGAGGCGTTCGGCTCGGTGAGATTCCCGATCCTCCCGATGCCGGCGCGGCGGCTACCCGAGACCCTCGGCGAGCGGCTGCGCCAGCGCATCCTCGGGCGCCCGACGCGGCGCGCCTGGAGCGGGCTCTGGAGGGTGCGGCATCCCACCCTCTGCGTGCCGCGGGACTTCGACCTGTCGCCCTACTTCGAGATCGTCAAATTCGGCGCGCGCGAGCTCGACGAGTTCGACTACCGCAAGCTGCGGTGGGAGGAAGGGAGGTAGTCGTCAGTCGTCAGTCGTCAGTTCACAGTTCCGGGGATCGAAAACTGAAAACTGAGAACTGTCAACTACTGGACGGCCCGCGGCCGCCGGAGAGGATCGTATTGACCGACTCGATGCGCCGTTCGAGGACGCGCCGCAGCCGCCCGACCTCGCCCTCTTGCGCGGCGAAGCGCACGCTGTCGCCCTGGAACTCGAATCGCAGGACCGCGTCGCGATCTTCCGGAGGCAGCCCCAGCAGTCCCGCGCGGTACGCGCGCATCCATTCGGGCGCGGGCTCGGACTCCAGACGGGCGCGGAAGTAGACGCGTCCGTCGGGAGCGGGACCCTCGCGCATCGGCGCGTCGTTGTACAGCGTCACCCGGTGCGTGGGAGGCGCCTCGCCGGGACGCCGCCGAATGGGCTTGCGGTACTGCGGGTGTCTGGGAATCAGGGCCTCCTTGCGCGGACGCTCACGTTTATCGCGCGCATTCTTTCACAACTCCGTCACGGGAAGGAACCGGCCGAGACGGACGTGAAGCGCTCGGGATGGACGCGCCGGGCGAAGGCCGCGTTTGCTTCCTCGCGGCCGACGGCGGCGACGAGACCGGGGAACCGGTCCAGGTAGTCGTCGCCGAGCTCGTAGTAGTCGGCGGCGTCGAGCGCGTTCGCGATGCCGGCGTTGGATGCGAGGTCCACCTTGAACCGTCCGATGCGAGAGCTCTTTTCGTCGGCGAGCTCCTTGTCGGTCATTCCCTCGCGGCGGAAGCGCCAGATTTCGTCGAGGGTGGAGGCGACGGCCGCGTCCCGGCTCTCGGCCCGCACGGTCAGCGCGACGAGAAACGGTCCCGCCAGATGCGTGGCCGAGAAGCTCGAATGGATTCCGTACGTCAGCCCCTCCGTGTCGCGCACGCGAACGCCCAGGCGCGAAGTGAGCGCGGACTGCCCGAGCGCCGAGTTGGCGAGCACGCAGGCGATGTACTCGCGGTCCGTCCGCGTCAGGGTCGCGGGCTCGGCGAGCACGACGTCGGCGCTCGCCTTGTCGGGCATCCGGACGGTCTCCTCGCCGAGGGCGGCCGGCGGGACCGGCACGGCGGGAATCGCGCGCGCGGGCCCCGGCGCCCAGGTTCCGAAGCGGGCCTCGAGCCCGTCGAGCGTCTTCCCTGCGTCCACATCGCCGACGACCGTCAGGCGCAGCGTCGCGGCGCCGAAGCGCTCCCGATAGTGGCGGTCGAGGTCCTCGCGGGTCAGCGACTCGACGAGCGCGATGCGCTCCTCGCCCGTGCGCCGGTGGAACGGGTGCTCCGGAGGATAGATCCGCCGCAGCGCCGCCTCCTGCGCGCGCGCGGAGGTCTGATCCTGCGATTGGCGGATGGCGCCGACGAGCCGCTTCTTCTCCTTGTCGAGCTCGTCCTGCGGGAAGACCGGCTCGCGGAGGATCTCCGCGAGCAGGTCGAAGAGCACCTCGGCGTCGCGCGAGAGCGCCGAGCCGCCGATGTCGAGGCCCACCGGGTCCGAGGCGTCGCACGAGAAGGAGAGCGATGCCGCGCGGCTCTCGAGCGCCTCCGCGATCTCGAGCTTCGAGCGGCGCGCCGTCCCCTTCGAGAGCTCCCCCGCCGCGACGGACGCGACCAACCGCCGTTCCGAGGGCGCGTAGAGGGGGCCGGCGTCGAGGGAACCCGAGAGCGCGAGCGTCGGGTTGAAGCGATTCTCGAGCACCGCGAGCTCGCAGCCGTTCCCGAGCCGGCGGCGCCGCACGGCCTCGGCGAAGGGAACGCGCCGCATCGCGGGCGCGGCCGCCGACGTCACGACGCCTCCTCGCCGCCGGGCTCCGGCGCTCCGTCCTCCGCCGCGGCGCCGCCCGGATCGCGCGGCTGAAAGACGCCGACCGTCAGGGCCTCGCCCCGGAACGTCGACTGGGCGATGCGCCGCACGTCTTCGGTCGTGACGCGGGCGACGGCCGCCGGGTAGTCCACGTACCACTGCCAGTCCGCGACGGCGATCGCCTCCGAGAGCGAGGCGGCGATCTGATCCGTCGAATCGCGGTCGAAGACGATCTCGGCCTCGATTTGCGTTTGCGCCTTGCGGACCTCGGCATCGGTGACCCCGGAGGCCGAGAGGCGCGCGGTCTCCTCGCGGATGACCGTCTCGACGGTCGCGGCGGCCACGCCCGGCCGCACCGGCGCGAAGATCGAGAAGAGCGCCGGGTCGCGCAGCTGCCACGGCACGACGGTGATCGAAAGCGTGAGGTTGCTCTCGACGAGCGCCTGGTAGAGGCGCGACGTCAGCCCGCCGCCGAGAACGTTGCCGAGGACGGCCAGCGCCGGCGTGTCCGGGTGCGCCGCCTCGACCGAGCGCCACGACAGCGCGACCCAGGCCACCTGGCCCGTGCGACGCACCTCGAAACGGCGTTCTCCCTCCTGCGGCGGCTCGACGGTGTAGATGCGGGGAATCGGGCGCGGCGACGCCGGGATCGGCCCGAAGTGGCGCTCGATCAACGCGAGCCCCTCGCTCTCCTCGAAGTCGCCGATGAGCATCGCGGTCGCGTTGTTCGGGTGGTAGAAGACGTCGTAGAACTCGCGCAGCCGCTCCGTCGTCACGCCCTCGATGTCGCTCTTCCAGCCGATCGTCGGGTGATGGTAAGGGTGCTCGCGGAACGCCGTCGCGAAGGACTGTTTGTAGAGCACCTGGAACGGCGAGTTCTCGCCGCGCTCGAACTCGTTGCGGACGACCGTCATCTCGGGCGCGCGGTCCTCGTCGCGCAGCAGCGACCGCCGCATCCGCGAGGCCTCGAGGCGCACGACCGTCTCGATCGCGTCGGACGGAACGGTCTCGTAGTAGTTCGTGCGGTCGAACCAAGTCGTCGCGTTGAACCGCGCCCCGAGGGCTTCGAGGACCGCCGCGATCGCCGTGCCCGCCTCGCGCCGGTACTCCGGCGTGCCTTTGAACATCAAGTGCTCGAGCAAGTGGGTCGCGCCGGTGTGGCCGACCGCCTCGTTGCGGCTGCCGACGCGATAGACGACGGCGAACGTCGCGACCGGCGCCACGCGATTCTGGAGGAGGAGGAGCTGCAGCCCGTTGCGGCGATGCCGCCACTCCCGGATGCCGCCCTTTTCGCGGACGAGCTCGAAGACCTCCGCCGGACTCGGGGCCTTGGTTTCCGGACTCGGGGCGGGGGCGCCGGGGTTTGTGTGGTCGGACGCCGACCCGGGGCTCACCTGCCCCCCGCCACGTCCTCGCCTCCGTCCACGCCGATGACGTTGCCGCTCACCCAGGCGCCGCCCGGCTGCGAGAGCGCGACGAGCGCGGCGGCGACGTCGGACGGAGTCGTCAGCCGCCCCGCAGGATGCATCTTCTGGACGCGGTCGATCATTTCCTGGTTGCCCGGAATCTTGCGAAGCGCCGGCGTGTCGGTCACGCCCGCGCGCAGCGCGTTGACGGCGATCTTCCGAGGCGCGAGCTCGACGGCGAGCTGCCGCACCCACGACTCGAGCGCCGCCTTGGCGGCCGACACCGCGCCGTAGGCCGGCCAGACGATGTGGTCGCCGGCCGACGTCATCGCGAAGATGCGTCCGCCGGGCGCGAAGAGGTCGCCGAAAACGAGGTCCTGCGTCCAGTAGGCGAGCGAGTTGGCCATGACGTCGAGCGTCATCTCGATCTGCGCCTTCGAGAGTGACGCCTCGCGGTTCTCGCCGAAGACCGGCTTGAGCGTCCCGAACGCCAGCGAGTGGAGCAGCACCGACACGCGCGACTCGGGCGGCTCGCCGCCGCAGGCCTTCGCGATCGCCGCGACGACCTCGGCGCGCTTGGCCTCGTCCGCGGCGTTGACGTTGAAGAATTCCGCACGGCGGCCGGTGGCGCCGATCTCCGCGACGATGCGGTCCACGTTTGCCTGTGTCGCCTTGCGGTCGAGGTGCACGCCGAAGACGTTCCAGCCGGCGCGCGCGAGCGCGAGCGAGCAGGCCTCGCCGAAGCCGGAGGAGGCGCCCAGGACGAGGGCCCAGCGGGTGCGGTTTTCCGCCGACAAAACGGCGCGAATGTTAGCACGGGGGTCCCGCCGGAGTCGGCGCGGGGGCGCACGGTAAACTCCGCGCGGGGAGGAGCTCTCGATGACGGTCCGATTGCGCGTCCCGCTCGCCGTGTCGCTCGCGCTCGCGGCTCCCCTCCCCGCACGCGGGCAGGCGCCGCCCGAAATCGCGGCGGCCGCCGCGACGCGGCAGGAAATCGTCCTCACGAACCAGAACCTGGCCGTCGTCAACGAAACGCGGCGGGCGGACCTGCCGGCCGGCCCGGTGGTCCTCTCGTGGAGCATCCCGGCCACCGCGCGGACGGAGACCTGGAGCCTCGTCAACGGGCGCGACGCGGCCGTGCGCTTTCTCGGTCTCACCGCGGGACTGCCGCAGGGCAACCCGCTCGCCGATCTCGTCGGGCGCCGCGTGCGCGTCGAGCGGCCGGGAGGCGCGTCGGCCGAGGCCGAGGTCGTCGCGGTGTCGGGGACGGGTTCCGAGCAGGTGCTCTTCCGCGAAGGCAGCGATCTCGTCTACGGCGAGCCGGGCGCGCGCATCGTCCTCGAGGGCGGCGCCGCCGCGGCCGCTCCGTCGCGGGCGGTGCGGCTGAGACTCGCGAGCGAGCGGGCGGGCGCGCGCGATCTCGCGGTGCGCTACCTCGTCTCGGACGTCGGCTGGGAGGCCGACTACGCGCTGGCGCTCTCCGCCGACGAGAAGAGCGGGCGCCTCGAGGGCTGGTTCACGGTGGACAACCGCA
>DATJZU010000169.1:0-2305 GCA_035498835.1 Thermoanaerobaculia bacterium
GTGGCGCAGCCAGATTCGCGAGCAAGCGACGCGACGGTCGTAAGGTCCGAGCTTCGATCCTGGTGTCCGTGGCATGGGGTCGGAGGGATTGTATGGCGAGGCTCGAGGCGCACCCCCTCACCCTGACCTCTCCCTGCGGACGGGGCGAGGGGTCGGGGTGAGGGTCTCCTCTTACCCTCCTCTCATCCCGAGCCCTCGCTTCGCTCGGGATGACACGCCCTACGACGGACGCGGAACGAAACATCGAGGGTCGCGGCGCGGGGCCCGCCTACTTCCACCCCTTCACCAGAAAGAGATCCGACGCGACGGTGCGGCTGAAGGAGTAGGCGTAGGAGCGGCCGTCGCGAGTCACGGCGACATCATCGATCTGCACCAGACCCGTTCTCTCGGGCGGCATCAGATCCTTCCACAGCTCCTTCTTGCCGGTCTTCAGGTTGACGCGATAGACCGGGAGGGGCACCTCGCCGTACCGTGTGGCATAGACATACTCGCCGTCGGCGCTCCATTGAATCGGGACGTCATCCGGATCGAGGCCGGCGATCGGCCGAGGCGAGCCTCCCGCGACCGGGAAGATCACGGCGCGCCGATCCACTCCGCTTTCGGCCGCGAACTTCCCGTCGGGCGACACGGCGCCGGCGTACCGCACTTCGGACGAGAAGGGGATCGGCTTGCCTCCGGAGAGATCCATAACGTAGTTGCGCACGCCGTGCCCGGCCTCGGACGCCACGATCGAGATCCGCTTTCCGTCGGGCGGAAGGAACACTGCCCAGAGAATCTGCAGGCCCTCAACCGGGATCGATTTCGGCTCGCCCACACCCGTCGGAAGAAGAACGAGTCGAGGCGTCGGGCTCGAGCGCAGAAATGTCAGCGCGAATCTCCCATCGGGAGAGAGATCGAACGCCGCGCCTTCCCCGAGACGCACGGCGGCCGAACCGTCGGTCGCACGGAGATAGACCGCACCGTTCGATCCGCCGCCTTCGCCGCTCTCCCAGAAGAGCAGGGTCTTCCCGTCTGCGGACAGAGAGCCGAGATCGGAGTGGTCGAGCCACGACAGGTCGCGCTCCTGCCGGTCCCCGTTGAAGGAGCCGCGGATCGACCGGGCCGAGATCACGCGCTCGAGCAGAACGCTCCCGTCCCGAGCGACGTCCTGCAGCCACTCGATGTCGGTCGTGGTGGCGATGGTCCGCTCGGCTCCCTCCAGGCTCACCGCGAAGATCCCCGGCGCCGGCCGACGGTCCACGCCGTCGAACCAGATCTCCCGGCCCGAAGGGGCCCAGGCAAGGGAGCCGATTTCGATGAAGTCCTTCGCGAGAGCCGTCCGATTCCCCGCGGAGTCGATGACGTCGATGCAGTTGTTCGCCCCGTCGGACTCGACAAGCGCGACCCGTTTGCCGTCCGGCGAGACGCGCACCGAGGAAAGTGCCGCCCCCGCGGAATAGATCGTCTTGCCCGGCGGAAACTCCAGCGTGAACTTGCTTCCGAGGTTGCGCAGGATGGCGAGGCTGTTTCCATCCGGGGTCCAATCGGCGTTCGCCACGTCCTCGGCGATCGGACGCGGCGCGCCGCCCGCCAGGGGAACGCGCGCGAGTGTTCCGCTGCCCCCGGTCCCGTAGAGATCTTTCTTCTTCAAGAGGATCGCGAGCTCGCCCGATGGAGACACCGACAGCAGGCTCGTGCCCGGGAGACCGAGCGCGCGCGTCTCGGGACTTCCGACATGGCTCATGAAGATCTCCGTGGGATGGTCTCCCCAGGCGGCGCCGTAGACGACGCTCTGCGCATCGGCCGTGAAACGCGCGAAGAGAATGTTGCCGCGCCGGTATGTCAACCGCTTTCGAGCGATCTGAGCCGCCGCATCGCGGGCGCGCGCGCCGGAGGACCCGCGGCGCCCGGCCCAGAAGCCCGCGAGGAGGAGCGCGACGGCCACGGCTCCGAGCGCCGCGGCACGGAGGGCGCGCGTATTTGTGCGCGGGGCAAGGCCGGCGCCCGGCGCCGCGCTGCCCGAAACGCCCGAAAGCGCCTCGAGATCGAAGGCGAGGTCATGGGCGGAGCGGAAGCGTTGCTCCGGGCTCTTCTCGAGGCAGTGGCGCACGATGCGCTCGAGGCCGGGTGGGACGTTCTGGTTGGTGGCGGAGAGATCCGGCGGATCTTCCTTCAGGATCGCCGACATCGTGTCCGCCGCCGAGTCGCCGTGGAAGGCGCGGCGGCCCGCGAGCATCTCGTAGAGGATCGCCCCGAAGGAGAAGATGTCGCTGCGCGCGTCGGCGGGTTTCCCGCGCACCTGCTCGGGCGACATGTAGCCGAGCGT
>DATJZU010000170.1:0-2565 GCA_035498835.1 Thermoanaerobaculia bacterium
CGGTCAGCTTGGCCAAGCCGGTGACGGTCCGGATCGTCGGAAGAAGATTCGTTCCCATTGGACCTGGCATCTTGAACGCCGAAACGAGATACGGGAAGTGCACGGTCGCTCCGCCCGGCGCTCCGACTTCGCCCGCGTCGATCCCCGCGGCTGCCGTTCCGTGGACATCGAAGAACGTAACCAAGGCTGCAGGCAAGGCGCCCCCGAACGCTTGGAGCGTGAGGCTCTGCCCGATGGAGATCGACTCGGCGATCGGTCGATCCGTCGCGATCTGCACGATGTCGCCGGAACGCGCGCCATCGATGCACGCCTGGAGGGTCTGCCCCGCGGAGCAGGGCGCCCCATCCGCCGGCCACGTGTGGATGAAGTGCAAGCAATCGGGGCAGATCTGAACCGCGGACGCCGCGGCCGCCCACAGCGCGACGCAGCCGACGTCGGCAAGAAGGAAGGCGCGGCTCTTCATCGGCGCCGTCCTCTGGCGAGGCTCCCGCGAGTGGCCGCGCGCATCCTCTCACCGGCGGAGCTACGAAATCAAGCGGCTTGCAGAGACTCGCTCCTTGGAGGTCGATCCGCGCAGACTCCGGCGCACTTCCGACGGTGACCCTGCCCCAGAGGGAAGGAGAGCCGGCGAGACTCTTGTAGTTGAGCACCCTCACCGCCACCCGCTTTCGCTACACCTCGGCTCTCCGGGATTCCCGGGCGAGGCGCGATCTGTCGGAGCTCCCGTTTCGCATCGACTGGATCCAGTGGCTCGCGGACCACCGCGTAGCTCCACTCACCGCGCTTGCGCTGGGCTTCACCTTCCTCGGCGAGCTCGAAGGCTACGTGGCATTGATCGCGCTGGCCTTCGCCGCGTACGACAAGCGACTCGCGATCCGCCTCGCGTTCGTGACCCTGATCGCGACGGCGCTCGACGACTTCCTGAAGATGTGGATCGCCAATCCGCGGCCCTTCGTGTCGGTGGGTACGTACCGCGAGGAATGGGCGGTTCCCGCGTGGCAGATCTCGCAGCTCGCGGGCCAGTATTCGACGCCCTCCGGCCACGCCATGGCGGCCGGCGCGTTCTGGGGACTCCTCTATCTGTACTGGCGGGGCCGATGGGCGCGAATCGCCTGCGTCGTGGCGATCCTCGGGACGGGCTTGTCACGTCCCTATCTCGGGGTTCACTACGTCGAAGACGTCCTGCTCGGCTGGATGCTCGGCATCGGGGTCGCCGTCGCCGCGGCGCGGCATGGCGACGCGATCGCCCGCCGCTGGCGGGCGATCGCGCCCGGACGGCGGGTCGCGATCGCCGTCGCGTCGAGCGCGGCGCTCTGGGCGCTCGTGCACGGCCCGGACGCGAACGGCCATTCCTACGCGCTCGCGGACTATGCCGGCTTCCTGACCGGCATCGTGGCGGCGGGTCCGCTCGAGGAGCGGCTGGTGCGATTCGATCCGCGGAGCTCGTCGGCGCTGTGCAAGGTGCTCCGCTTCGCGCTCTGCGTGGCGATGATCCTCGGCACGCTGCTCCTCCTCGGTGGCGCCTTCGGCACGATCGCCGCGGCCGCCACGCCGCTCGGCGACCTGCTGCACTATCTCCGCTACGCCGCGGCGAGCGTCGCCGGTCTCTTCGTGGCCCCGCTCCTGTCCGTGCGATTCGGCCTCGCGAACCGCCTGGGCGATCCCGGCCCCGACCGAGTCCCGGTCGTGGCTCCTCAGTGACCCGATGCGCGCGGCTGCTTGAAGTAGATGTCGATCCTCGAGGTCAGGCCCTGCGCAACGAAGTCGACGAGCATCGCCTCGGGGAACCGCTTGCGTTTCCCGTCGACGTCTGCCGTCTCCCGCAGCTCGACGATCGCCGAGCTGGGCGCAAGCTCCCTGATCCTGGAGACCTCGAGCTCGTAGTTCGAGAGGGATGGCATCCGAGGTCCAACTCCTCCATTCCCGTTGTCACCTTCCATCGCTCCATGAGATGATCCACGCCGGGGGGCTGGCGATGACGAGCGGGCGCGGCGCACGCGGATCGGGGCCGGCGGAGCGGCGAGCTTCGATCTATGTCGGGGCGCTCGCGGCCGCGCTCGCACTGGCGGTGCCGGTCCGGGCACAGACGGCCGGCACGGACTGCGGCTGCAGCCGGACGGGCGACTACGTCGCCCCGGATCCCGGCGTCGAGCTGGTCCCAGCCGATGCCACCACGGGGCTCTCGCCGGCTGGCCGCTACCGCGTCGACGTCACGTCCGGACCCACGCAGACGCCGGCGACGCTCGATGTCGTCCGCGTCTCCGATGGGGTCACGCTGCTGCACAACGTCTCGGGCATCCACTGGGGGTTCAGCCCGGACGCCGACCGCTTCGAGATCGACTCCTTCACCGGCGTCGCGCCGGACCAGCAGTTCGACTACGCGCTCTACGACCTCGCCGGCGCCACCCCGGCGACGCCCATCTGGCACGACGGCCCGAGCCCCTGGAGCTCGACCCGGATCCGGTTCAGCCACGACGGCGCGGTCTTCTTGTTCGCGGGCACGAACGCGACCGTCGGAGTGAGCCTGGCGCTGCTCGACGTGGCGAACCGATCGCTCTACGAGAC
>DATJZU010000171.1:0-67081 GCA_035498835.1 Thermoanaerobaculia bacterium
TCAGGGCCGCGGCCGCCGCGCGGTTGGCCGCCTTCACGGTGGCGAACGCCTTCGCGACCTCCTCGGGCGCGGAGGTCTCGCCGGGTCTCAGCACGTACGCGAGCCGCTGGATGTCGGTCTTGTAGCCGTACTCGTCGGCGCCCGCGTCGATGCGCACGACGCTCCCCGGCAGGATGATCGAGTCCGACGCCTCGGAGTGTCCCCGCGCCGCGCCGGCCATCACGTTCGGGTCGCCCTCCTCCTCCCACGACGGCCCGAGCCCCATCTCGCGCCGGCGCTTGCGAATGAAGTCGGCGACGTCCTTCTCGGTCGTCTTGCCGGGCACGATGACCGCGGGCGAGAGCGCCTCCGCCAGGATCTTCTCGGTCTTCTGGACGGCGTCCCGCAGACGCGCGATCTCCGCGGCGCCCTTGCGGCTTCGGAACGAGACGAGCAGCGCCTCGGCCGACACGAGCCGCTTGGCGTAGTCGGCGCCGAGGGTCTCGCGGAGCCACTGGAGGTTGCCGGCCGTCAGGCCGTCGGCGAGCGGCTCGAAGACCGACTGGTTCACCGCGATCGCGCGCGGGTTGTACTTCTCGATCTCGGCCTTCAGCGCGGGACCGGGACCCTCCTTGCCGTACGGGACGACCCGTCCGTAGAGGCCGGACTTCTCGAACGCCTCGGTGTCGTAGCTCGCGACGACGGCGACGCTCTCGAGCCTCTCGCCGCGGTCGATGAAGAAGCACGCCGCGCGTCCGACGGCCTTGTCGGCGGCGACGTCGAAGGCGACCGGGTCGACGGTCCCTTCCCGCGTCACGACGAGCCAGGAGTCGACGTTCGCGCGGCGGAGGGCGAGCAGCAGGAAGCGGCTCACGCGCTCCTTGCGCGCGATCAGCTTGAGGTCCGGCCCCGTGAGGTTCGGCGCCGGGGTCGGCGTGGGCCTCGTCGGACCCGCGCCGAGGATCAGGACTGCGAGAACCAGGCGCGCGATCGCGTGCACCGCGCAACTCTAACCGACGCGACCCCTCTGCCATAATCGCCCGCCATGACGTGGTGGGAGTCGTGGTTCGGCGAGGAATACCTCGATCTGTATCCCCATCGGGACCGCGATTCGGCGCGCCGCGAGGCGGCGTTCGCGGCGGCCCGACTCTCCCCGAGGTCCACGCCGATGCTCGACCTGTGCTGCGGCGCCGGCCGGCACTTCCCGTTCTTTCGGGAGCTCGGCATCGCTCCGATCGGTCTCGACTACTCCGCGCCGCTCCTGGAGCTCGCCCGGGCCCGCGCGGGGGCGCGCGCGCTCGTGCGCGGGGACATGCGGTGGCTGCCGTTTTCCGACGGCGCGTTCGCCTCCGTCGTGAACTTCTTCACGAGCTTCGGATACTTCGTCGCCGAACCGGACAACGCCGCCGTCATCGTCGAGATCGCGCGCGTCCTGGCGCGAGGCGGCCGCGTCCTCTGCGACACCTTCGGGCTCGAGCACGTCCTCGCCCGCCTCGTTCCCGAGGAGTGCCGCTCCGGCTCCGGGCGCGAGTACCGGATCCGCCGCTGGT
The DNA here is from genome assembly GCA_035498835.1 of Thermoanaerobaculia bacterium. Lineage (GTDB taxonomy): Bacteria > Acidobacteriota > Thermoanaerobaculia > UBA5066 > Gp7-AA6 > DATBFU01. The sequence goes on from DATJZU010000171.1 coordinate 1,530, forward strand.
GGAACGCCGCGGCGCGGCGCGTCGAGAAGGAGATCGAGGTGCGCCGCGGCGGCTCGACCGAGATCTTCCGCGAGAGCGTGCGCGCGTACACGGACCGGGAGCTCGCCGCTCTCTTCGAGGCCGCCGGCCTGCGGGTCGAAGCGACGTGGGGCGACTTCGACGGAAGCCCGATCGGCTGCGATTCGCCGCGGCTGATCCTCCTTGCGAGCAAGCCGTGACCGACGCGCGCATCCCCTTCGCGAGATACCCGGGCCTCTCGCCGCTCTTCCTCGAGTTCCTCCGCGGCTCGGAGCTCTTTCCGGATCCGCCGACGCCGGCGGCCGTCGAAGCGCGCGCGAGAAAGCTTCTCGGAACGAAGTCGCGGGTGCCAGCCGCCGCGTTCCGGTTCCGATCCGACGAGGCGCGGTCCGCCGCCGAGGCGTTGGCCGCGGGCCGCGCCGTGGCGTCCGTGGCGGGCCACCAGGTCGGGCTCTTCACGGGACCGCTGTACACGCTCACGAAGGCGTTCGACACGCAGCGCGTCGCGAGAGAGATCGCCGCGCGCGGCGTCCCCGCGGCGCCGGTCTTCTGGGCGCTGACCGACGACCACGACCTCGAGGAGATCGCGCGAACGTCGCGTCCCGGCGCCGAGGGCCCGGAGACCTTCGTCCTCGAAGGCGCGGACCGTGGCAATCGCCGTCCCGTCGGCGGACTCGGCGTGCCGGAGAAGGCGCAGGAGCTCCTCGCCGGGTTCCGTGAAGGCGCGAAGGCGCCGGACGCCGCGGAGGTTCTCGAGCCGTTCGTCCGCCGCTACGCGCCCGGCGCGACGTACGCCGACGCTTTCATCGAGACGTTGCTCGATCTCGTCGCGCCGGAGCCGCTCCTCGTCCTCGATCCGTCGCACGAGAGCCTGCGGCCCGCCATGACGGAGTTCTTCGCGCTCGCCGTCGAGCGGCGCGCGAAGATCGAGGCGACGCTCGCGGAGGCGGCCGCGCGCCTCGAGCGCTCGGGGCGTCCCGTCCCGGTGCCCCACCGTCCCGGCGTCTTTCCCTTCTTCCTCGTCGAGAACGGCGAGCGCCGCCGCGTCGCCGATCCGAGCGAGGCGCTCGCGAAGGTGCGCGCCGGCGCCGCGTGGCCCTCGACGGACGTCCTGACGCGGCCGATCCTGAAGTCCTTTCTCATGCCGACGGCCGCGGCGATCCTCGGGCCGGCGGAAATCGCGTACCACGCGCAATCGCTCGCGCTCTTCGCGATCTTCGGCCTCGAGCCTCCAGTGCTGCTGCCCCGGTCGCATCTCGTCCTCGTCGGACCGGCGGAGCGGCGCGCCGCGGAAGCGCTCGGCGTCGCTCCCGCGGACCTGCTCGTTCCGGCGGCTCCGTCCGCGACGCCGACCGCGGAGGCCGACGACGTCCTGCGGATCGGGCGCACGCTCGACGTCGGGCTCGCCGCTCTCGCGGCGCGCCTGCAGGCCCTCGACCCATCGCTTTCGGGCGCGCTCGAGACGACGCGGCAAAAGGCCGCGTTCCCGCTGGCGCAGCTCGCCGAGCGCATCCGCAAGGCGGCCGAGCGCAAGGACACGACGACGACGACGCGGCGCCAGCGTCTCGCGACGATGTTGACGCCGTCCGGGACCGCCGCGGAGCGCCTCTACCCGCCACTCGTGCCGATGCTCGCCTTCGGGCGCGACGCGCTCGCGCGGATCCGCGAGGCGGCCGACGGCTCGATCGAAGGCGCCGCAGTCGTGAATCTCGGCGCACCGGCCAAAGGAGAAGACGATGCCCGTTGACGTCCTCGCGATCGCGGCCCACCCCGACGACGTCGAGCTCACCTGCGCCGGCACGCTCCTCGCGCTCAAGGCGATGGGACGCCGTTTCGGCCTCGTGGACCTGACCTCGGGCGAGATGGGAACGCGCGGCGACGCGACGACCCGCGAGCGCGAGGCCCGCCGTGCCGGAGAGATCCTCGGCGCCGATTTCCGCGAGGCGCTCGATTTCGGGGACGGCGGCCTGCGGACGGGGCGCGCGGAGGAGCTGGCGGTGATCGACCTCATCCGCCGCGAGAAGCCGCGGATCGTCCTGACCTCCTATCCCGAGGACCGCCATCCCGATCACGCGCGCGCGGGCCGGCTCGTGACCGACGCGGGGTACTACGCGGGCCTGCGCAAGCTCGAGACGGCGCATCCCGCGCACCGCCCGCAGCAGACGATCTACTTCTCGACCGCCATCCTGCACGAGCCCAACCTGGTCGTGGACGTGACGCCGTACTGGCCAAAGCGGCTCGAGGCGATCCTCGCCTTCACGAGCCAGTTCCACGATCCCAGGTCGAAGGAGCCGGCCACGATGCTCTCGCAGCAGTCGTTCCTCGCGGCGATCGAGGGGCGCGCCCGGCACATCGGTTTCTCGATCGGCGCCGAGTTCGGCGAGGGGTTCATCTCGAGGCGGCCGCCCCGCATCGCCGACCTCGTCGCGTGCTTCGAGGGCCACGAGGCCGGGTTCTAGGGCACGGAGCGGCGCGTGAAGATCGGCATCACCTGCTACCCGACCGTCGGCGGCAGCGGCGTCGTCGCCACGGAGCTGGGGATCGCGCTCGCCGACCGCGGCGACGAGGTGCACTTCATCTCTTACCGGCTCCCTTCGCGGCTCGCCCTGCCGCGGCCGCGCGTCTCGTTCCACGAGGTCATCGCGCCGAGCTACCCGCTCTTCGTGTCGCCGCCGTATACCCTCGCCCTCGCGACGAAGATGGCGGAGGTCGCCGCGAGCGAGGGGCTCGACCTCCTCCACGTGCACTACGCGCTGCCGCACGCCATCTCCGCGATCCTGGCGCGCGACATGAGCCGCAACGGCCGCGACTTGAAGGTCGTCACGACCCTCCACGGCACGGACATCACGATCGTCGGACAGGACCGCTCGTACCTTCCGATCACCCGCTACGGCATCGAGCGCAGCGACGCCGTGACCGCGGTCTCCCGTTACCTGCGCGACGTGACGGTGCGCGAATTTGCGGTCGCGCGGCCGATCGAAGTCGTGCCGAACTTCGTCGACGCGTCGCTCTACCGTCCCGACGGCGCGTCGGCCTACGCGCGGACGCTCGTCGGCCCGGGCGAGTGCGCGATTGTGCACGTCTCGAATTTCCGGCCGGTCAAGCGCATCGGCGACGTGCTCGCGGTGTTCGACCGCATCCGGCGCCAGGTGCCGGCGCGCCTCCTCCTCATCGGCGACGGCCCGGACCGCTCGCTCGCGGAGCGCCTCGCCGACAGCGGCGGCTACCGTGACCGCACGACGTTCCTCGGCAACGTGGCGGCGATCGAGACGGTTTTGCCCGTCGCGAAGCTCTTCCTCCTGCCCTCCGACGCGGAATCGTTCGGCCTCGCCGCGCTCGAGGCGATGGCGTGCGGCGTTCCCGTCATCGGCACCGCGGCGGGCGGCCTGCCCGAGGTCGTGACCGACGGGGCCGAGGGTTACCTCCGGCCGGTGGGAGACGTCGAGGGCATGGCGGAGGCCGGTCTCTCACTCCTGCGCGATCCCGAGAAATGGGACCACTTTTCCCGGAGCGCTCGCGAGCGCGCCGTCGCGGCGTTTCCGACGGAGGCCGTGGTCGCGCGGTATCGCGGAATCTACGAGAAGACGCTCGGCTGAGCGCGGGCGGGCGTCAGACGTCCGCGGCCGCGAGGGCTGCGAGACCCGCCCGCCGCTCCTCCGGCGAGCAGAACGCGCCTCGCCAGGAGTTCTCCGCGCAGCGCCGCCGGTCGGCCGGCGAGACGCCGAGCTCTCCGCGGAGAAGCCCGTACTCCCGGCGCGTCGTGGTGTCGAAGAAGAGGGGATCGTCGGCCGCGATCGCCACGCGCACGCCCGCCGCGAGCAGGCGCGACAGCGGGTGCGCGGCGAGCGACGGCACGGCGCGCGTCACCCGATTCGAGGAAGGCGCGACGCAGAGCACCGTGCCTTCCTCTGCCAGGCGGCGAAGCAGACGCGCGTCGGACGCCGCGGCGATCCCGTGGTCGATGCGGTCCGGGCGCAGAGCGTCGAGGGCCTCGGCCACGGACGACGCGCCGGCCCACTCGCCGGCGTGCACGGAGGTCCGGAGGCCCAGGGCGCGGGCGCGCAGATAGACGTCCGCGAACGCGGCCGCCGGATAGGACGCCTCGTCGCCGCCGAGACCGAATCCGACGATCGACGGCAGCGGCCGGCTCTCGTAGAGGTCGAGGACGCGGTGCGCCGACTCGGGACCCCACTGCCGCACGGAATCGAGGAGGATCCGGCAGCGCGTCCCCTCGGGCGCGCGCTCGAATCCCGCCGCCACGGCCGCAAGACACTCGGCCGCCGGCAGTCCGAGGCGCGTGAAGATCTCCGGCGAGACGTAGACCTCGGCATGCGAGAGACCGTCACCGGCGAGCCGCGCCGCGACCGCCGCCGCCGCCTCGGCGTAGTCGTCCGGCCCCCGGAAGAGGCGGCAGACCTCCGCATAGAGCGCGAGGAATCCGGCCGAGTCGGTGACGGCGGCCCGGGCTTCCGCGAAGGCGTCCGCCGCGGCGAACCGATGTCCGATCCGGCGGGCGAGCTCCCGCACGGTCTCCTCGGGAAGGCATCCTTCGAGGTGCAGGTGGCAGTCGGCGAGCATGGATGGCGAGTTTTCAGTCATCAGTAGTCAATCGTCGGTTCAGAACTGATATCTGATGACTGACAACTGACAACTGATGACTGATAACTGATAACTGATAACTTCATACGAAGATCGCGAAAACCATGAACGCACCATATCGCCGGGCGAGGCTCCTGGCGCTCTTTATCGACGTCGCGATCCCCGCGGCGCTCGCGGACGCCGCCGCGCTGGCGCTCTCCGCCGCGGTCTGGCGATTCTGGCCGGCGGCGCGGGAAGAGACGCACTGGCTCTGGGCGCCAGCGGCCGCGGCGGCCGTCGCGCTCTTCCTGCTTCGGGACGCGCGAGGCGGGCGCGCCCGGCGGTGGATGGCCCTCGAGGTCCGGCGCGCGGACGGACGGCCGCCCGGCTCCTGGGGTTCCGTCCGGCGAAACCTCCCCCTCCTCCTCCCGGGCTGGAACGCCCTCGAAGCCTGGCCGGCCCTCCGCGACGGCCTCGCCCCGCGCCGATCGGACCGGCGGGCCGGCTTTCGGATCGTGCCATGCGATTGAAGCGAAAGGCCTTGCTCCGGAATGTGAACCTTTCGGGCCCCGATCCGTTAATGAGTGCGGAGATGAGAAGCCGCCGCGCCGTCCTGATCGCCCTGACGCTGGCCGCGGCCCTGACGCCGGCGGTCCGGGCCAGTCAGGAGGAAGTCTTCGAGAAAGCCTTCTCGATGGAAGGCGTTTCGCGAGTTTCCCTCGAGAACGTCAACGGACAGATCAACGCCCAGGCCTGGGACCGGCCCTACGTCAAGGTCCGTGCCGTCAAGACGGCTTCCTCGGCCGAGACGCTCGCGGAGACGGAGATCCGCGTGCGGAAGGTCGGCGACGAGATCAAGATCGAGACGGTGACGCCCCGGCGGCGGCGCCTCTTCGGATTCCTCGATCTCGGCACTCACAACGTCAAGGTGGACTACGAGCTCTGGGTTCCGACGGCGGCCGCGACGCGCCTCGAGACCTGCAACGGCCGGGTCGAGGGAAGCGGCTTCTCCGCCGACGTGTCCATCGATTCCGTCAACGGATCGATCGAGCTGCGCGACGTGACCGGGCCCGTCAAGGCGACGACCGTGAACGGGTCGGTGCGGGTCGCCTTCAAGGGAGCGCTCAAGAAGTCGCACCTCGAGACGGTCAACGGCAGCGTCGAGATCGCCTTCGACAAGAGCTCCTCGGTGCGGTACGACCTCGAGACGATCAACGGGCGAATCGAGACGGACCTGGATTTCAAGGTGGAGGGGAAGTTCGGGCCCAAGGAGGCCAAGGGCTCCTTCAACGGCGGCGCCGAGACCCTCCACTGCGAGACCGTCAACGGCTCGATCCGACTGAAGACCTCCGCCTGAAACGCCTGGCTTTCGGCTGCGGCGGTCGAAGACGACCGGCAGCCGAGAGTTTCGGCCCCGAGGGCTCAACTGCGATTTGGCCTGAAGACTCTCGGCCACCCTTCGCGAAGCGAACGCCCGCGGCCGACAGCCGGACACGACGCCCGCGCTCATTTTTCAGCAGCCTGCTAGGCTTCCTCCCATGCCGGATGCCTCGCTTCGCCGCGCGGCGCTCCTCACGCTCGCCTACCTCCCCCTGCTCGGGGTCCTGACCTTCGCGCTCGAGAAGCGCGACCGCGACGTCCGGTGGCACGCGCGCAACGGCCTCGCCCTCTTCGCCGCCGTCGCCGCGGTCATGGCACTCGCGACACTTGCGTCGGTTCTCTTTCCTTCGCTCGGCTGCGTGTACGGCGTCGCGATGCTCGCGCTCGTCGCGGCGTACGCCCTGATCGTCATCCTCGCCCTCGTCAAGGCGATCCAGGGGGAGCGGCTGATCGTCCCCGGCATCTCGCGGTATGCCCGCTAGCGCCGCACCGGCCGCGCCGCGACGGAGCCTCGTGCCACTCGTCGCCGCGGCACTGATCGGGCTCGTCGGCGGCGATTGCGCGCGGCCGGCCCCCGAGCAGGTGAGCGCGCGGGTCGTGGTGTCGGCGATCGACGCGTACCGCGCGATCGTTTCGCCCCTCCTCTCGAAGTCGGGACTCGCGCGGTGCCGCTACGAGCCGACATGTTCCGCCTACGGCCGAGAGGCCATCACCCGATACGGAACCGCCCGCGGCGGCTGGCTGACGGTCAAGCGCATTGCGCGCTGTAACCCGTGGGCGAAGGGCGGGTACGACCCGGTGCCATAGTCGTCGCCTCCGATTGTGCTCGGAAATCTGCGTCCTCCGGCCGCACCGGCTCGCGGCTCGCCACACCGGGCTCGACCGCTCGCCTGATCCCCTCGCGGCGTGCGAAGTCTCCCGAGCGGAAGCGAGGGCTCTTTCAGTCAGGCTCGTCCATTCGCTCGCGGCGCGAGGAGTCTCCCGAGGTAATCGAGGGAGGAGCCTCGCGCCGCGGGAGCGAGCGCGAGCGAAGGATCAGGCGCTCGGTCGAGGTCCTTTGACCGAGCCGAGCGCCGGTGCGACCGTCAGGGAGCAGATCCTGAGCGAAGCGTGAGCGACGTTACATGGTGCCGTCGGCCGGACTCGAACCGGCATGGGTTGCCCCATACGCCCCTCAAACGTACGTGTCTACCAATTCCACCACGACGGCACGAAGGAAATTCTATTTCTTGGCGGGCACCGTGGGAGCGGCCGGAGCCGCGGTCGTCGGCACCGGCGCGACCGAAGTCGGAGCGGCCGCCGCCGGCGCGCTCGACCCGGGTGCCGGGACCACCGGAATCTGCGCCGCGGCGGGCTTCGGCGGCGCACCGCCGGCCGGCACGACCGAGGCGCGCGGGCGCGCTTCGAGGACCGTCAGCACGAAGGCCACCACGATGAACGCCACGAAGCCGCCGGTCGTCAGCTTGTGCAGGACGGTCGTCGCGCCGCGGGCGCCGAAGGCCGTCTGCGTTCCGCCGCCGCCGAAGGCTCCGGCGATGTCCGCTCCCTTGCCCTGCTGGACCAGCACCACGAGGATCAGGAAGAGGCAGACGAAGGTGTACAGGACGATCAGGGCGGCGTAAAGGAATCCCACGGGACCTCCATTGACCAATGACCAACGACCAAAAAGGGGCGGCAGTGTACGCGCCGGCTGCCGGGGCGTCAAGGCGCGCCCCGGGTCAGGGCAGGCCGGCGATCGCCGCGAAATCGTCCGGCGAGAGGCTCGCCCCGCCGATCAGGAAGCCGTCCATCCCGGATCGCCGCAGCAGATCCGCGGCGTTGCCCGGGTTGACCGATCCGCCGTAGAGGAGGCGCAGGGCCCGCCGGCCCGACAGGAGGCGCGCGATCTCCTGCCGCGCCTGCCCGGCGTCCTCGGGCGTCGCGGCGCGCCCCGAGCCGATCGCCCAGACCGGCTCGTAGGCCACGACGAGCGGCGCGTCCGGCGGATCGCCCGCGAGCGTTTCCGCCTGCGCCGCGAGGACCTCGGGCGTTGCGCCCTCGGCGCGCTCGGCTTCCGTCTCGCCCATGCAGTAGATCGGCGTCAGACTCGCCTCCCGCGCGCGCGCGAGCTTGCGTGCGAAGAGGGCGCCGCCCTCGCCGTAGATGTGGCGCCGCTCCGAGTGGCCCACGATCGCGTAGCGGCAGCCGGCGTCCGCGAGCATCCGCGCCGAGACCTCGCCCGTGAAGGCGCCCGCGTTCTCCGAGGCGACATTCTGCGCCGCGAGCGACCAGCGTCCCTGCGGATCGCGCGCCGCGTCGAGCGCCGTCAAGGGCGGCGCGACCGCGAGCTCGACGCCGGCCGGGACGCCTCGGGACAGCCGCGCTCCGAGCCGCTCCGCGAAGGCGCGCGCCTCGCCGCGCGTCTTGTTCATCTTCCAGTTGGCGACGAAGAAAGGCATCGGCGACGCGGCCTACTCCAGAGCCTCCAGGCCGGGCAGGGTTCCGAGAGTCAGGTACTCGAGCGAGGCGCCGCCGCCCGTCGAGACGTGGGAGAACTTGTCCGCGACGCCGGCCGCATGCGCCGCCGCGACGCTCTCTCCTCCGCCGACGACGGTGAACGCCTTCGTCTCCGCGATCTTCCGCGCGAGCCCCGTCGTGCCGCGATCGAATGGCGGTTTCTCGAACACGCCCATCGGGCCGTTCCAGAAGATCGTGCGCGCGGCCCCGAGGAGCCGCCCGAATTGCTCAAGCGTCTTCGGCCCGACGTCGAGTGCCATCGCATCGGCGGGAATCTTGTCGATGCCGACCGTGCGCGCTCCGGCGGCGTCGTCGGGCGACGAGGCGACCACGAAGTCGGAGGGCAGGGCGATCGTCTTTCCCTCCTTCTTGCAGACGTCGAGGATCTCGCGGGCGACCGCGACCTTGTCCTCCTCGAGGAGCGAGCGGCCCACGGAAAGGCCGATCGCGCGCACGAAGTGATTCGCCATGCCGCCGCCGAGGAGGAGGATGTCGGCCCGGCCGGCAAGCGCGCGGAGCGTGTCGATCTTGCCGGAGATCTTGGCGCCTCCGAGCGCCGCGGCGAAAGGACGCTCGGGCTCGAGCAGCTTCGCGAGCGCGCGGACCTCCCTCTCCATGAGGAGGCCGGCACCCTTCACCGCCATCTGCCTCGGGAGGCCGACGACGGAAGCGTGCGCGCGATGCGCCGCGCCGAAGGCGTCGTCGACGTAGACGTCCGCGAGCCGCGCGAGCGACTTCGCGAACTCCGGGTCGTTGCCCTCCTCGCCCGCGTGGAAGCGCAGGTTCTCGAGGAGCAGGACGTCGCCCGAATGCATCGCGCCCGCCGCCTTCTCGGCCTCGGGGCCGACGCAATCCGAGACGAACCGGACGGGCCGGCCGAGCGCCTCGGCGAAGGCCGCCGCCACGGGCGCCAGCGAATACTTCGGATCCGGCTTGCCCTTGGGCTTCCCGAGATGCGACGCGCAGATCACCCGCGCACCGCGGCCGAGGATCGCCCGGATGGTGGGAAGCGTCTCCACGATCCGCGTGGCGTCGAGGACTTTCCCGCCCGACAGCGGAACGTTGAAGTCGACGCGCAGGAAGACCGCCTTCCCCTCCAGGGGCAGCTCGGACAGGGATTTCACGGCGGGCATCTTAAACCCGCCGCATAGAATGACGCGGTGAAACGCGCGGCGGCCGGGATCGTCCTTCTTCTCTTTCTGCGGGCCGCCTCCGTGCTCGCGGCGGGCGATCCGATATTCGCGCGCGGGCGCGGCGGAGCGGTCGCGGCCGAGGAAGGAACCGCCGCGAGGGTCGGCATCGAGATTCTCCGGAAGGGCGGCAACGCCACGGACGCGGCGGTCGCCGTCGCCCTCGCGCTCGCGGTCACGTGGCCCGAAGCCGGCAACATCGGCGGCGGCGGTTTCTGGATTTCCCGCGACGCGAACGGGCGCGCGGCCGTGATCGATTTCCGCGAGCGGGCGCCGCGGGCCGCCCGCCGCGACATGTTCTCGATGCCCTCGAAGCCCGGGGCCCCGCTTCCCTCGTCGACGGATGGGCCGCTCGCGTCCGGCGTTCCCGGGACCGTGGACGGCCTCGCCCTCGCGCACCGCCGCGCCGGCCATCTCTCCTGGAAGGCGGTCGTCGAGCCGGCGGTCCGCCTCGCGCGCGACGGATTCCCGATGACGGAGAACGTGCGCGCCTCGATCGCGGCGGATCAGAAGAAGCTGGCGGCCGACCCCGAAACCGCGGAGATCTTCCTGCCGAACGGCGAGCCTCCGCTCGTCGGCGTCCTCTTCCGCCAACCGGCGCTCGCGCGAACCCTCCAGGCCATTCGGGACCGCGGCGAGGACGGCTTCTATCGCGGCCGCGTCGCGCGCGAGATCGAGGAGGGTCAGAAGAAGGCCGGCGGCTCGATCAACCGCGGCGACCTCGCCCTCTACAACTCGAAAGTCCGCAAGCCGGTGGCGTTCCGGCTCCTCGACGCCGAGGTCCTGACGACCGGCGCGCCGTCCTCGGGGCCCGCGATGGCGGCGATGGCGGCGCTCGTCGAATCGCTCGGTCCGAAGCGATTCCGCCCGGAGGACGCGCCCGGCGCACATCTGCTCGCGGAGATCGAGAAACGCGTTTTTCGCGACCGGAACCGCTACCTGGGCGATCCGGACTTCCCCGGCGTGCGGCAGGATCTCTTCCTCTCCGCCGACCGCCTGCGGCGCATCGCGGCGACGATCGACCCGTCCAAGGCGACTCCGGCGAGCGCGCTGCCGTCGCTCGAGTCGCGCGACGGCTCGACGACCCATTTCTCCGTCGCCGACGCCCGCGGAAACCTCGTTTCGGTGACGACGACATTGAACGACTCCTTCGGAAACGGGCGGGTCGCGCCCGGGCTGGGATTTCTGTGGAACAACGAGATGGACGACTTCGCAACGCGTCCCGGCGAGCCGAACCTCTACGGCCTCGTTCAAGGCGACGTCAATGCCGTCGCGCCGGGCAAGCGGATGCTCTCCGCGATGTGCCCGACGATCGCCGTGATCCCGAAGCGCGGGACATTCGCCTGGGGAAGTCCCGGAGGCTCGACGATCCTCACGACGAACTTCCAGGTCCTTCTCGGGCTCGCTTTGCGCGGCGAGTCGCTCGAGGCGGCGGTCGGCGCCCCGCGCTTTCACCAGCAGGACTCTCCCGACGTGATCGAGGTCGAGCGCGACGCCTTCGATCCCGCCTGGGTCGCGGCGCTCGAGGCGATGGGACACACCGTCAAGGTCAGCGAGCGCGAGCCCGTGCCCGGCCGCATCGGGCGCGTACACGCCGTCGGGGTGCTCCCCGACGGGACGATGGAGGCGGTGGCGGATCCGCGCCGGCAGGGCGCCGCGCTGGTCGTTGCGCCCGCGCCGTGAGCCCCGAGGCCCCGGAACTGCGGCCCTTTCGACCGCTTTACCGTGAGGGGCGGCGGCTGCGCCTGCTCGATCAGCGGCTCCTGCCCGCCGACGAGGTCTGGCTCGAGCTCGAGACGGCGCCTGAGATCGCCGTCGCCATCCGCGACATGGCGGTGCGCGGCGCGCCGGCCATCGGCGTCGCGGCGGCCTACGGAGCGGCCTTCTCGATGCGGAGCGGCTCCTCGACGCCGCCCGCCGAACGCTTCGAGACCGCGCGGCGGCTGCTGGCCTCGACGCGGCCGACGGCCGTGAACCTCTTCGCGGCCCTCGCGCGTGTCGCGCGCCGGTTCGATGCCGTCCGCAGCCGGCCTTCCGAGGAGATCGAGGAAGCGCTCGTCGCGGAGGCCGACGCCCTCACCGCGGAAGACCTCGACGCCTGCCGCCGCATCGGCGCGCACGGCGCGGCGCTTCTGCCCGCCGGCGCGACGGTGCTCACGCACTGCAACGCCGGGGCGCTCGCGACCGCAGGCTACGGCACGGCGCTCGGCGTCATCCGCGGCGCGGTCGCGTCGGGAAACCCGGTGCGCGTCCTCGCCGGCGAGACGCGGCCGTATCTGCAGGGCGCGCGGCTGACCGCCTGGGAGCTCGCGCGCGACCGGATCCCCGTCGAGCTCATCACCGACAGCATGGCCGGCCACTTCCTCGCGCGTGGCGGCGTCCAGGCCGTCGTCGTCGGCGCCGACCGCATCGCGGCCAACGGCGACACCGCCAACAAGATCGGCACCTATTCGCTCGCCGTCCTCGCGAAGGAAAACGGAGTCCCCTTCTACGTCGCGGCGCCCACCACGACCGTGGATCTCGAATGCCCGAACGGCGCGGCGATCCCGATCGAGGAGCGCGCCGCGGGCGAGGTGCTCTCGTTCGCGGGCCACGTCGTCGCGCCGGCCGGAGTCGGCGGCCGCTACGTGGCGTTCGACGTCACGCCCGCGCGCTACATCACTGCGATCGTCACGGAGCAGGGCATTTGCGCGCCGCCGTACGACGAGAGCCTGCGACGAGCGGTCGCGGCGAACCCAAGCGCGCCGGTGTCGCCATGATCGTCCTCGGCATCGAGACGTCCTGCGACGAGACGTCGGTGGCCGTGCTCGACATGGACGGCCGCGTGAAGTCGAACGTCGTCGCCTCGCAGATCCGGTCGCACGCGCGTTACGGCGGCGTCGTCCCGGAGCTCGCGGCGCGCGCGCACCTGGAGAACCTCCCGACGGTCTTCGACGAGGCGCTCTCCCGCGCGGGCGTCGCACTGGAGGACGTCGGCCTCGTCGCCGCGACGGCGGGCCCGGGCTTGATCGGCCCGCTGCTCGTGGGGCTTTCGGCGGCACGCGCGCTCGCGTTCGCCCGCGGGATCCCGCTCGTCCCCGTCAACCACCTCGAGGGACATCTCTACTCCGCGCACCTCGACGCCGCGGGAGGTCCGGCGGCGCCGGTCGAGCACCCCTTCCACGGCCTCGTCGTCTCCGGCGGGCATGCCGAGCTCGTGCGCGTCGAGCGCGATCACATCGTCGCGCTCGCGCACACGCGCGACGACGCGCCCGGCGAAGCGTTCGACAAGGTGGCGCGGCGTGCGGGCCTGCCCTATCCTGGCGGGCCGCCGATCGACCGCATCGCCGCGCGCGGCAACGGCGCGCGCTTCCCCCTCCCGATCGGCCGCGCGGGCGACGGCACGCTCGACTTCTCCTTCTCCGGATTGAAGACCGCGATGCTGCGCGAGTTCGAGCGGCGCGGCGTGAACGGCACCGCGCTCGACCCGGACCGTCTCGACGCGGAGCTCACCGACCTTTTCGCCTCGTTCCAGCGCGCCGTCGTGACGGCTCTCGTCGAACGGGTCGAAGCGATCCGGCGGCAGGAGGGCGTGCGCCTGCTCGCGCTCTCGGGCGGCGTCGCCGCCAACTCCGAGCTGCGCGCGACGCTTTCCGCGTGGGGGAAGGAGCACGGCGTTCCGGTGCGCCTGCCCGACCGGTCGCTCACCACGGACAACGCCGCGATGATCGCCTGGGCCGGCCTTCTGCGCTTCCGCCGCGAAGGGGCGCCCGACCCGGCGACGGCGAACGCGCGGTCGCGGTGGCCGCTCGGGAGCGACCGCTAGAATTGCGGGCACCTCGATGTCGCTGACACCCGGCTCGCGGCTGGGCCCCTACGAGATCCTCGCCCCCATCGGCGCGGGGGGAATGGGCGAGGTCTACCGGGGCCGCGACACGCGCCTCGAGCGCCCGGTCGCGATCAAAGTCCTCCCGAGCCATCTCGCGCCGTCGGACGAGGTCCGCCAGAGGTTCGAACGCGAAGCAAAGGCGATCTCCCAGCTCTCGCACGCGCACATCTGCGCGCTCTACGACGTCGGCCGCGAGGGCGACACCGAATACCTCGTCATGGAGCTCCTCGAGGGCGAGACGGCCGCGAGCCGCCTCGCGCGGGGGCCGCTCCCCTTGGATCAAGCCCTGCGCTTCGGGACGCAGATCGCCGATGCGCTCGACCGCGCGCACCGGCAGGGCATCGCGCACCGCGATCTGAAGCCCGGAAACATCATGCTGACGCGCTCGGGCGTGAAGTTGCTCGACTTCGGGCTGGCCAAGCAGATCGCCCCGACTGCCGCCGCGCCCGGCACCCTCACGGGCCTTCCCACGCAGGCCAACCTCACCCAGGAAGGATCGATCCTCGGCACGTTCCAGTACATGGCGCCGGAGCAGCTCGACGGCCGGGAAGCGGACGCGCGCACGGACATCTTCGCGTTCGGCGCCGTGCTCTACGAGATGGCGACCGGGAAGAAGGCCTTCTCGGGGCACTCGCAGGCCTCGCTCATCTCGTCGATCCTTCGCGACGATCCGCGGCCGATTTCGCAGGAGAATCCCGGAACCCCTCCGGCGCTCGACCGCATCGTCGCGACCTGCCTCGCCAAGGATCCCGAAGATCGCTGGCAGTCGGCCGCCGACCTGAAGCGCGAGCTCCACTGGGTCGGGGGGAGCTCGCAGCCGTCCGCTTCGTCCGGCGCCGCAGCGCCGCTTCCGGCGAAGGCCGGATCGAGACGGTTCGCGATCGCCCGCGCGCTCGCGGGCCTGCTGCTGCTCGTCGCCGGCTTCCTCGGATCCGAGCTGGTTCGCGGCCGCGGTGAGACCCCGGCGCCGGTGCACTCCTTCCTGATTCCGCCCGAGGGGATGGCTTTCAAGCTGACCGGTGACGAGGCGGCTCCGGTCGTCCTCTCTCCCGACGGCGCGAGCGCCGCGTTCGGGGCCGACGGCAAACTCTGGGTGCAGTCTCTTCGCGACGGATCCGCTACGCCGCTTCCCTCGACGGAGGGCGCGGCGTTCCCGTTCTGGTCTCCGGACGGGCGCTCGCTGGGGTTCTTCGCGGGCGGCAAGCTCAAGACCGTCGAGGCGGCGGGCGGTCCCGTTCAAGTCGTGGCCGACACGAAGACGCCGCGGGGCGGGACGTGGGGCAAGGACGGCACGATCGTCTTCGCTCCCGATTTCCGCGGCGGGCTCTCCCGCGTCTCCTCGCAGGGCGGCCCCGTGACTCCCGTGACGAAGGTCGACCTCGCGCGCCACACCACGCACCGCTGGCCCTTCTTCCTGCCCGACGGGAAGCACGTCCTCTACCTGGCGGCCAGCCACGCCAGCCCGCGGTCGGATCAGAGCGGGATCTACGTCGCGTCGGTCGAAGGCGGCGAGCCGAAACGGGTCCTGCCTTCCTACGGCAGCGCCGAATACGTGCCCGGCTTCCTGCTCGGCGTCCACGACGGGAACCTCATGGCGGCGCCGTTCGACCCGGCGCGGCTCGCGGTGACCGGTCCTTCGGTGCGCGCGGCCGAGGGCGTGAACTTCGACTACGGGACCTGGCGCGGCGTCTTCTCCGGCTCGCAGAACGGCGCGCTCGCTTACCAGATTTCGCAACAGACGGGCGGTGGTCAGCTCACGTGGGTCGATCCCTCCGGGCGCGTGATCTCGACGGTCGGCGAACGGACCACGGCGTACGCGCTTCGCATGTCGCCCGACAACCGGCGCGCCGCCCTCATCGAGGGCGACCCCAACAACGACATCTGGATCTACGAGCTCGACCGCGGCGTGCGGACCCGACTCACGACCGACGCGCAGGTCATCATGTCGCCCGTCTGGTCGAGGGACAGCTCCCGAATCCTCTTCGTCACCGGCGAGAGCCTTCAGAAGAAAGAAGTCGAATACGTCCTCGCGACCATTTCGGCCGACGGCGCGGGCCAGCGGCGCGAGATCCTGCGGTCTGCGGTCCGTCTCCAGCCGACCGACTGGTCCCCCGACGGCCGGTACGTCCTGATCGAAAAAGGCACGATCGGTGCGCAGCACGTCTGGGTGATTCCGCTCGACGTGCCGGACAAGGCCTTCGCCCTGGTCGCGACGGCGGCCCTCGACATCAGCGGCCAGTTCTCCCCGGACGGCCGGTGGGTCGCTTACATGTCGCAGCAGTCCGGGCGGAGCGAGATCTACGTGACATCCTTTGCCGGGGGCGGGGCGCGCTGGCAGGTTTCCGCCGAAGGGGGCCAGCAGCCGCGCTGGAGCGCCGACGGGCGGACGCTCTATTTCGTCTCGCTCGGCAACCAGCTCCTGGCCGCCTCGGTGGACGGGAAGGGGACGCAGTTCCTCGTGAAGGAAGTGAAGCCCCTGTTCCCGGTCAATCTCTTCGCCGGCCCGAGCGTTGCCTCGAGCTACGACGTCAGTTCGGACGGGAAACGCTTTCTCCTCAACAGCGCCGGGCAGGTCCGGGAGCCTCGCGTCGTTCTGGTGACCAACTGGCGAATCGCGCCCCAACGCTGAGGGCCGCCGGCTCCTCGGTAAACCGGCGAATCCTCGACTATCATCTGCGGTTCGCCGAATGACCGATTCGAGCCTCATCCGCAACTTCTCGATCGTCGCCCACATCGACCACGGGAAGACGACCCTCTCGGACCGCATCCTGCAGGTCTGCGGCGCGGTGTCCGCCCGGGAGATGCACGAGCAGATGCTCGACGACATGGAGCTCGAGAAGGAGCGCGGCATCACGATCAAGGCGCGCGCGGTGACGCTCCGCTACAAGGCGAAAGACGGCCGCGAGTACACGCTGAACCTGATCGACACGCCGGGGCATGTGGATTTCTCCTACGAGGTTTCGCGCTCGCTCGCCGCCTGCGAGGGCGCCGTGCTCGTCGTGGACGCCACGCAGGGCGTCGAGGCCCAGACGCTCGCCAACGCCTATCTCGCCGTCCACAACAACCTGACGATCGTGCCGGTCATCAACAAGATCGACCTGCCGTCGGCCGAGCCCGAGCGCGCGAGAGAACAGATCGAGCAGGTCGTCGGCATCCCGGCCGACCGCGCGGTCCTGACCTCCGCCAAGCAGGGCATCGGCATCGAAGAGCTGCTCGAGCGGATCGTCGAAGAGGTGCCGCCGCCCAAGGGCGACCCCGACGCGCCGCTCAAGGCCCTGATCTTCGACTCCTGGTACGACCCGTACCGCGGCGTCACGTCGCTCGTGCGCATCTTGGACGGCCGGCTGGCCTCGCGCACGAAGATCCGCGCGATGGGCACCGGGCTCGAGGCGGAGGTCGAGGAGGTCGGCGTCTTCCGGCCGCAGCGCGAGGCGGTCGAGGCGCTCGGAGTCGGCGAGGTCGGGTTCGTCTGGGCCAACATCAAGGACCTGCACTCAACGCGCATCGGCGACACGATCACCGACGCCGTGCACCCGGCGGCCGAGCCGCTGCCCGGTTTCGCGGAGGCGAAGCCCATGGTCTTCGCCGGCCTCTTCCCCACGAACGCCGACGACTATGCCAATCTCCGCGACGCGATGGAGAAACTGCGCCTGAACGACGCGTCCTTCACCTTCGAGCCGGAGAATTCGACGGCGCTCGGCTTCGGCTTCCGCTGCGGGTTCCTCGGGCTCCTTCACATGGAGATCGTTCAGGAGCGGCTCGAGCGCGAGTTCGACCTGGACCTCATCACGACGGCGCCGGGCGTGAACTACCGCGTCACGACGACTTCCGGCGAGGTGCTGAGCATCGTCAATCCGAACCATCTCCCGTCGCCCAACCACATCGAGAAGATCGAGGAGCCGTACATCACGGCGACCGTCATCACGCGCGACGACTTCCTGGGCGGTCTCCTCAAGCTGTCGGAGGAGCGCCGCGGAGTCCAGAAGTCGATGGAGTACCTGTCCTCCAACCGCGTCGTCCTGACCTACGACTTTCCGCTGAACGAGGTCGTGCTCGATTTCTACGACAAGCTGAAGTCGATCTCCCGCGGCTACGCCTCGTTCGACTACGAGTTCGCCGGCTACCGGGAGGGCGACCTCGTGAAGCTCGACATCCTCGTCAACGGCGAGCCGGTGGACGCCCTGTCGCTCATCGTCCACCGGGAGGAGTCGGCGGCCAAAGGGCGCCTCCTCGCAGCGAAGATGAAAGAAATCATCCCCCGGCAGATGTTCGAAGTGGCGATCCAGGCCGCGATCGGGTCGAAAATCATCGCCCGGGAGACGGTATCCGCAATGCGGAAGAACGTGCTCGCGAAGTGCTATGGCGGGGACATCACCCGCAAACGGAAGCTGCTCGAGAAACAGAAAGAGGGAAAGAAGAGGATGAAGCGCGTCGGGCGGGTGGACATTCCTCAGGAGGCCTTCCTCGCCGTGCTGAAAGTCGAATGAGCGAAACGAAAGAAGCCCCCGCTCCCCCGATGCCCCGCCACTCCTCGACCCGGGAGTGGTACGAGTCGCTGCTCGTCGCCGGAATCTTCGTGCTCTTCGTCCGGACCTTCGTGGTCCAGACGTACCAGGTTCCGACCGGCTCGATGGAGAAGACGATCCTCGTCGGCGACCACCTGCTCGTCAACAAGTTCGCCTTCGCGCCCCGCCTGCCTGCGCTCGCGAAGTGGATGCCGTACCGCGACGTGCGCCGCGGCGACATCATCGTCTTCAAGAAGCCGGGCGACGACGTCAATCCCGGCAACGTGCTCGTCAAGCGCGCGGTGGCCGGGCCGGGCAACACGGTCCAGGTGCGCGACAAGGCGCTCTTCGTGGACGACAAACCCGCGGACGGGCCCTACGTCCAGCACATCTACCCCGACCTCTACCGCAAGGGCGACCCGGAGGCCTCGGAGATGGGCCTGCTCCGCGATCAGTACGGCCCCTACACGGTACCGGCCGGCGACTTCTTCGGCATGGGCGACAACCGCGACAACTCTCTCGACAGCCGGTTCTGGGGACCGATCCCGCGGCCGAACATCTTCGGGCGGCCGTTCCTGATCTACTGGTCCTACGAGGCCGAGCCCAACTCGCACGTCTGGCGCGGTGCCTTCGCCAAGATCAAGCAGCTCCTCGGTGTCGCGGTGCACTTCTTCTCGCGGACGCGATGGGAGCGGATGTTCACGCTGGTCCGCTGACGGGACCGGCCGGGCCGCCGAAGCCGCCGCGGCCATCGATTGCGCGCGACCTCGTCGAGGCGGTGCTCGTCGCCGTCGTCCTCGCGCTCTTCGTCCGCACGTTCCTGCTCCAGGCGTACGTCGTGCCGACGGCCTCGATGGAGGACAACATCCTCGTCGGCGACCACCTCGTCGTGAACAAGTTCATCTTCGCGCCGCACGCGCTCCCGGCGCTCGACCGGCTCCTGCCGCAGCGGCACATCCGCGTCGGCGACGTGTTCGTCTTCAAGTTCCCCGACGACCCGCGGCGCGACTTCGTCAAGCGGGCGATCGGCCTGCCGGGCGACGTCGTCGAGATCCGAGACAAGGTCGTGTACGTCAACCGGGCGCCGCTCGCCGAGTCCCGCGTCACGCACGCCGATCGCGATCTGTACGCCGCGGGCCGGCGCGACCAGCTCGGGCCCACGCGCGTGCCGGACGGACAGATCTTCGCGCTCGGCGACAACCGCGACGTCTCGAACGACAGCCGCTACTGGGGAACGGTCCCGCTCCAGAACGTCAAGGGGCGGCCGCTCTTCGTCTACTGGTCGGAGCCGGAGGAGCCGGCGGGAAGAACCTTCGTCCGCCGCGTCGCGGACTTCTTCACCCGCACGCGGTGGGAGCGCACGTTCCGTCCCGTCCACTGAGCCTCGTTGGCACGATCCGGGTTACAATTCTTCGAGTTTCGGAGGCGAATCGATGATCAGACGCGCCCGCTCCATGCGCGGCAAGGCCAACATCGGATGCATCGTATGGCTCGGGATCCTCATCCTCGTCAGCTACGTTCTGTACAAGGTCGTGCCGGTCAAGATCGCGACCTCGACCTTCTACGACGCGATGCAGGAGCAGGCCTCTTTCGGATCCATCAAGGGACTCGGCCAGATCGAGTACGCCATACTCCAGAAGGCGCGGGAGCTGGAGCTGCCCGTCACCAAGGAGAACCTGATCATCAAGCGGTCGAAGGAAGCGATCACCATCGAAGCCCATTACGAGATGACGATCGACTTCTTCAACGGCGTGTACAAGTACGTCTGGAAGTTCGATCCCGTGGTCAGCCGGCCGCTCTTCGCGGTCTGACCGTCTCGGTCTGGCTGAGAGCCGACGGCTGAAGGCTGACAGCTTCGTCCGCGACCTCTCGATCGGCGCCGTCGCGCGGCGGACGGGCATTCCGGTCACGACGCTCCGCTTCTACGAGCGGGAGCTTCCGTCGCTCTTCCCGATCCGCAAAACGCCGGGCGGCCACCGCCGCTACGACGGCCGGGACGTTTCGCGGTTCGCGACCGTCCGGTCCCTGACGGTCGAGGGCATCCCGCTGGCCGAGCTGCGTCGGGCTCTCCTCTCGCGCGGCGAGAACGAGGCGCTGCGGGAGGCGATCGAGCGCCTGGCCGACCGGCAGGAGACGGCCTCCGACGCCGTCGCCGCGCTCTCCCGGAGGCTCGCGGAGCTCGAGGCGCGGCTGGCGGAGCTCGAGGCCCACCCCCCGCGCAAGGGCTGGTTCGGGAATCGCTGAACCATCCGTCCCGTCGAGGGAATAACCGGCTCCGCCGGGCGGATTTCGGAGCCTGGAAATCGAAGGAGGACTCCATGCGATTCGCCCGGACCCTGCTCGCCGCCGCCGCTTTCGCGTCCCTCGCCGGCCTCGCAAGGGCCGCGGGCCCGGAGATCGGGGCCGCTGCTCCGGACTTCGCGCTCCAGACGATCGACGGCAAGACGTTGTCGCTCGCGGAAGCCGCAAAGACCCACAAGGCCGTCGTCGTGATGTTCATCGCGACGAAGTGCCCCTACTCGAACGCCTACAACGACCGGATGCGGGACATGGCCGCCGCGTACGGCGGCAAGGGCGTGCTCTTCGTCGGGATCAACAGCAACAAGACCGAGCCGCTCGCCGAGGTCATCGCACACGCGAAGGAGCACGGGCACACGTTCCCGATCGCCAAGGATCCGGACAACAAGGTGGCGGACCTCTACGGCGCCGGACACACGCCCGAGGTCTACGTGGTCACACCGGACGGAAAGCTCCGCTATCACGGACGCATCGACGAGAACTCCGAGGACGCCTCCAAGGTCGCGTCGCCGGACCTGAAGAACGCGCTCGACGAGCTGCTCGCGAACAAGACGGTCGCGAAGGCCGAGACGAAGGCCTTCGGCTGCACGATCAAGAGGGTCTGATGCGGCGGCTCGTCCGGGCGGCGGCGCTGGTCGTCGCGGGTTCGGTTCTCGGCGCCGCGGCGCCGCCTCGCGCGTCGTACGTCATCGGCGAGCTCGACGCGGCCGGTCTCGCCACTCGCGTCGCGCAGGAGAAAGGGCGCGTCGTCCTCGTCAACTTCTGGGCGACGTGGTGCGAGCCCTGCCGTGAAGAGTTCCCGTCGCTGTCGCGCCTCGCCTCCGCCTACCGCCCGAAAGGGCTCACGGTCCTCGGCGTCTCGACGGATCTGGCGTCGCAGATGCCCGGCGTCGAGAAATTCCTCGCGGCGCAGAACGCGACGTTTCCCAACTACCGCAAGAAGTCGGGAGGCGACGATCAGGACTTCATCGACGCGGTGGACCGCGCATGGGGCGGCGACCTGCCGTTCACCGTCCTCTACGGACGCGACGGCCGCAAAGCGAAGGTGCTCGCGGGACAGCAGTCGTACGCGGCGCTCGAGAGCGAGGTTCAGAAGCTCTTGCAGTGAAGCTTTCGGCCGGGACGTAGGGGCGGCCCTCGTGGCCGCCCCCACGAGTTAGACCACGCGTGTCATTCCCGGATCGCACGCCGTCCTCTCGGCCGCCCGTCGAAGCCCCACACACGCCCCGCGTCGCAAGCGGCGAGGAGCACGAGGAGCAGGATCGCGAACTTCGAGGTCAGTCCCGCGGTGACCCAGGAATCCCAGGAGCTGCCCGGGACGTAGGACTGACCGAAGAGAAACGTGAGCACGAGGAGCGCGCCGCCGGCGCACGCCGCGCGCGTCCACAGACCGAGCACCAGGCCGAGCCCGACGGCGAGCTCGGAGAGCGCGACGAGCCACGCGATCGCGGACGCGTTGGGCAGCACGAACCCGTGGAGGAAACGCTGCCAGAAAGGCCAGGCCTTCGCGGCCATGGACGCGGCCGACTTGGCGAAACCGCCGCGCACGAAACTCCCGGCGACCTTTCCGTAGCCCTCGGCGAGGAGGATCGCTCCCGCCGCGATCCGCACGAGGGCCGCGACGCGGCCTGCCCAGCGCATCGCGAGAGTCTAACTAAGGCTTGGATGAAGCGCGCGACGGAAAGCCCGTCTAAGACTTTGCTAAACCCGGCGCCCGCCTCCCCCGCGGGGGAGGACACTAGCGTCTCCACGGAGGGACGCAAAGGACATGAAAAGCGCGTCAGACGGGCCTTTTCGGCTGGACCGATTCTTGCGAACGTGGCAAACTGAAAAACGAACGCGCCATCGGGCGCGCCCGTTACCGGGCAAGAGGAGACGAATCTCATGAGAACTCGTAGACTGCTCCCGCTGGCCGTTCTCGCCCTGCTCGTTCCGGCCTCCCGCATGTTGGCCGGCGACGCAACGGGCCCGACGCCGCGCGACGGCATCGTCCTGCGGCGCGCGGCAGCGGCGCCGAACGCGCCCGGCGCGATCGGGACGGAATCCGCGAACGCCACGTTCTCCTATTCGGTCGAGCTGCCGCAGGTGGCCCGCCTCCAGGGCGCGGGCGCGTTCTACCGCACCGCGGTCGACATCACGAACCACTCGGACAATGGCGGCGTGACCGCGACCATTCAGTACTCCTACAACTGCACGGCGTGCACGCCCACCGGGTTCTTCCGGACGTCGCCCGTCGCGATCCAGCTCGCCGCACGCGACAGCGTCCACTTCGACGACATGGTCCAGGAGCTCGACAATGAGGGCCTGCTCGCCACCGGCGCGGTGAACGGAGCCGTCGGCGGCCTCCTCGTCCGGTTCGACGGGCTGCCGTCCACGATCGGCTGGGAAGGCAGCGCGGTGGCGCGCCTCTACAACCACGTCGACGAGAACAACCCGGACCTCGGCACGATCGGCTACGCGTTCCCGGCCTCGCTCTTCTTCGAGTCGGCGTACCAGACGGCGGTCGGCATCGCGCGCGACACGACCCCCGCCGCGCTCGCGGGCGGCGTCCAGGGCTCGCAGCGCACCAACATCGGCGTGCGCAACACCGACGTGCACGCTCCTCCGGGCTCCAACCGCCCGATCGATCTGGACATCAGCTTCTACGACCCCGCCACGGGCAACAAGGTCGGCAACGATCTCGTCGCGCAGGGAATCCTGCCCGGAGAGGTGCGCATCATCGGCAACGTCTTCGCGACCGCGCAGATCCCGCAGACGATCTCGCAGGCGCTCGTCTTCGTGGACCTGACGAGCCCGGCGGTCGTCCTCCCGCCGGCGGTCCAGCCCTCGCCGACGTTCGAGGCGTTCATCGTCACGATCGACAACGTGACGAGCGACGGTTCGTACTTCGAGATGAAGTGCGGGGACCCCAGGGTGCCGACGACCTGCGGACAGTAACCCGGGCAGGAGTTCCGACCGGCCGGCGCGCGGCCGCCCGCTACATGCGGCTCGCGCGCAGGCCGTGGGCGCCGATGTCCCGGCGCACGTGCTTGCCCTCGAACTCGATGCGGTCGGCCGCCGCGTAGGCCGCCGCGGCGGCGTCCGCGATCGATGGCGCCATGCCCGTCGCGACGAGGACGCGCCCTCCCGAGGTCACGAGACGGTCGCCCTCGCGCGCCGTGCCGGCGTGGAAGATCTCGACGCCCGGCATGCGCGCGGCGTCGTTGATGCCGGAGATGACCTTGCCTTTCTCGTGGGGGCCCGGGTAGCCCCCCGCGCAGAGCACGACGCCGACGCAGACCTCGGGCTTGACCTCGATCGGGGAGGCCTTCTCGAGATCTCCGCGCACGGCGGCGGCGAGCAGCGCCGCGAGATCCGACTGGATGCGCGGCACGATCACTTCGGTCTCGGGATCGCCGAAGCGCGCGTTGAACTCGAGAACCTTCGGCCCCGCCTCGGTCAGCATGAGCCCCGCGTAGAGCACGCCCCGGAACGGCCGCCCCTCGGCCGCGAGGCCGCGCAGCGTCGGCCAGACGATGTCCTTCAGCGCCTGCTTCGACGTCGCGGCGTCCATCACGCCGGCCGGCGAGTGGCCCCCCATGCCGCCGGTGTTCGGGCCGCGGTCGCCGTCGTAGACCTTCTTGTAGTCGCGCGCGGTCGGCAGCGGCACGGCCGTCTGCCCGTCGCAGACGGCCAGGAACGACGCCTCGTTCCCCTGCAGGAACTCTTCGACCAGAATACGGTCGCCGGCCGATCCGAAGACCCGCTCCTCGAAGAAGAGCGCGAGCGCGCGCTTCGCCTCGTCGGCGTTCTCCGCCGTCAAGACGCCCTTGCCGCCCGCCAGGCCGTCCGCCTTCAGCACCACGGGGAATCCGAAGTCCTTGATCGCGCGGCGGGCCTCGTCCGCCGTCGCGCAGACGCGCGCCTGGGCCGTCGGAATCTTGTGGCGCGCGAAGAATTCTTTCGCGAACACCTTGGACGACTCGATCTGCGCGGCGAGCCGCGTCGGGCCGAAGATCGGCAGATCCCGTTTCGCGAACTCGTCGACGACGCCGAGCGAGAGCGGCAGCTCCGGCCCGATCACGGTCAGGTCGAGCTGGAGCTTCTCGGCGAGATCCGCGATCTCGACGATGTCGCCCGGCGTGACCGGCAGGCAGTCGGCGACCTCCGCGATTCCGGGATTGCCCGGCGCGCCGTAGATTTCGCGCACCGAGGGACTGCGCCGCAGGCCGGAGCAGAGCGCATGCTCGCGCCCTCCCGAGCCCACGACGAGAATTTTCATGCGCCGGCATTGTAACCGCTGTCGCCGCGGCGTCCCGCGCCGTCACTTCGGCAGCCGCGGCTTCGAGGACTTGCTGCGCTGGCTGCTCTTTCCCGACTTGCCGGAACCGCGCTTGCGCGTGCCGCCGCCGTCGGAGGCCGCGGCGGGCGCGACCTCGAATCGCGTGTAGGGCGCCGAGAAACCGACGAGCGTCTCGAGCGTCCCGCCGGGCGGCAGCGACAGCCCGAAGCGCCCGCGCACGCGCTCGACGACGACGCCGCCGTCGAGGGCCCGCGCCTCGAAATGGAGCGAGCGCCCCGGCCAGGTGTGCGAGCCGTGGTTGACGACGCGCACGCGGCAGACGGCGACGCGATCGCTCGAATAGCCGGCCTCGAGCTCGATCGCGAGCGTGAGGTCCGACCAGGGCGGCTCGGAGGAAAGCGACACGAGGGCCAGAATCGGGAAAGCGAAGAATCTCATCGGCGGTCTCCTTCTCGTTGCCGAGAAGGCACCGGAGGGCCCGAGGCGGGGCCCGGACCGACGAGGACGGCGGAATTGTAGCAGGCCGATTGACAGTCGACGGACGCGGGGTTACCGTGAGCGGGCGTTCTTTGAGCCCGTCGGGCCGGCCACCGCGCCGACCCGCCGCATCCAGAGTGGGCGAGGGACCGGCCCGAAGACCCCACGGCAACCGGAGTCCGCGTCGCGGCGGGCCCGTCCGGTGCCAAGTCCGGAATCTCCGATGAGATTGAAGATGAGGGGCGCCGCGACGGCCTTTGCCACCGCCTCTCGACCGGGAGGCGTCGGCGTCATGAAGAAAAACTTCCGAGAAACCCTGGCCCGCGAGGTCCTGCTCGCCGACGGCGCGATGGGAACGCTTCTCGTCTCGCGCGGCGCGGAGCCCGAGCAGGCCAAGTCGCCGCTCAATCTCTCGGATCCCGGCGCCGTTTCCGAAGCGCACGAGGACTATCTCGAGGCCGGCGCGCGCATCCTCACGACGAACACGTGGGACGCCAACCGCGTGAAGCTCACCGCGCACGAGTGGGCCGACTCGCTCGAGAAGATCAACCGCGAAGGCGCGCGTCTCGCCCGCGAGGCCGCGACCGGCGAGCCCGCGTTCGTGGCCGGCTCGATCGGGCCGCTCGGCGCGCTCGTCAAACCCTACGGCTCGCTGACGCTCGCCCAGGTGCGCGAGATCTTCGAGGAACAGGCCCGCGTCCTGCTCGAGGCGGGCGTCGACCTCGTCGTGCTCGAGACGTTCGGAAGTCTCCTCGAAGCCGCCGAGGCGGTCCGCGCCGTGCGCGGGCTTTCCGCCGAGATCCCGATCGTCGCGCAGATGACCTTCCTCGCCGACGGGCGCACGGCCTTCGGAGAGAGCGCCGCGCATGCGCTGCCGACGCTCCATCTCGCCGGCGCCGACGTCGTCGGGCTGAACTGCACGCTCGGGCCGCAGGAGACCCACGAAGTCTTCGCGCGCCTCCCGGAAACGATCGCGGCGCCGCTCTCCGTGATGCCGAACGCCGGCTATCCGACCGTCGTGCACGGGCGGAACGTCTATCTCTCCTCCCCCGACTACCTGCGCGAGTATGCGCGGGCGTTCGCCGACGCCGGCGCGGCCATCGTCGGGGGCTGCTGCGGCACGACCCCCGAGCACATCCGCGCGATGGCGCGCGAGATCGCCGGCCGCGAGCGCGCGAAACCGTCCCGCATCGCGGCGGTCGCAGAGCCCGCCGCGGCGGCCACCGCCGAGCCCGCAGTCGAGACGTCCCGGTTCAAGCGGCTCCTCGCGGATCCCTCCGCCTTCGTCGTGACCTCGGAGGTCGAGCCGCCGCGCGGCGTGGACGCCGCCGGCTCGATCGACGCGGCCCGGCAGGCGCGCGCCGCCGGCGTGCACGCCGTCAACGTCACCGACAATCCGATGGCGCGCCTGCGCATGTCCTCGATCGCCGTGGCGTCGCTCATCCAGCGCGAGACCGGCCTCGAGGCGGTCGTCCAGATCACGACGCGCGACCGCAACGTGCTCGGCCTCCAGTCGGATCTGCTGGGCGCCGCGGGCCTCGGGCTCAAGGCGGTGCTCTGCCTCGGAGGCGATCCGCTCAAGATCGGCGATTACCCGCAGGGCAAGCAGGTCTCGGAAGTGGACGTCCTCGGGCTCCTCCGGATCGCCCGCGGCCTGAACGCCGGCGCCGACCTCGCCGGCAACGCGATCGGGGCGCCGAGCGCCTTCGCGATCGGCTGCGCGGCCAATCCCGCCGCCGCGGACCTCGAGATCGAGCTCGCGAAGCTGCGCGCCAAGATCGAGGCCGGCGCCACGTTCGCCCAGACCCAGCCGGTCTACGACCTCGCGGCGCTCGATCGCTTCCTCGCGCGCGACGAGCCCCGGGCGATCCCGGTGCTCGTGGGCCTGATCCCGCTGCGATCGCTCAAGCAGACGCTCTTCTTCGCCAACGAGGTCCCGGGCGTCGTCGTCCCCGAGGCGGTCCAGGAAAGGATGCGGCGCGCCTCCGGGCGCGGGCCCGACCACGAGAAGGCCGAGGGGCTCGCCATCGCGCGGGAGCTCGCGGCCGGCATCGCGACGCTCGCGCGGGGGATTCACCTCATGCCGATGGGCCGCGCCGGCGTGGTCTCGGAGATCCTCGAGGCGATCCCCGCGGCAGCGAGGGCGACCGGTCGTCGAGCGGCCTCGGCCTGAGCCGGCCCCCGCCTGATCGAAATAGAATCTCCGAACCGGCGGCCGCCCGTCGAGGCGGCGCGCCGACGGAGGAGGAACCATGAAGAAGAACCTGGGACGCGTGCTTCCGGCGCTCGTGGCGCTCGCCGTCGCGGCCGCCGCGGTCGCAGGCAGTCAGGGGCGCGTGGCGGGAGCCGTGACGGGACCGGACGGCGAGCCGCTCGAGGGGGTCACGGTCACGGTCACGACTCCGAGCATCACGAACTTCAAGCTGACGGCGAAGACGGACAAGAAGGGCCACTACGGCCTCATCGTCAACGATGCGACGATGATCTATCGGCTGCACTTCGAGCGCGAAGGCTTCGCGCCCCACGACGAGCAGAAGAAGTTCTCGACGGTCGAGGTCACGACGGTCGACGTCAAGATGCAGAAGCCGCAGGCCGCGGTTGCGGCCGCTCCCGCCGCGCTCTCAGCGTCGGACCAGGCGGCCATGGCATACAACGCCGGCGTCGATGCGATGAACGCGGGCGACAAGGCCGGAGCCGCCGCGAAGTTCCAGGAGGCGGTCACGAAGAACCCCGATCTTCCGCAGGGCTGGCAGGCGCTGACGATCCTCGCGTACCAGAACAAGGACTGGAACAAGGTGCTCGAGGCGGGACAGAAAGCCACGGACCTCGATCCGACGATGACCCAGCTCTACCAGATGATGGCCATGGCGGCCGACCAGAAGGGCGACAAGAAAGCGGCGGCGGATTGGACGGCCAAATACGCCGAGGCGAACCCCGACACGCCCGAGGTCATCTACAACAAGGGCGTCGAGGCGCTCAATCACAAGAAAATGCAGGAGGCGGCCGACTACTTCGCCAAGGCCGTCGCGGCCAGGCCCGACTACGCGCTCGCGCATTACCAGCTCGGCGTCGTGTCGCTCAACCTCAAGAAGAACGACGACGCCAAGGAGCACCTGCAGAAGTACCTCGACCTCGACCCCAATGGATCGGAGGCCGACACAGCCAAGGAGCTCCTGTCGATCCTGAAGTAGCCGCCCGCCCGCGAGACGGCGCTTGGGGTTTGGGGTTTGGGGTTTGGGATCGTTCAGTAAGGCAGGTTGGCGCCGGGCGACCGCGCCCAGCTGCGGCGCGGCCCGGGAAGGTCGTCGTCGCCCGAGATCAGGATGCCGACGACCATCAGAATGAGCACGAGCGCCAGCGGCAGGTCGCCGGAGTGGGAGAGTAGCGAGGTCACGAACGGGGCCTCTCGGCGCGCCGCGGCCGCGTGTCGTCTCCGGCGTCGGGCCGGCTCGCGTCGCCGCCGCGGATGATGGCCTGAAGCTTCGCGAGGAACCCGTCGAGCAGCTCCTGCTCCGCGTCCACCTCGGGCAGTCGGGCCGCCTCGGGAAGGCTCGGTCCGAGCGCTGCGGGGAGATGGGAGTGCGTCTGGATCTGCACGCCCGAGCGATGTGCAAGGACAACGCCAGCGGCGCGGGGGCGGCAACTCGTTACGCCGAAGACGGTTGCGCAGTCCGCGGCACTCGCGGTGCCGCGTTTCGCGCTTCCCGGCGGGTGGCACCGACATTTTCTGGCATCGCCCGCGTGTCAGAATCGCCGCGTGGGCCGCAAGGGCGCTTTCAAGGACCGGCCGCTCTGGCGCCGGCTCCAGACCATTCACCACCAGATCAAGGACGGCCGGCGCCCCAACGCCTCCTCGCTCGCGCGGGAGCTGCGGGTCTCGACCAAGACCGTCCAGCGCGACCTCGACTATCTGCGCGACGAGCTCGACGCGCCGATCGAGTTCGACCGCGGCGAGAACGGATACGCCTACTCGCGGTCGGACTACGTCCTGCCGTTCCTGCCCGTGGACGGCAAGGACCTCTTCTCGATCGGCGTGGCGGCGCAGGTCATGGCGCTTTTCGGCGGCACGCCCCTCGCGCGGGATCTCGAATCCTGCTACGAGCGCCTCGCCGAGCTGATGCCGCCGGCCGTTCGGCTCCGCCCGGAGATCGTGCGCGACAAGATCGAGCTGCGCAGCGGGCTGATGCCTCATCGTCCGGTGCGCGAAGAGACCTGGCAGGCGGTGGCCGAGTCGATGGAGCGCGGCGTCGCGCTCTCGATCCGCTACCGCCATCCCGGCGAGCCGCCGGGCGAGCCGCGCATCGTGCGTCCGTACGCCATCGTGCTCTCGGGGCGGGACTGGCTGGCCGTGGCGGACGACATCGCGGCGGGCCAGGTGAAGACGTTCTACCTCGCGCGGATGGAAGGCGCCCTCCTGACGAGCGACCGCTACGCGATCCCGAAGAACTTCGACGTGCGCCGCTACTTCCGCCACACGTTCGGGCTCTACGTCGGCGGCGAGCGTCCCTTTCGCTTCCGCGTGCGCTTCTCGCGCGAAGTGGCCGACGACATCCGCGAGCAGCGCTGGCATCCCCAGCAGACGATCGAGGACCTGCCGGACGGCGGAGCGATTCTGGAGCTGCCGGCCGTATCGATCCGGGAGGCCCGCGAGCTCGTGCTGCGTTATGGCAAAAGCGCCCGCGTGCTGGCGCCGCCCGAGCTCGTCGCCGACCTGCGGGACCAGGCCGACGCGCTCTTCCGCAGCTACGCGTCCGAAGGGAAGGCGGACGAACCCGCCGCGGCGCCGCGACGCAAGGCGGCCCGGCCGTGACCGGCGCGCCATCCTTCGGGGCACTCCTCGGCGCTCTCATGCTGTTCGCCGCCGCCTGCGGTCCACCCAATCTCAAGCCGACGACCTCCGCCGACCCGATGAGCTCCTGCATCGGCGGCTCGGGCACCTGGTCGATCGACGTGCTCGACCGGCGCGCCGAGCGGGAAGCGTCCGAGAAGACCGTGGCGCTCGTGAAGGACTCGGTGACCGGGTCGTTTCCAGGCTGCAAGTGGGCCGCGCCGGGCACGCCGGGAGTGCCGTCCGTCCTGATCGAGATCAACCGCTTTTCCGCGCCTTTCGAGGACGGGACGTGGAACGGGGCCGCCGACTGGTCGGTCCTGGTCCGGAATGCCGCCGGGGAGACGCTGTCGGAGTTCGAGGCCGAGGACGACGTCGAGCGGCCCAACTACATGGGCTCGAACAACGAGAAGGAGGCGCTCCAGGAGGTCTTCAGCGAAGCCCTGCGAAAGACCCTGGCGGGACTTCGCGCTGTCCCGCCCTCGTGACCGTCGTCCTCGCCGGGGGACACCGCGGGCCCCGGCGCGCCGCGTAAACCGCTCTACCCTATGGGCCGGCCCTGAGGCAGACTCCGGAACGCTTCTCGCAGAGACTTCGGACGGAGGACTTATGAAGCAGCGCTTGGTTCCGTTCCTTTTCGCCGCGGCCGCTCTCTTTTTCCCGGCCGTTTCCCGGGCCATCGACAATCCGGCCTACCGCCTCGCGGCGATCTTCTCGGGCACCTGGCAGGGCACGACCCCGGGAAACAGCCTCCGCCTGAACGCGACCTCCCTCACGACCGACCCGGCGCACCTCTACGATCTCTACTTCGACATCGCGGGCAAGTACCAGCAGGACAACGTCCGGCTGCAAGGCGTCATGCGCTTCGATCCCGAGGGCAACGACGTGCTCGTCACGTACGTCCCCCACTTCGACCCGACGGTCTCGGCGCTGTCGTCCAACGCCACCGTGTTCACGGATCAGGAAGCGCGGTCGGCCTGCGGAGTGAACTTCAAGCCGCGCGGCGACGGATTCACGAGCGAGACGCTCGGGTCGTCGTGCGCGCTCGCGATCCGCGGGGCCACGACGAAGTGGACGATCGAGGCCGAGCCCGGCTCGCTGCGCCTCCGCGAAGCGCAGACCGGCGAGACGCTGAGGTTCAAGCGGGTATCGAAGTAATTCGGAGCAAGAACAGACCTAGGGCCGCCCTTGTGGCCGCCCAATCACGACGGGCGGGCCCCTCCCCTACGGCGCTGCGGGAGCCAGCGCGCCGCGAGGGAATCAGGGGAGCGGTCGAGCCCCTTTGGGCGAGTTGCGAGCCGGTGCGCCGGCGGCGATTACGTCCGAGCCGGCCGCTCGTCCTCGGAGACGCCGCCCGGCGCAGATTCCCGAGCAAGCTCCGGCGACGGCAGATACTGTCGCGCGATTTCCTTCACGGGCTCGGAGAAATCGCCCTTCAGGATCCAGCGCAGGAACCCGGGCTCCTGCCGGCTGATGTCTTTCAGGCTCTTGCCGCGATTGCGGCCGAAGTTGACGGTCGGCTCGCCCCCGACCAGGCGGAAACGCCCCTCGGGATCGAGGTCGCGGTCGAGGCCTGCGCAGAAGAGCTCGTGAAGCTCGCCGACGGAACGGGGGATGTCGGAATATCGGGCGAGCTGCCCCTCGAACACTCTCAGCGTCATCTCCGCGTCGGCCAGCGCGCCATGCGCGCCGTCGTGGTCGACCTGGCAGTAGTAGCGCGCCGCCGCGGCGAGGTGGCGCGGCTCGCGGACGAAGAAGATCCGCTGCGCGTCGATGAGGCGCCGGCCGGCCACGTCGAAGGAGACGCCGGCCCGCAGAAACTCGATGCGCAAAGCCGGCAGGTCGAACCCCGCGATGTTGTAGCCCGCGAGGTCGCAGCCCTCCAGGAAGGCGGCGAGCTCGGGCGCCACGTCGCGAAACGTCGGCAGCCCGCGCACGTCCTCGTCGCGGATGCCGTGGATCGCGGTGGCGCCCGCGGGGATATGTATGCCGGGATCCAGGCGGCGCACCCAGCGCTCTTCGCGCCCGTCCGGATGAATCTTGACGCACGCGATCTCGACGATCCGGTCGAGGCGCGGATTGACGCCGGTCGTCTCCGTGTCGAAAAAGACGACCGGGCGCTCGAGCCCGAGGGTCTCGTGAATCACCCGGCCATTCTAGCCGCCGGCGGCGGCCAATTGATGTCCGAGCCGGCCGGGGGCGTTCCTCAATAGTTCTCGGAGAACAGCCAGAAGAAGAGCTCGCTGAAACGGGTCATGAACCCGCGCTTCTTCCACTTCTCCTTGGTGAAGGTCTCCGAGGACTGCAGGTCCGCCTGGAACATCTGCTGCACCGCCCGGGCAAAGTCGCGGTCGTACACGGCCACGTTGACCTCGGCGTTCTTGCGCATGGACCGATTGTCGAAGTTGATCGAGCCGATCGTCGACCAGGTGCCGTCCACGACCATGACCTTGTTGTGCATCATCGTCGGCAGGTACTCGAAGATCTGCACGCCGCCGTCGAGCAGCTCGCCGTAGTAATAGCGGGAGGCCATGCGGATTGCCGGGATGTCGATGTGCTCCCCCGGCACGATCACCTTCACGTCCACGCCCCGCGCCACGGCGCGCACGAGGCCCAACCGGATCTGGTCGTCCGGCACGAAGTAAGCGTTCTCGATCCAGATGTCGCGGCGCGCGGCCTGGATCGCCATGTAGACGAGGAGCTTCGCCATGGAGCTCTGGTCCGTCCGCGAGGCCGCCACCGCCTGCGCGAGCATCCCCCCGGCCGACGACACGCGCGGGAAGTGCTCGTCGCCCGCCAGGACCTCGCCCGTCGTCAGCAGCCAGTCCTCGAGGAAGATGCCCTGGAGCTGCGTGACGACGGGCCCTTCGACGCGCACCACGGTATCCCGCCACTCCCGCGGGTTGCGGGCGTCGCCGGCCCACCGGTCGTCGAGCGCCATCCCGCCGCAGAAGCCGATCCTTCCGTCCACGGTGAGGATGCGGCGGTGCGTGCGGTTGCCGACGCGGGTGATCGAGTAGATGCGCAGCGGGTGATAGATGCGCACCTTCACTCCCGCCTTCTCCATCTGCCCCTGCAGCGGGCCCGGGCTCGAGCCAAACCCGTCGATCAGCAGGCGCACCGGGACGCCGGACTGCGCTTTCTCGGCGAGCGCCGCCGCGAACTCCGACGCCACGCGCCCCTCCCGAAAGATGTACATCTCCATGT
Organism: Thermoanaerobaculia bacterium; assembly: GCA_035498835.1. Lineage (GTDB taxonomy): Bacteria > Acidobacteriota > Thermoanaerobaculia > UBA5066 > Gp7-AA6 > DATBFU01. The sequence goes on from DATJZU010000171.1 coordinate 34,657, forward strand.
TGACGCTCGCGCGCGCGTTGCGGATCGCGTCGAGCATCGCCGGAAAGAACCCGTCGCCATTCTGGAGAACCGTCGCCTGGTTGCCCGGCACCATCTCGGTGCGCAGCACCTCGAGCGAGCGGCGGAACTCCGGACTGTCGACGCCGTAGGCCGGGTCGTACTGGTAGATCGTGCGCTTGCTCGAGAAGAGCGAGCAGCCGGCCAGCGGGCCGACGGCGGCGATGAGAAGGAGGCGTAGGAGGAGGCCGGGCGCGCGGGAGCGGACTCTCAAGGGGCCGCAGTGTACCGGCTCGGGTCGTCGGGTCCCTCGAAGGTGCCGGCGACGCCCATTCGAGCAAAGGTTGTTACAGATTGTTCAGAATGATGACAATCAGCGTCACAGCGCGGCAACGGCATTGACATAAGACATTTAGAATCAAATAGATACTCGTTTCATCCAGTTGGCCGTCGGCTTGCTTTAAGGAAACCGAGGATCAAAACCTCACCTCCTCCTTTCGCCCCCCGGGCGGACCCACCCCGACCCGGGGCTTTTTTTTGCCCCGCGGGCTCCCCGCCCCGGGGCGCCTTTTTCGGGAAAGCGGCCGGACGGCCGAAGGCCGGACCGGCTTAGAGGATGGAGATCGAGGCGACGTGGCCGTCTTCGAAGACGACTCGGCGTCGCACGACGCGGTAGTCCCAGCGCACCCGCACCGGGTCCCTCGGGGAGAGGGTCTCGATCTTGTCCGGCGGGCCGAGGAGATCCTGAACCTCCGACTTCGACATCCCCATGCGCAGCATGCCGACGTTGTCGTCGGTCTGCTGCGAGACGACGTTGGAGGCGTCGTCCATCACGCGCTTGCGCTCGTCCTCCTTGACGGCGGCGCGCGATCCCATCAGCGGCCGCGTCAGATCGTCGATGAACTGCGACGGCGTGGGCCGGTCGCGGTAGAGCCAGTAGCCGACGCCCGCGACGAGCATCAGGAGCAGCAGATTGCGAATACGCCGCACGGGTCAGCCCCGGGTCTTCCGCTGTCGGACGTTCAGCGGCCCGCGAGCTCGCGCAGCGCGCGGACGGCGCGGGCCTCGAGCTCGGCGAGACGCTCGAGACAGCGGGCACGCTGCGAGAGCGGAACCGTCCAGCGGATTTCCTCCGCCGAGAACATCGCCGTCTCGAGCGACGGCTCGCCGGGCTCGCGGCCTAGAGTCCACTCCTCGCGGAGCATGGAACGCCGGGCGTGCCGGATGGCGTCGAGGCCGACCGGCTCGCTCGAAGCGATCGCGAAACAGAGGGTCGCGACTGAATCGGGGTCCGGCTTCGGGAGCGCCGAACCTACGGCGACCGCCGGGCCGGCCGATTCCTCGCCGATCATCTGAAGCCGGATCTCGCAGCTCATGCACGGAAGGATTGCGAGGCCCGTGCCGAAGGACAGGTTTATCGATAAACCGCGTGTTCACAGGGTTTACGAGGACGGTGAAGACAGATGATGCGAGAGAAACCACGAGAAGGCTGTTACCGATCGTAACAGCAGTGAAGTCCGATCAGCAATGCTCGAGCTTTCGCAGCTCCTCGACGGCGCGATTGGCCCTCTCCACGAGCTCGGCGATCTTCTGCCGGCACCAGGCCGCCTGGGACGTCAGCGCGAACCACCGGACCTCGTTGGCCGTGAACGTCGGGTCCTCCATCGAGGGCTCTTCCCATTCCAGACCGCGCGTGCGCTCCTCGCGAATCATCGCGCGCCGCGCGTAGCGCAGCGCTTCCAGGTCCTCGGGCGCGGAGGCGCGGAGCTTGAAGCGCAGCATGACTCGGCGCGACGGGTCGTAGCGCAGGGCCAGGCTGTCGCCGCCCGAAGGCTGGCGCTCGGTCGACTCCACGAACTCGATAGAAGAGGACTTCAACGTCCGGCAATTATACGGCGATCCCCTAAGTCCTTTGGGAACCGGCGTGTACGCCGGAAATCGGGAGATAATGCACGCCGCTTTTCTCCGGCCCGAGAGGCCGGAACGGAGGTTCGCCCGAGCCATGAACACGAAGACTCCCATCACGGTCGCCTACGGCGACGGCATCGGACCCGAAATCATGACCGCGACGCTCTCGATCCTCGAGGCCGCCGGAGCGCGCCTCACGACCGAAGTGATCGAGATCGGCGAGAAGGTGTACCAGCGCGGGAACACCTCCGGCATCGAGGCCTCCTCCTGGGAGTCGCTGCGGCGGACGAAAGTGTTCCTGAAGGCGCCGATCACGACGCCCCAGGGCGGCGGCTTCAAGAGCCTGAACGTCACGACACGAAAGACGCTCGGCCTCTACGCCAACGTGCGCCCCTGTGTCTCCTACCACCCGTTCGTCGCGACCAAGCATCCCGTCATGGACCTCGTCATCGTGCGCGAGAACGAGGAGGATCTCTACGCCGGCATCGAGTACCGGCTGACCGACGACGTCTACCAGTGCCTGAAGCTCATCACGCGCCCCGGCTCGGAAAAGATCGTCCGATACGCCTTCGAGTACGCGCGGGCCAACGGCCGCAAGAAGGTCACCTGCTTCACGAAGGACAACATCATGAAGCTGACCGACGGCCTCTTCCACCGCGTCTTCGACGAGATCGGCGCGTTGTACCCCGACCTCGAGAAGGAGCACTGGATCGTGGACATCGGCGCGGCCAAGCTCGCCGACACGCCCGAGGCTTTCGACGTCATCGTGATGCCGAACCTCTACGGCGACATCCTCTCGGACGTCGCGGCGCAGATTGCCGGGTCCGTGGGGCTCGCGGGGTCGGCCAACATCGGCGTCGCGTGCGCGATGTTCGAGGCGATCCACGGCTCGGCCCCGCGGCGGGCCGGGCAGAACGTGGCGAACCCGTCCGGGCTGCTTCTCGGCGCCGTGATGATGCTCGTGCACATCGGACAGAGGGACGTCGCCGAGAAGGTGCACAACGCCTGGCTGTGCACCATCGAGGACGGCGTACACACGTACGATGTCTTCGAGCAGGGGGTCAGCCGGCAGAAAGTCGGGACGCGCGAGTTCGCCGCGGCCGTGGTCGAGCGGATCGGTCGGCTGCCGGAGAAGCTGAAGGCGGTCCACTACGCGGAAGCGCCGCCGCGCCCGGCGGCTCCGCCGGCCGCAACCCCGCGCGGGGCGATTCGCCGCGAGACGGTTGGCGTCGACGTGTACGTGTCGTGGAAGAGCCCCGACAGCGATGCGCTCGCCGCCAGGCTCGCGCCGCTCGCCGCGCCGGGCTTCAAGCTGACGATGATGACGAGCCGCGGCGTGAAGGTGTGGCCCGACGGCGCGCCGGAGACGATGCGCGTCGACGAGTGCCGCTGCCGCTTCCTGTCGCTGGACGGCGCCGTTGCGCCGGGCCGCATCGTCGAGCTTCTCGGCCGCATCGCCGGCGCCGGGCTCGAGTTCGTCAAGATCGAGAACCTGCAGACCTTCGACGGGGACAGGGGGTTCTCGATGGGGCAGGGAGAGTGAGAGGAGTCTTCAGTTGTCAGTTGTCAGTTGTCAGTTGTCAGTTCCGGAAACTGAAAACCGACAACTGATGGCTGACAACTACTCTCCGATATCTTCGTTCCACAGGTCCGGGCGCGCCGCGATGAAGTCGCGCATCATCGCGATGCACTCGGGCGACGCGACGTCGACGACGTGCACGCCGGCCTCTCGCAGCCAGTCGAGTCCGCCCCGGAAGTTCACGGAATCCCCCACCACGAGCGTGCCGATGCGGAACTGGCGCGCGAGGCCGCTGCAGTACCAGCACGGCGCGAGTGTCGTCGCGAGGACCTTGTCGCCGTAGCCCCGCTGCCGCCCCGCCTTGCGGAAGGCGTCGGTCTCGCCGTGGATCGACGGATCGCCCTCCTGCACGCGCCGGTTGCGCCCGCGCCCGAGGAGACGGCCCTGCGCGTCGAAGAGCGCGGCGCCGACCGGCACGCCGCCCTCGGCGAGGCCGGTCCGCGCCTCCTCGAGGGCCACGGCGAGCATCGCGCGCGGGTCCATGCGGCGCCTACTGCGCCGGCGGCGTCGTCAGGCGCCCGTACTTCGCGAGCGCGGCGCGCAGCCGGTCGTGCGGCAGGCCGTCGGCGCGGTTCCCGTTGATGCCGGTCATCGTGTCGGACGCCACCATGGCGTTGACGATCGCCTCCTCGACCGCCTCGACCGTGCCCTCGAAGAGCGGCCCCATGTCGTCGTTGGGGACCATCGCGACGCTCACGGGCTTCTTGGACTCCCACGCGCCCGCGTTCGCCGTCGAGAAGGCGATGAAGATGTCACCCGAGCCGTTGCCGGAGGTCGAGCCCGTCCGCGCGAGGCCCATCGTGGCGCGCCGCGCGATGCGCTTGAGCTGGTGCGGGAGGAGCGGTGCGTCCGTCGCGACGGCGATGATGATGGAGCCGGTGTCCTCGCCGTAAACCGTCCCGGGAATCTCGCGCCCGACCGGGACTCCGGCCACCGTCAGCTGCGACCGCCGCCCGCAGTTGCATTGCACGAGCACGCCGACCGTGTAGCCGCCCGCCTTCGCGGCCAATTTGCGCGAGCTCGTGCCGATGCCGCCCTTGAACTCGTAGCAGATCATCCCGGTCCCGCCGCCGACGCTTCCTTCGGCGACGCGGCCGCCCGCGGCCGAGCCGAGCGCCTGGAAGACGTGCTCGGGCTTCACGTGAAAGCCGTTGATGTCGTTCAGGAAGCCGTCCCACGTCTCCGCGACCACGGGCAGCGACCACCAGTAGCCCGACGCGTCCGCCTTTCCGTGCTGGACGCGCCAGGCGATCGCGGCGTCGCGCACGACGCCGACGCTGTGCGTGTTGGTCAGGAGGATCGGGCCCTCGAGGAAGCCGGACTCCTCGACCCACGTCGTTCCGGTCATCTCGCCGTTGCCGTTCTGCGAGAACCATCCCGCGAAGACGGCGTCGTCGCCGGACGCCTTGCCGCGCGGCAGGATCGCCGTCACGCCGGTGCGCACCGGGCCGCTGCCGACGACGAGCTTTCCGTTGCCGGAGACGAGCGTCGTGTGCCCGACCTCGACGCCCGGCACGTCGGTGATCGCGTCGTTGGCCCCGGGCGCGCCGTCGAACGGCACGCCAAGGTCCCGGGCGCGAGGCCGCGCGTCCGCGGCGACGAGCGCGGCCGGCGTTCCCGCGAGGAGCAGGACGAAAATCGGAGCCCGCAGCTTCTTCATCATGAGCCTCCCGACGGCGCGCAGAATCTATCCGATGGCCGGACGCGGAAGCGCGGGCCGGACCGCCGTCCGCCGGGCGTCAGAAGTTCTGCAGGGCCTCGACGGGCGCGTAGGCATCCGTCAGCTCCGGCGTCCCCTGCGGCGGATCCGGGCTGTGGAGCATCGCGTTCGCGAAATCGGCCAGCCGGGGCAGACGCCACTCCCGCCCGAGCTTCGCGGCGCGCTCGCGGATGAGCTCGAGCGGGACCGGGTCGTTCGACATTGTCGCGAGGAGGAACACGTTGCCCTTCGGGCTGCGGCTGCCCGCGGCGATCTCGGGGCTCGAGACGTAGACCTGGCCGTACTGCCGGCGGATGGTCGCGTAGCTCGCCCAGAAGAGCTTCCCCTCGCGGCCCATGAGCGATCCGATGTAGTTGGCTACGAAGGCGCCGTCCGGCGCGGTCCGGCGGCGCACCGCCTCGAAGAACTCGCGCGTCGTCAGGTGAAACGGGACGCCCGTCGAGTTGAAGGCGTCGAGGACCACGAGGTCGTAGAGCGGGCCCGGCCGCGAGAGAAAGACGCGTCCGTCCTCGATCGTCGTCCGAACGCGAGGCCCTTCCGCGTAGAGGAAGAATTCCCTGGCGATGTCCCGCACCGCCGGGTCGATCTCGACCGACTCGATCGAAACGTCGGGCGCCACGGCGGAGACCTCGCGCGGGAAGACGCCGCCGCCGAGACCGATCATGCAGATCCTCCGGATGCCGGGCCGCACGGTGAACGGAAGGAAGAACGCCTGCTCGAAGTTCAGGACCGAACGGCCGGGATCGGCGACGTTGACGGCGCCCTGTCGCAGGTTGTCGAAGCGCAGGTAGCGGGTCGAATCCATCTCCGTGACCGCGATGTGGTGATAGGGCGTGTCCTTGCGCAGGAGCACCTTCTCGCCGCCGATCGACGCGGGCGGTCCCTGCGTGAACCCCGCGAGGGCGCAGGCGAGCAGGGCGGTCCCCGAGGCGAGCGCGCTCGCGCGGCCGCCGACGAGGAGCAGCGCGCACACCGCGAGCGTTCCCGCGAGCCCCAGGAGCAGCACGTGCACCGGAAGGAGCGGGATGAGCACGAACGCGGTCCCGAGCGTCCCCACAATCGAGCCCGCGGTCGAGAGCGCCGAGTAGCCTCCGGCCACCGAGCCCGCGCGCTCGGCGCCGCGGATCGCGAGCCTCACGGCGAACGGCGAGACCATGCCCATCGCGAGCGACGGCGGCAGGAACAGGATCAGAGCCGCGAGCAGCGCCGACCATCGCACGTCCCCGCCGGCGTCCCCGAGACGGCGCAGGAGCTCGGGCGCCCATACGACGGCGGGCAGCACGAGCGCGGCCGCCGCCGCCAGGATCACCGAGAGGAGGGCCGCCGTCGGCCGGCGGTCGGCAAGGCGTCCCCCGACGGCATAGCCCACCGCCAGCGCGACGAGAAAGGTCGTGATGAGGCCGCCCCACACGTAGACGGAAGAGCCGTAGGTCGGGGCGAGGACGCGCGAGCCCAGAATCTCGAGCGACATGAGCACGGCGCCCGACAGCGCCACGACGGTCTTCAGCCGCCAACTGTTCATGAAAGTCGCAGTCCGCCCGTTCGGGAGTGGCTTTGCGTGCGGCAAGAATAGCAGGAAAGGTAGACTTCCGCCGGTTCTTCGACCCGGGAGGCCGACATGTCATCCGCCATCGAAAGCGGCGCCGCGACCTCGGCCGGCGCCCGCGAGCCGCAGCTTCTCCGCAACTACGTCGGCGGGCGCTGGGTGCCGTCGCGCGCGGCCGAATCCCTCGACGTCCACAATCCCGCAACTGGCGCGACCATCGCCCGCACGCCGCTCTCGACATCCGACGATCTCGCCGCGGCCGTGGAGGCCGCGCGACGCGCCTTCCCCGCGTGGCGGGACACGCCGATCGTCGTACGGTCGCGCGCGCTCTTCCGCTTCCGAAACCTCCTCGAGGAGCACGCGGAAGAGCTCGCGCGCATCGTGACGACGGAGCACGGCAAGACGCTCGAGGAATCCCGCGGCAGCGTGCGGCGCGGCATCGAGTGCGTCGAGGTCGCGTGCGGCGCGCCGTCCCTCACGATGGGCTACGGGCAGGAAAACATCTCCGCCGGAATCGACTGCCAGGTGATCCGGCAACCGCTCGGCGTCTGCGCGGCGATCGCGCCGTTCAACTTCCCCGCGATGGTGCCGCTCTGGTTCCTCCCCTTCGCGGTCGCGACGGGCAACACCTTCATCGTGAAGCCCTCCGAGCAGGTGCCGCTCTCCCAGACGCGGATCTTCGAGCTCCTCGAGCGTTGCGACCTGCCGCCGGGCGTGGTGAACCTGGTGCATGGCGGCCGCGCGGTCGTCGAGGCGATCTGCGACCACCCCGACATTCGCGCCGTGTCCTTCGTCGGCTCGACGCCCGTGGCGCGCGCCGTGTATCAGCGCGCGACGCACGCGGGCAAGCGCGTCCAGGCGCTCGGCGGCGCGAAGAACTTCGTCGTCGTGATGCCGGACGCGGATCTGGACCGCGCGATCCCGATCATCACCGAGTCCTTCTACGGCTGCGCCGGCGAACGCTGCCTCGCCGGAAGCGTGCTCGTGCCCGTCGGCGACGCGCACCGCGCGGCGCGGGACCGGATCGTCGAGTCGGCGCGGTCGCTCAAGGTCGGCGACGGAATCGAGCCGGGCGTCGCGATGGGGCCGGTCATCAGCGCGAAACATCGCGAGCGGGTGACGGGCTACATCGATCGCGGGGTTTCCGAGGGCGCGGAGCTGCTGCTGGACGGCCGGCCGACGCGCGTGCCGGGCCGGGAGTACGGCTACTTCGTCGGCCCGACCGTCTTCGACCGCGTGTCCCCCAGGATGACGATCGGCCGCGAGGAGATTTTCGGGCCCGTCGCGTCGATCACGCCGGTCAAGACGCTCGAGGAGGCGATCGACGTCATGCACGCCCATCCCAACGCCAATGCGACGTCCATCTTCACGTCGAGCGGCAAGGCGGCGCGCGAGTTCGCGCGGCTCGCGTCGGCCTCGATGGTTGGAGTCAACATCGGCGTCGCGGCGCCGATGGCGCCCTTTCCGTTCGGCGGCGCGAAGGACAGCTTCTTCGGCGACCTGAAGGTGCACGGCCGTGACGCCTTCGAGTTCTATACCGACAAGAAGGTCGTCATATCGAGGTGGTTTTGAGCGCCCGACGCAGGGGCGGCCCTTGCGGCCGCCCGCGGGCGGGGTCGAGCCCCGCCCCGACGAGCCCTTAGGGAGACATCGGATGGCGAGAAAGGTTCTCGGCGGCCTGATCCAGTGCGCCACTCCGACCGATCCGGCGGCGCCGATCGAGAAGGTGAAGGAGGACGCGGTCGCGCGCCACCTCCCGTTCATCGAAGAAGCCGGGAAACGCGGCGTCCAGATCCTCGGCCTCCAGGAAGTCTTCAACGGCCCCTACTTCTGTCCCTCCCAGGACCCGCACTGGTACGACATGGCGGAGCCGGTGCCCGGGCCGACCACGGAACGGATGGCGGAGTACGCGAAGAGATATCGGATGGCGATGGTGGTGCCGGTCTACGAGCGCGAGCAGGCCGGCGTCTACTACAACACCGCGGCGGTCTACGACGCCGACGGGGCTTACCTCGGCAAGTACCGCAAGAACCACATCCCGCACACGGCCGGCTTCTGGGAGAAGTACTTCTTCAAGCCGGGCAACCTCGGCTACCCAGTTTTCCAGACGCGCTACGCGAAGGTCGGCGTCTACATCTGCTACGACCGCCACTTCCCGGAGGGCGCGCGCCTGCTCGGTCTCAACGGCGCCGAGATCGTCTTCAACCCGTCGGCGACCGTCGCGGGGCTCTCGCAATATCTCTGGAAGCTCGAGCAGCCCGCGCACGCGGTCGCGAACGGCTACTTCATGGCGTGCTCGAACCGGGTCGGCTCGGAGCCGCCGTGGAACATCGGCCGCTTCTACGGAACGTCGTATTTCGTGGATCCGCGCGGCAACTTTCTCGCGCAGGGCTCGGAGGACAAGGACGAGCTCGTCACGGCGGAGATGGATCTCGACTTGATCGAGGACGTGCGCCGCGTGTGGCAGTTCTTCCGCGACCGCCGCCCCGAGACCTACCGGGACATGGCGGAGCTCCTTCCGTGAGGACGCTCGTCCGCGGCGGAACGGTCGTCACGGCGGCCGACATCTACCGCGGCGACGTTCTCGTCGTGGACGAGAAGATCGCCGCCGTCGGGACGAGCCTCGACGGGCCCGCCGACCGAACGCTCGACGCGTCCGGCAAATACGTGATTCCGGGCGGCATCGACGTCCACACGCACCTCGACATGCCGTTCGGCGGCACGACGTCGGCCGACGATTTCGCCTCGGGCACGATCGCGGCGGCCCACGGCGGCACGACGTCGATCGTGGACTTCGCGATCCAGTACAAGGGCCAGACGCTGCGGGAGGCTCGGGACGCCTGGATGAAGAAGGCCGACGGCAAGGCCGCGATCGACTACGGCTTCCACATGATCATCACGGACCTTCCCGACGCCGTCGAGCGCGAGATGGACGCGATGGTCGCCGAGGGCATCACGTCCTTCAAGCTCTTCATGGCGTACCGCGGCGTGCTGATGCTCGACGACGGCTCGATTTTCCGCGCACTGCTGCGCACGGCCCGCAACGGCGGAACGATCTGCATGCACGCCGAGAACGGCGACGTCATCGACGTGCTCGTCAAGCGCGCGCTCGCCGAGGGGAGGACCGAGCCGAAGTACCACGCGCTGACGCGGCCGCCCCGCGCGGAGGCCGAGGCGACGCACCGCGCGATCGCGCTCGCCGAGATGGCCGGCGTCCCTCTCTACGTCGTCCACCTCTCCGCGGCCGAGGCGCTCGAGCAGGTCGTGCTCGCGCGCGACCGGGGGCTGTCCGCCTACGCCGAGACCTGCCCGCAGTATCTCTTTCTCTCCTACGCCAACTACGAGGAGCCGGGTTTCGAGGGCGCGAAGTATGTGATGTCGCCGCCCCTGCGCGCGAAGGGGAACGAGGAGAAGCTCTGGCGCGGGCTCGCCGGGAACGACCTGCAGGCCGTCTCGACCGACCACTGCCCCTTCTGCATGAAGGAGCAGAAGGAGCTCGGCCGCGGCGATTTCTCCAAGATCCCCAACGGCGCGCCCGGCATCGAGACGCGGATGAGCCTGCTCTACGACGGCGGCGTGCGGACCGGCCGAATCCCGCTCAACCGATTCGTCGAGCTGACGTCGACGTCGCCGGCGAAGATCTTCGGCCTCTTCCCGAGGAAAGGGACGATCGCGCCGGGCTCCGACGCGGACCTCGTGATCTTCGACCCCGAGAAGAAGCACACGCTGTCGGCGAAGACGCATCACATGAAGGTCGACTACAACCCCTATGAAGGACGCGAGGTCACCGGAAAGGCGAAGACGGTTCTGTCTCGGGGAAGAGTCGTTATTGAGAACGGACAGTTCTTGGGCAAGCCTGGCGCGGGGTCCTTTCTGAAACGACAGCCCCGATCGTAGGGGCGGGGCTCGTCCCCGCCCGAGGAGCACCCGATGAGCACGACGAAGACGCAGGCCCCGACCTCCGCGACGACCAGGTCCGTCCGCGAGAAGCACAAGGAGTACCTCTTCCCTGCCACGATCCAGTACTACCAGGAACCGATCGTCCTGACGGAGGGCAAGGGTCTCCGCATCCGCGACGCCGACGGCAACGAGTATCTCGACTTCTTCGGCGGCATCCTGACGGTCTCGATCGGGCACGCCGACGACCGCGTCAACGCGGCGATCGTCGCGCAGCTCGACCGCTTCGCGCACGTCTCGACGCTCTACCCGACGATTCCGGTCGTCGAGCTCGCGGAGCGGCTGGCGCGCCTGTCGCCCGGGAACCTGAAACAGATGTACTTCACCGCGTCGGGGACGGAGGCCGACGAGACCGCCGTCATGCTGGCGCAGCTCGCGACGGGAAACACCGAGATCGTCGCGCTGCGCCACGGCTACTCCGGCCGCTCGATGCTCGCGCAGTCCCTGACGGCCCATTCCACGTGGCGGGCGCTGCCGACGCAGGTCGCGGCCGTCAAGCACGCCGTCTCGCCGTACTGTTACCGCTGCCCGCTGCACCTGACCTATCCGTCCTGCGGCATCGCGTGCGCCAAAGACATCGAGGAGCTGATCCGCACGACGACGACGGGCCGGATCGCAGGGTTCCTGGCGGAGCCGATCCAGGGCGTCGGCGGCTTCATCACGCCGCCGCCCGAGTATTTCGAGATCGCCGTCGGCATCGTGAAGAAGTACGGCGGCCTCTTTCTCTGCGACGAGGTCCAGACGGGATTCGGGCGCACCGGCGGCACGATGTGGGGCATCGAGCACTGGGGCGTACAGCCCGACGTCATGACGATGGCCAAGGGCGTGGCCAACGGGCTGCCCCTCGGCGTCACGATCGCGACGCCCGAGATCGCGGCGTCGCTGAAGGCGCTGACGATCTCGACCTTCGGCGGCAACCCCGTCTCCTGCGCCGCGGCCAACGCGACGATCCGGATCATCGAGGAGGAGGATCTGCCGGGCAACGCCGAGAAGATGGGGCGCCTCCTGCGCGCGGGACTCGAGGAGCTGCAGCGCCGGTTCCCGCGCTCGATCGGCGACGTGCGCGGGATGGGGCTCATGCAGGCGGTCGAGCTCGTCGAGGACGAGACCGCCGGCAACCGCACGCCCGACCGCGCGCTGACCGGCCGCGTGTTCGAGGAGGCGAAGAAGCGCGGGCTCCTGATCGGGAAGGGCGGGCTCGAGGGCAACTCCTTCCGCATCGCGCCGGCGCTCACGGTCGGGAAAGCGGAGATCGACGAGGCGCTGGAAATTCTGCGAGAGTCGTTCGAGGCGGCCGGGGCAAGGTGAGTCGGCAGACGGTGCGGCTTGCGCCGCAGGCCTTCATTCGGCCGCGAGGCGCAAGACACGCGGCCGGTTCTCACAGTCTGCGAAGTCACTCAGCGGCCGGCCGTACTTGGTGATGAAGTGGTCAGCGTTCTCGCTCCCCGTGACGTCCGTGCCCGATGGCAGCGATCGTTTCTTGCTCCGCCTTCTGAAGAAGTACGGCTCAGCGGTCGCAACGGTCACGGGCCGGCCTGACCACGAGGAAGCGGGACGGATCACGAGAAGCGACGACGGCAAGCTTCGCGAGACGGCGGGTTATGGCCATCGGAACGGCTTCACGCGGCGCATCGTGATCGAAAGAGTCGAACCCGTAGAACGTGATCATCGGTGACCATCACCGAACGGTCCGACCGCAGCTTCAGCGAACGATTCGTTCCTGACCGGCGTAGAATCGGCCAACGCCACGGTCATCCATGAGCCCCGATCTCTCGACCGTCTTCACCGGGATTCGTTTCGAGAATCCCTTCCTGCTCTCTTCGGCGCCGCCGACGGAGTCGGAGTCGAACATTTTGCGCGCCTTCGAGGCCGGCTGGGGCGGCGTGGTCACGAAGACGATCGGCCTGCACCCGGTCGTCAACGTCAAGGGCCCGAAGACGAACTTCCTGCGCGCCGACGCCGACTCGCCGCACCTGTCGATGAAGAAGCGGCCGAGAACGGCGCTCCACTCCTCCTGGAACTGGGAGCTCATCTCCGACAAACCGCTCGACTGGTGGGTCGGACGCCTCTCGCGCATCAAGAAGGCGCACCCCACGAAGGCACTCGTTGCATCGATCATGGCGGGCTCGGGCTCCGACGAGGAGCTCCGCCACTGGCAGACGCTCGCAAAGGCCTGCCAGGACGAGGGCGTGGACGCGCTCGAGCTCAACCTCTCCTGCCCCCACATGGACCGCAAGGACATGGGCTCGAACATCGGCAAGGACCAGCAGCAGATCTCGATCGTCACGCACGTCGTGCGCGAGGTCGCGCGCATCCCGATCTGGGCCAAGCTGACGCCTTCGACGACCGACATCGTCGTCGAGGCGCGCGGCGCGTTCCTCGGCGGCGCGGACGCGATCTCCTCGTCGAACACTTTCACGTCACTCACGCTCATCGACCCCGAGACGCTCGAGTTCGAGATGAATGTCGAGGGCCTCACCTCGATGGGCGGCCTCGGCGGCCCGGCGATCCTTCCGCTGTCACTCGCGAAGATGGCGCAGATGACGGCCGCCCTGCCGGAGCGCAGCTTCTCGGGCATCGGCGGCATCTCGAACTTCGAGCACGCGCTCAACTACTTCCTCCTCGGCTGCGGCACCGTCCAGGTCTGCACCGCCGCGATGCTCGATCACGCCGTCGGACCGAACGTGATCCGGGAGCTCCGGCAGGGCATGGCGGATTTCCTGGAGAAGAACGCGCATCGCGGCTGGAAGCGCCTCGACGACTTCCGCGGCCTGCGCCGCGACCGGGTCGTCGCGCACTCCCGGATCAAGCGGCCGGACGCCGCCGATTATCACGGCGGCTACGAAACGGAATCGGCGGGCTCGAAGTCCTCGTGAGGAGGTGCCGCCCCGCTCCCCGGACGCGCGTCGTCGGCCGCAACGTCCCGCGCAAGGAGGGAGCGGCGAAGGTCACCGGGCGCGCGCGGTACGTCGACGACCTCTCCTTCCCCGGAATGCTCTGGGGCCGCACCATCCGATCGGAGATCCCGCGCGGGCGGATCCGCGAGGTCCGCCATTCGCTCGACGCGGGCTTCGTCGTCGTGGACCATCGGGACATTTCCGGCCGGAATTTCGTCGCGCTCATCGAGGAGGACCAGCCCTGCCTCGCCGCGCACGAGATTCGGCACTTCGCCGAGCCGATCCTGCTCCTCGCGCACGCGGACCGCGACCGGCTGCTCGAGGCGCGCGTGGACGTCGCGAGCGACCCCCTCGAGCCCGTGCTCGATCCCGAGCGCTCGCCGAAGACCTTCAAGGACCTCACGATCGCCCGGGGCGACCTCGACAGCGGGTTCGCGGCGGCCGACCTCGTCGTCGAGGGCGAATACCGCACGGGCCATCAGGAGCAGCTCTACATCGAGCCGAACGGGGTGATCGCGGTTCCGGAGTACGGCGGCGTCACCGTCTACGGCTCGCTCCAGTGCCCCTACTACGTGCACCGTGCGCTCAAGATCCTCCTCGCGATGCCCGACGAGAAGGTCCGCGTCGTTCCGACGGAGACCGGCGGCGCCTTCGGCGGCAAGGAGGAGTACCCATCGATGATCGCCGGCCACGCGGCGCTCCTCGCGCTCAAGGCGAACCGGCCCGTCAAGATCGTCTACGACCGCACGGAAGACATGGTCGCGACGACGAAGCGCCACCCGGCGATCATCCGGCATCGGACCGGGGTGGCGTCCGACGGCCGCCTCACGGCGGCCGACGTGGACATCCTGATGGACGGCGGCGCCTACGCGACGCTCTCGGCCGTCGTGCTCTCGCGCGCCGCGATCCACGCGGCGGGACCGTACCGCTGCCCCAACGCGCGCGTGCGCGCGCGGTCCGTCATGACGAACACGCCGCCCAACGGCGCGTTCCGCGGATTCGGCGCGCCGCAATCGCAGTTCGCCGCCGAGGTCCACATGGAGCGCATCGCGGAGGCGCTCGGCATGGACCCCGTTCGGCTGCGTGAGATCAACGCGCTGCGCTCCGGCGACGAGACGGCCACCGGACAGAAGCTGGGCGGCGACACGAGCGCGCTCGCGGTGCTCCGCGAGGCGGTGCGCCGGACCGATTTCCGCCGCAAGCGCCGCGCCTGGACCGGGACGAACCGCGGAATCGGGCTGTCGCTCTTCTTCCACGGCTCCGGGTTCACGGGCTCGGGCGAGGTGAAGCTCGCCTCGAAGGCCGCGCTCGAGCTCACCGAGACCGGAGCCCGCATCCTCGCCGCCTCGACGGAGATGGGCCAGGGCACGCGCACGATGCACGCCCAGATCGTCGCGGAGACGCTCGGCATCCCCTACGCGCGCGTCGAGGTCGGCGACGCCGACACGGCGCGCGTCCCGGACAGCGGGCCCACGGTCGCCTCGCGCACGTGCATGGTCGTGGGGAAAATCCTGCAGGAGTGCGCCGAGGAGATGAAGGCGCGGCTCGGGAAGGCGTCGCCGCGCGAGTATCTGCGCCGGCACGGCCCGCTCGTCGTCACGAAGGAGTATCGCCGGCCGCCCGGCATGCGCTGGAGCGACGAGACGTACCGCGGCGACGCCTACGGCGCGTACGGCTGGGGCTGCGACGTCGCCGAGGTCGAGCGCGATCCGGTCACGGGCGAGATCCGGCCGATCCGCTTGACGGCGGTGCAGGAGTTCGGCCGCGCGATCCACCCGATCCTCGCGAAGGGGCAGATCGAGGGCGGCACGGCGCAGGCGATCGGCTGGGCCCTCCTCGAGGACGTCGCGATGCGCGACGGCCGCATGGCGAACGCGCAACTGACGAACTATCTGGTGCCCACGACCGCCGATACGCCGGCGATCGACGCCGTCATCCTCGACAACCCGTACGCGCATGGCCCCTTCGGCGCCAAGGGCGTCGGCGAGCTGCCGATCGACGGGCCGGCGCCGGCGATCGTGAACGCGATCCGGCACCTCGGGTTCGATGCCCGCTCGATTCCGGCCACGCCGGAAAGACTCCTCGCGGCGGGCCCGAAACGATGAGACTCACGGTCAACGGCCGGCGCCGAGACGTCACCGCGCCGCCGATGAAGCGCCTCCTCGACGTGCTGCGCGAGGAGTGCGGGCTTCCCGGCACAAAGGAAGGCTGCGGGGAGGGAGAGTGCGGCGCATGCACCGTGCTCCTCGACGGCGCCCCCGTCGTCTCCTGCCTCGTCCCGTTTGCGCAGGCGCGCGGCGCGCGCGTCACCACGATCGAGGGGCTGCGGGGACGGTCGGCGCTCCAGGAGGCGTTCGTGACCGAGGGCGGAGCGCAGTGCGGCATCTGCACGCCCGGGATGATCCTCGCTGCCGCGGCGCTGCCGAAGAAGGCGACGATGGAAGAGATCCGGTTCGGCCTCGCGGGCAATTTGTGCCGGTGCACGGGCTATACGGGGATCTATCGTGCGATCCGGAAAGCCGCCCCAGGGCGCAAGTCTCTTGAGTCCTCAGTCCTCGGTGCTCGGTCCTCAGTCAGAGAGCGTGGCGCGAGGCGCCGAAAACAATGAAGATCACCCGGTTCGAAGATATCGAGGCCTGGAAGGCATCGCGTCGGCTTTTGGGGCAGATCGAGGAGCTCAAGTCCGCAACCGAGATCCAGTCTCATCTGTATGGAGTGCTCGATCAGGGCGCGATCACGCAATCGGAGTTCGATCGAATTTACGGAGGCGCCGAGGACCTCAAGAAACTCATCGGTGGTTTCGTCCGCTACCTGACGGACGCCAAGAAAACTCCCCGACTGAGAACTGGGGACTGAGGACTGAGGACTCCAGGCACATGCGCACGGCGATGTCTTCTCTTTTTCTCCTCGAACCGAAGTCTCTTCGCGACGCCTTCCGCATGCTCCGCGACGAAGGCCCGCTCACGCCGCTCGCCGGCTGTACCGACGTCTACGTGAACCTGAACTTCGGAACGCTCCCGAACCGGCGCTTCCTGAACATCTGGCCGCTCGCCGCGCTGCGCGGCATCCGCCGGCGCGGCAAAGTGCTCTCGATCGGCGCGCTGACGACGTACACGGAGCTGCAGCGCTCGCCGCTCGTGCGCCGGCACATCCCCATGCTCGCCGCCGCGGCGCGCGAGGTGGGCGGCGTCCAGATCCAGAATCGCGGCACGATCGGCGGCAACGTCGTCAACGCCTCGCCGGCCGGCGACACGCTTCCGGTGCTGGCCGCGGCCGAGGCCACGCTGGTGCTCGGGAGCGCGGACGGGAAACGCCGCATCCCGTTCGACGCCTTTTCCACGGGTTATCGGAAGAGCGTGATGCGGCCCGAAGAGCTCCTCGTCGCGATCGAGATCCCGCCGATCCGCGGCCGGCAGCTCTTCCGCAAGGTCGGTACGCGCGCCGCGCAAGCGATCTCGAAGGTCGTGATGGCCGCGGTCATCGGCCCCTCGGTGCGCGTCGCGGCCGGGAGCGTCGGCCCGACGGTGGTCCGCGCGAGACGCACGGAGGACCTGCTCGCCTCCGGCGCCCCGATCGCCGAGGCCCGACGCGTGCTCCAGGAGGAGATCGCGCCGATCGACGACCTCCGCTCGACCGCGGAGTACCGCCGCCACGTGTGCGGCAACGTGCTCGAACACTTCTGGCGCGAGGCGCGCGCGTGAAAACGACGCTCTCGGGGAACGCCCTGTCCCCGATCCTCACGAGCCTGCGGAAGGCGAACGCCGCCTTCGCCGCGCGGTATCCCGGCGAGTCGCTCCGGCGGCAGCCCGTCCACACGGTCTACGGCGGCGCTCAGGTCTTCAAGTCCGACACGGCGGCGCGCCTCGGCGCGCTCGCGCTGCGGGCGCTCGAGGAGTACGCGCCGGACGCCCGCGCTTTCGCGGCCGCGGCGGGGCTTCCCGACGCGCTCGCGCCGCGAATCCATGCGCGCGTCGTCGAGAAGCTCCGGCGCGAGCCCGTCGAAGACTTCCGCATCGACTTCGAGGACGGCTACGGCAATCGGCCCGACGCCGAGGAAGACGGCCACGCCGCCGCCGCCGCCGCCGAGGTCGCGGCCGGCCTCGCTGCCGGGACGCTTTCCCCCGCGATCGGCATTCGCATCAAGCCGTTCGCCGAGGAGCTCAAGCGCCGGAGCCTCCGGACGCTCGACCTTTTTCTCACCGCGCTCCTCGAGCACGCCGGGCGGCTGCCCGACAACTTCGTCGTCACGCTGCCCAAGGTCACCGTGCCCGAGCAGGTGCGGGCGCTCGCCGACGTTTTCGACCGCTTCGAGCGCCGACGGCGGCTCGGGCCGGGTGCCCTTCGCCTCGAGATCATGGTCGAGACGCCGCAGGCGATCCTCGGCGAGCGCGGCGAGGCCGCCCTGCTCCGGCTGGTCGAGGCGGGACGGGGCCGCTGCGAGGCCGCGCACTTTGGAACGTACGACTACACGGCCTCGCTCCAGATCACCGCGGCGCACCAGCACATGGCGCACCCGGCCTGCGACTTCGCGAAGCACGTGATGCAGGTCGCGCTCGCCGGCACGGGCGTCTGGCTTTCCGACGGCGCGACGAACATCCTCCCGGTCCCCATCCATCGCGCGGCGAAGGGATCGAAGCTGACGGAAGCCCAGGTGCGGGAGAACCGCGACGCGGTACACGCCGCCTGGCGGCTCCACGCGGGCCACGTGCGCCGATCGCTCGAGGGCGCCTTCTACCAGGGGTGGGACCTGCACCCGGCGCAGCTCCCGACGCGATACGCCGCCGTCTTCGCCTTCTTCCTGGAGGGCCTCGACGCCGCCTCGGCGCGCCTGCGTAACTTTGTCGAGAAGGCCGGCCAGGCGACGCTCGTCGGCGAGGTCTTCGACGACGCGGCCACCGGGCAGGGGCTCCTCAACTACTTTCTGCGCGCGCTCGGCTGCGGCGCGATCACGGAGCCCGAGGCCGTCGAGAAGAGCGGTCTGACGCTCGCGGAGCTGCGGAGCCGGTCGTTCGTGAGGATTTTGAAAGGGCGTCGCCGAACCTAGCGGTGATCAGGCATCGAGGACGCGCGTACCCGCCAGGTGGTCGTGGATGCATCGCCGATCCTTTCGGAAGACGAAGAGACCGTCCGCCAGTCCGAAGATCCCGCCGAGGAAGGGCACGATGCCGACGAGCCACGGAATGAGATAGCGCAGGACCAGGAGCTTGCCCAGCGGCGGTATGCCGCCCTGCAGATCGACGATGCGCGTGCCGACGGCGCGCTTCCCGATCGTCTGTCCCTTCGCGGCGAGCAGCTGCGCGTTCAGGACCAACCAGACGGCGATCGTGAGACCGCCGTAGATCAGCTTCCCGCTCATCGGAGGTTCGTGCCCGCCGAGCACATCCCGAAAGCCGCCGGTCAGGGCCATGATCGGAACGACGATCACGGCGACGACCACGAGGTCGACGAGCATGCCCCCGAGCCGCCGGCCCGGGCCCGCAAGATTCCCGGGCTCGGCGCTCACGTCGCGCCCCTCGTCACCGTCGCCTCGATGAGACCGTAGGGCTCCTCGGTCGCGACGAAGACGGCATTCTCGTTCGGGAGGCCGAACGGCGCGAGATCCACCGGCAGGTGATGCTTGTTCGGCATCGTGAGCCGGATCTCGCGCACTTCCGTGTGTCGCTCGAGCACGGCCTCGCCCATCGCGTAGAGCGTGTGCTGCACCGATCGGCTGTCGTGCTCGGCGAACGTGTCGAGGAGGGTCTGGCGGATCCCCGCGCGCAGGGCGGAAAACGCGACGTCGGCGGCCGCGTAGGCCCAGACCGCCCGCAGCGCGGTCGCGAGGAGCCGGTCGTCCGTGTCGCGGAGCGTCGTGAACCGGTCGCGGGCGAAGCCGGCGAACGCCGAGCGCGCGGTCTTCAGGATCACGAGATCGTCGAGGCCGGCCTCGATCGCGTCTTCGCCTCCGCGTCCGGCCGTCGCGACGGCGAGTCGCGTCTCGCCGCCGGGACGGCGAAAGGCCGATCCGTGCGGCCGGCCCCCCGTCTCCAGCCGCTCCCAGGCGCGCTCGACGATCTCGACCCGCGCGCTCGCCACCGGCGCGTGGGTCGAGACGAAGTGCCGGGCGAGGTCGCGCGCGAAGACCTCGATCGGCCCCGGCGCGCGCCCGGCCGCGAGCGCATACACGGTGTTCTTCATCGTGTCCGTCGGAAGGATGGCCGCGTTGTCGCCCGCGACGTGCGCGGCGCCGAACTCGCCTTCGAGCCGCACGGCGACCGTCAGGTCCTGAACCTCGTGCCGCTCTCCCCGGCGCGCCACCTGCACGAGCCGGATACCGGACTTGCCGTAGGAGTTGCTGCCGAGCATCAACAGGCAGCCCACAAAGCCGAAAGGCCCCTTTCGACTGAGGACTGGGGACTCGGGACCGAGGACTCGAGAGGCCCAAGTCTCGATCTGCCGATCCTGAGACACTCTGGAGCGATCGCCACGTCAGTCCTCGATCCTCGGTCCTTCAGCTTCCCCGATAGGTCGAGTATCCGAACGGCGAGAGCAGGAGCGGCACGTGCTGATGCGGCGCGAGGTCGCGCACCTCGAACACGACCCGCACTTCGGGAAAGAAAGCCTTGACGTTCGCCGCCAGGAAGTAGGCGCCCGTGTCGAACGAGATGCGATAGACGCCGCGCGGCACCTGCGACTTCGAAGCGAGGAGGCTCGCACGGCCGTCGCCGTCGGTGGCGCTGCGCGCGATCTCCCGCCATCCGCCGTCGTCGGAGCGGATCTCGAGCACGACCGGCACGCCGCCGGCCGGCTTGCCCCGGGACGTGTCGAGCACGTGCGTGGTGATTCCGCTCATTGTCCGAATGCGCTTCCCAGCCGCAGTCGCGTGATCTTACGCTGCTCGGCCGCGGCGACGCGGTGCTCCGTTTGCCGGTCGTTCGGAAGCCGCTGTTCGAGCGCCTCAAGCATCTCGGCCGCGCTCTTCCCGGACGCGCAAATGAGGAACACGTGGCCGAATTTCGTCTCGTAGCGACGGTTCCCCGCCGCGAGCGCGGCGAGGATCTCCGTTGGCGCCGAACGCGTCGCGACCTGCTCGCGCGCGGCGCGGCCGGTCGCCTTGGGGTCGCCGATCCGCGGATGCGCGCGGAACGCCTCGAGCCAGTCCTCGCGGGACAGCTCCTGCCACACGCGCTCCGCGGCCTCGCGCAGGTGCTCGAGGTCGCGAAACGGACGCTCTTCGGCCATCCGCCGCGCCCACGCCGTCGAGCCGCAGCAGGCGCGGAGCTCCGCCTCGGCCTCCTCGCGTCCGAGCGCGTTCAGGCGTTCGATCCCCGGCGTCACGCCGGTCTCCGCGCGAGCGTTCCGACGAGGCGCAGCCTCGCGACGCCGCCGTCCGGAAAGATGTTGAGCCGCGCGTGCGTCACGGGGCCGGCGTCGCGAACCTCGTTCCGGAGCTCGCGAACGGCGTCGGGCTTCACGGGCGTGCGCGGCAGGATCTCGCGCCACGGCGCGGAGGCGCCCGCGAGCTCCTCCATCGATGCGTCCGGCGCGCGGACTCCCTCGACCGAGCATGCGCCCGGCGCGTTCCCCTTGAAGTGGGTCGTGTCGAGGACGATCTTCCGCACGAGGCCCTCGTGCCCCAGCCGCAGGATTGCCCAGTCGTGCCCGGGGCCGCGCCGCCGGCGCGTCTCCCATCCGTCCTTCATCCCGCGGGGCGCGCCGGGGAAAACGAGATGCTGCCGATTCCCGAAGTGCATGTCGCTCGCCGCCACGACGAGCCCGCCGTTCTCCGCCGCCGCGAGGTCGATCTCCGATTCCCGCGCGAGGCGGTCCCAATCGGGAACCGCGGCGCCGTACAAGCGCAGGCGCGCCACGCCGCCGTCGGGAAAGATGTGAAGCCGAACGTGGGTCGCGCGGCGGCCGGCGAGCGCCGGGAAGGCGTTCTCGAAATCGGGCGCGAGCAGAATCTTCGGGAGAATCTCGAACCAGGCCGCGCGCTCGAGCTCCACGGCCGAGGCCTCCGCAGACGCCTCGCACGCTTCGATCGCGCAGGCCTCGGGCGCATTGCCGACGAAGTGACGGGTGTCCACGACGACGCCGCGGATCTCTCCCGGGAGTCCCAGGCGGACGATGCACCAGTCGTGGCCCGGCTCTCGCCGGCGCCGCGTCTCCCAGCCGTCCATCCATTTCCCGCGGTCCGTGTACTCGTCCTCCCGGAAGACCGGCCGCGACGCCTTCAACAGGTTCTCCTTCGGCGCGAAGAAGTCGTCGTTCGCCGCGATGGCCGCGCCGCCGACGCGCTCGGAGGCGAGATCGATGAGATCGGCGAAAGCGGAGAGATCGACGACGGTCGTCATCGAGTGAGCAGGATCTCCCCCCGCGGCGGCCCGACGAAACGTCCCATCTCGTAGATCTTCTCACCGCGGAGAAACGTCGCTTCGACGCGGCCGAAGAGCGTGCGGCCGGCGTAGGGCGTGAGCTTGTGGCGATGCTGAAGCGCGTCGGGGCGGACTTCGAAGGACTCCTCCGGGCGCCAGACGACGAAGTCCGCGTCGGCGCCAGGCGAAAGCGTGCCCTTCCGCCCCGCGAGGCCCGCGAGGCGCGCCGGCCCGGCGCCCATCCACTCGGCGAGCGACGCGACGTTCACGCCGCGGCGGCGCGCCGCGCTCCAGACCGCCGGCAGGGCGAGCTCGAGCGAGGAGATGCCGCCCCACGCCCCGGCGAAATCGCCGGACTCCCGGCGCTTGCCTTCCGGCGGCGAGGGCGAGTGATCGGAGACCACCATTTCGATGAGACCTTCGCCGAGCGCCTTCCAGAGCCGCTCGCGATTTTCCCGGCCGCGGATCGGCGGCGCGCACTTGAACTCGGTCGCGCCGGGCGGGATGGCTTCGGCGTCGAAAAAGAGATAGTGCGGGCAGGTTTCGGCGGTCAGGAGCAACCCCTCGGTATGCGCCCGCTCGAGCTGCGCCAGCGCGTCGGCGGCCGAGAGATGAACGACGTGGATCGGCGTCCGGAACTCGCCGGCGAGCCGGACGAGGAGCGCGATGGCGGACCCCTCCGCCGCCGGCGGCCGGGAAGCGAGGTACGCGCCGTAGTCGCGCGTGCCCGCCGCGCACTCTCCGAGCTGCGCGCCATCCTCGGCGTGAACGAGGAGGACGCTGCCCGATTCGGCGAGCGACGGAAGGGTCGCTCGGAGATCCGCCTCGCCGACCGCCGGGAACTCCTCGACGCCCGACGGCGCGAGGAAGCATTTAAATCCGCGGACGCCGCGGGCGGACATCGCGGCGAGCTCCCCGGTGTTTCCGGGCACGACGCCGCCCCAGAAGCCGACGTCCACGGCGCACTGCCCGTCCGCCGCCGCGCGCTTCACCTCGAGGGCGGCGACGCTCGTCGTCGGGGGAACGCTGTTCAGCGGCATGTCGAAGATCGTCGTGACGCCGCCGGCCGCCGCCGCACGCGTGGCGGACGCGAAGCCTTCCCAGTCCGTGCGGCCCGGCTCGTTGACGTGCACGTGCGTGTCCACGAGACCGGGCATCACGACGGCGTCTTCGAAGTCGAGGACCTCGGCGCCGGGCGCCGGGTCGTCCGGCCCGCCGACGGCGGCGATCCGCCCGCCGCGGATTCGCAGCGAAGCGGGCCGCTCCCCTCCGGGCACGACGACCCGGCGGCCGCGCACGAAGAACTCTCCGGAGCTCAAGAGCTGCCGCCATCTTAGACGCACGTCGGGCTAAACTCACGGCAAGTGGCCGACGCCATCCCCAACCAGAAGACGCATCCGGATGGCCGCGTCGAGCTCCGGGACGTGGCGCGGATCGAGAAGAGCCCGCTCTACAACGCGGATCTCGCGCCGGTGCCGATCGCGCGCCGCGTCTGGACGACCTACAACTACGCGGCGCTCTGGATCTCGATGGCGCACTGCATTCCGACGTACATGCTCGCCTCGGGCCTGATGGCCGCGGGAATGAACTGGTGGCAGGCGCTCGCGACGATTCTGCTCGGCAACTCGATCGTCCTCGTCCCGATCCTGCTGAACTCGCACCCCGGCACGCGTTACGGCATCCCGTTCCCCGTCTTCGCGCGCGCCTCCTACGGCACCATCGGATCGAACCTTCCGGCGCTCATGCGCGCGATCGTGGCTTGCGGATGGTTCGGGATCCAGGCGTGGATCGGCGGCGAGGCGCTCAACACGCTCTTCGCGGTGCTCGTTCCCGGATGGAAGACGCTCCTCGGCGCGGGCCTCTTCCAGGGCCACACGGCGACCGAGTGGCTCTCCTTCCTCGTCTTCTGGGGGATCAACGTCGCAATCATCTATCGCGGCATGGACCTCCTGCGGAAGGTCGAGAACTGGGCGGCGCCGTTCGTTCTCGTCATGACGGCGGCGCTCCTCGTCTGGGCAATCGGCAAGGCGAACGGTTTCGGGCCGCTCCTTGCGCAGCCGGGACGCTTCCGCACGTTCTCGGAGTTCTTCCCGATCTTCGTTCCGTCGCTGACCGCGATGATCGGTTTCTGGGCGACGCTCTCGCTCAACATGCCGGACTTCACGCGCTTCGGGAAGAGCCAGCGCGAGCAGATGGTCGGGCAGGTCGTCGCGCTGCCGACGACGATGTCGGTCTTCGCCGCGATGGGGATCTTCATTACGAGCGCGACCGTTCTCATCTTCGGCAGGCCCATCTGGGATCCGATCCAGCTCGTCGGGCAGTTCAAGGCCCCGGTCGTCGTCGCGATCTCGATGTTCACGGCGGTCGTGGCGACGCTCGCGGTCAACATCGCGGCGAACGTCGTTTCGCCCGCCAACGACTTCGCGAACGCGTTCCCCCGCCGCATCTCGTTCAAGACGGGCGGCCTCCTGACCGGCGTCCTCGGAATCCTCATGCAGCCCTGGAAGCTGCTCGCGGATCCGTCGGGATACATCTTCGCGTGGCTGCTCGGATACTCGGGCGGACTCGGCTCGATCGCCGGCGTACTCATCGCCGACTACTGGCTCGTGCGCCGCACGCGCCTGCGCCTGGAGGACCTGTATCTGCCGACCGGCGTCTATCGCTATTCCGGCGGCTGGAACTTCCGGGCCGTCGTCGCGACGGTCGCCGGCTGCGCGCTCGCCTGGGGCGGGCTCGTCGTGCCGTCGCTCAAGCCGCTCTACTCCTACGCCTGGTTCGTCGGCTTCTTCGCGGCGGGAATCCTGTACTGGGCCCTCGCGGCGATCACGGCGCCGCGGCCGACCGAGACGGCGCTCTTCGCGCGGGAGGCCGGCCCGACTCAGTAGTAGGGCTCCCAGATTCCGGACACGAGCTCCGAGAGGCGCTTCGGCAGGCCGCGCCGGTTCCACTCGTCAAAGGTGATCTGCTCGCAGCGCCTCTCGTCGCGGTCGAACATCTGTTCCACCTTCGCAGCGAACGACCGGCTGTAGAACGCGAGGCTCTCCTCGGCGTTGGCGTTCTGGGAACG
This sequence comes from Thermoanaerobaculia bacterium, assembly GCA_035498835.1. GTDB lineage: Bacteria > Acidobacteriota > Thermoanaerobaculia > UBA5066 > Gp7-AA6 > DATBFU01. Next base: position 59,682 of record DATJZU010000171.1, read on the forward strand.
CGCGTCGAAATTGATCGAGCCGATCGTCGAGAAGATGCCGTCCACGACCATCGTCTTGTTGTGGAGCATCGTGGGCAGGTACTCGTAGATCTTCACGCCGCCGCGCAGCAGCTCGCCGTAGTGGAGCCACGACGCCGAGCGCACGAGCGGGAGGTCGATGTGGCGCCCCGGGACCATGACGCGGACCCGGACCCCGCGACCCACGGCATGGACGAGGGCCTCGCGCACCTGTTTGTCGGGAAGGAAGTAGGCGTTCTGGATGTCGATCGAGCGGGCGGACGACTGGATGGCCGTGTAATAGAGCATCTTCGAAAGAGACGAGGCGTCGCCGCGCGACACCTTGATCGCCTGCGCCTCGATGTCCCCGCCCGTCGGCTCCTGCTTCGGGTAGAAGCGGTCGCCGGCCAGGATCTCGCCCGTCGTGTACGTCCAGTCTTCGCCGAAGATCGCCTGCATCTGGTCGACGACGGGACCGGTCACGCGCACCTGCGTCTCGCGCCACTCTTTGGGGTTCCGCGCGTCACCGAGCCAGCGCTCGTCGATCCCGAGACCGCCGGTGTAGCCGATCTTCCCGTCGACGACGAGGATCTTTCGATGCGTCCGCTTCCCGACTTTGGAGATCGAGAAGAGCCGCAGCGGCCGGTAACGCCGCACCCTGACGCCCGCGGCCTTCAGCTCGTCGCCCAGGCTCTGGAGCTTGCTGCCCCAGGCGTCGACGAGAAGACGCACCTCGACCCCGCGGCGGGCCGCGACGATCATCGCGTCCGCGAACTGGCGGCCGGCCTCGTCCGGCTGAAAGATGTAGCTCTCGAGATTGACGCTCTTCTGCGCCTGCCGGATGTCTCGAAGCATGGCCGGAAAGATCTCGTCGCCGTTGATGAGGAGCGTGGCGGTATTGCCCCCGATCATGGGCGTTCCGAAGTTGTCGAGCGAACGCCGAAAGGCCGGGTCCGAGACCGTGAACTCGTGCCCGAACTTGTACACGTCGCGCTTCTCGGATCCCAGAACGTTGTTGATGGCCGTGCAGCCGGGGGTCAGGACTCCGGCGGCCAGAATCGCGAGCAGACGCAATCTCAGGCGAGGCATCGGAAAGACTGCTTTTCAAGATCCCTGCCATTCCCGGGCGCCATCTTTGAGCGTTAGGATCGGGACGTGGCGAATCGGGGAGAGCGCGTCGCGATCGTGACCGGCGGCACGCGCGGCATCGGCCGTGCGGTCGTCGAACGCCTCGCGGACGAGAAGTACGCGGTCATCCTGTCGGGGCGCGACGAGAAGTCGACGGAAAAGACCGCCGCGGCGCTGCGTGCGAAGGGCCACACGGCCGTGGGCGTCGCGGCCGACGCGCGGCGCGAAGAGGACCAGCGGCGGCTCGTCGAGCGCGCGCGCTCCGAGTTCGGCCGGCTCGACGCGCTCGTGAACAACGCCGGCATCGGTTCCTTCGGCCGCGTGGACGAGATCTCCGCGGAGGATTTTCGCGACGTCCTCGAGACGAACCTCTTCGGCGCCTGGTACGCCATCCGCCATGCGGCGCCGCTGATGAAGGCGTCGGGAGGCGGCTTCATCGTCAACGTGGCTTCGCTCGCCTCGATCAACGCGTTCGCCGGCGGCGCCGCCTACAACGCGTCGAAGTTCGGGCTCCTCGGCCTCTCCGACGCCGCGATGCTCGACCTGCGCCACGACGGCATCCGCGTGGCCGTCGTCATGCCGGGCTCCGTCGCGACGGAGTTCGGCGATTCGCATCGCGGTCGCGAAAGCTCCTGGATGCTCCGGAGCGAGGACGTGGCCGAGGCCGTCGCGGACCTCCTGCGCTTTCCCGACCGCGCGATCCCCTCCCGCATCGAGCTGCGCCCGAGCCGGCCGCCCCGCAAGTAGCACGATCCGGCCTTCCGGGCGCCCCGGCCGTGTAAACCACCCGCCTGCGTACTCGTCCAATCCGGCGGAGGTCATGGACATGCACGGCAAGAAGATTTTGGGATGGATGGCGGCGGCGGTGGTGGCGGGTTCCGTTCTGCTGACTTCCCCGGCTTCGGCGGCTCCCGGACGGATCGCCCGGCGCAAGGAAAACCAGCAGGACCGGATCGCGCAAGGCGTCAAGAGCGGCCAGCTCACGGCCGGCGAGACGGCGCGGCTCGAGCGCAAGGAAGCCGGTTTGAACAAGGAGATTCGCGGCATGCGCCAGGAAAACGGCGGCAAGCTCTCGCCCGCCGATCGCGCTCTCGTGAATCACCAGCAGAACCAGCTCTCGCGCAAGATCTACAGGCAGAAGCACGACGCGCAGACTCAGGGCAACTGACCCAACGACCCTTCTGCGGGAATCCTCCTTCGCGCCCGCGCCCCGCGCGGGCGCTTTCTTTTTGCGCCGCGTAGAATCCGCCGGCGAATGTCTCTTCTCGCGATCGTGGCGGGCGTGGTCCTCCTCGTCATCGTGCTGTGGGACGCCTTCGAGACCATCGTCCTGCCGCGCCGCGCCTCGTTCCGTCTCCGGCTGACGAAGCTCTTCTACCGGTCGGTCTGGCCCCCGTTCGCCGCCGCCGGCCGGCGGATGAGGCCGGGCAACTCGCGCGAAAACTTTCTCTCGGTTTTCGGACCGCTCTCGCTCATCGTTCTGCTCGCCGCGTGGGCGGTCTCCCTGGTCTTCGGCTTCGCGCTCCTCCAGTGGGGACTCGGGTCGCATCTCTCGTCGCCGAGCGGAATCCGCGGCTTCGGCGCCGACCTCTACATGAGCGGCACGACCTTCTTCACGCTCGGCCTGGGCGACGTGGCGCCCACGACGGCGTCCGCGCGAATCCTCACGACCGCCGAAGCCGGGATGGGGTTTGCCTTCCTCGCCCTGGTGATCGGCTACCTGCCGGTGCTCTCGCAGGCCTTCTCGCGGCGCGAGAGCGCCATCGCCCTTCTCGACGCGCGCGCCGGCTCGCCCCCGACGGCGGCGGAGCTGCTGCGCCGGCATGCGGCGGACGGCGGCTCGGAGGCCATGGGCGTTCTCCTGAACGATTGGGAGCGCTGGTCGGCCGAGGTGCTCGAGAGCCACATCTCCTATCCGGTCCTCGCGTACTACCGGTCGCAGCACGACAACCAGTCGTGGGTCGCCGCGCTGACGACGATCCTCGACACGTGCGCTCTCGTCATCAGCGGCATTCAGGGCGTTCCCCCGCGGGCGGCGCGTCTCACGTTCGCGATGGCGCGGCACGCGCTGGCGGATCTCACGAGCGTCCTCGGCCTGAAGCCGCGCACGGACGGTCCGGACCGGCTTCCCGGACCCGAGCTCGAGCGCCTGCACCGTTCCCTCGCCGCGAGCGGCGTGACCTGGGGCAGCGGGACGGCGTGCGACGAGCGCCTCGGGGCGCTGCGGCGCCAGTACGAGCCGTACGCGCAGGCGCTGGCGGACCGGCTTCTCATGCCGCTGCCTCCGTGGCTGCCGCCGGAAGGCGCGAAGGACAACTGGGAGACCACGTCCTCGTGAAGGAGCGCGCGGCCTTCTATCTCGGCTTCTTCTTCGGCGGTCTCTGGTTCTTCCTTTGCTCGGGCCTGGGCGTCGTCTGGCTGCTCTTCCGCCCGGGAAATCGCCAGACGCTCTACGTCTACGGCCGCGTCTTCTGCCGCGGCGTCGTGAAGATGATGGGCTGGGACGTCGCCGTCGCGAATCGCGAACGCCTCGAGGATTTCCGCCCCTGCGTGATCGTGGCCAACCACCAGAGCTTCGCCGACGTCATCACCTTCGGTTCGGTCTTCCCGCGGCGCACGGTGTCGGCCGGCAAGCGCGAGATCGGAAAGATTCCCGTCTTCGGCTGGTTCTATCGTCTCTCGGGGAATCTGATCATCGACCGCGACCACGCCCGCACGGCGCTCCACTCGCTCGAACGCGCGGCGGAGACGATGCGCGAGGAGCAGATCTCCGTCTGGTTCATGCCCGAAGGGCACCGCAACTCCGGGCCGCAGCTTCTCCCCTTCAAGAGCGGCGCCTTCCGCCTCGCGCTCGCGGCCGGCGTTCCGATCGTGCCGGTCGTGGCGGGGCCGCTCGCCCGGATCTGCGACATGAAACAGCGGCGCGCCCGCCCGGGAAAGCTCGACGTGCGCGTGCTCGATCCGGTCGAAACGCGGGGGCTCGCCGCGAAGAATCTGCCGGAGATCGTCGCGCGCGTGCGGTCCGACATGCAGCAGGCGATCGACGGGATGCGTGGATAGGATGAGCGGCTTGCCGGAAGACCGGTCGCTCGAGCTCTCGGGAGACGCGCTACGGGATCTCGTCGCCGCCGCCACGGAGCGCCTCGTCGCGCATGTCGCCTCGCTCCCGGCGCAGCCCGCGGCCGATACCGCGGGCGGAACGGACCTCGCGCGTTCGCTCCGGACGGACCTTCCCGAGACGGGGAGGCCGGCGGAGGAGCTCCTCGATCTGTTGTTCACCCGCGTGATCCCGAAGAGTTTCAACACGGCCGGACCGGGATATCTCGCCTACATCCCGGGCGGCGGCCTGCCCCACGCCGCGGTCGCGGACCTCATTTCCGGCATCACGAACCGCTACGTCGGCGTCTTCGCCGCCGCGCCGGGAGCCGTCGCGATCGAAGCGGACGTGGTCCGCTGGTTCTGCGCGATGGCCGGCCTCCCGCGCGACGCCGGGGGCGTGCTCACGAGCGGCGGCTCGCTCTCGAATTTTTCGGCGCTCGTCGCCGCGCGCCGGCGGCTCCTGCCCGAGAACTTCCTCGACGGCACGATCTACGTGTCGGATCAGGCCCACTACTCGGTCGCCAAAGCGGCGATGCTCGCCGGTTTCCCGGAGCGCAATGTCCGGAAGATCGCGACCGACGCCGCGTTCCGGGTCCGCGCCGACGCGATCGTCGAGGCCATCGCGCGCGACCGCGCCGCCGGGAAGCGGCCCTTCCTGCTCGTCGGCAACGCCGGCACGACGAACACCGGCGCCGTGGACGACCTCGACGCGCTCGCCGGGATCGCGCGCCGCGAGAGCCTCTGGTATCACGTGGACGCCGCGTACGGGGGGTTCTTCGTCCTGACGGAACGCCGTCGGAAGGCGCTCGCCGGCCTCGAGCGCGCCGACTCGATTGCGCTCGACCCGCACAAGGGGCTGTTCCTCCCCTACGGCACCGGCGCGCTTCTCGTGCGGGACGTGGCGGCCCTGCGCGCGGCGCATGCCGTCACCGCGGACTACATGCCGCCGATGCAGGACGACCCCGACTGCCCGGACTTCAGCCAGCTCTCGCCGGAGCTGTCGCGCGGCTGGCGCGGGCTGCGCGTGTGGCTTCCGATCTCGATGCACGGCATCGGCCCATTCCGCCGGAACCTCGACGAGAAGATCGATCTCACCCTGTGGGCGACGGAAGAGCTCCGGAGGATTCCCGGAGTCGAAATCGTCGCCGAACCGCAGCTCTCGATCGTCGCGTTCCGGCTGCGGCGCCCGGGACTCGACGAGAAAGCCTTGACGGCGTTGAACCGCGACCTGCTCGCGCGGGTCAACGCGCGCGCCCGCGTCCACCTGACGAGCACGATGCTCGGGGACCGGTTCGCCATCCGGATCTGCGTGCTCTCCTTCCGCACGCACGCCGACCGGGTGCGGGCAGGAATCGAGGATCTCCGCACCGCTATATCAGAATTGATATAGTTCCGGTGCCGCCGCCCGCCCGCGACTCTCGCCCGCACGGGGGACTATGATCCGCGCCATGAGCCGAGTCGCAAGGGGTCTCTTCCGGTGGCTGCGACGCGTCTTCGCTACACTTCTCGCACTTCTGGCGATTTTCGTCCTGTACCGCGCCTGGGAAGCGAAGCGCCGGCCGTTCCTGAAGGCCTGGCACCGCTTCGTGCCTCCGTCGGAGGTGCGCGCCGCCGATCTCACCGAGCGCTTCACGATCGAGGACTACCTGCGCCGCGAGGACCAGGTCTTCCGCGAGGTGGACGAGAACGTCTCGCAACGCCTCGCGCCCGAGGACCGCACGCCGACGAATCGATACTTTTCCGAGAGCCTGACGAGCCCGCGGCGCTTCCCTCGAGACTGGAACCGGACCTTCGAGATGGTGCCGGAGACCGGAGAGATCCGCGGCGGCGCGCTCCTTCTGCACGGACTCACCGACGCGCCCTACAGCATGCGCCGGCTCGCCGAGGTCCTGAAAAGCGAGGGCATCTACTGCCTGGGCCTCCGCCTTCCGGGGCACGGAACGGTTCCGGGAGCCCTCACGAAGGCGGTCTGGGAGGACTGGAGCGCCGCGGCGCGGGCGGGCGTGCGGCACGTGCGGCGGCGCATCGGCGAGGGAAAGCCGCTCTATCTCGTCGGCTACTCGAACGGCGGGGCGCTCTCGGTCAAGTACGCCCTCGACGCCGCCGAAGACGCGAGCCTCCCGCGTGTCGAACGGATCATCCTCATGTCGCCCATGATCGGCGTCACGCCGGCCGCCGGGCTCGCGAAGTACGTCGGCGTCCTCGCCGTGATTCCGTATTTCGAGAAGGCGCGCTGGCTGGACGTGCTTCCCGAGTACAACCCGTTCAAGTACAACTCGTTCCCGGTCAACGCGGGGCTCCAGACGTCGCGTTTGACCGAGGCGATCCAGGCGCAGATCGAACGGCTCGGAAAGGCCGGCGCGCTCGACAAGATGCCGCCGATCCTCGCGTTCCAGTCGCTGATCGATTCGACGATCGTCGCCGGCGCGCTCAAGGAACGGCTCTTCGACGTGCTGCCCGCCAACGGCAGCGAGCTCGTCCTCTTCGACGTCAATCACGGCTCGGTCGCGCGCGCCTTCATCGCGCCCTCGGTCGGCGAGCTCATGGCCCGGCTCACGTCGGGCGGGAATCGGCGTTACGCCCTGACGGTGATCGCCAACGCCGGTCCCGACACGCTCGACGTCGTGGAGCGCTCGACGCCGGCCGGAGGCGCCTCGCCCGCCGTTCACCCGCTCCCGCTCGCGTGGCCCGCGCAGGTTTACTCCGTCGGCCACGTCGCGATCCCATTTCCCCCCGACGACTCGCTCTACGGCGGAACGCCCGACGCGGGACAGGGCGGCGGAATCCACCTCGGCGTCGTCGCGCCGCGGGGCGAGAAGGGCGTGCTCACCGTCTCCCCCGGCGACTTCCTCCGGATCTCCTGGAACCCGTTCTTCCCGTACGTCGAGGAGCGGGTGCGGCGCTGGATCGCGCGGTGATCCCCGGGCGCGGCGCGGGCGGGCGGCGGCTGACCTTCGGGGCCGCGGCACTCCTCTCGCTCGCGGCCTGGGCCTGCCGGGAGATTCCCGCCGTCGGCGGAAGCCCTGCGGCGCCCGCCGCCCCGGGCCCGACGGCCGTCGCGGCCGCTCCGACCCCTGCGCCGATCGCCGTTTCCGACATTCCCGCCGAGGCGGAGGCCTTCCAGGAGATCCGTCGGCAGATGGCGGCGCATCTGTCCCCCGGCGCCGACGTCTCGG